>JBGAVC010000064.1:0-10626 GCA_044228265.1 Pyrinomonadaceae bacterium
GCCCATCGCGGTCTTCTCGGCCGGCAGGACCGATTGATCGAGGAGCGACTGCTTCCAAAACCCAAATGCACAGTGTTCCTTGAACGCGGCCATGCTGCACAGCATTCCTTTGTAGTCGAAGTGTGGAAAGCTCCACTTTTTGGTCTCGACAACCTCTGGGCATGCTTTGTGCACTACCTCGCGGATGTGCCGCAGGATCGGCTTCGCGAACTCGGCCGATCGGTCGATATATTCGTCAACCCACGGATCTATCGTCGGCATCGCTCGATTCTCCCTTCTTAGTTTAGAGGTCGTTATTATATACGATTTTCTTTTCGTATCACTAGCTTAAGGCCCGACCATTTTTCATCGACCGCACAGACCTTGACATCCACGAGGCCTAGCGGAAATGCGGCCTCGCGAACGGCGTCCTCGGTGATTTCGGTCGGCAGTTTGGCCGCCTTTTTATACCACGAGACCCAGATCGAACCGTTTTGTTTGATGACCTTACTGTTCTCGGCCAATAACCTTCGTAGTTCGTCGCGGCTGTTTGTAAACACGTGAACGAGATCCGCCCCGCCCGCCGTCGAATCGGAGACCGAAACGCCATCCGGTAATGGAGCCATTAGTTCGGCATAATTGTCCGGCGCGTTGAACGTCAACATCTTAAAGCCGCTCTTGATTCCCAATTTCTTCGCCAACGGAGTGCCGGAATATCCTGCGGTCATATCGTTTCGGGAAGGTCAATTTTCGAGCTACCTACTGTTACCGACACGGATGAGTGATTCAACAAAAGGTTTTTCTCTTAGATATAGCTGGTTGAATGCCTCGCGCTTTGCCGATTTCCCGCCGTTCGCCATCAATTTACGGATATCATCCGCGTTTGTTCTCAATTCTGGTTTACCATCCGAAACGATTTCTATGAAAACTGTTCCATAATGATCTGCGCCGAGGGTCAGCGGTTCGCGAGCGATTGTTAGCAAGCCTTCGTTGATCAACCTTTCTTTTACAGTTTTGAAGTCAGTTTTCAGTACGTCCAGCGAACCAAATGCGCGGCATGTCCCAGACCCGTTACTAGCTGCCACGAAATCACCGTTGCTGTAAATCTTAATTAGTGTTCCTTCGTCCCAGCCAGGATTGTGGACCTCGCCAAAAATTATATAGTCGTTCGAGTCTTCGGAACCTTCCTTTCGCAGCTTCCGAAATTGGTCAATCTTGATCTTGCTTCCCGTCGATGAAGTCACCAAACTCCAATCATCGAGAACTGCGGGGATTCCACTGAGTTCATCGAGAACACCATCATTAAGAATTTCTTCCTTCCACGCCCAACTAAAATCGAGATGCATTGGCTGGGGAACTTTTGAAAGCGGGACGATGTATGTCTTGTTTTTTTCTTTCAAAATTTCGCCGCAAAGTTGATGACTTTGTTTAGCTATCTCAGGGCCACGAATCTTAGCCGGGTCATAAAGTAAGACCTTGCCGTTATCGCTTCCGACAGCGACCACCGAATCATTAGGGCCGAACGCTATCGCCTGCATCGGCATATCACCATACGAGACATACCCGAGTTCTCTCATTGTCGAGATATCCCAAAGCGTTAAATAACCGCCCGATCCGTACCCACCTCCTGAAAACGCAACTAACTTGTCGTTTTTGGAAAGAGCAGTTGCGTATAGTCCTCCTTTGAAATTAGTTAGATCCCTAAGGCGTTCACGGTTTTTCAGATTCCATATCTCGACTTTCTTCTCGCCCATCCATCCTCCGCCACCGGCGACAAGATAATCGCCGTCCGAAGATATAGTGCCGAAAAAGCTACTGGCGGTTTCCTCCAGAAAGTTTGTCAATTTTTTGGCTTCGATATCCCACTTCTGAATCTTATCCCCACGGAAAATAAGTAACGATTTGCCGCGAAAGGCCGCGCTAACGACGTCAAATGGTTTCTGACTTTTCACAAGTAACTCGTATTTGCCAGATCGAAGGTCGTAAACCACAACTGAATGTTCGGTCGCGATAGCTAACAATGATGAGTCCGGCGAGAATCCGAGGGTTTTCGGGTCCTTCTGTCCCCTAAGCATTACCCTGGGAGATTTCCAAGCGCCAACGCTCCAAAGGGTTATGTCGCCTTTCCAATTTGCGCCAGCCAAAAGCTTTCCATCATTTGAAAACGCAATCGCCTGAACAACGAAGTCGCTCTCATCCTTTCCTACGGCCAGATCAGTAATCACCGTCCTGTCGGCGACACTCCAAATTCTGATACCACCTCCAGACCAGCCGTAACCTGCAGCGAGTAACTTTCCGTCCGGGGAAAAGGCGAGCGACTGGACACGATCAGGGACCCTAAGTTCCGCAAGTAAAGGAGAAGAAGTTTTGTTGATTTGTGACGTCGCGGACGAAACGAAAACGACATAGAGTGCAACGAAGCTGGCGATCTTTAGACGAGTTAGCATAGCAGTAGGATGAAATCAGAGTCAGAAAGTATCTCAACCGAGCCCCTATCGAATTCTACAGCTTGCAGGCATCTACCGAATTTCAACCTAAGAACCTAATCAAGACGATACGCTCCCGCGGCCCGTCGAACTCGCACAAGTAGATGCCCTGCCAGCGGCCGAGCAGCAGCTTTCCATTTTCGAATGGAACTGTGACGCTCGAGCCGACCAATGACGATTTTATGTGTGCGTCGGAATTGTGCTCGAAATGCCTAAAATTCGGTTCGTATTGCGGTATGAGACGGCGGTAAAGACCACACAAACGCCCTCTTTCGTTGAGTGTTCACGGACGTACCGGGCCGCCTCGTCCGTAATATCGATCATTTCTTCACGTGAGTGTGACTTGACCTCGATGGATGTCATCTTACGAAAAATGCTGGCCGACCGGATTTCGGTTAGTATAACAAAAAGCCTCGTTTACGGCCTTTATCCGGGCAATAACGGCAAACCAATTTTCGGGAGTTTCCAAACCGATGCACAACAGATATCGATCCTTCATTTGTCTAACGATCGTTCTACTTCTTGTCGTCGCCGCCTTTGGCCAGAACAAGTTTGAGGGTTACTCATTCACGGTCGAGGCTGACAGCGGCGGTGCGTGCCCGATCAGATACCTTCCCGGTGTCGGAGCCGGCAACTCGATCGAGGTCTTTGTTGCGGGTACAGACCAGGCAAAGCGGGCAACCGGGCTATCGCCATGCGGCGGCAGCACGATGCGGACCGCGACCAACGTAGCGGCCAATGGTGACGGTCGATGGTGTTTTGAGGGGCCTGAACCGATGTACGAGATCAGGCTAACGACGGGCGTCTCGTACCTTTGGTATCCGATCACTAAAGATACCGGATTCTACAATGTCAAGGATTTTCGGCCAGTGAGCCGAACGTCTGACGGAAAATATTCGTTCGGCGAACCTGCCGATTACACAAAGACGATCAAAAACGCCGTAGCGTTCGTGGCGGCACGGCAGGGCGGGACCCTGCGGTTCCCCGACGGCGACTACGTAGTAGGGACGACCGACGGAAACACTCGCGACCCGGGTTACAAGGCGATAACGCTGCCGACCGGCATCAATATCGTCGGCGCGGGTGCCAAAGCATCGATTCCGTCCACAAATTTTCCTGACCGGTTCGGCCCGACGCGGATCCGCGTCCGTCATCCAAACCAGACAATTTTCCGGATCGGCGGCTGCACCAACCAGGTTTCCGTCAGTGACCTCGAGTTACTGGGGAATTCCGCGCTGTACGGCGAAGCCAAACGAGATCCGACCGGTGACTACGGGATCGAGGCGATGGGGAAATGGATCAGAAAAGGGAACATGGGACTGGAAGAGGCGAACACAAGCCAGGTTTTCCGGTTCGAGAACGTAACCTTTCAAAATCTCGATCGCGGTATTTACGTTCACAACGCAAACGACGACGCGTGCAACCCGGCAGACCAGGTCTGCTTTGGGTGGCAGTTCGATTATGTCCGGGTGGATCATGGCTTATTCCTCAACAACCGCACCGGGATCTGGATAGACACCTACAATACCGATTGGAAGATCACAAACTCTTTCTTTGCATACAGCTCAGCGAATCCACCGGGTGACGGCATTCATGTCCAGAAGGGAGGCTCTGTCTTGATCGAGCAGACCTTTGGCGGCGGTTATGATTATGGCGCCGGCATGGGAGGGACATTTATCTACATAGACACGATCGGCACGATGACGATAATAAATTCGGGTGCCGAACGCGGAAAACGCAGTATTTACACCAACCCGGCTGGAAGCATTCGCAACCTAATGATAATGATGGCCGGCAGCATATTCGGCGACCCTATCGAGCTGCACGGAGCTCTTAATTTTATCTCGAGCGCCAACTTTTTCGGGCCAAATACCGTCCAGGCCGATCCGACAGTTACCATAACTTCGACCGGCGACCGGTTCTGCTACGATCCAAATATCCTTGGCGGCCTGTGCAAGGACAAGGCCGGAAATATGCTTGCGAGGCCCAATTTTGACGGAGGCCGAATGATGTTCCAGACCGGGCGCTTGCCCGAAGGCTCGGGTGTGAATCGCATCGAAGGGCGCGCGAACAGCTTCGGTTACAACGTCGCGATCACCGACGGCTTGATGCAGCTCGATCCGAACATCTCGTTCGCCGACATCACGAAATGGGCCGCGGGCGGCGACGGAAGACCGCCGGTCCTGGACGGTGCTCTCGTCTATTGCAAGGACTGCAGGAAAGGCTCAGTTTGCTCACAGGGCCAGGCCGGCACGGACGGAGCTTTCGCTAAACGCATAAACGGCCAATGGCGATGCGACTAGACTGAACGTCCCAGGATCAGACAATTTCCAAACCTGCTCGGCTCCCGCTGCGGCGACAACTCGCCGTCTCTCGTTGAATAAATCCGACATTTACCGGATAATCGGTAATTTTGATATTTAAGAGAGATTTGATAAGTCGGTCCATCCTGAGCAGCGAAGCAGAAAACCATCAAAGAAAAACCTTCGGACGGGCGGCGGACTCTATCGATAACGATATATGAATAACTACGTGATTTATCTGGCGCCGAGCCTGGGCGTCGTCGGGCTGATCGTCATGGCGGTCAAGTCGGCCTGGATCAGCAAGCAGGACGCTGGCGATAAGAACATGCAGGATCTCGCCAAGCACATCGCCGACGGCGCGATGGCGTTCCTGAAGGCCGAGTGGCGGATACTCGCCATTTTTGCCGTGTTTACGGCAGCGCTTCTCGCATATTCGGGCACCGTCCATGAAATCAACGGACGTGCCATCCACTCAAGCTGGGTGATCTGCATCGCGTTCCTGATAGGCGCCGTGTTTTCGGCGACAGCTGGATACATCGGAATGAAGGTCGCGACCAAGGCAAATGTCCGCACTACGCAGGCGGCGCGTTCCAGCCTGAAGCAGGCCTTGAAAGTCTCGTTCACCGGCGGCAGCGTTATGGGCATCGGCGTCGCGAGCCTCGCAGTTCTTGGACTCGGCGGATTGTTCATCGTTCTTCTTAAGATATTTGCTCCCGATCTGGCGGCCGAAAACGTCAGGACGGCTATCGAAGTGCTGACTGGATTCTCGCTCGGCGCCGAATCGATCGCCCTTTTTTCACGCGTGGGCGGCGGCATCTATACAAAGGCGGCCGACGTTGGGGCGGACCTCGTAGGCAAGGTCGAGGCTGGCATTCCCGAGGACGACGTTCGCAATCCCGCGACGATCGCCGACAATGTCGGCGACAATGTTGGCGACGTGGCCGGTATGGGAGCAGACCTTTTTGGCTCATACGTCGCGACCATCCTCGCGACGATGGTGCTCGGACAGGAGATCCGCATTACGGACACAATGGGCGGTTTGTCTCCGGTCGTGCTGCCGATGGTGATATGCGGACTGGGATTGATATTCTCGATAGTCGGCACGTTTTTTGTCAGGATCTCGAATGATAACTCGTCGGTGCAGCGTGCGTTGAACCTGGGGAACTGGAGCTCGATCATATTGACCGTGATCGGTTCATATATTGCAATTGCGCTCATCCTGCCGAACGGGCCGATCACTCTGCGGTCGATCACGTTTACGAAGATGGACGTTTTTTGGGCCATCGTCGTCGGCAACGCGGTCGGTGCGATCATGAGCTTCGTTACTGAATACTACACATCGATGGGCAAAGCGCCGGTTCTCTCTATCGTCAGGCAGTCGTCGACAGGCCACGCAACGAACATCATTGCCGGCCTCGCCGTCGGAATGAAATCAACGGTGATCCCGATAATCACGCTTGCCGCCGGTATCATGGCCTCATACTATTTCGCGGGGCTTTACGGAGTAGCTGTTGCCGCGGCGGGCATGATGGCGACGACGGCGATGCAGCTCTCGATCGACGCTTTTGGTCCGATCGCGGACAATGCCGGCGGTATTGCCGAGATGAGCCAATTGCCCCCCGAGGTACGCGAACGCACGGACAAGCTCGACGCCGTCGGCAATACAACCGCGGCCACCGGCAAGGGGTTCGCTATCGCCTCGGCGGCATTGACCGCACTTGCGCTTTTCGCCGCCTTTGTTGGCATTGCTGGCATCGACCGTATCGACATCTACAAGGCAAACGTTCTCGCCGGCCTCTTTGTAGGCGGCATGATACCGTTCATCTTCTCCGCCCTGTGCATCCAGGCTGTGGGACGCGCCGCGATGGACATGGTGAACGAGGTGCGGCGACAGTTCCGCGAGATCCCCGGAATAATGGAGTACAAGGCTGAGCCCGAGTATGAAAAATGCGTCGCTATATCAACCAACGCCTCGATCCGCGAGATGATCAAGCCGGGTGCTATCGCCCTCATCACGCCCGTCGTCGTCGGTTTTATCTTTGGGCCCGAGGTCCTCGGCGGCTTGCTCGCAGGCGTTACCGTCTCAGGCGTGCTGATGGGTATGTTCCAATCCAACGCGGGCGGTGCATGGGACAACGCCAAAAAGTCGTTCGAATCTGGTGTAGAGATAGACGGCGAGATGTTCTATAAAAAGAGCGAGCCGCACAAAGCGTCCGTAACCGGCGATACGGTCGGTGACCCTTTCAAAGACACCTCGGGGCCGTCGATGAACATCCTGATCAAGCTGATGTCGATCGTAAGTTTGATCATCGCTCCCTATATATTTGGCATCGGACGCTGATCGAATAATTTAGCGACGAAAGGCATGGCGCTGTTTCCATTGCGGAACGGCGCCACTTTTTGCGTTGACGTCTTTTCGGCACGTCGGGGTGGTGCAAGCTCTCCATCCAAAAATAGTTGACTGTAACCACCTCAAAAGGGCAAACTTAACTCGAAATCAAGAATTCTCGTCACCCCGATGCGCGAATCATTCGCACATTATGAAATGCTCTCCAAGATCGGCTCAGGTGGCATGGGCGAGGTCTTTCTTGCCCGGGACACCAGGCTCGATCGCAAGGTCGCCATCAAATTCCTTTCAGCCAACTTTGCCTCGAATTCGGACCGCCTGGCCCGTTTCGTCCAGGAAGCCAAGGCGGCGTCGGCGCTGAACCATCCTAATATAATCACCGTTTACGAGATCGGCGAAACTCACGGCGATCATTTCATGGCAGTGGAGTTTGTGGAAGGGAAAACACTGCGTGAACGGATCAAGGCCGGAAAGATGTCGTTCGACGAGGTCCTCTCGATCGCGATACAGACCGCCGACGCGTTATCGGCTGCGCATACTGCCGGGATAATTCACCGCGACGTCAAGCCCGAGAACATCATGGTCCGGCCTGACGGGTACGTTAAGGTCCTCGATTTCGGCCTTGCAAAGCTCGTCGCCGCCGAATCGCAGGCTGCGGCTCCTGGTGCCCTGGCGGATGCAGCTACCGTCAGGTTTGTCAAAACCAATCCGGGCGTAGTTATGGGAACGGCGGCGTATATGTCGCCGGAACAGGCACGCGGCAAACCGACCGACGCGCGCTCAGATATATTCAGCTTCGGTTCGGTCCTTTACGAGCTTCTTTCGGGCCGGTTGCCGTTTTTCGGCGATACCGATATGGACGTCTTCGCGGCGGTCATAAATGCCGAACCTGTGCCGCTTGAAACCCTCGCCCCCGACTTGCCCGGCGAACTCCATCGGATCGTCGCCAGGATGCTCAAAAGGGACCGCAACGAGCGCTATGCGACAGCAAGGGACCTGGCCAACGACCTCAAAAAGCTTAGAGACGAGATGCAGATCGAGGCGAAGCTCGATAGAACGGCTTCGCCGGCGCGCCGCGATACATCCGAGCGGCGTTTTACTACGAATACCGGCGGCGTAAAAGACTCTCTCCTGTTGACCGAATTTGAAAACCTGACCGGCGAAGAGATCTTCGATCAGACGCTCAAGACCGCCCTGGCGTTTTCGCTCGCCCAGTCGCCGTTCCTTGATGTTGTTTCGGATGTCAAAGTCAGCCAGACACTGCGGTTGATGGGGCGGTCTCCGGTCGAGCGTGTCACCAGACTGCTGGGCGAAGAGCTCTGCCTGCGGATGAACCTTAAGGCATACCTGACAGCCGGCATCTCGAGTTTCGGATCGGTTTACGTCATAACCCTCGAAGCGATCAACGCCAAAACGGGAGAAAGCCTGGGCCGCGAAATGGAACAAGCGAAGACGCGCGAAGACATTCTGAACGCCGTCGGTAAAGTTGCCACCGGAATGCGCGAAAAGCTGGGGGAAAGCCTCAGCTCGATCGAGAAGTTCAACCGGCCGCTTGATTACACAACTTCATCGCTTGACGCGCTGAAGCTCTTTTCGTTGGCCCGCGACCAGCACTTTAAGGGCAAACAGCTCGAAGCCGTACCGTTCTTTAAGAAGGCTCTTGACATCGATCCGAAATTTGCTCAAGCATACGTTTCTCTTGCGGCAACCTACGGCAACACCGACCAATGGAAACTCGCTTCCGAGATGATGATGCGGGCCTACGAGCTGCGAGACGCGGTAAGCGAAAATGAGAAACTTCGCATCACTTATTTCTACTTTTTGTACGTCACCGGCGAACTGGAAAAGGCGATCGAAGCTCTTGAGCAGTGGAAGAGCACGTATCCGCTCGATAACATGCCGCTCATCGGCTTGTCCGACATCTATGAAAAGATCGGCCAATCCGAAAAGGCGGCGGCCGTCGCCCGCGAGGCTTTGCGGCTCGATCCCGACTACGCCACAGGTTACGTGAATCTAGCCGAGCCGCTGATGTCGCTCGGCCGCTTTGGCGAGGTCAAAGAGACATGTATTAACGCGTTCGATCGTCAATGCGACAGTTACTATTTCCACCAGTTCCTGTTTAAGGCCGCTTTCGTCGAGAACGATTTGGCGGCGATGAACGAGAACTTGAAGTGGTTCGGTGGTAGGATCGACGAGTATCTGGGCCTGGACCTGCAGACGGGAGCCGCCGGATTTAAGGGTCAATGGCGGGCCGAGCAGGAACTCTCCCGAAGGGCGATCGAAGTGGCGACTCGAAGCGAGGCTAAAGAGGTGGCCGCACAATACGCTGCCGAACACGCTCTGAGGGTAGTTTTTTGGAGTTCTTCGACCGGCGTGCCCGGTCAAGAGGCTGTCCAACTGCGTTCACTTCTCAAAACCCAGACGAACAAGGCCCTGAACCTGGAGCGGGGCAAGGAAGTGGTCACGCGAGCCGCCCTTGCGATGGCATTTGTGGGGCAGACGGGTTACGCCGTTTGGCTTGCCGACGAGCTCAAGGCAGAGCGTCCTAACGATACGTTACTTAGCGAACTTTGGCTGCCGCTGATCAAGGCAGCGAGCTTTCTTCAGCAGCAAAGGTACCGCGAAACGATCAGCGAGCTCGAATCGACGCGACGGTTCGAAAGTGCGGCCGAATTTCTTCCGCAATACCTGCGAGGCCTGGCGTACCTAAAGGCCGGAAAGACCGCGTTGGCTGCCGGCGAATTCAACCGCATAATGGAAGCGCGCGGTGAGGCACCTCTTTCGTCCGTTTACCCGTTAGCCCAGCTTGGGAAAGCGAGGGCCACGCAGGATCGGATCGAATACGAGAAATTCTTCGAGCTTTGGAAAGACGCTGACAATGACATGCCAGCTCTGGTCGCTGCCCGGAAAGAGGCAGCAGCACTCGCTACAACAGGCTGAAGCCGGAGCCAAAATTATCCAAAACGAACAAAAGGAGATCGAATGATGACCAAACATCTATTGTTGGCTCTGACGCTTGCGGCCACATCTGCAACCGTGAGCGCCCAGACCAGGACCCCCACATTCAGACAATATTCAGCAAGGGTTGAGAGAATAAGGAACATACAAGTCGATCTGAAGAGCCATAAGAATGCCAGAATGTTCCGTACGAACCTGCGAAATGCCGCGAAGGAAGGCGTGAATTTTGCCGGCCACTACGTGTTCACAGGTTGGGGATGCGGTACCAATTGTTCGGAGAACGCGATCATTGACGCCCGCACGGGCCGCGTTTATTTTCCAAAAGAGATGCAAGGCGTCGGATTCGGCTTCTGCGAATTGCCGGAAAGAGATGGGCCGTTCGAGTACAAAAACGACAGCCGTCTTCTGTTGCTCTACGGCTTCAAAGGAGGCGATCTCGAGCGGGCCAATGCCCGTTGCGGCATTTACTATTTCGAGTGGACGGGCACCGCACTGAGGCAGCTCAAGTTTGATCGTAAGAAAAGGACCGATACGCCCTGATCGTATTTAGAAC
>JBGAVC010000064.1:10656-22739 GCA_044228265.1 Pyrinomonadaceae bacterium
TAGACAGACTCGGGTGCTTTTTGCTAAAGTGCAATGGTCCGCATAGTTGGCGTCTGTGACGCCGGTCGGCCTCAAAAATATCGACACAATTTGTAAACATCAGTCGCCGGTGGCCGGAAGTAGCACGCCACTGACGTAGTAAACCAAGGAGCATCTAAGTGACCAGGATACATATGTTAACCAGACTAATGGCAGCGGGAGCGCTGATCGCCGGGCTGGTATTATTTGCCACGAATTCGGCGAACGCGCAAGACGAAGCCTCGCAGTTCGACGCATCAAAGGTACCCGCGACCGCGGCTAAACTCAGCGGTTTTGTCCCAGCCGGATGGAAGATAGAAGAAGACGTGGCTGGCGATCTCGATCAGGACGGCGTCGCCGACCATGTGCTTAAACTCATCGAAGACAAGCCCGCGGCTGACAAGGACGGAGCCTCGAACAGCCGCGACCGGGCTATGGTCATCGTTTTTACCGCAAAGGACGGCAAATTTCGCAAGGCGGCGGTCACCGACAAAGTGCTGCAATGCACAGGATGCGGCGGTGCATTTTACGGCGTCGGAGAGGCGCCGGCAAACGTTTCGATATCAAAAGGCGTGATCATCGTCGAGCAGGATTACGGCTCGCGTTGGGTCACCGACATGACGTTCCGGTTCCGGTATGACGCCCAGCCGGAGATGTTCATCCTGATCGGTTTCGATTTTTCGAGCCGCGACCGCGCCGAGGGCAGCGTGGCGGCAGAGAGCACTAATTACCTGACCGGCACACGCATCACCACCACCGGAAAAGGCAAGAGGACGACGACAAAGACCACAAAGGTCGCCAAAGAAAGGCTCAGCATCGAGGAAGTGGACAAGGACAAGTTCGACGAAGAGGCGAACAAACGTCTCGGACTCGACTAGCCGCTGCTCGCGGTCAATAACGACGACGGAGCGGTCTCCAGCGGCGATCCTTGAACACGCGGCTCAGCGATCCATAGACGCGACGAATCGCTCGAACAAGTATTCCGAATCGTGCGGCCCCGGCGCCGACTCGGGATGATATTGGACCGAGAAAACAGGTAAGGTCTTGTGCCGAAGACCGGCGACGGTTTTGTCGTTGAGATTGATGTGTGTGATCTCGACGTCAGCGGGCAGGCTGTCGGCGGCGACGGCAAATCCGTGGTTGTGAGACGCGATCTCGACCTTACCGGTCGTCAGATCCTTGATCGGCTGGTTGCCGCCGCGATGGCCGAATTTGAGCTTGTACGTGGTGCCGCCAAACGCTTCGCCAATGAGCTGGTGGCCGAGACAAATGCCGAACATCGGCGTCTCGCTTGCGGCGAGCTTTTTGATCTCTTCGACGACCGCGGCCATGGAGGCAGGGTCGCCGGGTCCGTTGGACAAAAAGATGCCATCAGGTTTGAGCGCCATCACCTCGTCAGCGGTCGTGTCGGACCGGACGACCGTGATCCTGCAGCCAAATTTCGTAAATTCGCGGAGGCTGTTGGTCTTGACCCCGAAGTCGAAGGCTACCACATGATATTTAGGGTCCACGGCCGGCACACTCCCAACATCCCCCGATTCCGCCCTGTATGCGAACGACTCAGAAACTGTAACCTTGCTGGCAAGTTCGCGGTTTGCCATTTCCGGCGATGCCAGCACTCGCTCCAGCAGCTTATCGGTATCAGACTCAACGGTTGAGATCCCGGCACGCATGGCTCCTTTATCCCGAATATGACGTACCAGCGAACGGGTGTCGATGTGCTCTAGACCGACGATCTTGTTTTCTTTTAAATAGTCTTGCAGAGATCGTGTCGAGCGGAAGTTCGAAGCCACGCGGCTCGCTTCGCGGACGACAAACCCTTCGACCCACGGCCGCCGAGACTCGGGATCATCATCATTGACCCCGTAGTTGCCGATGAGCGGGTATGTCATGCACACGATCTGCCCGGCATAGCTCGGATCGGTCAGGATCTCCTGATAGCCTGACATCGAAGTGTTGAACACTATCTCTCCGAACGATTCACCTTCCGCGCCGAATGAAGTGCCGCGAAAACTGCGTCCGTCTTCAAGTACTAAGAGAGCCTCGGCCATAATTCTTCAAGATCAAATATTTTACCGTACCCACACCCTCTATCACGAAGCACACATGAAAAAAATGCCGTGATCTCAAGTGACCACGGGCAGTTTTGAATAACTCGCCTTTCGCGGAGACATCGCGGTGATCACCGTTCATCGTCGTCCCGAGGGATGTCGTTCTTGATGGCGTTCGGAGGCGGCGGCACGCCCTGATCGTACGTGCCGTGTTCGAGAAACCCGATGCTCGACGGCTTCCAGTAACGGAAGAACGCCTTGCCGTAGATATACTTTTCGGGAACGAGGCCCCAGTAGCGCGAGTCGGAAGAATTATCGCGATTGTCGCCCATTACAAAGTAATGATGCTCTTCGACGCGTTTCGGCGCCATGCTCGGCAGCGACTGATTGTGTTCGATGTCCAGGTAGTCCTCGTTCAACTCGGTGCCGTTGACGAACACCCGTCCGTTGCGGATTTCGACCATCTCGCCCGGCAGGCCGATCACACGCTTAACGTAGCTCTTGTCAGGGTCGTTCGGGAACCAAAAAACGACGATGTCTCCGCGCTCGATGTGGCCCCAGCTGATGCTCTTGATCTTGTAATAAACAAGCTTGTTGACCAGCAGGCGTTCGCCGTCGTGTAGCTGTGGCAGCATGGATGTTCCTTCGACAACCACAGGCTGGACGAAGAAAACTCCGAACAGTATAAAGACCACGACGATAAGAAATATATCCCGAAGCAGCCGAAGGCCTTCGGTCCACAGCCCCTGACGGGACTCGTGCCGGAGCCTGGCGATATCGATATCGCGGTCGTCCGCAACCGACACCGGGCCGAATTCGTGTGTGGCTTTCCTGCGAAGAGCAAACATTTATCCCTTGACGCACAAACTGCTGCGCCAGTTACAAGTTAACGGTCAGCACGCTCCTTTGTCAAAAGGTATTTAGCGCACTCGAAAGCACACGACGAACAGGCTTCATTTTCCAAGATCTTGGACCCATTTTAGGAACGATTCCTCGTAAACGAGCCACCCGAACGTCGTCGGGCGGTTGCCGACGGTTTCAAAGACGCCTTCGAGGCAGAGCGTTATCAATGTCGGTCGTGAAGGTGCCGGGACCAGTATGCGGTGCTTTCTGATGAGCCGGTCGATCTCGCTGAGTCGAAGGACCGGTCGTGGAGAGATATCCAACAAGCGTTTCGTGGTATTCATCATCTTGAGTGTATGTTTTGTCTATGGCTCTGTGGTGTCGGCAGTCGATCGTCTCTGGAAGCTTACGGTCGAGATCGGAAGACGGCATAAAAAGCGTAAATGTTGTAAATGCCTTTACGAGCATAAGAATGCGTATTCCTTTTTGACCCCGTTCTCCGTACGATCGAATTACCGGGCGAAAACAGCACTGAGGCGGCCCCAAGTCAGCGTATAAGAGCCGCCTCGATTCGTCCGGTTGTTTCATATTAGCAGATAGATTGTTGCATTGACAAGACGTATTTGCAAAAGCAGGACAAAAAATGACATTTACAGAAACTGACAAACTCAAAACACTGGCGATCATACGGATATTCGAGACCTCGCGGCCTTTTGGCGATTACGCCGCGTGCGTGGTACTCAACGACGGTGCCGGCGTATCGTACGGCATCTGCCAGTTTACGCACCGTTCAGGGTCTCTCGCGGCTGTGGTTGAAAAGTACCTCGCCAACGGCGGGAGCTCTGGGGCCGCGACGCTTGCTGCGAGTGTCGCGGCGTTGAAGGACACTTCTCCGCCATCCTTGCGGCAGATAGCCGCCAACCACTTGTTTCGAAATGCGCTTCGGGCCGCGGCGGCGACTCGTGAGATGAGAGAGGCCCAACAGGCGATCGCGTTCGAACGGTATCTCGCTCCGGCGATCGCATTATGCGTTAAATGCCGCTTCGTCGAGCCCCTAAGCCTTGCGGTGCTTTGCGACTCGCTCGTTCACGGTTCGTTCTACCGCGTCGCCCGCGGCGTTCAGGCCGATCTACGAGATGAGCGTGCCTGGATCACCGCGTACGTCCGTCGCCGCCACCTCTGGCTAGCCAGCTTCCCACGCCTGAAGATGACGAGGTACAGGACACGCTTCTTCCTGGACCAGATCGCCATTTCAAATTGGGACCTCAAGCTGCCGGTCATGGTCCACGACGTTCGGCTAATGCCTGAAATGGTGACTTCACCCGACGATCGGGCAGCCGGAGCGACGATCCCGCAAACGCCGGACGTTCCGGGGCCATTGACATTCGACCGTGTCCGGAAGGCGGCATCGCAGACAGCGGAAAACCTCGATCGGTTCGAAACGGCGGCCGAGGAGATCGCTTCGCGCGCCGACTCGGCCAAATCTCTCTGGACCGCCATTTTTGGCACGCTTTGGCAGGCCGCCTGGGCTGCTTTCGGTTGGCTCGCGGGGCTTCCGCGTGAGATCTGGATCACCGCCGCGGTCATCGCTGCCTTGCTCGCCCTCCTCTATCTCTACCGACAGATCGAGATGGGAAAGATCCGGGAGGCCGCTGTCAAAACCCGGGAGGAAACATGAACGACATCAAGAACATAATGCTGGCCTGGACCAGTTCACTGACGTCCGTCTTCGCGGCCATCGAGGCCCGGACATGGGTGACTATCGTATCGGCGATCATCCTGCCGGTCATCTTTTTCACCCTTGGCAAGACCGTTGACGTCTGCCTGCAGATCTTTCTCGACCGACGCGGCCGCCGGGGAGACACCCAAACAAAATGAATACAAAAGCGAAGATCTACATCGCGATCGGCCTTGCGGCATTGATCATCACCGGACTTCTTATCGCAACGGCGGTCATTTACGTCGAGAACCGGGGCCTGGACAAAGCGGTCGAGACCCAAAGATCGCGCGCCGACGAACTCGAAAAGGCAGCGGTCCAAAAGGAGATCGAATCTGCCCGATACCGTGACAAGACCGAATACTTCGAACGCCGCCTCGAACAAACGGCGGCCGAAAACAGGAGACAAGATGAAAGACTCGAAAAACTCAATATTGATACTCGCAATGCTCGCGCTCGCGTGGCTCGCGCCCGCCGTTCGGGCCCAAGGGCAAACGACGCAAACAGTCTCTGCAAACAACTCGCCGACGTCGGCCACCAGTGCGGTCCCGTCCAGCCAGGCGGGCAAGGCCGGTGAGCCGACGCTAAACGGCCTGATCCGGGCGTGTTCGGCGGCTGCCGCGGACCTTGCCGCAACACGAGTCCTGGCGGATTCGCTCGGAGTCGAAAACGCGGCCCTTCGCACCCGGCTCGAGAGCGAAAAACAGGCCGCGGAAATGCTCACCGAGCTCGCTGAAACTCGCAAGAGCGAAACGGCAGCTCTACGCGTCACGATCACGGCAAAGAATGAAACGATCGCGGCCAAGGACGCCGCCCTCGCGGCCGACGAGCGTCTGATCGACAGCCTCCGGCGCCGCGCCCGGTCGCCCTGGCGACGCATCGGCGACATTCTGCTGGGCGCCGCAGCCGGCGTGATCCTGAAGTAAAAGGAGCCGATATGAACCAATACATCGAAGAAGCCGTCGACCGGCTTCGTGCTCAAAGCGAGCGATACCGCCGTGCCGAGAGGTACTACGAAGGGAAGCAGGACCTCGCGTTTGCGACCGAAAAGTTTCGCAACACCTTTGGCTCGTTGTTTCGCGAATTCGCTCTCAACCTGTGTCCGGCGATCTGTGACGCGGTCCGCGACAAGCTGCGCGTGACGGGATTCTCTGTCGACACCGCGGACGGCCGTGCCGGCGACCCGGGCCGCGACATGCGCGAGATCTGGAACAACAACGGCATGCGCCGGCGATCAGGCGAGATCCACAAAGAGAGCCTCAAATGCGGCGATGCGTATGCCATCGTTTGGCCGGACGAGCGTGGACGCGCCGCGATCTACCCAAACCGAGCCGCAGGCTGCACTGTCGTTTACGACGACGAACGGGCCGGCCGGATCGTCCGCGCGGCCAAATGCTGGCAGACCGCGGACAAGCGCATCAGGCTGAACCTGTTCTTTCCGGACCGGATCGAGAAATACGTTTCATCCGACGCATGGGAACAAGGCGTGCCCGAAGCAGGCAAGTTCGTCTCGTTTGTCTCAGGCCTGCGAACGGCAGTGAAATACGACACGGGTACGGTGCCAAATCCGTACGGACAGGTGCCGGTCTTTCATTTCGCGAACAATGCAGACCTCGGCATGCCAGGCCGCTCGGAGCTCGAACCGGCCATGCCGATCCAGGATGGGCTGAACAAATCGGTGCTGGACATGCTCGTGGCGATGGAATACTCGGCCTTTCGGCAGCGTTGGGCCGCGGGCATCGAGGTCGAATACGACGAGAATGGTCAAGCCGTCGCTCCCTTTCAAGCGGGCGTCGAGCGTATCTGGATGTCGCAGAACTCGGATACGCGGTTCGGCGATTTCAACACCGCCGACCTCGAGCAGTTTCTCGCCGTCAAAGACAGCTTCCGCACCGACATGGCGTTGGTGACAGGCACGCCGCTTCATTATTTCACGCCGAACCTGCAGGGCTTTCGCAGCGGCGAGAACCTCAAGCGGAGCGAATCGCGATTTTTAGCGAAGATCCGCGACCGTCAGGCCGCGTTCGGACAAACGTGGGCGGAGGTTATGCAGTTCGCACTCAGGGTCGAGGGCCGCGGGACGGGCGAGCGTTTGATCACCGAATGGGAAGACCCGGCGCCGATGTCTCAGCGGGAGCTTCTCGAAAACATACTGCTCAAAAAACGCATCGGGCTGTCGTCTGAGCAGGCGCTCATCGAGGCCGGTTACGGAGGATCGGACTCGGGGCGTATGACCAGGGCCCAACACTGAGACACGACACAAAACACTATGAAAACTGACAAAGAGACGGGAGCCGGCCCGCACAAACCGGAGATTGACTCGGAGCCTGACACGGCTCCGCCGGAAACCGAAGACAAACGGGTCCGGCAGCTCGAGGCCGAGAACGGCGAGCTAAAGGCCGCGATCAGAGAGGCCCGGGCTCGCGAGATGATAACGACGCATCTGCGTGAGTGCGGGGCCCGAACGCCGGCTCTGCTGTTCGACGCCATCCGCGGCGACCTTCAATTCGCCGAGGACGGCTCGGTCGCCAACGCCGAAGCGCTCGCCAAACGGCTGCAGCGGGAGTTTCCCGAGCAATTTGGACCGAATGAGCCCGTATCGATCGACGGCGGAGCGGGCCGGGCGGTGCCGTCCGTCCTGACAAAGGACGCTTTGCGCAAAATGACCGCCGCCGAAATAGCAAAGCTCGACTGGGCCTCGGTAAAGCAGGCCCTGCGCGACAGGTAAACGACAGATCACAGAAAACAACGAAAGGAAAAACAATATGGCAATCGAATTCATCCCCACAGTTTGGGCGGCGAGGCTCCTCGTCGCTCTGGAAGAGGCTCTCATATACGGACAAGCGAATGTGTGTAACCGTGATTACGAGGGCGAGATCAAAGAGGCCGGCAACACGGTCAAGATCGCGTCGATCGGCGACGTGACGGTCAACGATTACGTTCGCAACGAGGACATCGACGACCCCGAGATACTGACCGACGACGAGCAGAGCCTGCTCATAGACCAGTCAAAATATTTCAATTTCTTTGTCGACAGCGTGGACCGTGCCCAAACGAACGTCAACGTCATGGACCAGGCGATGCGGCATTCGGCGTGGGCGCTGCGGGCACAGGCAGACACGTACCTGGCAGGCATGATGGCCGGAGCAGTTCCGGACGTCAAGACGATCGGTTCTTCGACGACGCCTAAGGTGCCGACCAAGGACACGGCGTACGAGTACCTTGTGGACCTCGGCGTCCTTCTCGACGAGAGCAACACGCCGACCGACGGTCGGTTTGTCATCGTGCCCGCATGGTTTCACGGTTTGCTGCTCAAGGACGACCGCTTCGTCCGCGCCGGGACGGTCAAGGGCGAATCGAGGCTCGCGAACGGCGAGGTCGGCGAGGCCGCCGGATTTCGCATTCTCAAATCGAACAACGTGCCGGCCGTTTCAGGGGCGAAGTACAAGATCATCGCCGGCCACTCGATCGCGACGACCTATGTCGAACAGGTTCTTGACCTGCAGACGTACAAGCCCGAAAAGCGGTTCGGCGACGCCGTCAAGGGGCTGCACGTTTACGGCGCCAAGGTGCTCAGGCCGACGTCGCTCTCGATGCTCATCGCAAGCAAATCGTAGTAAGAAGTGACAAGTGACAAGTGACAAGTGACGAGTGATGGGCGGCCAGTTGCGACGGGTCGCCCGTCACAACAAAGGACACAAATGGAACCAATTGAAAAGCTCAAATGCATGATCGCGTGTGAACTGGATCCGGCCGTTTCGGACGGCGAGGTTGACAGCCTGCTTGCCGACGCAGCGATGCCGGACGGCGAGGGCCGCTTGCCGGCCGACCCAGAATGGGAGCCGTGCTACGACCTAAATGCAGCCGCGGCGGCCGGATGGATGATCAAGGCCGCACGTGCGGCGGCACTCACCGAGGTCAATCCCACATCGGGCTTTATCAGCTCGATGGTCTTTGAGAACTGCCGCGCGATGGCCCGGCTTTATGCGTCAAAACGCTCCGGATGCGTGAGTGTGCGATAAAATATATGGGAAAGCGTATATGAATGGAAAGGTAAGCAGTCCGGAAGCCATTCGGTTGAGCCACTCGGCGTTCGGCGTTGAAAAGGCGTGCGACCGTTTTAGCCGCAGATAAACGCGGATTGACGCAGATCCTTTGAAAAATGCGCCGATAAGGATCCGCGTCATCCGCGTCATCTGCGGCCTCTTACCCTTGTCATCGAGCATCTTGTCATGCCGTCCCCGCTGACCGACTCTAAAAAACATTCATTTTTTTTCAAGATCGTGTGTTTTTTATCCCATTTTTCAAAAAAGTTGATATATGATGTTCCTGCTTTGCGGCAAATACATATCTATAAACGACTGGCATGGCTCAACGGCCTGCCGCAGGACGAAGCGGAAGATGTTTTTGCCGAGTGTTGCGGTTCGCACGTTTGGGCGCGGCGAATGGCGATGAAAAGGCCGTTCCCTATGCTTGGGCATCTCTTTATGGGTGCCGAGTCGGCTTGGGTAGCCCTTAGCCAGGAAGAACTGAATGGCGCGCGGGGCCGCGACTCCTGGGTCGCGGTGGAAGCACGTCTTGCCGAGCTGCTCGAGCGATAAGCGAGCGGCTCTATTGATCCGACCCGTCCCACCACACTTATCGAAATTATGGATAGGTCACTATCCGTTAATTCGCTCGCTCCCGTATTTGACCGGCTGCAAAGCTCATTTGCCGCAGCGGTCCCGCATCCTCAAAAATCCATGCCGTCTCGCCAGCCGGTCCATACCGTTTATGGCGGCGCTCATCTCTTTCGCGCGGACACGGCGGCGAAATTGGGCCGGCTTGCCCAGAACTCATTTCGCGAATACGCTCCGGACGCCGAGACGCTGATCGACGTCCTCGGAATAAGCCCAAAGCTTGCCGAAGCGGTCTACCGCCGCGTGATCGAAAAATTGAGCCGCGAACCGGTCGAGGACCTGCGGATCGACTTTGAGGACGGCTACGGGACGCGCAGCGACGCGGAAGAGGACGCGGACGCCGTCCGCGCGGGCCGCGAGGTTGCCAAGGCTCTGGAGGCAGGGCTGCTGCCGCCGTTCACCGGCATTCGCATTAAGAGTCTCACGCCTGAGTCACACGAGCGTGCTGCTGCGACTCTCGATCTTTTTCTGACGGCTATGGTGCGGGCGACGGCCGGCCGACTGCCGCCGGGGTTTGCGATCACGCTGCCCAAGGTGTCGTCCGTGGCCGAGGTTGCCGCGCTCGCTGAGATGCTCGACGAGTTGGAGTACACGCTCAAACTGCCGCCGATGGGCCTGGCGGTCGAGATCATGATCGAGACGCCGCTCGCCGTCCTCGCGGCGGACGGGCGGGTTGCGCTGCCATCGCTCGTTGATGCCGCGCGCGGGCGCTTGCGGGGTGCCCATTTCGGCCCGTACGACTATACCGCGGCTCTTGGGATCACGGCCGCTGAGCAGCGGATGGGGCATCCGGCGTGCGACGCGGCGCGGCGGATAATGCAGATGTCGCTCGCATCGACGGGCGTATGGCTCTCGGACGGACCGTCAAATGTCATACCGCTCGCGATTCACGACGGCGGCGATCTGACCATACTCGACGAGGCCGAGAACCGTGCGGCCATTCATCGCTCCTGGCGAATACACTATCGCGAATGCCGGGCGTCGCTCTCGCAGGGTTTCTATCAGGGATGGGACCTGCACCCGGCGCAATTGCCGACGCGATACGCCGCGGTTTATGCCTTCTTTTTCGAAAGCCTCGATGCGGCCTCGGCGAGGCTCGCCAACTTTGTCGATCAGGCGGCGCGGGCTACCACGCTCGGCAGCGTATTTGACGACGCCGCGACGGGCCAGGGCCTCCTAAATTTCTTCGCACGCGCTCTCGACTGCGGCGCCATCTCCCAGGCCGAAGCGGCCGAAATGACGCACCTCACTGCCGACGAACTGCGCTCCGGCTCGTTCACCACGATCTGCAAAACGCGAGCAGCAAAGGGCTGAATTGTCAGTGGTCAGTGGCCAGTGGTCAGTGGTCAGCGATCGTTTGAACGCAGAGAGCGTCGTGCAGGGGCATTTTACATCCTTTGCGGTCTTTGCGTTGAAAATTGCCTTGCGTGGCCTTTACTGACGTGCGGGCTACCGACTCGCTGACCACTGGCCACCGACTACCGACCACTATTATTGTGGAGGCGTGTTCGAAAGGGGCTTAAGGACGCCGTTGTGGCCGGAGCAGGCGGTGCTGTCCTGGTTGCCCATGCTGTACGTGCCGTCGCGGCAGAGGTAATTGGCGCCTTTAGGCGGTGTGCCGTTCGGCGTCGGCTTTTTCGCGACATTGGCGGGCGCCTTGACAGGGTTTCCGTTGGCGTCCTCGTACGTGACGCTGTATCCGTTGTTGTTGCTGGTGCTGCCGGCCGAGTTAACGACGACGTTGGTGTTGGTATGAATAACGGCGTTGGCCTGGTTGCTTGACTTCGACGGCGCGACGTTGGCGTTCGAGCCGCCGCCGCAAGCCATAGCGGCGAACATCGCGGCGAGTGCCGCGGTCAGAGCGATGATCCTAAATATCATATAAGGTGTGATTTAGAAGGTCAGATCTTGAGGGCCGGCTGATCCATGGCCCGTCCATCAATTATAAATGAACACGGGCCGCAAAAGTCAATATTTTCATATCTCCTCCGCGCCCTTTGCGTCTTCAAACTTTGCGCCCTTTGCGGTTAAGGTCTTGTTTTTACCGCAAAGGGCGCAAAGTTTAGGACGCAAAGTTCGCAAAGACGGAAACGTCCCCCAAGGGTGCCCATTTTAGAGGCCCGAGGGGGAACGTTTCTCAACATCGCCGGAAGCGAGGTTCTTGTTACGGTTTGACTGGTTTATCGACGCCGCCGTGGCCTGAGCACGAGCCGCTGTCGGTTTTGCTAAAGCTGTAAGTGCCGTCCTTGCAGAGGAACGTCGCGCCCTTGGGCGGCTTCTGCTCCTTCTTATTGGCGGCCGCGGTGTCCTTGGACGTATTGGCGGCTGCCGTATTTGCCGGTTTGTTGGCTGCCATGTTCGCCGGTTTGCCGGTGTTGGCGGCAGTGTTCATGGCCGTGTTCGCGGCAGTGTTCATCGGAGCGTTCATTGCGGTGTTCATCATGTTCGAAACCGCGTTAGCGTTGTTCGCCGGCTTATTGGCCGCCGTGTTGTTGGTCGTGTTCGTCGCACCGCCGCCGCACGCCATCGCGAAACAGATCGCCGCCGTGGCCGCGAGTGTAAGCAATATCCTGTTCATCATAAAAGTAGTCCTTCTTTATCAAAGATTGAGATCCTGGGAGACCAGTGTTGGGTTCGGTCAAATTAGACAGAATTCAGCCCCCGATGTCAACAGAGGGATGGAAAACTGAGAACTGAGAACTGAGAACTGAGAAGGGAGACCGGGAACTGAGAACTGAGAATTGAGAACCGATAATTGAAAATGGAGAACTGAGA
>JBGAVC010000065.1:0-22445 GCA_044228265.1 Pyrinomonadaceae bacterium
CAATGTAACCCGGGCGAAGCTGATCGTCGCCGGGGATCTCAGTGACAAGCGTGTAAAATTCCTTGCGGGCAATTGCCGCCGGCAGGGCGTCGATTTCGTCAAGTGCGTTCGTTACGATGCCGAAATGCCGCTCCCGTTCTTCGATGCGAGCTTCGATGTCGTCCTCGTCGATGCGCCTTGTACCGGCACAGGAACGATCCGACACAATCCGGAGATAAGATATAGGATCCGCGAGTCAGACTTTGCGCGCTTCGCTGCCAGGCAGATAGCGATTCTGCGAAACGCGTCGCAAACGGTGAAGGACGGCGGTATGTTGGTGTACTCGACGTGCTCTCTCGAGATCGAAGAAAACGAATCGGTCGTTAAACGCTTCTTAGAAGAGGACCGCCGGTTCACCCTCGTGACCCCTGCCGTCGACGTGAGATTTCGGACATTAGACGGATTTGCGAGGACGCTGCCGACGCGAGATGATATGGACGGATTTTTTCTGGCCGCGATGTTAAAAAATGCTGATCGACGCGGACCGAGCGGCGATTGACGGTTTCTTGCGTTGATAGAAAGATGCTACTATTTCCATTTGATCGGAGCGTGGACGATAAGTGAGTTTTGCCAGTAGAAGTATATCGGCCATCGGCAAGTTAGGCGCCCTCGCGCTGCTTCTGGCGGCTTTTGCCGTCGGAATGGCGGGGGTTGTGTATCGTTCGCTGCAGGGATCCGAGATCAAAGTCCCCGAGATCACCGGCAAGAACTACATCGACAGCGAACACGAACTTGTGGCCCTGGGACTTAAGATCAAAAAACGCGCCGACCGTGTCAGTCCCGAGCCGCCGAACACGGTGATCGAACAATTGCCCAAACCGGGAGAAACCGTAAAAACGGGGCAGATGATATATGTCGTCACCAGCAAGGGCGGCGGAGAAAGCGAAGAAGGTCCCGCGATCATGAAAAAGGGGGCCGACGAGGACGACACCAACAAGATCGAGGAGATGATCTCTGATCAGCCGAAGAAGCCCAAGGCTAATTCAAATCGTAAGAAGGCCGACACGACGCGGGACGTGCTAGCGAACGTCTCGAATTCAAACTCGAATTCCAACACCGCCGACAGCAACTCGAACAAAAAAGAGACCGGCACAAATAGTGCGGCCCCCGCAAATACGGGAAAAGCACCGCAAAAGCCGGCAACGCATCCGAACGAGTCGAATTCGCGGCCCCCGGAAAGCCGCCGGCCCGCGAACAGGCCTTGAAGCAACGAAATTCTCGCGTAAAGCAACAAATACTACTGATTCTTGAATGTTTGAAATAGCTCCGTCTTTGCTTTCCGCCGACTTTGCCCGTCTAGGGGAAGAGATCGCGGCCGTTGAAGCCGGCGGTGCTACCGTCCTGCATGTCGACGTAATGGACGGCCGGTTCGTGCCCAACATCACGATCGGCCTACCGGTCGTACGATCGATCAGAAAGGCCACCAGGCTCAAGATCGATACGCATCTGATGATCGTCGAGCCCGGCCGCTACGCTGCCGAATTTGCGAAGGCGGGTGCCGACATGGTTTCGGTCCACGTCGAGGCTGACGATCATCTGCATCGGACGCTTTGTTCGATCAAAGACGCGGGAGCAGCGGCTGGCGTCGCGATCAATCCGGCATCGCCGCTCGTTCTGCTCGAAGAGATCCTCGGAGTGGCTGACTTCGTCTTGTTGATGTCGGTCAATCCGGGTTTTGGGGGGCAGAAATTTGTTCCCGGCGTAATGGACAAGCTGCGTCGCCTACGGTCGATGGTGCGTGAACGCGGCCTCGATACAAGGATCGAGATCGACGGTGGAATTGACGGGACCAACATCGGCGAGATCGTTGGGGCAGGAGCCGAGCTTATCGTTGCCGGATCGGCGGTCTTCGGCGGCGGTGATCCGGAAAACGCGGTAAAGGCTCTCATCGACAGTGGCACCGACTGGGTCTGAACCTGGCATCATGAGTTGTGGAATTGTGTTAAATACTTGAGGTTTTATGGTCATTTTTAGATTCAAACCCGTCCTTTTGGTCGCAGCGGCCCTAATCCTTTCGACCGTCTCAGTTTTCGGCCAGGACAAAGCTGGCGACGGCACCGACTATCAACGGCTCGAGGTGCTCAGTAACAAGCTTGAGACCATGAAGCACAGCCTTGAGGGCGCGATCGGAGGCCTCAAAAAAGAAGGCAAGGCCGAGCAACCAAAAAAAGGCGAAAAGGAAAACCTCGATACGCCGCTTGCCCGTTTGCAGAGCCTGGAGAAAGAAGCGAACCGCCTGCTATCCGAAGTCAGCAGCCTTCGGACAAAGGTGGACCACGGCGATAAACGCGACAGGTCCGATATCACCTCGCTCGAACAGGCCGTCAGTGAGTTTCAAGTGCGCGTCGATAAGATCCAGACCGAGACCGCGTCGGCTCGAGCCGCTGCGGGCGATCGCCCGGACGTGACTGCCGGGAAGAAAACGAAAAAGAAATTTCTAGGCATCTTCGGCGGAGGCGGCAAGGACGAATACGACGATCTGATCGGGACCGTTTCGCCCGGCCGTGACCGTGAACTCTTCATAGTCGCAACGCGCGAGGTCCGCAAGCGGAACTTCGATGTTGGGCGGCTTCTGTTCCAAACGATCATCACAACGTATCCGGACTCTCAATATCTGCCGATGTCCAAGCTGGCGGTGGCCGACTCGTTCTTTCTCGAAGGCTCGACCAGCTCGCTGATACAGGCCATCGCGGCGTACCAGGACTGGCTGACCTTTTTCCCGACCCATCCTCTCTCGGACCGCGTAGTTCTGAAGATCGCCGAGTCCGAGATGCGCCAGATCGGGCTGCCCGATCGTGACGCGACACGAGCCAAACGCGCGGAGACCCGGCTTAAAGCTCTGCTCCAGCAGTATCCCAACTCGATACTTCGCGATGCAGCACAGACGCGCCTCAACGAAGTGCAGGACAACCTTGGGCTGCATAACCTGTACGTCGCGAACTACTACTACAACATGTCGGTGGACCAGAAGAAAAGTGGGCTGAAGGGGGCACAATCCCGTTACCGGGAGATCCTGGACAAATACCCCAATTTCAAGTTCATGGACGAAGTGCTGTTCAAGATCGCCGTCACATACCAGATCGAGGAGGAAACGGACCAGGCCGCCAAATACTTCTCCCGGATCGTCGCTGATTATCCGAACAGCGAGTATGTTGAGAAGTCAAAGGAGCAGCTTCAGCTTATCGGTGCACCGGTCCCTGCTGCGAACCCCGCACGAGCAAACGTCATGCCGCCTGAAGACGCCTCTTTCTTCCAGAATTTCAAGAACCAGCTCTTCGGCATTTATCCGATGACGATAGACAAAGACGGCGTTTTGATGACCCGCGATTTCGATAAGGAGAAGTTTGAACTCATCGATCAGATCATCGAGAACCAGGGCGACATACTCGTCAACCAGATCCCAAAGGCTTTAACGACCGTCATAACGCAGCGTCAGGCCTCGGTCCAGCCAAAAACGACACCTCAACAACAACCGCCGATCAAGCAGTGAGCTTTACCGTGGGTAAGGACCGCGCTTCTGAACACGCGATTGTAACGGAGAAACTCTCAGAAGCATCGGGCATCCAGCCACGATCTTGTCCGCGGCTTATTAGCCAAAGATCGATCGCGCGCGCTCGATAATGGTCGCCCGTTGTGAGATCACCAACGCGCCCGGGCAGTTGGAGTGCTTCTTTGGGTCCTTCTTTTCGGAGGCGGTCAAAAACAGTGAATGGTAAGCGAGTCCGCTGTCGACCACGGAATCGGCAAGTTCAAGGGGGAACGTCTTATGGGACTCGCGGAGGCCCGCAAACAACAGTCCGGCAGCGGTGACCTGCGAATCGGTTAAAGCATCGCCGCGAAAAGCGCAGCATTCCACGCTAAACCATTCGGTGCCTCTTTCCGTTGCGCGATCCTGTTTGCCGGTATCGATATACTGTCCGATGTTTCCTTGGGCGTCGATGCCAAAGTGCGCCGGGAAGTTTGTGGAGTTAAACGTCGCAGCCAGTCCATTGAGATTTGGTACGAGATGCGCACCGTTCTTCCCCTTAACTCCGTCGCTGATATGTAGAACCAGTCCTCTTGGACTGGCGGTCATGATCGCGGAAGTGCTAATTGTTAGCAAATGACCGTACCATGTCGTGAACGGGATCCGGGGCATAATTGTTACCTCACTTCTTCATAGAACCTTTCACCTTCCCGACGTCATCCCTATTTTATATGAACGGGCCTCCTTTTTACTAGATTATGTTTTTTCAAGATCGCATTGCTGCGTTTTAGGCAATAGCATCATCTGTTCGTGCAAGGATTTATTCCTGCTACCTCAAATGGCTGGCTGTTCTGTCCATATTACCGATGTCTGGAGCGTCTATTGACGATCATTTACTTTTCTGCGGTTTGACCGTTCTTAGGTACGCATAGATCGCGGCCAGGTCCTCGCGGGTCATGCCGGCATAGCCGGTCCAGGGCATGACGGTTTGGGTTTGGCCGGCCGGAATGGGTGCCTTCTCGTTCTCGTGTTTTTTGAACATCTCGATAAAGTAATCCTCCGTCCATGCCCCGATTCCCGTTGGGTCAGGCGTGATATTTTTCGACTGGACCCACGTTCCGTCAGGCAATGCGAAAGCGCGGCCGCCGCGAAAGAGTTCGGTCTCAATTATCTGGCCTTTGTTGTCGGGCGTGTGACATTCGGCGCAGCTCGCGGCGTTTGCGAGATATCGTCCGTAGGCGACCTTGTCCGTGGCTGCGGGACGGGTCGAGAACTCCGCCTTTTGAGGGATCAGGTGGATAATGATGCTCATCGGAAAGTCGGACTTCGAAGCCGGCGGGTCGTTGGCGACCGGCTGCAGGCTGCGGATGTACGAGATTATCGAATTGATATCCTCGCGGTCCATCTTGCCGTAGCTGAGGTAAGGCATCACGGGGAAGAGGGCCCGCCCGTCGCGACTGACACCAGAAGTGACCGCCCGCAGGACCTCGCCGTCGGACCAGTCCTTAAGATGGTGCGGCGTCAGATTGGGTGCGAAATACGCGCCCGGAAATCCGAGTTTCTGATCAAATGCCTCGCCGCCTTTGCCATATGTTCCCGGAATGACCGGCGCGGCATATAACGACCAGTCGCGTTCGGAGTGGCAGGCGACGCACTGGGCCACGTTTTCGACAAGGTACTTGCCGCGCATCAGACGTTCAGGCGTGGCGTCGATCTTTACCTGTTCGACGGGAACGTTTGGCTTGAAGCCGACCACGTAACCGATCATCAGGGCGAACACAACGATGACAAGCAGGACAAGCCCTGCGACGATCTTTAGGAGCGTTTTCATTTTTTGGACCTCTGGAGAATTTATAACGGATTTTGCCTTCAAAGCTCAACCGGCGACAGCGTTTTTACGAAAGCAGCTTCTCAGGCTATTCTAAACCTGCGAAGGTTGCCAAAAGGTCGCGTATCGGCTCCCGAATGCGGCTTTCGACGTCATATTGTGACCGACGAAATATCGAGTTTTATAGCGGAGCGGATCACGGCGGGCGTCTTTCCGTCGGCGGTCTATCTCGTCGGCGAAAAGGGCGGGGTAATACTGCACGGAGCGGCCGGAAATGCGGTCGTCGAGCCCGAACCGATCGCGGCCCATGAAGATACGATCTACGATCTCGCGAGCCTGACCAAGGTGCTTATCACCGGCCTGCTTGCGGCCATGCTTGTGGAGCATCGGGAACTTGCAATAGACGATCCTGTAAGCGGGCTGTTAGCGGAACTCGACGTCGAGGATAAGCGTTCGATAACGGTCCGTGACCTCTTGACCCACACGTCACGGCTGCCCGCCTGGAAGCCATTCTATTTATGCGTCGATGATCCCTCGCAGGTCGTCGGCGAGATCGCGAGGACCCCTCTGGACCTGCAACAGGCGCCGGTCACGTACAGCGATCTTAACTTCATTCTATTGGGCAAGATCATCGAGAGATTAACCGGAAAACGTCTGGACGAAGCATTTATCTCGATGGTCGCGGCCCCGCTCGAGCTGAAACGAACGCTTTTCAATCCTCCGGTGGCTCTGCGTCGCCAAACGGCGGCAAGCGAGAAAGGGAATATGTTCGAGAGGCAGACGTGTATCGAGAAGGGGTACCTCAACGCCGACCCGAAGATCCCAGTCGCTACCTCTCCCGGTTCTGACAGCGGCCGTCCTGCCTTTCGGACCGGGACGATCTGGGGCGAGGTGCACGATGGCAACGCGTATTTTATGGATGGCGTAGCCGGGCATGCGGGATTGTTTTCCACGGCTGGAGACGTTTTTGTGCTGGCAAACCATTTTCTCGCTGGGAAGACTTCATTGTTGAAGGCCAAAACCTGCGAGCTTTTCCATACCAACTTCACTCCAGACAAGAACGAGCACCGTTCGTTTGCGTTCCAGCTCGCGTCGACTCCTGGATCCGCCGCGGGATCGAAGATGCCCTCATCCGCGTTCGGTCACCTGGGCTTTACGGGAACAAGTCTGTGGATCGATCCCGAAAACGAGAGGGTCTTCATACTGCTGACAAACCGAACTCATGACCACGGCTTGCCATTCGTCAATTTGAATTCGGTGCGCAGGCATTTTCACGATCTAGCAATAGAGCATCTCGAGCGAAATTCCTAGCAACTAAGCTGCCGGATATTTAATCAAATGACGCGCTTTCCCCAAGCTATAGCTCTGCGTGAGGTCTATCTCGGCATGAAACGTATAATTTCGGTCACATTGTTGTTAAGTTTGTACGCTTTTGCGGCGTACGGGCAATCCAATACTTCGGCGAGACCGAGGGTTGCGCCTACACCGACACCGCCCGTTCTTGATAACGGCACGGGCCGGCCGTCGAACGGCGATCGCCCGCCTGTCCTGCAGAACGGCCGCACCTCCAATTCCGGCCAGCCGACTCCGACGCCTGCGGGCAACGACGAGAACGAAGTGATCAAGGTCGAAACGAATTTGGTCACGATGCCGGTTTCCGTGCTCGACCGCGACGGCCGATTTATCTCGGGGCTTCAGAAGCGAGATTTCAAGATATTTGAGAACGGCGTCGAGCAGAAGGTAGAGTATTTTCAATCGGTCGAGCAGCCGTTCACCGTTATTATGATGATCGACGTTTCGCCTTCGACGTCTTTCAAGATCGAAGAGATACAGGATGCAGCCATCGCGTTCGTAAACCAACTGAGGCCGAGCGACCGGGTGATGGTCGTCGCATTTGATGAACGCGTCCACGTTTTGAGTCCGATCACAAATAACAGGGCACAGCTTCGCGACGCCATACGCCAGTCGCAGTTCGGTGACGGAACGGGCCTCTACGAAGCGGTCGATTACGTGATAAACCAACAATTGCGTACGATACAGGGCCGCAAGGCGGTCGTGTTGTTCACCGACGGCGTTGACACGACGTCCAGGAGGGCTTCGTATCAGAGCACTGTCGCCGAGACCGAAGAGATCGACTCTCTTTTCTACACGGTCAGGTATGATACGTCAGCGGACATGAACGGCGGTTACGGCTACCCGCAGCGCGGCGGCGGACGCCGAAGCGGCGGCGGGTACGGTAATCCTTCGATGGCGGCTATCCTGGCTCAGATCCTGATGAACGGCGGCAATGTGAATGTGGGCCGGGGCCGTGGCGGCGGCTCAGGCCGGTCGGAATATGAGCTAGGCAAAAAATATCTCGAGGACCTTGCCGCCAACAGCGGCGGACGCGAATTCGAAGCCTCGAGTATGACCAACATCGACGCCGCATTCTCAGGAATTGCCGAAGAGCTAAGGCGACAATATTCGCTTGGGTATTATCCCGACAACGTCGGCAAGGTCGGCGACCGCAAACAGATCAAGATCAGGGTCATGCGGCCGGAGGTCGTGGTCAGAGCAAAGACGAGCTATATCGTCGGCCAGACCGACCGCAGCCTTGCGGGCAGATAGGGGCGGACCAAACAAATATCTGATACCATCAAAAGGCCGGATCGAGCGGCCTTTTTTGCTGTTTGCATCCAATCGGGCCGGTGCGAGCATCGTAAGCGATGACCTGGAGCATAACCTTGCCGAAATGAGGATTTTTCGAGCCTTCTTCCTGTTATCTTTGATCTTGATCACCGCATGCGTGGCTTCAGCACAGGCAGGCCGCGGTGCTCCGCCGGCAAACGGAAAGACCAACCAGCGTCCGACGCCGACGCCGACGCCTACGCCGGCCCCGGTTGCACAGAACGGCGGCGATGCGGCGGCAACAGACGACCGCGATGTCATCAAGGTAAACACCCAGCTTGTCTCGCTTCCAGTGCGTGTAATGGACAAGACGGGCCGGTTCGTCGCCGGGCTAAGTAGAGAGGATTTTAAGGTTACCGAGGACGGCGCCGAGCAGGAGATCGCGATGTTCACAAACGAGCATCAGCCGTTCACGGTCGCGCTTGTGCTCGACATGAGTTACTCAACTAAATTCAAGATCTCGGACATCCAGTACGCGGCCGTGACGTTCATCGACCAGCTGCGGCCGCAGGACAAGGTTATGGTCGTTTCATTCGACGGTGACGTACACGTGCTGTGCGAGGCCACGAACGATAGAAATACGCTGTACAAAGCAATCAGAAGCACCAAGATCGGCGCCGGGACGAGCTTGTACGAGGCGATCGATCTGGTCATCAACGACCGGATGCGAAAGGTCGAAGGGCGCAAGGCCATAATTCTCTTCACGGACGGCGTCGATACGACCAGCCAGCGCGTAAATGACCGCGACAATCTGAGCGACGCGATGGAACTCGATTCGCTGATCTACCCAATACGCTACGACACATACGACGACGTTCAGGCGATGAAGAACAATCCGCTGCCGCCCACGCCCGTGCCGTCAGCGACGCCGGGCGGCAATCCGCTGCCTGCGATCATGAGCACGATAGGGCGGCCGAGCGAACGGGGCACCACAGCCGAGGACTATCGAAAAGCCCAGGAGTATCTGGATGAGCTCGCAGCCAGGACAGGCGGACGGGAGTATATGGCGAATTCGGTCGCGAATCTGTCGGACGCATTCTTGAAGATCGCGAGCGAACTCCGTGAGTTCTACAGCATCGGCTACTACCCGACGACCGAACGCCAACCCGGCAAGTCGGCCAACGTAAAGATCAAAGTCGGCCGCTCAGGCCTCGTAGTGCGGGCGAGAGAGACCGTCCTCAAACGGCGCGACGCAAAACAAAGATAACGCTAGATTTCGGTGCCATCGGGAATGGTCGCGTTCTTGGGGATGATGATTATGCCTTCGCGAATATAGTACGAACGTCCGTCGCCGTCAGCGTGCTGGACGCCTTGGCGGTTCACCAATTTGACATTGCTGCCGATCCGCACGTTTTTGTCCAGGATCGCTCTTTTGATCATCGAATTTTGGCCGATGCCTATGTGAGGCCTAGATGCGGCGGCGTTATGACGCACTTCTTCGTACGATTCGAGGAAATCAGAACCCATCACGATCGAATCTTCGATATTAACGCCGCTGTCAATACGGCTTCGTAGCCCGATTATCGAGTTTCTGACCCGTGCCCCGCTCAGAATACACCCCTCGCAAACCATGGAATTGTCGATGTCACAATTATGTAGTTTTGACGGCGGCAGATAGCGGCTGCGTGTATAGATCGGCGATTCCGTGTCGAAGAAATTGAATTTAGGAAGCGGCGAGGCGAGGTCCAGATTGGCTTCGTAAAAGGAGCGTATCGTCCCGATGTCTTCCCAATAGTCGTTGAAAAGGTGGGCCTGAACGTTGTACTTCTCGATCGCGGCCGGAATGATCTCGCGGCCAAAATCCACCCAAGAGTCGTCCGTTTTGAGTAGATCGACGAGCCGGTCGTAATTGAACACGTAGATCCCCATCGACGCCAGGAAAGGGCGGTTTTCGGCTTCCTGGGCGCTTAGCCCCAAAGCGGTCGTATCGACACGCATTGCGTCGAGAGCTTTGCCCTTTGGCTTTTCCTTGAATTCAACGATCGAGCGGGCCTCATCGGTCTTTAGCAGCCCAAATTCCTCTGCTTCGTCGGGCCGGCAAGGGATCACCGAGATCGTCAGGTCGGCGCCTGTCTCGTAGTGACGGGCGAGGAACTTACGGTAGTCCATCCTGTAGAGATGGTCACCGGATAGTATCAGCAGCGTATTGACACGCCAATCCCGAAGGTGCGGGAGCATTTGGCGGACAGCGTCCGCAGTCCCTTGGAACCATTCGGGGCTGTCCTTCGTCTGCTCGGCGGCCAATACCTCGACAAAACCGGTCGAAAAACTCGAAAAGCGGTATGTCCGCGAAATATGGCGGTTCAGCGACGCCGAATTATATTGTGTGAGAACGAAGATCTGCGTTATTTGCGAGTTGATGCAGTTCGACACCGGCACGTCGATGAGACGATAGGTTCCGCCGAGCGGCACTGCAGGTTTCGAGCGTTCCTGCGTCAGCGGGAAAAGCCTCGAACCCGCACCGCCGCCGAGGATCACGGCAACAACATTATCGTTTTGGCCCATAAAATAAGACTGCACGAGTCCGGTTTAGTTAAATAGCAGAATCAGGATAGCCGTAAAGCGGTGAATAATTCAAGAAACTTGTTCTTTCATCTCCGGGCAGCAAGCGTTTATTCCGACAGCCTCTGCTTGACCACCATTTACCAGAAACATATGCATTTACAAATCGTATGCGGTAATTGATAATTCGAGAGGCTTATCGCATGTGGTACTGGGTAAAAATGTTGGTCCTGATCTTCGCCGGAGCGGTCGGCGTTTGGCTGCTCTACGAACTGATAACTTTTCCCAACATCTCAGCCCTCAGGAATGAGAACCCGACGACTACCTCGATGATCGAATACCGTATCTCCGAGATGCGTGCCGAAGGCCGCGAGCCAAAAAAGGCGATGATCTGGACGCCCATCGAGCAGATATCGCCCGAGCTCGCCAAAGCCGTCCTCGCGGGCGAAGACACCCATTTTTTCCAGCACCACGGATTTGACTGGGACGCCATACAGAAAGCCTGGGACGACGCCGTCAAAGAAGGCGAAAAAGAGGCCAAGGAGGATGGCGATTACGACCCTAACGACTGGATACCGCCGATGCCGAGCTTTAAGCGTGGCGCCTCGACCATAACGCAACAACTTGCAAAGAACCTTTTCCTTTCTGAAGACCGGAATTTTCTCAGAAAGGGCAGGGAAGCCGTGTACACCTATTTCCTCGAACGCGACCTTTCAAAAAAACGGATACTCGAAATTTACCTCAACGTCATCGAATGGGGCGACGGTATATATGGTGCCGAGGCAGCGTCCCGGTATTATTTCAAAAAGGGCGCTTCGGACCTGACCCGTGACGAGGCCGCGTTCCTTTCAGCGATGATCCCCTCACCCCTCAACGTTTTCAACCCTGCAAAGAACCGCAAGCGAGTGGTTCGCCGTCAACGCGTCATTTTACGCGGCATGAACTCGATAAAACTCGCGTATTAGGCCCCCCGTGAGTTAACAACAAAATGTGACGCCGCGCACTTACTTCGCCGGCTGTCTCCGATAACATTATTTACGAAGAAGGTCGGCTCCTATGATTTTTGGGCCCGGTCGAAAGACGGCGACGAGCCGGTTGCACTATATTCTCTGATCGAACGGGTTGATAGTCCCGCAGGGAACTGTGCATGCCCTGCGCCAGAGTTTGTCACGGCCGCCCATAATACAACTTAAAGGGGACCTGAAAATGTGGGTAAGAGATCTGTTCAGTTTCTCGACTTCGCTCGGTAAAGCGTTCTGGATCACAATTGCCCTCCTCGCCGCAGCGTGTGGCTTCTATTACTACTATTACATTCGAGGATCGGGCACTGTAACGTATGTGACCTCCCAAGTCACTCGCGGCGGCCTTGTCAACAAAGTATCTGCAACCGGAACGATGCAGGCGGTCACAACGGTTCAGGTTGGCAGTCAGGCTTCCGGTACGATATCGGCAATTTATGTCGACTTCAATTCCGAGGTTCACAAAGGGCAAGTCATAGCCGAACTGGACCCCGCGAGTCTTCAGGCTCAGGTCCAACAGGCAACGGCAAACCTCGACCAGGCGAACGCAGGGCTCAAAGTGGCTCAGGCGAACCTGGCGAGCTCGAAGGCCCAGTTACTGGCTGCGAGATCCAACGTCTTGAATCAACGGGCCGGCGTCTCAGTTGCCCAGGGCAACCTGAATAGCCTCAAAGCACAGAGCGACGACGCTCAGGCCGACCTAAACAGGCAGCAATATCTTTTTAACGAAGGGGTGATCTCAAAGCGCGAGTTCGAAATTGCACAGACTACTTATAAGAGCGCTCAGGCAAGATACGAACAGGCCCTCGCTCAGGTAAATCAAGCCAAGATAACCGAGGGTTCGGCCACCAACGCAGGCATCGCTCAGGCTCAAGCCGCGGTTAGGCAGACGGAGTCGCAGGTCCTGATCTCACAGGCTCAAATAAAGCAGACCAAGGCCGCACTCCATCTCGCACAGATCAATCTGTCGCACACGACGATCACATCTCCTATCAACGGCGTCGTTGTGTCGCGGCAGATAGATGTCGGACAGACCGTGGCGGCGAGCCTGTCGGCGCCGACGCTGTTCACGATAGCAAATGACCTGACTCAAATGCAGGTCATGTCCAATATCGACGAGGCGGACATTGGCTCGGTAAGCCAGGCAAACAAGGTCACGTTTTCGGTCGATGCGTTTCCAGGCGAAACGTTTGAAGGTACGATACGCCAAATGCGTCTCAACGCCACTACCGTACAGAACGTCGTGACCTACAGCGTGATCGTAAACGTCGAAAACCCGCAGCAAAAATTGAAGCCCGGAATGACCGCGGACCTGACATTCGTGATCGCCAGGCGAGACAACGTCATCAAGATCCCGAATGCTGCATTTCGTTATTTTCCGGCTGCGGTGGCGAACGGCGCTCAGAATTCGAACTCGAATCGGAGACTGGGCACTCGAGCAACTGATGATAATTCGAACGCAGAAGGAGCCAGGATAAGCCGCTCGACGACGCCGGTGCTCGCAGGACAGACGCGTATCGTGTGGGTGCTGGACCAATACAAGCAGCCGCAGCAGCGCGAGGTAAAGATCGGGATCAGCGATGGTACAGCCACTGAAATGGTTGAGGGCGATCTTCAGGAAGGCGACCTGATCATAACCGGCGAAACGATGACCGCGTCGACGGCAACGAACACGCGGACGTCGAACACGTCGGCGGCTCCGGGTTTTGGCGGCACTGGCGGTCGGCCGCCCGGACGATAGGGACTTAGGAAAGGCAATGTTCCAAAACCAGCGATGATCTCCGAGACCGAAAGGAAAACATCGGGAATCGAACGGGATGAAACGGCCCGCCCGGTCATCCGCATGGAGAATATCCACAAGACCTACGTTATGGGTGACGTCGAGGTCCACGCTTTGCGTGGTATCTCGCTCACCGTTCGTGAGGGCGAATTTGTCGCGATCATGGGTACCTCAGGCTCGGGCAAGTCGACGATGATGAATATCATCGGCTGTCTAGACCAGCCTACGCGAGGGACCTATATTCTCGACGGCGAGGACGTTTCGAAGCTCTCAAAGGACGAACGTGCCGACATTCGCAATGGAAAGATCGGCTTTGTGTTTCAGGGCTTCAATCTTCTTTCGAGGACGTCCGCCCGCGAAAATGTCGAACTTCCAATGCTTTACGCCAACATAAGCTCCGCTGAGCGGGCAAAACGAACGGCCGAGGCACTGGCGTCGGTCGGCCTCGCGGGCAGGGAAGACAGCAACCCCAACCAGCTCTCGGGCGGGCAGCAGCAGCGTGTCGCTATCGCCCGATCGCTTGTTAATCAGCCGTCAATCATACTGGCGGACGAGCCTACGGGTAATCTCGATTCCCGTACGTCGATCGAGGTGATGGCGATATTCCAGAAGCTGAACCGCGAAAAGGGGATCACGCTGATCGTTGTTACGCATGAACATGACATCGCGAGTTTCGCCCGGCGGGTGGTCTTTTTTAAAGACGGTAAGATCAAAAAAGACTATCCGGTCGAGGACCAGCTTGATGCTGCCGAGGAACTCAAACGGATGCCCGAGATCACCGACGATGACGAGGACGAAGAAGAGAAGGCGGAGGCGGTATGAATTTCCTTATGATCGTCCGCATCGCGTTTCGCGCCTTGGCCCGTAACAAGGCCCGTGCCGGTCTGACGATGCTCGGTGTGATCATCGGCGTCGCCGCGGTCATTGCGATGGTCAGCATCGGGCAGGGAGCACAGGCATCTGTCAATGCCCAGATCGCGAGTATCGGCACAAATCTGTTGTTCGTTACCGCCGGTGCCCAAAATACGGGCGGCGTCCGAAGCGGAACTGCCGATCTCGGGAGAAGGACCTTGCTGGTCGAGGACATAGAGGCGATCCAGCGTGAGATACCGACCGTCGCGATGGTCAGCCCAGTCGTTCAGAGCCGGGCGCAGATCGTATTTGGCAACTCCAACTGGAACACTCAGGTACAGGGCGTCAGCAGCCAGTTTCAGGCGATCCGCATGTGGCCCGTCCAGGACGGTGTTTTTGTGAGTGACGCAGACGTCCAGAGCCAGTCCCGCGTCATTGTGCTCGGCCAGACCGTGGCCAAGAACCTTTTTGCCGGCGGTGATGCGGTCGGGCAGTCGGTTCGCGTAATGAATCTGCAATTTCGCGTTATCGGCGTGATGGCAAGCAAGGGCCAGGACGCGCAAGGCCGAGACCAGGACGATATCACCTTTGCACCTTACACGACCGTGCAGAAAAAGCTGCTGGCGATCACGTATGTACAGTCCGCTTATATTTCGGCCACCTCGGCCGATGCGGCGACGGCAGCCCAGGCCCAGATCGCAGCGTTGCTGCGGCAGCGGCATAAGATAGCAGCGAACGAGGACGATGATTTTTTTGTCCGCAACCAGGCGGACATAGCGGAGACGGCGAACGCGACGAACAGTATCATGACTCTAATGTTAGGGAGCATCGCCGGCGTCTCGCTATTGGTCGGCGGTATTGGGATCATGAACATCATGCTTGTCTCAGTTACAGAGAGGACGCGCGAGATCGGCATCAGAATGGCGATTGGAGCTCGTTCGTCGGCCATCAGGACCCAGTTTCTGATCGAATCGATCGTACTGAGCCTGAGCGGCGGTGCGATCGGCATCATCGTCGGGGTCCTGATCTCCATGCTCATCCCAAAGATATTGGGCTGGGCGACTTTGATATCGACCACGGCGATCGTCGGTTCAGTGGTGTTCTCGGTCGCGGTCGGAGTGTTTTTTGGATACTATCCGGCGCGCAAAGCGGCCAGCCTCGACCCGATAGACGCGTTGAGGTATGAGTAGATCTCGCCGCCGGGCCTTTGGAGGCCCGGGACGTGCGATAGTTTTGAGAATTAGGGTGTATACTCAGGCTTGAGAGGTCCCATTCGGGATCCGGAAGAAATCGGCGCGATTATCACAGCCGTCATTGACGGTCATCGGAGGATGAATATGAAACGATCGGTTATTTTAGTATTCGGCGCCGCGGTTCTCGGGATCGGTGTGTTGTTCGCGATCGACAGCTCATCGTATTTCCAAAGCCGGGCGCAGACCAAGGAGATGCCCACTACGGTCACGCTTGCGGAAAAAGCAACGCTTGGCCAGGTCACATTTAATCACGCAGATCACACAACAAAGAATTACAATGTTGCGGGCGATGGCCCAATTGCCTGCACCGAGTGTCATCACACGGCACAGCCGCAGGCCGAAGTCGTCAAACACGCTCTCTGGAAGACGTCTTATCCTGCCGACAGGACGACAACGCTGACCAAGGACCTCTATACCAAGGATCCGGCCGCATCCGGAGCCGTCGGCTGCCGAAACTGCCACGTCAAGGCCGGCGAGACGCCAAAGCTTTTGCCAAAGCTGCCGGAGATCACCTTGCCCGGCGCTACGTCCCCGACGGCGGTCACTAATCTACTGGCATTTCACCGGAGATGCACCGGCTGCCACACCGAGATCAAGAAGCTCAAACCGGACTCAAAAGGCCCGGGAGCCGCTCAATGCACGATGTGTCATAAGAAAGCCGCGTAAACGGTGAAAATAGAATAGAAAAATGAAAGAAGCTGGCTGAATATCAATTCAGCCAGCTTCTTTTATTTACTATCGGACTAATACTTCGTCAACAGGTCGCCGTTGGCACCAAACTGAATGGCACTGAACCCGCCAACCGCATTGCGTGACTGGCTGGAGTTTAAGATGTACCACGTTCGGTCGCTCGGACGGTAGACGCCGACGTCCGTGCGTCCGTCACCGTCGTAGTCGGCCGGAACAGGTGTGTCGCCTGCCATTCCGAACTGTACGCCGGAGAAGCCGGCGGTACTGCCAAGCATGTACCACGTGCCCGTCGACGGACGGAACACAGCAGCGTCAGCACGGCCGTCACCGTCGTAGTCGGCTCCAACCGGGATGTCGCCGTTCATACCGAACTGGACACCCGTAAAGCCGGCTGTCGAGCGAAGCATGTACCACGTACCCGACGACGGACGGAAGACCGAGACATCGGCACGGTGGTCACCGTCGAAGTCAGCCGCGACAGGAACGTCACCGTTCATGCCGAACTGGACACCCGAGAAGCCCGCGGTCGAGCCCATGATGTACCACGTACCGTTCGACGGACGGAAGACCGCCACGTCTGCACGGCCGTCACCATCGAAGTCAGCGGCGGCAGGTATGTCTGACGACATACCAAACTGCATTGCCGAGAATCCGTTGGTCGAGCCAAGCATGTACCACGTTCCCGTCGAAGGACGGAAGACCGCGGGATCTGCCACACCATCGCCGTCATAGTCGGCGGCCATCGGTATATCACCATTGGCTCCGAACTGGACGCCGCGAACGCCGCCATCAGAACTGGGTGAGTAGTACCACGTCCCGTCCGTCGGACGGAAAACTACAATGTCCGATCTATGGTCGCCGTCAAAGTCGAAACGGGTTTCGGTGATCAGCGGCGGCCCTAGCGAGACGGTGTTGGTGAAAGCCAGTTCATTGAAGTAGTAGTTTGCCGGAGTTAACGGCGGAACGGGAATACCGCTCACATGATTCAGCGTGAAAGTCGCCTTCCTGTTAGCGATGTCCTTCGTCAGCGTACCGTTAAAGTTCGGCAACCCGCCGGTCGCCGTCAGCGTTGGGGAGCTAATATCCAACAACGCGGTTCCGGCGGCAGCAGACTCGGTAACAATAATGCTGGTACCGAAGTTGAAGGTACCGACACCCGGGAATCCAGATGTTGGCGGGAACGGCCCGTTGACGAAAGTACAGGAACCGGCGGCGACCGAAACCGGAGTGGTTAGGGCACCGAATGGCAATGTCGTCAGCGGATCGGCCGGAGCGAGCGTGAAAGTGAACGGCGTGCCTGCGGCAATGCCAGGACCTGCATTCTTGCACAGTTTGAGGATCGCCGGGCGGTATACGAAGTTTGTGAACGTGACCTCAGCGGTTGTGTTCCGAGCCGCTATCACCGCCAGACCGGAGCTTAAGATAGGGTTGGAGGTATACGTGTTGAATCCCGGGACAGTCGCCGGAGTGGGGGAAAAAGGTGTAGAAGCCGTTATACTCGACCTGCGTAACCCTGCCACAGTCGCAGTCAGACCGAGCGGAAGATCGGTTGTATTGTCCGGAGAGATCGAGCCTTCACCGATCTGAACGTTTTCTCCGACAACCCATACTCCCGGTGCAAACGCGCAGAAACCACCCTGGCTTGCCGGGCCGGCCAGTACATCGAATACCACGCTCGCCACAGTTCCAGGATAAGGACCTTGCAATCCACCTACCGCAAATCTTATTGCTGTCCCAACAGGCAAGTTAACCGGATCGGCGGTGATCTTACACACTTTGATCCGGCCGGGCAGGGATCGGTTGAAGAACCGTACCGTCGTCTGGTTTGCCGCACCGCCGGCTACGTTGAGGCTGACGTTTGCAAAGCCACCATTGGTGTTGACGATCGGCAGTCCGTTGGCGTCATAACCCTGGTCGGGCGTCCATGAGTTGAGGGCACTGACCGGGAAAGTCGTTACGTTCTCGAGCCTGTACGTGTCCTTGGCAAGCTCAGTGACATTGGCCGTGAATGGCATCGTCGTGCTGATCTCGTACGCACCGACGTCGCATCTTGCGGTCGGGGCCGCTGTTGAGTTCGCAGGCCTGAACGCTCCTCTTTGGTCGGTGAGCGGACACACAGAATTGTCGCCAGTGTCCGCGGCGGCACTCGGAAGGGTCAACGCCATCGTCTGCGTCGGCCCGCCATTGTTTGCGGGGGCTGCGGCGAGGTTGATCTGGGCCGCCGTCCTGACGGTCGCACCGCCACATGATATGTCATCCGAAATGTTGAACGAATTCGCGAGTACTGGTGCATTGGCGCAATTACCGCCCGTGGGGCTGTTGGTGAGGAGGGTGTTTTGAAGCGTGGTGTTAACACCATTAAAGATCGCGCCGCCGCCGCCGGCAACGGCCGAATTTGTGGAAAATGTTGTGTTTGTAAACGTCGCATTTCCGAAGGTATATACGCCGCCACCAATTGAACCAGCCGTGTTGTTGAAAAACGTGCTGTTCGTGACATTAAGCGTCGCACCAGAAGCGATCGCGCCACCTAACGCTGACGAATTCCCGGTAAATAACGAGTTAGTAATTGTTAAGATGCCGGTGTTAAAGATCGCGCCACCCAAAACAGTAGAGCTGTTTCCGGCGAATGTCGTGCTGTCGATCTTCATGGTTTGGCCGGCGGCAAAGATCGCTCCTCCCTGGGCTGATCGATTGTTCAGGAATCTACACCTCGTGATCGTGGTGTCAGAACTCCCGGCAAGAAGCCCGCCGCCGGTGCCGGAGGATCCGTTTGCAACAGTCACGGCGTTCAAGTTAAAGGCCTGGATCGCTCCAACGTTCAGCGGCAATATTGTGCCGCCGCCATCGATGGTCACAGAACGGTTGACACCGTCGATCGAAAGGTTGTCAGTGATCAACGGTGCGGCCGTTGGACCGAGAAGGATCGTACCACTGATGCCGAATGTGATCGTATCGGCACCCGGATTCGCGTTCGCTGCGTTTATGGCCTCGCGAAGCGTGCAGTTCGCAGCGTCGCACACACCGTCGTCCGTGTCGGCGATACTGTTAACTTCAAAGTTCGTACCCGGATGCGCGATAGGTGGTTGGTTCCCTAGTGGCCGAAGCCCGATCGTCACCGTGATCGGACCCGAGCAGAAGCCGACCGGAACTGCAAATATCTGTCCGGGTGCTCCCTGTACGGTGTAGTTGAAGAATCCCGAAACGTCCTGATCGCGCCCGAACTTACAGATCTCTACCGTACCTGTCCTTGTCGTCTGGTTGAAAAAGCCGACGACCGTCTGGTCGTTGACGTCGCCCGCCGGGACAGCGACGACAAGCTGCTGCAACGTCGGGCTAAAATTGGTGACGGTTCGATCGAAAGGGCTGACGTTGAAACCGAGAAGCGCAGTGTTCGGTCTTGCCGCTTCGGTGATCGTAACGTTACCAGCCGCGACCTGTATCGGAGGAGAGCAGCCTCCAGCCGGCACTTGTATCGTGCCGTTAACACCCGAAACAGTAAAGTCGAATATCGTGCCTGCCGGGATCGGATCGGGGACGATCCCGTTCGAAACGATATTCTTGCAGATCTCGACATAGCCCGTTCCGGCTGCAACGATGTTCGAGTCGGTCGTAACGGTGCCCTCAACGCCGATCACCTTGCCCGAAACTGTCGAGCCATGACCAACGCGGACCGAATCGCGTGATATCAGGTTTGATCCGATCGAGGCATTACTGCCGACATTTGCCGAGCCGCGTGAAAAGACGTAGACATTGGTTGCTTGTGCCTCGCCGGTCCGTTCGATCGAAGCGGAGTCTCGAGCCGTGAAAGTGCCGTCAACACGAAATACAAAACGTGCATTAACATCGCCGCCGGCATCGACGGTCATGCGCCCTGCCAGGGTGGCATCACCGACGCAGTATACGCCGGGTGTAAACGTCTGTCCGTTGAGGTCTCCATTGACCTGTGTGCAGGGCAGTTGGTCGACAACGCTGAAAACATCGAGCAAGTCGCGACGGTTCTCGGCCGCATCGCCGAGGCTCATCGCATTGGACGCAACACCGAGCACTTCGCCGGTCGACCCGACCGTGCCGCGGATGTCGGAACCGTTGTCCGAGACACTGTTGCCGCCAAAAACACCTAAACTCTGGGCTGATTTGAAGTTCAAAGCATAGTTAAGCATTTCGACGGTCGCACCACCGGCATATTCCTGGCTAGCAGCGCTAACTTTTGACCCCGACGGAGCGAGACCCAAACCTGACACGATGATCACGGCGACCAACAATACGCCAAGACCTAAATAGACCCGCACTTTTGTTTTCATCTTTCCCTCTCAATACAATCACCGGCCGAAAACAGGCTGACGCCAGAAAAAAGGACACGATTCGGAGCGAAAGCTATAAATGCCGAATGTTCAGGTTTTTCCACTAGAAAGAGCACAAAACGCAAGAAAGGCTGTCCTCTCGGACAGCCTTTTTTCTGATCTCCAATATCTGACGTTAGGACGATCGCCGGTGTCAACCCCTTTTCCCGCCAACGATCTTCATTTCGTTCAGCAGGTAACCTGCTCCGCCGAATTTCTCGACGATGAACAGGACGTAACGGATATCGACCGAGATGGTGCGGTTGACTGCCGGGTCATAGTAGAAGTCGTTGCCCAGGCCTTCGAAGTTGCCGTCAAAGACCAGGCCGACCTGTTCGCCGTTGCCGTTCAAGACTGGACTGCCGCTGTTGCCGCCGATGATGTCGGTCGTCGAGAGGAAATCGAGCACGACCGAGTCGCCTTCGCCGAAACGGCCGAAATCGTGGGCATTTTGCAGATCGATCAGCTTTTTCGGAGCGTCAAACGGCTTTTCGCCTGTGTTCTTTTCGATCATGCCCTTCAAGGTGGTGAACGGCGAGCGATATTCAGCCTCGCGCGACTGGTAACCCTTGACGTTGCCGTACGTGAACCGCAGCGTCAGGTTGGCATCCGGATAGACCGTGCCACCCTTCATTTCGGTCAACGCCTGCATATACAGCACCCGCAGACGGTCAATGCCGGCCGCGAATTTGGCGGCGCGAGCCTGGGCGGCGGCCCGTTCGTCGACGATGCCGGCGACCAACGGATGTTGAGCCTGCAGTTCGCTCCACGATAATGAGAACAGATCGAGGATCTTCTCGGGCGAAGCCAACGGCCCGTTCGCGACCTGTTCGGCAAATGCTGCCTCGAGATCGCGGCGTTCCTTGCCTTTTGTATTGTTAAATCGCTTGTCGGCAGCCTCAAAACGCTGCCCGGCCGGCAGGGCATCAAACGAGCGGAGATAAAAGCGGATCATCTCTTTTTCAAACAACGGCTCGCGGTTCTTGAACGCAGTCTGCATCTGCGAAAGCATCGATGCTCGCTGTGCGTCAGTCGGTTTGCGGCCGGCCTTGATGGCGGTCGCGGCGGCGACGATCTGCCCGAAGACGGTCATCGAGTTCGGTTCGGGAAAACGGCGAATGATCACGTCTCGTTTTGCGAAAGCATTGGATTCGGCCGAGATTGCCTTGAGATCGGAGAGCATCGTGCCGTATTTCTTTTGCCTGTCAGGATTTGCGGCGATCCATGACGCCATTTTGGCCTCGTCAGTCTGACGCGATTCGACCACGCCCGCCTGCCGCAGCCGCAAGTAGCCGCCTTCGTACAGCTTTCGTTCGTTGTCAAAATCGGCTATGTCGCTCTGCAATGCTATGCGTTTCTCCTCGTCGGTCGAGCCTATGGTGCGGAGTGTGTCGGCCAGGGCCCGGAACATCGCCGCCAGGAACGGGAAATTGGCGTCTCGAGCGTATTCGATCGACTGGCTCTCGCGATATCGTGTGGTGCCTCCGGGAAAGCCGAGTACGAACACGAAATCGCTGTCCTTGAGGCCACCGACGTTCATCGTCAGGAACTTCTTCGACTTGTACGGCACGTTTGATGGCGAGTAGTCCGCCGCCGTGCCGTCCGGAGCCGTGTAGGCGCGAAGAATAGAGAAATCGCCGCAGTGTCGCGTCCATTCGAAATTGTCAGGATCACCGCCATAGAGGCCAATGCTCCGCGTCGGAGCGTAAACGACGCGTATGTCTCGTATCTGCCGCGTTTGATACTGGTAAAAGAAGTAACCGCTGTTGACCATCTGGATGCGAATGGTCGAACCCGTCGGTGCCTTTGCCTGCTCGGACTTTTGCAGGTCGTCAATGTTCTTTCGGTACGCGGCCGTAACGGCATCGCCAGTTAGGCCGTCCGTGCCGGCCTTGATCTTTGCGGTCACGTCATCGACCCGCTCGGTGATAAAGACGGAGAAATTCTTCGCAGGTATCTCGCCTGCGCGCCCGCCTGCATTGAAGCCGGTCTCGATCAGGTCTTTTTCA
>JBGAVC010000066.1:0-22973 GCA_044228265.1 Pyrinomonadaceae bacterium
CGATAGTGGCGTATTTGGCGGCTAACTGTCGCTGTTCAAGCTTTGTCTGTTCAAACAGTTTGTCGCTGAATGCGACCTTTTTCATTTCGAATTCGGCGGCCTTTTTTTTGAGATACGAATTTGCATCCTCAAACATCTGCTTGACCGTGGTCTCGGCGGGAGCCGGCTTTGGGTCCGCGGCCGCCGCGACCCCCGGGGTGCGGCCCGACTGTGCCGCAACCGTTGACGCAAGACTGAACAGAAGAAATACGATCAATATCCGCATAATATAGGGCCGCTAGATCGCGCCTGTTTTCGCGTTGCCGCTGCGGGCGAACCTGTCCGGCCCGAAGTGCTCGAGATAACGCGACCTTAAACCGTCTATGAGAAAGTCGGCGACGATCTGTGCCGTCGCCGGCGCAAGCAGTATGCCGTTACGATAATGCGCCGTCGCCACAAACAGCCCTTTTGCTCCTGCGATCTCACCAAGAACGGGCAGGCCGTCCGGGGCCATCGGCCGCAGACCCGACCATTGGTCCATTACCCTCAGATCTGCCAACGCGGGCGAAATCTCATTGGCCGCCTCGCGCAGCTTTGACTCCGCCGAACTGGTCGTCGATCTGTCGAAACCGACATTTTCTGATGTCGAGCCTATCAGAAGCCGCCCGCCGGCACGCGGGACCAGGTAACCACGGCGGGAGTAAATGACGTGCCTGAACATCCGACCTTCCGAATGCAGTGCAAGGATCTGCCCGCGGACCGGCTCGACCGCGAAGGGCAGGAGTTCGTCCCCGATTTTGATGTGTGAGCTCCAGGCGCCGGTTGCTAGCACCACGCGGCCCGCGGGATATTTCCCGCTTGCGGTCTCGACGCCCGTGACCTTGCCGTCTTCAACGAGCACGTTCTCGGCCGGCTCCTGCTCTCGAACTTCGATACCGTTCAACTCAGCGAAACGCTGCAGAGCCTCCACAAGTTTGCGGTTCTCGACCTGCCAGTCGCCGGGAAAGTACAGGGCCCCTTGGACAGCGTCCGCGATCTCCGGTTCCTCTCTCATGGCGTCGGCCGCCGTCAGTTCCTCGACCGGCAGCCCCGCGGCTCGCTGCCATTCGAATCGCTTTTTAAGGTGCACGGTGTCCGCGTCGTCAAATGCCAGGTAAAGCGTCCCCGCCCTGTCAAGCTCGATATCAACGCCCGTTTCTTCGTGAAGTGCGGCCGCAAAATCGGGGTAAAGGTCGCGTGACTCGCACTGCATCTCGAACATAGGGCCCATTTGGTCCGCCTCGGCTTGCGGGCCGAGCATACCGGCCGCCGCCCACGACGCCTCTTCGCCGCAGACGCCCTTTTCGAGCACGGTAATGCTGCCGACACCACGCAAATGCAGCTCACGAGCGATGCTTAGCCCGATGACTCCGCCGCCGATGATCAAAACATCATCCATTATTCAAAATTATGCACGTTGGTGATTCTAAATGTCGATTGACGCCCATCTCACCCGCGTCAGCTCGCGCTTTGGTATGCTGTCAGTATCTTTAACGCCAACGAAGACCTGGGGGAAATTCGAGATGAACATCAAGCACGTTCTATTCGCTATCAGTTTAACAATATGCGTTCTCGTGCCCGGATTTGGACAGGCCGATAACGATCTGGGTAAGTACATTGCGGCGAACTACCAAAAGCGCGAGGTCACCATAACGATGCGTGACGGCGTGAAGCTCTTTACCGCGATCTATGAGCCCAAGGACAAGTCTGTAAGCTACCCGATGCTCCTCAACCGCACTCCTTATTCGATCGAGCCGTATGGCGCCGACCATTTTGCGGAGAGCCTTGGGCCGAGCAATCTCTATGCACGAGAGGGATTTATCTTTGTCAACCAGGACGTGCGAGGGCGGTTCATGTCCGAGGGCGAGTTTGTCAACGTTCGGCCGGACATCGCTAACACAAAGCCGACGGAGATCGACGAGTCCACCGATACCTATGACACGATCGAGTGGCTGCTCAAGAATGTGCCGAATAACAACGGCCGAGTCGGCATGTACGGCATCTCGTATCCGGGCTTCTATACATCGGCCGGCTCGATAGATTCGCATCCGGCGCTCAAGGCGTGCTCGCCGCAGGCGCCGGTCGGCGACTGGTTCAAAGGAGACGACATACATCACAACGGTGCGCTCTTTCTTACGCAAAACTTCTACTTCTTTGGTGTGATGGGCCAACGGCGACCCGGACTGATAAATTCGTGGGGCTACCTCAAACCGTGGATACCGAAGCCATCGAGCAGCGCCTATGATTTCTTCATTCAAACAGGTGGATTAAAGGAGGTTGCAGATGTTTACCCGTCCGGTCTCGGGCATCGTGTCGAATTCTGGGACCAGATGATGGCACACCCCAACTACGACGCATGGTGGAAGGAGCGGGACATACTGCCAAAGCTCAAGAACATAAAATGCGCCACCATGACGGTCGGTGGCTGGTATGACAACGAGGACCTGTATGGTGCCCTTCACACGTACCAGGCGATCGAAAAGCAGAATCCGGGGATCTACAACATACTTGTCGTTGGACCGTGGGACCACGGCGGCTGGGAGTATCGCGACGGTGATTGGCTGGGCACGGCTTATTTCGGACAGAAGACCGGCGAGTGGTATCGAAACTCTGAACTCGCGTTCTTTAACAAGTTCCTTAAAGATAAAGGCGATGCTGCCGGTCTCAAGGAGGTCAATTATTTCGACACCGGTGCCGACAAATGGCTCGGCCTCGACTCTTATCGTCCGGAGGCCGTCAAAGACGAGCCGTTGTATTTAACGGAAAAAGGCGGTCTCTCGTTCAGGTCGCCGGCTTCCAAGCCCGGCTCGTACGACGAATATGTATCCGACCCTCAGAAGCCGGTCCCGTATACCCGGAAGATCCTGAGGCCTCTCGAGCCGGACTTCGCGAGCTATCCGCGCGATTTTATGACCGAGGACCAGCGGTTTGCATCCGAGCGGCCGGACGTTCTCGTTTATCAAACGGAGCCTCTTAATGAGGACATTACGGTCGTCGGCGACATTCGGCCGTCGCTCTACATCTCATCGAGCGGTACCGATTCGGATTTTGTCGTAAAACTGATCGACGTCTTCCCCGAAGACTATCGATATCCCACGACCGGGAAGACCTTGCCCAACGGGCAGCCCGAACGGGTGAAGCCACCGGATGAATTTGCTTCCAGCGTTTTTCAGCCTGCAGGTTACCAAATGCTGCTCCGCGGCGAGCCCATGCCGGCGAGATTCAGGAACAGTTTCGAACGTCCGGAACCGCTCCGGCCAAATGTTCCGACCAAGCTCGAATTCGTCATGCCGGCGATCGCCCACACGTTCAAAAAAGGCCATCGGATCATGGTCCAGATCCAGAGCACGTGGTTCCCGCTGGTCGCGCGTTCCGCCCAGCAGTTCCTGTCGAACTACCAAACGGCTGATGCCTCGACGTTTCGCAAGGCGACCGAGCGGGTGTACCACAACCGGAAAAACGCCTCGATGATCGTTCTGCCGGTGCTCAGGCAATAGGGCGAGATGGTCTATAATACGTGTTCGTAAGACCGCATTTTCCGCAATGAGGCATCTATGGGTTCGGGGATCACACGCCGTCATTTTCTGGCTGGATTGATCGCGGCCGCCGGCTTTCTAAGCGGGCGGAAGGGATCTGGCGCGATATTGGGCCCTGAAAGCGTCTCCGCGACGAACTCGTTTTTCCAACCGGTCGATTTCTCACAGGTAACGATCACGGACGCGTTTTGGAAGCCCAAGATGGACAAGGTCGCGACCGCGACGCTGCATGCCTGCATCGTCCAGACCGAGGAGAAGACGCCGCGCATTCGAAACTTTGAAAAGGTCGCCCGGAAACAAGGCGAGAAGCACGAAGGCATCTACTACGACGACAGCGACGTTTATAAGGCGCTCGAGGCGATCGCGTATTCGCTAAAGAACAGGCCCGACGCGGCGCTCGAGAATAAAGCCGATGAATGGATCGACAAGATCGCTGCCGCTCAACTCCCGGACGGTTATCTCAACACGTACTTCACGCTCCGCGGCATCGAAGGCCGTTGGACCGATATGGAGAAGCATGAGGATTACTGTGCCGGGCACCTGATCGAGGCGGCGGTCGCATATTACCTCACGACAGGGAAGCGTAAGCTGCTCGACGTCGCCATCAGGTTCGCCGATCACATCGATTCGACCTTTCGTCAGCAGGGACGGCATTGGGTCAGCGGCCACGAAGAGATCGAGCTGGCGCTGGTCAAGCTCTATCGCCTGACCAAAAACGACCGATATCTCAAGCTTGCCGATTGGTATCTCGATCAGCGGGGCCATGGATACGGCAAAGGCGCGTTGTGGCGGCCTGGGCAAAACGCCGATTATTGCCAGGACAGCGTCCCCGTCCGAGACCAGCGGGAGATCGTAGGACACGCCGTCCGGGCAATGTATCTGTACACCGGTGCGGCCGATGTTGCCGCCGTCACTGGCGACACGGGTTACATGCAGGCAATGAAAGCGGTTTGGGAGGATGTCGTCTATCGCAACCTCTACGTGACCGGCGGCATCGGCTCGTCGGGCCGTAATGAAGGGTTTACCGAAGACTACGATCTGCCAAATGCGACTGCCTACTGTGAAACATGCGCCTCCGTCGGCATGGTGCTTTGGAACCAGCGAATGAACCTGATGACGGGTGAGAGCCGGTACATCGACGTACTGGAACGGACCCTTTATAACGGAGCGTTGGATGGGTTGAGCCTTACAGGCGACCGGTTCTTTTACGGAAATCCGCTGGCCTCTGCTGCTCCCAAACCCGATGCCAAAAGCCCGGGAAGGCGGGAATGGTTTGGAACGGCGTGCTGCCCGGCCAACATCGCCAGGCTTGTAGCCTCGATCGGCGGTTACGTTTACGGCGTGTCCGACAAGGGTATTTGGATCAACCTCTTCATCGCCGGATCGACCAGGGTCAAAGTACGAGGCACCGATATCGCCGTACGGGTCGAGTCGGACTACCCGTGGGCCGGCAGTGTGAGGGTTGCCGTTGATCCGTCACGCAAGACAAAATGTGACCTGCGTATCCGGATACCCGGCTGGGCAAGAAACGTGGCCGTGCCCGGTGACCTTTACAGGTTCACCGATGCGGACGCCGGTGCCGTGAAACTCCTGCTCAATGGCAAATCCGTCCGTTTTCGCGAGGAGAAAGGTTACGCCGTCATCGGGCGCGAATGGAGCAAGGGCGACGTGCTCGAACTCAGCCTGCCGATGCCGGTAAGACAGTTGTCCGCCCGGGCTGAGGTCAAAGCGAACCGCGGCCGGCGGGCCCTGCAGCGTGGGCCGCTGGTCTATTGCGTCGAAGGCTCGGACAATCCTGAAGGCGTTTGGAATTTTGTTTTGACCGAGAGTGCCAAGTTCGTCGAGAAAAAAATGCGGGTCTTCGACGAACCCATCATCGCGCTGAACGGGCCGGTCCTGGCAGTCGATCCGACAACTAAGGCCATCGGCGCCCGCGATAGCTCGCGTATGCTGACTGCCATCCCATACTACACGTGGGCGAACCGCGGGAATTACGAGATGCAAGTCTGGCTGCCTACCGGGGCCGATGCGGCCGTTGCCGCGGACTGACGTCTATTGACGCTGACGTGCGCTCGCAATGATAACGCCAACAGCTTACACATTCAATCGCGTTTCGCATGAGAATTACGGCGTCGTTACATTTAACTGAAAAGCAAAGTAGAACTGTCCGAGTGTCTGGTCCGAGTCTTTTTTCCCGCTCGCTAACCGGATAAGTTGGCCTTTGTTCTTTCTTTCTCCGGTGGCCTGGACGGCACTGGGGGTCATCACCCAACTCGTGCATTTGCCCGCGCTCGTCGCCAGGCATGTCCACTTGACCAGGTCGGTGCCGACATTTACCGCGTTCATCCGGACGGCATAATCCAGACCGCCGTAGCTGAAAGTAAGAGACAGCGGGCAGTTTACCGTTTGGTTTAGCGTGAAACTCTGCATTTTTATCCCAGAGTCAAGACACTTTGAAATGATCCTGAAGGGAACCATCGCCGATGGAAACGGGGCTGTGGTGTCACCCGGCACGACCGGATCGCCAAAATCTATGTACGCCTTTCTGAGCGGTGAAGATTTTGTGTCAATTTGCCAATCGCCGATCGCCTGAATGACAGAGGAAACGGAATCCAGGTTGTTTCGATAACTGCCAAAGCCGTCGCTCTGGATTCGAAAAAAGGTCGCGCTGCCGTCGGAACTCTGGATCGTTGTCGTCGCCGGCGTGTCCGTTGTCGGCGGGGCTGCCTCGCTGTAGTTGTCTGCTATTGAGCTACAGAGCAGAGCGGCCGTCATAAGAATAAGTAAACGTTTCATTTTGTCTCCTTTTTGATTTGCTTGGTTCTGTTGCGAACTATCCGGTTTTACCCTGAACGATCGTGAAAATCTTTAATAAAATCCAAATCTTTTCTAAACAAACATTAATGCGTCTCTTCGATAGTCCGTATTGCGTGCAAAGACAATAACTTGCCAAATATGTGTCATTTTTTATTCACATAGACGAGCCTGTCTCGGTTAACGACGAGAAAGAGCTTTTCAGCCAAAAGACTGCCCGTCGCGACAAGATCTGCGTAGCGTTGGAGTGCAGTTTCGCGATCTCCTATTGTCAAATATGCGATTCCAAGCGCATATTGGACATACTGAAGACCAGGGTCCAGCACTAACGCCTTGTTTAATGCGGTAATGGCTTTACCCGTTTCATTCATCTCAAGTAGGGCAACGCCGAGTGCCTGAAAGGCTATGGCACAGGTTGGGTCGAGTTCGGTTGCGCGTTTCATGGCCCTTAGCGCTTCTTTTTTTCGGCCGGTCTCAAAGAGTATTGTGCCGAGGTCAAGATATGCGAGGGGGTAATCTGGTAATAGGCGGATCGCCTCTTTCAAGTGGGCAATAGCCTTCTGAGACTGACCGGACAGGTAAAGTGTATTTCCGAGGTTTCTCTCGGCAACTGCAAAATCTGGCTTTAGTCTCAACGCGAGATCGAGGCTGGCGATGCTCTTGTCGAACATTTGTAAGTCGGCGTAAGTTATGCCGAGATTATTGAGTGCGGCGTACAAACTCGGACAAAGACGGATAGTGCTTTCAAATGCGTCGACGGCCTCACGAAGTCTTCCTTCACCTCGTAACTCAATCGCGCGGTCATGCATGGCGTTCGCTTCGTCAGAGCATCGTGTCATTTTGAGATTTTGTGACGCTGTTTCGAGTGCGAATGCGAAAATTGAAATAAAAATAAAGGAAAACGATCCTAATTTTGTATTCATCTGCCAGGCCCCCTATACGAACTACTTACGCTGCTGTCTTTCGAATCGGAAAGATCCCAATTGAAAATTCATTTCACTTGGGCTATCGTTATTGCACTCTTGGTTAAATAAGTGCTTCAGAAGTTCGAGTCCGGTTCGAACGCTGGCGACCTTTATAGGGTCAAAGGTGGGCAAAAGTCTTTAATAAAATCCAAATTTTTGATAAGGGTTATTTAAAGGAACGTTAAAAGGGTCTATGGGTCGCAACGGTGAGAAACTGTACGAGTTTGGCCCTTTCGTGATGGACTGCGCTCAGGGTCTGTTGCATTGCGACGGCGAGCCCATTCATATACCACCTAAGACCTTTGATCTACTTTCATATTTTGTAGCCAATTCGGGGCAGGTTCTTGACAAGAAGACCTTGATGGATGCGGTTTGGCCTGACACCTTTGTCGAGGATGCTAATCTCTCAATTCATATTTCAACGCTGCGAAAAGTCTTTGAAAAGGACGAAAGCGGCTCCGCGAAGATCGAGACGTTTCCTAAACTCGGGTATCGCCTAACTGCTAACATTTCTGAGAAGGCCATCGAAACGAACGGTGCCTGGGGTATTCACTCAAGTGCTGACAATTTGAACTCGGTACGTAATACGAAAGCCGGGCACGGCCTTCAGGATCGCCGCCGTAAGTTCTTGATGGCCACAAGCATAGTTGCGGGTCTCACTGTGATTGCCGGGTTGGCATATTCTTACATCAAACGGGCAACTATTCCCTTTCGAAACATGACTGTTTCGAAGCTGACGACTTCGGGGGATATTACTTATCAATCGATCTCTCCGGACGGGAAATATGTTGTTTATTGGAAAGGCGGGGAACAATTCTATTCGGGCGGAAAGCCGAGCCTCTTGCTTCGGCAGATCGGTACTGGAAGCGAGATCCTACTTGCCCAAAACTCCCGATTTAGTGGTGGCCCACCGTCATTTTCACCGGAGGGGCGGTACGTTTATTATCACGGAGAGGCGCAAGACGGGAAACAAGGTTTGTACAAGATCCCGTTCTTAGGCGGCCCTCCAATTCGATTGGGCGCGACAAAGGTTGGAATTGCGAATATCTCGCCCGACGGCAGCCGAATTGGGACTTGGGGACGGACGTCTCCTGGCGACGTTGCTGGCCAGACGACCTACACGAAGGTCCTCAATGAAGACGGGGCGGGCGAAAGAATACTGGCTTCACGACATGCTCCGAATTACTTCGAGGATGTGGGGCCCTGGTCGCCGGACGGCAGATTCCTGATTTCGCAGGGCAAAAAGGCTGATGAGGCGTTTGTGAGTTTGATCGCTGTCAATGTCGATGACGGAACGGAGAGGATCATACCATCGCGTAGATGGAGCGTTTTATTTGGTGCTTCGTGGCTGCCCGATATGTCAGGTCTGGTGATAGCAGCCAAGGACGAGTTTTCCGAAACCTCGCAATTGTGGCTGGTCGCTTACCCCTCTGGTGCCTCAATGCAGATCACAAATGACACCAATAATTATTTTTGGGCGTCGATGTCGACGGATGGTAAAACTATCAGCGCGATACAACGTGAGCGGCCTGCACAGATCTGGAGCGTGGCCGTCAATCCTGATGTCTTTTCAGGCGCGAACGGTAAAACATTTCTTGATACAGCGGAAGCCAAACTCATCAGTTCGAACAAGGTCGATGGCTATTATGGCTTGATGAATTCTCCGGATGGCAAAGTGATCTTTACCTCCGCGGAGACAGGTAATATTGATATTTGGAGTATGAACCCGGATGGGACCGGACGGCGGCAATTAACGACTGATCGACACAAGGACGACCATCTCTCTGTCTGTGGAGACGGCCGACACGTAGTCTTTACTTCAAACCGCAACGGAGGTGAGCACACCTGGGTAATGGATTCGGACGGCGGCGATCAACGGCAACTAACCTTTGGGCACGTTGAGCGATTTCCGGTTTGCTCCCCGGATGGACAATGGGTAGCGTACGATTCGTGGGATTCGGGAATGGAAGCAATATGTAGGATCCCGATCGGCGGCGGTGATCCGACCCAGTTGACCGACTACCCATCTTTTGTCGCAAACTTCTCACCCGACGGAAACCTCGTTTCCTATTTCATGGTGGGGAACAAGTTAGCTATCATGCCCGCTAGCGGAGGCCCGCCTGTAAAGACTTTTGACCTACCGGACATCCGTAATGAAAGTACAGGTGCCGCCAAGTGGACTCCCGATGGCCAAGCTTTGACTATCTCCGGATCGGAAGGCGGAGTAGGAAACATCTGGATACAGCCTCTCGATGGCGAGATGCGAAAACTAACCAACTTCACATCGCAGGGAATTTGGTCCTACGATTGGTCAAACGACGGAACTCAACTGTTCGTTTCCCGTGGAATTGCTACAAGCGACATTGTTTTGTTCAGTGAAGCCAAATAACTCGTAATTGAAAGAGATTACCCATACGTCCTTTCACACCTAGCTGTGTGTGAAAAATAAACGAATTAAAGCTTCTCTCGCCGCCGGTCGGTTCATGTTCGTTCAGAATTCTTTTGATTTCGTTTCTTGTCCGGGATTCCGCGATCAATACGATTTGTCCTTTGCTGTTATGCGGTTGTAAATTCAATTGACGAAGCTTATGAAACACACCATTACACTCATCCCCGGCGACGGGATCGGACCCGAAATAGTCGCCGCGACGGTTCGCGTCATTGAGGCCACGGGAGTCGACATCGTTTGGGAAACGCAGATACTCGGCTCGCAGGCGTTGGAAAAATACGGCGATACGCTACCTGAGTCGTCCATCGAAGCGATGCGCCGCAACAAGGTCTCCCTCAAAGGCCCGATAATGACGCCGGTCGGCAAGGGATTTACCTCGGTCAATGTAGGCCTGCGTCGCGCTCTAGATCTGTATGCAAACGTTCGTCCGGTCAAGGCCTTGCCGAACGTGCCTTGCCGCTATCCCGAACTCGATCTGGTCATCGTTCGCGAAAATACCGAGGGCCTCTACTCGGGCATCGAGCATTTTGTAATTCCGGGTGTCGTCGAGAGCCTGCGAGTGATCACTGAAAAGGCCTCCACGCGGATCGCTAAATACGCCTTCCAGTTTGCCCGCGACCACGGCCGAAAAAAGGTGACGGCGGTTCACAAGGCGAACATCATGAAGCTCTCGGACGGGCTGTTCCTTGAGTGTTTTTATAAGGTCGCAAAAGAGTATCCTGAGATCGAGGCCGACGACAAGATCATCGACAACTGCTGCATGCAGCTCGTAATGCGGCCCGAACAGTTCGACGTTCTCGTTATGGAAAACCTGTTCGGCGATATTCTTTCGGACCTTTGTGCAGGCCTGATCGGCGGTCTTGGCCTCGCTCCGGGGGCGAATATCGGTGAGCTTGGGGCTGTATTCGAGGCCGTTCACGGCTCCGCGCCCGACATCGCCGGACAAGGGATAGCAAATCCGACGGCACTGATGCTTTCAGCGATCCAAATGCTGCGTTTTATCGATGAAAAGGAAGCCGCGGCCCGGTTCGAGACGGCTCTGTTTGAGGTCTTTCGCGAGGGCAAGTCATTGACCCGCGACCTCGGCGGCACAGCCCGGACGAACGAATTTGCACGAGCTATCGAGGATAAGATCAGGTCCGGAACGAACGTCGCGGCAATGTAGAAAGGAACCAATTGAGACCCGATGTCGCTGCTGGGTGCAAGCGCGGCATAAGACCATCGTTCTTTCTTTTGGGAGCGGAAATCTATCGGTTTCCATACTAATTGAAATGAAGAAAATACTCCTATCGATCATTTTGTCACTCGGAATGGCTGCGGCCGCTGCGGCTCAAGCCGAAGACCTCACAATTAGGGCCGGCCAGAAAGGGCACGCCGCACACGGTAAAGTCGAGATAAAGTTTATTTCCGTGATCGAAGATTCACGGTGTCCGGTTGGCACGGTCTGCGTTTGGGCAGGTAATGCCCGGGTGAAGGTCGAGGTTGTGTACCGACACCGCTCCAGGAAGACGATCGAGCTGAATACGACGGTTGAGCCGCACGACGTTGAGATCGAGGGCTACCGCATACGACTCGTCGACGTCTCGCCGAAACCAGGTGAGAACAAGCGGGGCGGCAAGGCTCGACCGACGATAAGACTTTCAATATCCAGACGATAGACGCTAACTATAGGGGACCAAAAAATCGGGTCAGCCGCGAAAGCCGCGACTGACCCAATTCGTTAAAGGTCGACGTGCTTCGATCAGAAAACGATCGAGTTCAAGGTCGACATGTCCTCGGACGCGCCAAAACGGACGGCTGTGAATCCGGCGTTCGACTGCATCATATACCAGTTGCCGTCCGCCGGGCGATAAACCGCAGTGTCCGCCTTGCCGTCTCCGTCAAAATCTCCCGGCGATGGCAGATCGCCGACAGCCCCGAACTGCGTCCCGTAGAATGACCCATCTTCGCTGCGGAGTATGTACCAGGTGCCGTTCGACGGCCGCCAGACCGCGACGTCTGTTTTGCCGTCACCGGTATAGTCTGCGGGAACGACCTTGTCACCCACAGCTCCAAATTGGACACCGAAAAAGGACCCGTTCGAGCTGTTGAGGCGGAACCACTGGCCGGCCGAGGGTCGGTAGACCGCAATATCGTTCTTGCCATCGCCGTCAAAGTCCCCGATCGTGGGCACATCGGCCGCTGCACCAAATTGGGCCGCATAAAATCCGGCCGTGGAACGCTGGACGTACCATGTCCCTTGCGACTGACGGTAAACGGCCTGGTCTGCCTTGCCGTCACCGTCATAATCGCCTGCAGCCGGAATGTCGCCCGCGGTGCCAAACGCGACGCCGTAGAACGTGTTGTCCTCGCTTCGCAGGATGAACCACGTTCCAGTGGACGGCCGAAAGACCGCGACGTCCGTCTTACCGTCACCGGTGAAATCTGCGGGTGTGAGGATATCGCCTGTGGCACCGAATTGATAACCAGCGAACCCGGCTGTCGAGCGGCTCAGATACCAAATGTTGTTAGAGGGTCGAAATACCGAAACGTCCGATCGGCCGTCGCCGTCGTAGTCGAACGCCGTCCGACGGGTTGTTAAAGTGGTCGTCCAAAGGCCGCGGCCATGAGTCGCCGCAGCAATTGTGCCGCCGGAACTTCGATATTTCAACATGTCTGTTCGCACGATCGGAAAGCTCAGGTTCGCCGTCCAGACGGTGCTTGCTCCGGCCAGAGCATTTGTTTCCCAAACGCCGGCTTCGGTAGCAAGGTACGCCTTTGTATTGTCACCAGGTTTGAAAAGCGCCCAGCGAACGGGCATATCGGGCAAGTTGCCGTCGCAGGCCGTCCAGCTTGTGCCGCCATTGGTCGAGACCCAGACGTGCGATACGCCGTAACTTGAAAAGACTACCATCAGATTGCTGTCACTTGACCCGAGGGCGACATTTGAAATGTAAGCCGATGGCAGACCGCTGGATATGTCCGTACCTGATGAGCCAGTGGTAAACGTGTTGGCATTGTCAACAATGTTCACTTTGCCACTGCTCGTGCCGATATACAGGCGGTTCGACGTGTATGGAGAAACTGTAAGGGCAGAAGGTGTACCAGTCAGACCGGAAATAGCGATCACGTCCGAGCTTGACCCGGTTTGGGGGTCATTCCACCTTCTGAATGTGCCAGCCGACTCAGATGAATAGAACTTCTTGTTCACACTGTCATAGTCAAAAGGGTTGATGAAAAGCCCGGTGCTGGAGCTGAAATTGACACTTGACCATGACGCTCCGCCATTTGTACTGCGGCGAAATTGATTGCGAATATATGCCCCGAATTGGTAGTTTGGGTCAACCTGGTCTATCGCGACGAACGCTCCGTCGCCGCCCGTCACCTCGACCGAGCCGCCGAGCCCCGGATTGTTGAATTGATGGGTCCCGTTATCCTGGGCACCTGCCAGAAAGTAATTAGCCGAGGTCGGGTGGATGGCCACCGAATAGAACTGCTTCAACCTGAGTCCTGTATTGCGGTCACGGATCGTCGTTCCGCCATCGGTCGAGAAAAATACACCGCCGTCACTAACAAAAAGCAATTTATTGCCGCTTTCATACCAGATCATCTTGTGTTGATCGGCATGAACATATTGGCCTGAAGTTCCGACCCATGCGGACAGTTTTGTCCAGGTTGCGCCGCCGTCGATCGATTTCCATGTGTCGAGGCCGCCGACTATGACCTGATTTGCGTCCGCGGGGTTGATCGCGACCGCAAGAGAATACCACGCCTGGCCGCTGGCCCATGTTGCCGATGGGGCCGTGACAGCGGCCCAGGTACTTCCGCCGTCGGTCGATCTGTAGATGGTCGGCACCTGTGCCGAAGTGTTGCTCGGCAATGCGTACAGGGTATTGCCGCTGACTCCGAGCTCCACGCGACAATTTGCACCGCTTGGATACGGGAAAGGCGTCGTTGCTGTGGTCCACGTACCGGGGGTAACCGTCGAGGGTGAATCTGTGAACCGGTAAACGCCGATCGACGAATTACTCAAGCCGGTAGTCACGTGCAGACGTCCCGTCGAACTAAGTTTCAGATCCGCGATTCGGGCGCTTGAGCCAGTTGGAGTGATGATTGACCACGAAGTTCCGCCGTCGATAGAGCGATAGAGGCCGCCCGTTGTTCCACCGGCGCCTACGCTCGTGCCTAAATAGAGGTTGCCGGCGGCATCACCCGTCAGCCGAGTACAGGTGAAATTGGTCGTAGCCGCGAGACGCGCCCACGTGGCGCCATGATCTGTGGATTTGAAAACCCCGTTGCCATAGACACTGTCGCTGTTGAAATAACCTTCTCCGGTCGCGAAATACATAACATTCGGATTACCGGGTTGTTGAAAAATATCTGAAACCGCCAAATTACTGAACTGATCGTTAACAAGATTCCAGACCGGGGCTGCTGCGGTAATATCGGCCGTCCACCAAAGGCCGCCATTTACGCCGCCGATAAACACGGTCTTGCCGGTCGCATCGGCTGCATCCACGAGAATTGCCCGGATCCGCCCTGAAGTAATGCCACCATTCGCACGGGTGTTTCCGTTTGACGGGCCAACTGAATCACTGTTTGATCCGCGCTCTGTCCAGACAAGAGCCTCCGGGGCAAGCGGCTTTCCAGCCAAATGCATTGCCTCCTGTTTTGCATAAAAATCTTCCTTGGAAGCTGACGCTGCTTCGATCGCTGTGATCAGCCTTTCACTCGGTACTATTCCAAGTGCGGGATCCTTGGTCATTTCGACATTTTGTTCGAAGGCAAGCTGAGGGCCGTCATACCTATCGTTTTCTTCGTCTTCTATAATTAGATCGTTTCCCTTTAGACGCGGGATTACGATCACAAGAGCGGCAATTATCCCGAGAATGCCAAAAATGCTCAAAAGTGACTTTTTCATTTCTCCTCTTAAGTTAACTTACGAAGCAAAACCTGAAACTACTGAAAAGGGTTCAAATTCTGCCACAAAACCGTTTCAATACCTGGGGCGAGCATCCTGATCGCACGTCAATTCGATCAGAGTGAATGTCCGCTTTAATCGTTCTATCTCTTTCTTTTGTTCGTCAATGATCTCAAGGTAATTCGCCGGGGGATTTCCCCAACAGCCCTGCAAATTGTAAAAGCGAATTGGGCGTCCGGCCTTGCTTTTAAGTGTTCCATTCTTACATCTGCCGCCGACGGTCTTTAATTCGTCACCAACAGTCACTACGTTCGCCAAGGTTTTTTCCACGCCGTTCTTCTGCTCGACGTAACGCACGATCGTAGTGAGCCCAACACCCGCCGGCAGACATTTTGCGATCTGTCCAAACGCATGTGCGGAAAAAAACATGCAAAGAGCAAGCCCTGGTAACGCCCATCGTACCGGGCGCAACACGTTACAGATCTGCCAAAACATGAAATAGCTGCCTGTTTAACAACTTAATAACCGATCAGAAGGTTTTTTTCAATCAAAGAAAGCGTTATTGATAATATACTCGTCCACAATATTCTTGAACAGCGGATATCGGTGAGCTTGGGGCCATTGTCGAAGCGGTTCAAGGCTCAGCTCTCGACATCGGCGGCCAGGGGATCGCAAAACCGATAGCGCTGATGCTTTCAGCGATGTCGACGTGCTTCGATCAGAAAACGATCGAGTTCAAGGTCGACATGTCCTCGGACGCGCCAAAACGGACGGCTGTGAATCCGGCGTTCGACTGCATCATATACCAGTTGCCGTCCGCCGGGCGATAAACCGCAGTGTCCGCCTTGCCGTCTCCGTCAAAATCTCCCGGCGATGGCAGATCGCCGACGGCCCCGGAACTGCGTCCCCGTAGAATGTCCCATCTTCGCTGCGGGGCGTACCAGGTGCCGTTCGACGGTTGCCAGACCGCGACGTCTGTTTTGCCGTCACCGGTATAGTCTGCCGGAACGACTTTGTCGCCCACAGCTCCAAATTGGACACCGAAAAAGGACCCGTTCGAGCTGTTGAGTGGAACCACTGGCCGGCCGAGGGTCGGTAGACCGCAATATCGTTCTTGCCATCGCCGTCAAAGTCCCCGATCGTGGGCACATCGGCCGCTGCACCAAATTGGGCCGCATAAAATCCGGCCGTGGAACGCTGGACGTACCATGTCCCTTGCGACTGACGGTAAACGGCCTGGTCTGCCTTGCCGTCACCGTCATAATCGCCCGGAGCCGGAATGTCGCCCGCGGTGCCAAACACGACGCCGTAGAACGTGTTGTCCTCGCTGCGTAGGATAAACCACGTTCCAGTGGACGGCCGAAAGACCGCGACGTCCGTCTTACCGTCACCGGTGAAGTCTGCGGGCGTCAGGATGTCGCCCGCCGTGCCGAATTGAAATGCCGAAAATCCGGAAGTCGAGCGGTTCAGATACCAGATGTTGCTTGACGGACGAAATACCGAGACGTCAGACTTCCCGTCACCGTCGTAGTCAAAGGCTGTCTTTCGCGTCGATGCCAAGCTGTATTCCCAGATACCTCGCCCGTGCGTCGCGATCCTGAGCGTCCTGCTCGTGGGCTGTATCGCCATGTCGAACACCGCTACGCGCGGAAGCTGGCCGTTGTTCATCGGGAACCAATTGGCTCCACCGTCGGTCGATCCGTACACGCCGATATCGGTGCCCGCATACACGTTATTCGAATTGGCGGGGTCGATGGCAAACGCGCTGACAGGCACGTCCGGGATGCCGTTGCCGGCAGCCGTCCACGTCGGCGTGGCCGCGCTTAGGTTGGAAGTTTTGTAAACGTGCGTTCCGGCCGCAAGTCCGTAGCCGCTGAATGTGACATACGCGAGATTTGCATTTGACGGAGCGATCGCTGCACGTCCTACGTAACGGGCAGGAAATCCGCCTGACATCTGTGTGAGCGTCGTCGAGCCGGTCGATGTCGACCAGACGGTTCCGTCCTCGAGCCCGATCAGCCTGACATTATCATTCTGTTTCGAAACGCTGATCGTACTGATCCTGGGTCCCATATTTTGGCTCACGGCCGTCATGGTCGCGCCCTGATTGGCAGATCGGTAAAGAATTGTGGTCCCAAAATAAAGCGTGTTCGGATTGCCCGGCCCGCCGACCATCGGAGCATAGAACAATGTGGAGTCGGCGCAGCCGATACCATTCGCTGTCCACCCGTTCCTGCAACCAAAACCAGACGTCCAGATCGGATCACCGCTCGGCGCGTTTGCTGTTGCACGGACAAAGCCGATCTGCGTGCCGGTCTGGTTGAAATATGTGTGGTAACTGACAGTCGTGGCAGCGCTTGTAGCGTTCTGATCGATCACTACGTTACCGCCGTCGCCTCCGTCCGAGTTGACCCATGTCACGCCATCATTTGAGAGGAATTCGGTACCGTTGTCCTGCGTCCCTCCGAGCGTGTACGAGGTCAGAACCGGATGGATCGCCAGCGATTGGAATTGGGTCGCAGCGATCGTCGAATTGTTCAGGCTAGACCAGTTCGTTCCGCCGTTGACCGACCGATATATGCCCCCGTCACTGCCGAAATAGATGACCTGCGGATTTGACGGTGCCGGAACTATGGCGTGCGTATCAACATGGAGGCCTGAGGAACTCGAAGCGAACGTGTTGCCTCCGTCAAATGAACGATTGAAGACTGCCGACGGCGACCCCGCCAGGTAGACCGTATTCGCATTGGTCGGGTCGAAGGCGACCGCTATGTCATAAAAACATTGCGGGTAGCAGAAATCGTTCCCTTGGGTCAACTGAGTCGGGAACGTGGCACCGCCGTCGATCGATTTGAAAACGGAACCCTGTGTCGCACCACCTACGACTTCGCCCGTCGCTGCGATAACGGTGACAAGCGAGCCCGTCTTCTGAATGGCAAATCCACCCCGCGATCCGCTTGTGACCGCCGCATAGGTCCGCGTGAAGGTCGGCGACGCTCCGGTCGCGTTGGTCGAGCGGTAAACTCCGCCGTCTCCAAAGCCCTCGGTATCGCGGACCCAGCATATGATATTGTCGGGCGCGCCCGGCTCCATCACCATATCCGTGATCCTCCGGCTGCCGCCATTGGCTGAAGTGACGCCGAGTTTGGTAAAGGTCGGTGATGCGGCAAGGGCATTGTTCGATCTGTAGATGCCGAGCGATGGAGCGGGCCCGCCCACGCAGCCGCCGAGCCCGCATGCTCCAGTCGAACTCGAAGCCCAAATGGTGTTGGCATCCGTCGGGTGAACTAGTATCTTGCTGACCGAGCGGCCATTGAATTCCGCCGAACCGATCGGGCCCGAAACGACCGGGCTTGTGTCGGCGTTCTTTATGACATAGATCCCCACGCCGAGAAAACTGTCAAGTGAGAGGTTCGATTCTCCCGTACCTACGTAAATAGTCGTCGGATCTGACGGGGCGATGGCAACCGAGCCGATCGCGAGCGTCAGTGCATCGTCGAGCAGCGGCGTCCATGTGGCTCCGCCGTTGAGAGAACGGTAGAGACCGCCTTGAGCGGTGCCGACATATACTATGTCAGAGTTCGTAGGATGAACGGCGATCGCTGAGACGCGTCCGCTTGCCGGCAAGTTCACGGGTATCGGCGAAGGTCCTAGATAACGCCAGTTCGAAAGGGAAACCGAGTCGGGGCGAGCGAGTACGTTCTCCTGCGCCTGCATTTTCAAGACTGCGTTGACACGTTCGTCGCCTCGTTCGAGCGGAAAGCCTCGCAGAAATGCTATCTGTTCGTCGCGAAGCTGGATGTATTCTTCCTTCGAAATGGAACTGCCGTTCGGCATGTCCATGTCTACACCGTCGGGATCGCCGGAATACATCGTCTTGGTGGGCGTCAGGATATTTTCTATGATCTGTCGCCCGAACATGATCCCCGGGATGGCAATCAGGAATAGTCCGAAAATGATCGCGAAAATGCGCACGACGCTTTTCTTCATAAAGTTATCCGCTGATTGAAACCTCGAAGTTCCGACTATTAATTCAAACGTTTAACGGGAGCGCGGGGGCAAACGCGCGAGTGTGGAAAAGCTTATTATAACGATTTCGGCGGTTGTTAAGCAAGAACTTTAGCCAGGCTCCAAGCTCGCGGGATCAAGGCATTCACCTCTCGATCGAGATCCTTCGGCCTTCGCGGTCGGAGCGGCGCGCGGCGTCGATGACTCGCTGGACTTCCACGCCGTCGGCGAACGTGGCGGCGTGCTCGATTTCGCTGTTGCCTTGGGCGATCGCGTCAACGAGGACGGGTGCAAACTGCATGAACGCGCGGGCAAATCCAGTATCGGCGACTCCGTGAAAGGCCTTGCCCACATCTACCTCGATCTCGGACCAATCGACATCGTCCTCCGCGGCGACCGCGATCTCGCCGCGCATCCCGATGCGCAACGATCCATTTGTTCCGTAGAGATAAATGTCGTTGCGATAGGTCGGCCCCTCGGTCATCGACACCGATATGAGGCCCGTGGCATCCGTGGTCACATCACTGTCAGCAAAGCGGAGCAACATGTTGGCTTCGTCGTCGGTTGTAACGTCTCGCATATTACCAGCAGCGTCCCGGCGTGTTTTAATATGCGACTGCAGTTGGCAGCTGACTTGCCCGATCACAGTGCCGAGCAGCCAATTGAACGAGTCGATGATGTGCGAGTTGATCGCACCAAGCGTTCCGCCACCGGTGCTCGCGTCCGACCACCAGTTCCATGCCAGATCCGGATCGCCACGGTGCGGGGCCTGAAATATCGCCTTTGCATGGTGGACCTGACCGATCGCTCCGTCTCGAAGCATCTGGTAAGCAAGCCGCCGGCCAGGCTGGAAGCGAAGTTCGTGGTCGATCAGCGCAAGCCGGCCGTGTCCTTGAGCCACTTGCTCCATTTCCTCGGCTTCGGCGACATTCATCGCCATCGGTTTTTCACATAGGACGTGTTTGCCGGCCGCGATCGCTGCGAGCGTCATCTCGCGATGAAGGACAGGTGGAGTCGTTATACATACCAGATCGACGTCGTCCCGACAGACGGTCTCGCGCCAGTCGCCCGTGAAGTGTCCGGCACCCAGATCAAGAGCTGCGGCCCGTGCGTTTCCGGGGTTGCCGCTAGCGACCGAAACTATCCTCGCGTTCTCGCACGCCAAAAATGCGGGGCCCTGGACCCGCCGGGCGAAACCCGTGCCGATGATCCCGATGCCGACCGTTTTCTGCATATTTAACCAATTTAATAAATTGGGGACAAAACAAAAAAGCGACGGCTGCGAAACCATCGCCATGAGGAGATATATTCTGACCTGAAAGCTAATCGAGTCCGAGCTGCAGTTCGCCCGTCGTCCGGCGGCCGCGACGCCCATTTCTAAGGAAATCCATAAAGACGCCTTCACCGTCACTCTCGAACCCGAGAATGTGGGCGCCCACGAGGAAGCGCTCCGTCGAGAGATGCGGTCCGAACTTCTCGTAACGGCGGCCGATAACCCGTACCTGGCATTTGCCCCGCGGCAGGTCGAGTTCCATTATCAGATCACGATCCTGTCCAACGAGGTATTTTTCCTTGATACGGATCGAAGGCACGAGAAAAGCTATACCCGTTCGGCTGATATCCACCGTCTCCCCAACTATACAGGTGTTCACTTCGGGCCGTTCCAGCCTGCCGCTGTGAATGTCCGGAGCAAACCAGATCCTTACCTGGGCGTTGTGACGACGACGCGCCGAAACAAGCTTTTCGGAGAGCGTCTCATTGAGCCGCGACACAAGTTTACGTATCATTTCGTCTCTTTCCCTTTTCGGAGCGAGTAAGACAGAGAGTTACATATAAACTAACTTTGTTAAAATATCAACAGTTTTAACACAATTTTTTATAAATTGTCTACTTTTTTATTAGCTGGCCTCCATTGTCTTTACTTGTGACACGTGAAACGCCCGTATTATCAGGCTCAAGTAAGAATGACAGCTTTCCGCTTTTTCCATACGAAGCCGGTGTAGCACTGACAAAATAGCTCTTTTTGTCGGCTGCCAGCTTGAGTTGATAGTTGTATCCGGTCGACTCGCTCGACCGTACATCGTCGGGCAAAAGCCCACCTTGGATCAACGTCTTAAAGTCCGTGTAGACCCCGCCATTTGTCATCGCGTAGGCCAACTCCGCTTTTGAGATCCGCTCGAGCATCTTTTTGGCTTCGTCTTCGTGAGTTTCGATCCGCAGGTTGTAGAAGTAGCTTTTTCCTTCCTTTGCAATGCGGGCCTCGGCCTCGTCGTCGACCGTCAGGATCACCCAGACTTCGCCCGACTTACGCAGCTTTATCTGCTGTATCTCGTTCTTGTCGCCGTCCTCGTTGGGGAGATTAGCCGTGACGGTCGCTTTGTCCCCACTGATGATCTCGCCATTGATCTCTATTACTGCAGGCACTTGTCCCGCGATCGATTCAAAATCCAGCGAGAAGTCCTTCAGCTCCGTGTCGGTCAGCCCTTCGATCGCCGGCCTCAGGTTTGTCAGGAATATCGCGTCGCGAAACTTCTTCTCGCGCAGCAGCTTGTAAAACGCGCGGACGGTGTCGGCCGGCCCGCCCTGATCGATCGTTATCGTCGGCCCTTTAGGACCCGCAGCGGCTGGAGCGGCCTGTGCCGGATTGGCCCGCGCCGTAGGTTCGGCGACTGAACAACCGACGCCCAACAGACACACCGCCATCAAAAGTAAACCATGCAGCCGCAAACGAAACAGATTGCTTGAGATCGATTTCATGGAGAAAAGGTTGAGAAACGAACCGCGGAAATTTAATGCGTTAAGAGAGACAGAAATGGCGACACGCCTGCCTCATTATAACGTGTCGCCAAAAATTGTGAAACGAAATTTTTTCGCTTCCTCTAGCTTGTCGACCTACCGCGCAGCCACATTTCACGGCCGACCAGATAGAGCAACACCGCAAGAATGATGAAAGGAAGCAGCCCCAGAATGTCAGACCATCCGCCTATTCCGGCGTCAAAGAACGGGTTGCTCTTTGTCGCCCAGTCGCCAAAGCTGTCCTGGATCTCCTTGAGCCACGGCACGACCGCAAAGATCGCGATCAGTATGCCCGCTATGGCACCGCCGGCGATGTAGCCGGACGCGAGCAGGACACCGTTCGATTTGTCGGTCTCCGCGATCACCTGCTCCTCTGTCAGGTCTTTGCCGATGAACTTTCTCCTCAGGAAAATATCGACGAGATACCTTACGATGCCGCCCACAAATATCGGGGCCGACGTCGAGATCGGCAGGTAAATGCCGACCGCGAACGCCAGCGACGGCACTCCCGAAACTTCGAGCACGACAGCCATCATCGCACCGAGAATGACCAGGCCCCACGGCAGATTCTGCCCCAGGACGCCCTTGATGATATAGCTCATCAGCGTCGCTTTCGGCGCGTCGTAGCGAGTCAGTTCCTTGCCTTCGTCGTCCTTCTTTAAAACGCCGTTGATGCCCGGATCTACAAAGTACACCGCCTTGCCGCTCTGGTCGACGAGGTATTTGCCGACCTGGCCGGCCTGCGGGTCTGTGTTCTGCCAGACGCGATATGCGGTGGTGTCGGTGTCTTTGTATTTACCGTTCAGAATATGCTCGGTCTTGAGCTGGCCTTCCTGACGGAAAAGCTTGTCGTCTGTGAGCGTCAGGGATGCTACCGGCGACGACGCCTCGATCTTCTGATAGTAGGTCTCGTTGCTGTTGAGCACGATCAGCAGGTACCCGAGCACAAGCGCCGATGCGAGAGCACCGACGAGTATGCCGATCTGCTGGTTTCGCGGCGTCGAGCCGACCCAGAAGCCCGTCTTGAGGTCCTGCGAGGTCGTGCCGCCGTTCGAGGCCGCGATACAGACGATACCGCCGATCGAGAGCGCGGTCACAAAGTACGGGTCAGCCGCGGTCCACCCCAGTGCGAGAAACGCGAGACACGTGATCAGCAGCGTCGCGACCGTCATTCCCGAGATCGGGTTCGAAGACGAACCCACTTCTCCGGTCAGCCGTGACGACACCGTCACGAAGAGAAATCCGAGAATAATGATCAGGATCGCTCCAAAGAACGAAACGAACGGGTGAACAAAGACGCTCAGGCCCAATTTTGGAACGAGCATGACCGCGGCGACGAGGCCGATCACTCCGACGACGACCCATTTCATCGAGAGGTCGCGGTCGGTGCGCGGCACATTTGCCTTGGACTCGCTCGATCCCCGCAGGTCAGCAAGCCCGCCTTTCAACCCGTGAAGGATCGTCGGCAGACTGCGGGCCAATGAAAT
>JBGAVC010000067.1:0-21381 GCA_044228265.1 Pyrinomonadaceae bacterium
CTGTGTGTTTTTGATCTCGGGCGGGACCGTGCTCGACAGATCGACGCCTACCACCTTGTCCTGTGCCCCAAGCGCCCAGATGATCTCATTGTAGATCGGCGAGATCACGACGTATCGGGCGTCCTTCGCATCCGTCGCCGGGTTGGAAAATCGGCCGCAGCCCGTTGAGAACGTCAACGCCGCTAGCAGGGCTGCTCCTATCAATATTATGTAGAAATGCCTCATATCAATACTCTGAGCCTGAGACTCAGGATCACCGGTACATTACAGATGACCGGTTCAGAATAAACGAAGAGCGCCGGACTGTGCCAGCGCTCTAGGCCGACGTTATCAATGGATCAAACTCCGGTCAAAAAACAAGACGGACCTGAAACTGGACCATTCGCGGGGGATCGATGTTCGCGAACGCGGGGATAGCCAACTGGCTCGTGCCGGTCCCGCCGACAAATGCTCCAAAGTCGCTGTTTGCCACATTGTTCATGTTGCCGTAGACGGTCACGCCGCGGGCGAGAAAGTTGCCATAGTTAAAGACGTTGAACATCTCACCACGCAGCCGCAGCCGATACCGCTCGCCGAATTTAACGTCCTTTTCAGCAAATATGGCGACCTCGCGTGTCGGTGTCCCGCGAAACGTGGATTTACCGATCACCGCGCCGTTGATTACTGGACGATCGTTGTTGATCCCATCACCGTTATTGTCAACTCCCGTCGTCGCGTTGAACGGACGAGCGCCCGCAAATTGAGAGAGCGTTCCGACCGTTAGATCGTATGGCAATCGATAGCTGAAAAAGACCACGGCCCGATGACGCTGATCGACAAGGCTCGGCCCGCGCTCCTGCTCGCCGAGGGCCGAGATGTTGCTCTCGTTCGGGCCGATGCCATTGCCGTCGGGTTCGAATGTATTCGTCGCCTTCGACAAGGTATAACTCACTGAAGCATTGATCCGCGAATTTCCGCGATAGGAGATCTGCGTCTGCAGCCCGTCGTAGTCGGCTACGCCCAGATTCATGATCGCATTGATCTGCCGCACACCGCCATTGGTCGGAAGGATTGGCCGAGTCTCATTTGCATAACCACCAAGAGGCAAGCAGTTACCCGTGAATATCCCAATACAATTGTTAGGTCGGCTTACCGGGCGACTCTGATTCTGTGCTGTCCGGGCGAATGGTGTCGGTGCGTTCAGATCGACGGTCCTGTCGGCGTTGCTGTAGTGCTGATGGACATAGTCGCTGCCTATGAATAGACCGCGGACGGCTTCGAATTCACCGCCGATCGTCATCACCTGGCTTCGCGGATTAACGAGTTTGTCGGGATAGAGGCTGGCGATCGCGGCAAAATTGATCCCGTAACGAGCAAATTGTGCTTCATAAAAACTGCGTTTGCCCGCCACGATCGTGATATCCCGCTGCGGCAGCTGCGCCGGCAACAGCGTTCGCGGGTCGAGATTGAGCGGCAAACACCCACCCGTCAAACAGGTTGGAAATCCGACCTGGCCTGGCGTCGCCGTGTAGGTCACGATCCCGTCGAGCCCGCCCGTCAGGTAGCTCGCCACTTGGTTTGTCCGGATCTGCGAATAGTACATCCCGTAACCGCCGCGTATCGCGGCCCGGGCGTTGCCGCCGGGGTTCCAGGCAAAGCCGATCCGAGGCTCGAAGTTGTTTTTAGCGTCCGTCAGCGTTTGACGGTCATAACGGAGTCCGGCATCGATCACCAGGTCGCGTCCGACGCGGATCTTATCCTGGACAAACCCTGTCAATAACCATTGCGGCAATTTGTAGCTGCTCACGCCGAAGTTGATCGGCTGCTGGTAGTTCTGTACGTCGGCAAGCGTGAGCTGGTCGAGCGGAAGCTTGTTTCGGACGGCGTCCGTCGTAAGGAAATTGAACGTTCCCCAGATCGCGGCGCCTGGCTCGTTTCCGGTACCACCGGACGTATGTCGTACGATGCTGCCGCCGAATCGAACGAAATGCCCTCCGGCAGTCCACGACAGAGTGTCAGCAAACTGCCATTGCCGGCCCCAGAGGTCAGAGTATCGCGACTGGCCGCTGGTAAACGGGACAGCATTGTTGCCGCTGCCTCGGACATAGGTCGTCGAAAGCACCCGCGGCAGCCAGCGGGTGACCGGGTCGCCGTTTAGATATGCGAACCGAAATTCGTTAAGAACGGTTGGCGTGACGATCCACGTGTGGTTGGCCTGGGTAGTCCAGGCGTCTCGCTCATAAATTCGAGCAACTGTCGGCGCATTGGTTCCTCCGACGGCGTCCTGCGGATTGTCATCCCGCATCCTGTCGAGATTGGATCGCACCATTATGCTCTGTTTGTCGTTGAACTTGTGGTCGATCCTTCCGTTGAGCAGGACCTGCCGGTAATGGCCTGTAAAGCGAAGGTCACCAGTGGACGGCAGCAGGAATGCGGGCAGCGTGTTGGACAACAGAGTCGTGCGGTTCTGCCACGTACGGTCGACCGTGAAGAAATAGAATGTCTTGTCCTTCACTATCGGACCGCCTATCGAGCCGGACAACTGCTTGAGCGTGTCGGGAATGTCGATCGGACTGATAGCGACGAGTGCCGTCGGCACTACGCAGGTCGACTCGACCGACTTTGGACAGAAGCCTTTTGTCGAAAAACGGTCATCCTGCATAAACCCGGGTCTCGCAAGAAAGACGCCTTCGCCATGTACCGAGTTCGTGCCGCCGCGCGTCACAATGTTGAACGCAGGCCCTGTGGTCCAGCCGTATTCAGCGGAGAAGGCATTCGACAATATCTGGACTTCCTGGATCGCTCCGACGGGCACAGTGGCGATCGCGGTTTGTCTGCCCCAACTCTCATCATTGCTGGCTCCGTCCAGAGTAAAGGTCGTTGCCCTGCGCGAACCGACACCTGTAATGAAGTAGGTTTGGTTTACAAACAGGTCGCCTGTCCCTTTGCCCTGGCGAAACGCCGAATTGAGCAGCGGCAGCGACGAGATCTTGCGCCCGAGTATAGGCGTTTCCTCAACTTGTCTGCTTTCGATGCGGCGGCCGATCTGCGGGTCCGAACGCACGCCGTCGGCGGTGCCGTAAACCGTGACCGTAGCAGATTGCGTACCAGGCTGAAGTGTGACCTTCACGGTCGCCGTCTCGCCGGCACGAAGGACGACATTCTTGAGGTCCTCGCTTCCGAATCCGCTTTGCGAAACATTTACCGAATACGTGCCCATCAGCGGCAGAGCGGCAAAACTCGCATTGCCGTCAGTGCCTGCGACGGCGTCGCGCGTCGCTCCGGTCGCGGAATTAGTGATACGGACCTTGGCCCCGCTGACGGCGGCACCGTTAGAGTCGACAACGACGACCGTCAGGGCCGAAGTATTTGGCGACTGTGCGACCACGACAGATGACATCAATAGCGCGGCTGCGATCATGAGCAACGCAGATCCAAGATAGCGATCGACCCGGAACGAGTTCGATCGCCCCGTCAAAAAAAGTGTTTTCATTTTCACTTACCCTTACTGAATAACTCCGTCTTCTGGTCGTAATCAAACAGCGTAATTCCTGCTGCAAACTACTACCAGCGGCCGTAGAAAGCGGTCGTGCCCCGATGATGCCGATCTTACTGAAGGATCCTGACGAAAGTCTCGATAGCTACGTGTGTCGAAGACAGAAAAGTGTGAGTAACGAAAGGCAGAACTGCGACTGCGAAAATTGCGGGAGCACATGCAAGCGAAAACGGCAATAAACCGGAAGCTGCCGTAACGGCCGACGGCGCCTTTCGCTCGCCAAAGCTCAAAAGACGCCGCACACGGGAGGAAACGTCTCCGACCTGCTCATCGATGAGAAACGCGCCGGCGGGCATAGCCGGATACGTTCCGTTTGGGATAAGCTTCGCGATCTTGACGAGGGCAGATGCCAGGTTGAGAGCGGCCCCGTCATATTTCGATGAAGCAAATTCGTCGGCAACAGCTTCGGCATTATCGGACCACGCATCATCGAGCCGTTTTCCAAACGGCAATATCGATAGATCACGACAAATACGCAAAAGGCCGCGTTTTAAATTGTCGCTCGCGGCGAGATGGCCCGCCTCATGGGCGAGCGTGGCCCGAAACTCGTGTTCGTCGAGAACCTCGATCACCCTGTCCGCAACAAAGATACGGGGACGGAAAACGCCGACGACAGCGACTACAGGGAATCGATGTTCAAATCGGTACAGCGGAACGTTAATTCCAGCGACAGACATCTTCTCCGCCGACCTAAGCCATTCACTGATCAGCTTGCGAGTTGCCAAAAACGTCCTGAAAACACGATACAGAGCAAACCCGAAGCCGAGCGACGAAACGACGGCAAGCGCGGCCATCTTAAAACTGACTACTTCGCCGGTCGAATAAGGCTCGTAAAGCACGTAGGCCGGGATAACGAATCCCGCGACAAGGATCAACGCCGCAGCCACGGGCAGTATTCGCAAGCCAAAGATGACCTGCGCCCGGATGACGGCAGGTGCGCTGCCCATAAGCCTCGATACGGCATTCCATACAAAGCTCGCCACAAGCGCGACCAGAAGGTTCACGATCAACAGCAGCGCGAGCGAAAGCGATATGCCGAGTAGTGTGTACATACGCGTCTATTTCACGTCCGCGGCCTGTGCCAGCTCACGCCGCTTTTCTGCAACCAAACGTTCGAGCTCATCGAGCAGCTTTAGATCGCGGTCGCTTACGCCGTCGACTATGCATGCGAGGATCGGTTCGGCACGTCCGGCGCCGTTCTCAAGTAATTGTCCGATCACGTCACGGGCGACGCCGCGTTCCATCTCCTCGTCAGAGTATTTCGCGGAGTAAAAGAACGCTCTGCCTTCTTTCCGGCGATCGAGCAGACCTTTCTTGTATAGCCGGTCCAAGGTCGTCATCAGCGTCGTGTAGGCATACTGGTTGCCAAACGCGTCGCAAACGCGCCCGACGTTGGTCTCGCCCTGACGCCGGACCTCGTCCAGCGTCTTTCGCTCGAGCTCCCCAAGCGTCTCGAGTATCGCTTCGGAAAGCCTGCAAGATCCTCGCAGCCGAAATGTTGAAGAAAGCATATTCCCAAAAATATAGGCGAAGCGGCAGTCGTGTCAACGGCCGGTTTGTCGCGCGGAGCTCAAGGCGCCGCCATTGTTTGTCGGTATGACATCTGGATGAGCTCGTCGACGATCGGGTGCGGACTTAGAAATGCGAACGCCCGGTAGGTCGCCAAAAATACGATCTTTGAGCCGAATTCGGTTGGTTGTTTGAGATAGATGGTCACCCGACGGGGCTCCGAGAGCAGAAATTCGCGAACGTCTTCGATGTCAGTGATCGGGACCGTGACCTCGGTCCGATAGTTCGACACGTACAGATTCCGGTCGTCAATGCTGACCTTTTTCAATTTCCAAGACATCCAAATCCAAAAGCCCGCGATCATGAGGCCGAAAACCGCAAAGGGGATCGCTCCGCCGGGATCGTCTATCGCTCCGAAAAGTGCGAAGAAGATAAGCCAGACTGCGACGAGCGGAAAGGACGCGAACTTGTAGAAGAAGGTCAAACTCGATGAGATCTGTCGCGGCATGATGCGTGCAGTATATCCGAATTTCCCGAAAGATGTGCAAGTCCTTTCCGGCTCGTGGAAAGCCAGCGAACGTCAGATTCTTGCAAACTCCCCGCGTTCCGTTGTAATTTCCAGTCATGAACAAATTCCAACCGTATCTCGCGGCCGTCATATCTATTTCCATTGCGGTCAGCGGTTTCTCCCAGGGTTCGCCGCTCGATCCAAAGCGGCGGGTAGCCGATCATAAGCCGCTTATCAAGTTCAGGCAGCCAGCCGATCTGCTGATCACCGGCGGCACGATCGTCACGATGAATGCGAAACGCGACATCATCGAAGACGGAGCGATAGCGATCAAAGACGGCGAGGTCCTCGAGGTTGGCACCAGTGTCGAAGTGAAGAAACATTATCTGCCAAAGCGCACCCTTAGCGCCGCCGGCAAGGTCATCATTCCCGGCCTCATTAACACTCATACCCACGCCGCGATGACGCTTTTCCGCGGGATTTCCGATGACCTCGATCTTCAGGACTGGCTCACAAAATACATTTTTCCGGCAGAGGCTAAGAACGTCACTGAGCCGTTTGTCCGGGCCGGAACGAGGCTTGGGCTTGCTGAGATGATCCGGGGCGGCACAACGACCTACTGTGACATGTACTATTTCGAGGACGCGGTCGCCGACGAGACCAAAAAGGCCGGCGTTCGCGGCGTGCTCGGCGAGACGATCATCGATTTTCCGGTCGCCGACAATAAGACGAACGCCGAAATGATGGCGTATTCAGAACGTTTTCTGAAGAAATGGGCCAACGACCCGCTGATCGTGCCTGCGATGGCACCGCACGCGCCTTACACGGTCTCGACCGACCATCTCAAGGCGATCCGGGCACTTTCGGACAAGCTGAATGCCGCTGTAGTTATCCACGTAGCGGAAACAAAGAAGGAACGTGACGATATCAAGAAACAGTATGGCGAAACGCCGATGGACTATCTGGCGAAGATCGGCTTTCTCTCTAACCGGACTATCACAGCTCACGACGTGTGGCTCTCGGACGACGAGATCGATATCATGAAGCGCTTCGGCGTCGGCGGGGCACATTGCCCGCAGTCGAACATGAAACTTGCTTCAGGCGTGGCTCCGATCCCGGCAATGCTGGCAAAAGACGTTGCAATTGGCCTCGGAACCGACGGAGCGGCCTCGAACAACGATCTCGACATGTGGGAAGAAATGGATACAGCGGCCAAGCTGCACAAATTGATATCAAAAGATCCAAAGACCCTGCCAGCCGAACAGGCGTTCGAAATGGGCACGATCCGGGGCGCCCGGGCGCTTCACCTGGACAAGATAACTGGCTCGATCGAAGTGGGAAAGCGTGCAGACATCGTCATCGTCGACATGGACGATCTCAATCAAACGCCGATGTATAACCTCTATTCTCACCTAGTTTACGCGACTAAGGCCAACGACGTTCGGACCGTCCTGATCAACGGACGCGTGGTCATGTTAGATAAAAAGTTGCTCACTTTGGACGAAAATGTTATAAAGAAAGACGCAAACGCTTACCGCAAAAAAATCATCGATAGTCTTAAGAACTGATTTGGCGGGCCTCGAAATCGAGCTCGAACACGATGATTTTCGGCACGGCAGCAGTTTTGCGTCTTTATTTGGTACTGGGTCGTATAAGTGAGCCTTCGGGGGGCATGTTCGCTTGACCTTTTACGGAGAGTTTAAGTCATGCTAGGAGGACTCTAAATGCCGTTAAATGTCAGAAGGCTTTGCACTTCGATATTATTGGTTTTTATAAGTTTAGTTATCGTCACAAGGGCACAGACAGTCCCGTCAGCTAGCCCGCAGGCGACCAACCCGCAGCCGTCCGCGCCGACCTCCGGCGACGTTATGCGGGAGAGGATATCGAAGGCAAAGGCTTTTATCGCGGTCCGCAACTACAACGCCGCGATCTACGAACTCGAGAACATTCGCCGCGAGACCGCCGACTCAGCCGTCCAGGGTGTTGTCAGCGTCCTGCTTATGAACAGCTACCTGGAGCAGGGCGATTTCAAACGCGCTCAGGACCTGCTGGCCAACCTTTATACCGCCCAAAAAACAACCAAGCCGAACGCTGCTCAGATATACAACGCTGTCGCCGGCCAGGTCGTCAAAGGTGCTCGTAGCCGGGCCGACCGGTATCGCTCGCTTGGCCTGACGATGACCGACCGGACGCTTCCGCTCGAGGCGATCAACGACCTCGAAAAAATGCGTGAGACACTCGAGATAGTGATAACCCAATCCAAGGAGATCGCTAAGGAGCCTAAGAAGGCGTCCGACGCGATGATGCTTCTCGAAGAAGCGAGCACCTCCAGGAGCATCCTCGCACGTGACGACTACGACGCCCGCCGTTGGAAGGACGGTGTCGCCGATGCCCGCGAGGACCTTGCAAGTTCGCGAAGCGTTGTCCTCAGCGCTGTCAACGATATCCCTGGCGATAAGCCGATCGGCGATCAGGTGGCCGCGAACAACAAACCGACCGGCGCTTCGACGGCTTTGCCCTCTGCCTCGCAGCCGATTACCGAGCCAAAACCCTCAAACGAGGTCCGCGACCGGGAAGTAAAACAGCCTGACGCCAAGCCGCAGAATCCGCGGTCTGACGAGACCGCCCGAAGCGATAAGCCTGTATTTGTTCCTTCCGCAAATACGGTCAAAGAGACCCCAAAACCTGCCGACACGCAACCGAAAAAGGTTGAGGTAAAGAAGGACGATTCTCCTCTCGATGTGGGTCCTTTGCTGGGGTATGCGACCAAACAAACCTCTCCCGTTTATCCCGCCAGTGCGAGGTCGATCCGTGTGACTGGTGTCGTGAGAGTTGATCTGACGGTCGATGAGAATGGCGACGTCGCGGATGTTCAGAAGATGAGCGGTCCGGCGCTGCTTCAGGCCGCCGCAAAGGATGCTATCCGCAAGTGGAAATTCCGCCCATTCGTTCGTGATGGCCAGCCGGTCAAGGCGACCGGTTTTGTGAGTTTTAATTTTGCGTTGTAACACCTCTTCTGCAATTTGAGTTTCGTGAGCGGCACCTTTCCAAAGGCATGCCGCTTTTTTCGCGGTAATTAGACCGCCGCTACTGAAAGTCGTGCGAGCCGATCTTGCTGATAAAGGCGTTTATCGTTTCGAAAAAGAGGGCTTTTATCATACCGCCTTCTTCGGCGATGCCGCGGATGAGCATAAAATCGCTCGAAACGATCGTCGAGCGGAAACGGTCAAAAACGTCGGGCATGACTATAAAATTTGAGTACCCTGTCTCGTCCTCCATAGTGATAAAAACGACGTCGTTGGCCGTGCTCGGCCGTTGCCGTACGATCACCGCTCCGGCCACGGTGACGACGTCGCGTTTTTTGAGATGCGTCGTCTGGTAAGCGGCGAGAACGCCGTGTTTGGTCAGCTCTTCGCGAAGAAATGCCATCGGATGCTTGCCGATGGTGATGCCGGTCGTCATCAGATCGGTCTCCATCAACTGCCATTCGCTCATCTGGTTGATAAATGCCGGCGTCGACTGTTTTTCGGAAACGTTCTCGAATAGTTCACCCGCCGGCTGGATCGCAAGCTCCGATTCCCACAGTGCCTGGCGGCGATGGACGGTGCTTTCAAAATTGAGCGCGCCGGAGAGGCTTAGGGCTCTTATTTCCTTTTTGTTTATTTCAGGTACACGTTTTATGAGGTCTTCAACCGATGTGTAAGGAGACTCTGTCGCCCGTTTCACGGGCTCCGATAATGTCGCGGCCTGTACCCCAGGTTCCGCTTCTCTCCACCTGGGGCTAATATCTGCCGCTGCTCCGCAGATGGTTGGACTTTCCGGACATTTTACACGTGGGGCCTGGGACTTGGAGCTTGGGACTCCTCTGCCCACGGCGATCGCCTCGGAGACGTCTTTGCGGAGGCCTTTGACGTATTTCAGCCCTATGCGCACCCGTCCGTCTTCGATGGTGAACAGGTACTGTGAGCGATTGATATCGATGGCGTTAAAGTGCAGCCCGTGCCGCTGTGCGTCCTTGATGAGCGTCGCCGGGGCGTAGAACCCGAGCGGGTAGTTATTGAGCATTGCCGTCGTAAATTCGGCCAGGTAGTGCACCTTGAGATAGGCGGACGCGTACGTCAGCAGGGCAAAGCTCGCCGCGTGCGACTCGGGAAAACCGTAGTTGGCAAAGGCGAGAATGCTCTTGACGATGCGGTCCTGCGTCCCGGCGTCGATATCCCGTTCGTCCATGCCCGCACGCAGGCGTTTCTCGATCTTGGCGAGGCGTTTGTCTGCACGTTTGAAGCCGAGTGCCCGCCGCAGCTCTTCGGCCTCGCCGCCCGTAAATCCGGCGATCGTCATCGCCATCCGTAGCAGCTGCTCCTGAAAGAGCGGCACGCCGAGCGTACGTTTTAGGATCGGTTCGAACGACGGATGCATGTAGTCGATCGGCTCCTTGCCCATCCGCCTGGCGATGTAGCCGCTGAGCATCTTGCCGACCACCGGGCCCGGGCGAATGATGGCGACCTGGACGACGATGTCGTAAAAATTCTCGGGCCGCGACCGCGGCAAAAAGTTGATCTGGGCACGGCTCTCGACCTGGAACATGCCGATCGTGTCGGCCTCCTGTAGTGCCTTATAAACGGCCGGATCGTTTTTCGGCAGTTTGCCGAGATCGACCTTTTCGCCGCGATGTTCCTCGATAAGCGTGAGCGTGTCGCGGATCACCGCCATCATCCCCAAACCGAGCAGATCGACCTTGACGATGCCGAGACGTTCGCAGTCGTCCTTGTCCCACTGGATGATCGTTCGATCTTCCATCGAAGCCGGCTCCAGAGGCACCACACTGTCCAGCCTATCGAGAGATATCACCATGCCGCCAGAATGCTGGCCGAGATGCCGCGGGTAATCGAGCACGCGGGCGTACATCTCCATGTATTTCGCGATGCGGTAATTGTCCCTCGGGTCAAAGCCCGCCTCGACGAACCGCGACATCATCTCGGCCCGCGTGTGCGTGCCGTAGTGCGGGATGATCTTTGACAGGCGGCCGAGCGATTCCTCGTCAAAGCCAAAGACCTTGCCCACCTCGCGCGCCGCGCTCCGTCCGCGATAGGTGATGACATTGGCCGTCATGCCGGCACCACGCTCGCCGTACTTTTTATAGACGTGCTGGATGACCATCTCGCGGTCGTCGCCCGACGGCAGGTCGATGTCGATGTCGGGGTACTCGGTCCGCTCTTCCGATAGAAAACGCTCAAACAACAGATCGGCCTCGATGGGGTCGACCGCCGTTATGCCGAGCGCGTAGCAGACGACCGAGTTGGCCGCCGAGCCGCGTCCCTGCGAGAGGATGTTGTTCCTGCGGCAAAACTGCGAGATGTCCCAGACGAGCAGAAAATAGCCCGCGAGTTTGAGCTTGGCGATCATGTTCAGCTCGTGATCGAGCTTTTGCCGTACTTTGGGCGTCAGCGTCCAGTAACGCCAGACGGCACCTTTCTCAGCCTGCTTGCGAAGGTATGAGTCCATCGTCTCGCCGGGTGGCACCGGATAATCGGGGAACGTGTAACCGAGCTCGTCCATCGAGAACCTGATGCGTGCGGCGATCTCCTCGGTCGTTGCGACGGCCTGCGGGTAATCGTCAAATTGATACGCCATCTGCGCTGCCGATTTGAGATACCGCTCGCTGTTCTCCGAGATGAGCCGGCCGGCGTCCTCGATGGTGCAGTGGTTCTTGATGCATGTAAAAACGTCAAAAAGCTCGCGGTCACACTTGTCGGCGTAGTACGGGCCGTTGCTCGCAAAATACGGAAGGCGGTACTTGTAGGCGAGCCCGAGCAGCGTCTGGTTGATATCCTCTTCCTGCGGCAGGTGGTGCCTCTGCAGCTCGACGTATAAACNACGAAGCCGGCTCCAGAGGCACCACACTGTCCAGCCTATCGAGAGATATCACCATGCCGCCAGAATGCTGGCCGAGATGCCGCGGGTAATCGAGCACGCGGGCGTACATCTCCATGTATTTCGCGATGCGGTAGTTGTCCTTGGGGTCAAAGCCGGCCTCGATGAACCGCGACATCATCTCGGCCCGCGTGTGCGTGCCGTAGTGCGGGATGATCTTTGACAGGCGTCCGAGAGATTCCTCGTCAAACCCGAAAACTTTGCCGACCTCGCGTGCGGCGCTCCGTCCGCGATAGGTGATGACATTGGCCGTCATGCCGGCACCACGCCGGCCATACTTTTCATAGACGTGCTGGATTACCATCTCGCGGTCGTCGCCTGACGGCAGATCGATGTCGATGTCGGGATACTCGGTCCGCTCTTCGGACAGAAACCGCTCAAACAATAGATCGGCCTCGATAGGATCGACCGCCGTGATGCCGAGCGCGTAGCACACGACCGAGTTAGCGGCGGACCCTCGTCCCTGCGACAGTATCTTATGCGAGCGGCAAAATTGAGAGATGTCCCAGACGAGCAGAAAATAGCCGGCGAGCTGGAGTTTTTCGATCATGTTCAGCTCGTAGTCGAGCTTTTGCCGCACCTTGGGTGAGAGTGTCCAGTACCGCCAGACGGCACCCTTTTCGGCCTGCTTGCGAAGGTACGAATCCATCGTCTCGCCTGGCGGCACCGGGTAATCGGGGAACGTGTAACCGAGTTCGTCCATCGAGAATCTGACACGGGCGGCTATCTCCTCGGTCGTAGCGACTGCCTGCGGATAATCATCAAACTGATACGCCATCTGCGCCGCGGATTTGAGATACCGTTCGCTGTTCTCCGAGATCAGGCGGCCGGCTTCCTCAATGGTGCAGTGATTCTTGATGCAGGTGAAAACGTCAAAAAGCTCGCGGTCACGCTTGTCGGCGTAGTACGGGCCGTTGCTTGCGAAGTACGGAATGCGGAACTTGTAGGCGAGCCCGAGCAGCGACTGGTTGATGTCCTCTTCCTGCGGCAGATGGTGCCGCTGCAGCTCGACGTATAAACGGTCGTCAAAAACGTATTTGAGCCACGCAAGATCTTTTTGGCCGTTTCGGTTTCTGACGCTGCGGTGGATAAACCCGTCCGCTCCGCCCGTAAAACAGAGCAACCCGCCCGAGTGTTCCTCGATGTCCTCGCGAGTGGCAAAATGCTCGCCCTTTTTGTGCCGCAGCTTTACGGTCGTGATGAGCCGCGAGAGGTTCTGATAGCCGCGGAGGTCTATCGGCATCAGCGGCAAAAGGCTGCCGTCAGCAAGCGTGATCTCGGCCCCGACCATGGCCCGAACGCCCTGCTCTTTGGCTTCGAGATGAAACCGCACGGCACCAGACACCGTGTCGCGGTCCATCATCCCGATCGCCGGGATTCCCAGTTCGGCCGCACGCACGGCGATATCCTCAGGCAGCGACCCCGAGGACAGAAAACTGAACGCCGAGCGTGTGTGTAGTTCGTAAAACGTCATCAATCAAATTCGCCGATCACCAACCATTCGTCCCCCGTTTTTCGGAGGCGGAAGACGCCGCTGTTCTCGATCTCGACGTGCCATTCCTGCGTGTCCCAGGCACGTTCCCACCAACGCGAATTGAGCCGCCAGACGCCGCTGCATGCCGTCACGCGGCCGGCAAAATACTGTGTCCGCAGATAGACAAGTTGTTTATTCCGCACCAGCACCTCGGCGGCAACAGGCGGCTCGTAATATTGAAAAGCAATGACCGGTGCCCGCGGGCCCGCGTCGGTTTGCTCACGCCCCGAGGGCAGGCGGCCGGCATCCAATGTGAACGGCCGCTCGACGCGGCTTTCGAGCAAGGCGGGCACGCCGACATTTTCGTCACCGACAAGCTTTTTGATCTTACCGACGGTCAGCAGCAGGCTTTCGGGCTGGGGCCGCGAGACGGCGTAAAGCCCGCTCTGCGAGGGACGCGGACGCGTAAAATGAGCAATAACGCGGATGGCCGTGATACCCGCCGCCGGCGGGTCGACCGAGATACGCAGGTTGATCAGCTTGAGCCAGAAGTTTCGATCGAGCGTCGGGAACGACGTGCGGATCTCGTAGCGTTTCTCGCCCTCTTTATCCACTGCAAACTCGATATCGAGCTGCTCGCTGCTCCAGCCATTATGCGAGACGGCGGCGAGCACCTCTTCGAGGCCGCGGTTGACGATAAAGATAAGCTGCTCAAAATCCTCCACCGCCAAGTCAAGCTCGTACGTCCATCGCACGCTCGTCTCGGCGACATTCGGCACGACGCCGCGTTTGTTCTTCTGGCCGATGACGTCGATCACCTCGCGAAAATCGTGTCCGTAACGTGCTGTCAGGTCCGCGGCCGGGATTTTGTCGAGATCCTCGATGCGGCTGATGCCGAGAGCCTCGAAAACGCCGACCGTGTCGCGGTCGATCGCGAGATTTCGCAAGGGAAGTTGCCTAAACCTCTCCGTTGACGCGACGCTGCGTGCCTCATCGCGATTTTCACGTGCGAGCAAGAGAGCGGTCTCGACGGACGCTGCGACCGCGACACTGCCCGTAATATCTTTGTTCTCGAGTTCCTTCACTATCTTTTGGGCGATTTTCCGATCATCGCCGATGAGTTTTTCGAGCCCGCTGACGTCGAACAGGACGCCGTCCTCGAGCCGTTCCACGCGGTACGCAAAACCGTATGCGACGGCCAAAAGAGCGTCGGCGTCCGTCTCCATTGTTTGTGAGATGATGCATGCATACGATCTAGACATCGCTATAATCGAACGCGATACGTGCGGCGCCGGGCTGGCTGTAAAAATGCTTTCGCGAGTGGAGATCGAGGTGAAACTCGCGAAGCAGCTTGTACCTGCCCAAGCCCGACCAGACCGTGTCCTTGCGCGAAAGCTCAAATGATTGGTGCGAAGCCGAGCCCGCGACCGGCTCCTCGGCGGTGACGACAAAGAGGGTCGGCGTTTCCTTTATGCGTGTCCGGTAACGGAACCAATAGGTCCGCGGCACCATACGAAGCTGCTTTTTCGATAGCCCCTCGAGGCTCAGCCACACGCAGCCGAAACCTTTCGCCTGGACAAGCAGGTCGGCGGCCGTAAATGCACGTTCGAGATCGCCGCCGCAGCGGACCCAGAGCAGATTATCAAGCACGACGCCGCTCCGTGCGGCCGAGCACGGATCAAAGCTGCCGGACGAGTCGACCACCGCACAGACCTCGCCGGCAGCGGTCAATTTCGTCAGTAAATTGAGCACCAGGCTCGTTCGCCCGGTGCTCGCGTCACCCACAAATTCACTCAAAGCCCCGCGCGTCAGCGCGATCCCGACCGCATCGAGCACGACCTCTTCGGTGTACTTTTGTTCTTCCTGCAGGTGGGATAGACTTTTTACCAGGCTCAGGTGTCTCATACATGGTTTGCGATACTGCAAGCTTATCCCATGTATGAAACATAAGTCAAAGAATTTTGTTCACTGATCTTGTCCTAAAAGAGAGGCGCTACCCCTGCCGATTCTTGAGGATCTTGACGAATGAGCCGGAATGCAGCTCATCGAGCGTTATGCTGGTCCGTGCGGTCGCCTCTTCCTCGGTGATCGCCCCGCAGTTTATCGCCCGCAGAAAATAGTTGAGCAGGCCCTGGCCGGTTGCGGCGTCGTCAAAGACATCGCCGACGAGCGTCGCCTGGGCGGCCTTTTCGACAAAATTGCGGAGCCGCTCGCTTGCTGCGTCGAGGCCTTCGAGAAAGAACGTAAAGACCGCCGCGTACCTCGTAGCGAACTGGCCTGGATGCAGGTCCCAGCCCTGGTAATACGCATTGGCCAGCGAATGGCGGCAGTGGTCGTAGTGCAGGCGCCAGGCGCGATGGATGACCGATCTATTTTCAGCGATCTGCTCGCTGGTGAGGCCATCGCCGCGGTGCGGGGCTATCGGCATGATATTGGTCGCTCCGTCCGAGAGCCATACTCCAGTTCCGCCAAAGGCCACCTGCATGACGTTCCGGGCAAAGTCGCACGCAGGATGAAGCATGTCCTGATAAGCGGCCGTGATCGAGCAGCTTGCGGTGTAGTCGTATGTGCCAAAATGGGCTGCCATGCAGCGTCCGCGGGCGGCCTTGAGCATCTGCGGCAGCAGCGAGACGCCGTCCGGCCCGATGATCGACTGGGTAGTCTCGACCATCATTTCCATCTTGAGCGAACCCGGCGCGAGGCCGAGCTTTGGTTCGATCTCGTCGAGGATGTCGATCAGGGTCGTTACCTGAGCGGGTGTCACGATCTTTGGTAGAGTGATAACAAAATTGTCCGGAAGTTTACCGCCACTCGCCTCGGTCAGAGTCGTCAGGAAAATATCAAGTGTGCGGAACGCTCGGCGATGCAGTTCCTCGCTGAATGTCTTGATCCGGATACCGATAAACGGCGAGAGTGTGCCGGCGGCCATTCCCTTGGCGACTTCCTCAGCGGCAGCGACCGTATGGCCGTCCTCCTCAGCGTCGCTTCGAGTGCCATAGCCGTCCTCGAAATCGATGCGAAAATCCTCGACGGCCTCACGATGGAGCTTTTCACCGACACGAACAAAGATCGTTTCGGCCATGTGCGTCGGTAGATCAAGGGCAGATGCAAACGCTCCAGGGTCTGGTGCGTAACTCTCAAACGAACGGATGGCCAGCTGGCCGAGCCTGACGGCGGTGTCCGACTTGAAAAGATGAGCCCCGCCGTAAACTGTATGTACGGGCTGACGACGGCCGGTCTCGCCCGGATAACGACGAGCAAATTCGGCCATCGTTTGTCTGAGGCCATCGGAAAAACGTTCAAACAAAGCTTCGGTAACCGAGGTTTTCATAGTAGTTCAGCGAGCGAGCCGTGCCTCGATCAGGCCATGGGGCTCGTCCGTGGGGACAAAGATCGCATATTTGTCCTCGACGCCGAACCGCGAAACGTCGACAGGGAGGCAGTGAATGTTTGGCAGCGAGAACGCTACCTCCTCGACTTGCTCAAATTTCTCGAGAATGGCTTGGCCGATCGCATAAAGCGTGTGCTGGACCGAAAGGCTCTCGTGGTCGGCAAAAACACGCAGTATCGTTCCGCGTATCTTCTCCCATAGCTCCTCGGTCGCGTCCGAAGCGTTTTTGTAGCGCCATGAACCCTTGATCGAGGTCGCAAAGATCCGGTCGTTGACTTCGGGAAGCGTTGTGTACTTGTCCTTCTTAAATCCCGCAAATCCAGAGTGAGTCGTCTTCAGTACGATCAGTTCCAGAACGCCGGCTTCGATGGTGACGCCTTCGCGCGTCGCGTGAACGTCTACGGTACGTTTCTCGCGGCTGCCGCGAACGAACGAATGGTCGTGCGGCTCGCCATCGAATTTCATTCGTTTCCAGCTATTTTCGGCGATATCGATACGGACCTTGTCGACCTGAGGGTTATTGTCGAGGAAGTATTTCGCAAGCCGTTGACCAAACGCCTCGGCCTCTTCCGGTCCGTCGAACTGTCCGGCAAGTGCGTAGACCGTATTCTTCATTGTATCGGTCGGTAGGCAGTTGGCGTTGTCGCCTGTCATGTGAATGTCGTCAAAATCGCCCTCAAGTGCAATGTTGAGCGTAAAATCCTGAATGTCGTGATGCTCGGCATCGGCTCGCGACACTTTTATAAGCCGAACACGCGACTTGCCGTAGTTATTCTGAACTAATCTTACCGTCATATTGTTAGCTTCCTCGATATGTCGTGTAGCCGAAGCGGCTGAGCAGCAAGGGCACGTGATAATGCTGCTCGGCGTCACCTACGGCGAAAGTGATCGTGATACGGGGAAAAAAGCTCTCGATGCCGGTTGACCTGAAATATTCCCCGGTCTCAAACGTCAGTCGATACGATCCGGGTTCAAATAGTCGCGCTTCACCAAAAAAGTTCTTCACTCGCCCGTCGGCGTCCGTTATGCCGGAGCCGACATCCTGCCATCCCGAATCGTCGGCTTGCCGTTCAAGCTGGACCGAGATCCCGCTTCCGGGTCTGCCGGTCGTCGTGTCAAGAACATGGGTGGTTATCCCGCTCATTCGTTTATCAGTTTATGCAGACGTATTTCGGTGATCTTCTGCTGCTCACCTGCTGCGATCTTGAGTTCTGATTCCGGCGAATTTCCCAAGCGATCACGACACAACGCGAGCATCTCGCCGGCCGACTTACCGCTTGCACAGACAATGAATATAAACCCGAACCTGTCTTCATACAAACGATTTGCCGTTGCCAATTCGTCCTTGATCCGGGCATCGGCCGCGTCCATACCTGATTGCTCGCCGGACGACCAATCAGCGGCACGTGCATTTTGCACAGGCGCCGGTTTCCTGGAACCGATCTTCGGATGCGCTGCAAACGCGTCAAGCCAGTCGGCGGCGCCTAAGGAATTCCAGGTCTCGTTGGCACTCGCGATAAGATCTTCGAACGTCGAAAAAGGCCGCGATTTGGCCATCCGTCGGGCCCACGCCGTCGAGCCGCAGCAATCCAGGAACGCTGTTTCGGCCTCAAAAGGCGGCAGCACGTTTAGTGAAGCTAGATCCATGCGATTACGAGAAAGCCGATTCAACTGATGCGCCCGAAGATCCTGAGCCGGCTCACACCGCCGTCGGGAGCGATGTTGAACCTGACGTGCGTTACGTCGCCGAGATCGCTCAACTCTTTGGCGAAATGATGTCGCGTGTGAGGTTGCAGTTTTGATTCCCCAAGCAGCGGACGCCATTTGATCGAACTCGCATCACCATCTTCTGCCACCCCGGCCTCGAGCGTGCAGCTTTCAGGATAATTACCGCGAAAGAACGACGTGTCGACCTCCACCCGCGTGATAGAACCACTTGTGCCGAGCCTGACGATACACCAATCGTGGCCCGGGCCGCGTCTTCGTCGAGTCTCCCAGCCGTCGCTCATATCGCGTGAGGTACCTGGCATAATGAGGTTCTGGCGGTGGCCAAAGAATTCATCGCTCGCGGCAATGACGTCGCCTCCGTTCTCAGCCGCTGCGAGGTCGATCTCGCTGTTTCTCGAACGCAGTTCATTCCAGTTGGGCAGAACATTTCCGTGAACGCGAAGTCTTGCAACGCCGCCGTCGGGATAAATCTTCAGCCGGATATGCGTAACCCGATCGATCGCCGCAATCTCGAACTTGTTTTGAGAGTCGCCTGAAAGCTCTGACAGAGGAAGGATCTCTTTCCACGCGGTACCCGCCGCAACTAAGGTATGGAGATCCTCGTTGCCGCGTGCCGTACAGGCGTCGATAGAGCAGTGCGATGGAAAATTACCGCGAAAATACGCCGTGTCTACGACCACGCCCTTTATCTCACCGGGCATCCCCAGACGCACGATGCACCAGTCGAACGGTTCATCCAGCCGCGGTGAACGGCGCCGCCGCGTCTCCCAGCCGTCCATCCATTTGCCGTCGTCGGTATAAAGGCCCTCTTTCCAAACTGGTGCGTAGGGTTTGATCAAATTCTCTTTCGGCGCGAAAAAGTCGTCATTCGCCGCCAGCACATTGCCGCCGAGTTTTTCGGACGCGAGGTCTATGAGTTCGGTATAGTCCATATGTTCAGGTGATCGAGACGCCCGATGATTTTCCTACGAAATCGCCATTTTCGTAAACCTTAGCTCCGCGAAGGTAGGTTGCGCTCACCCTTCCCGACAATTCCATGCCCGAATAAGGTGTAAGCTTGTGCCGGTGCTGTATCAGTTCGGGAATTATCGTAAATCTTTCTTCCGGGTCCCAAACCACGATGTCCGCGTCGTAACCCGCGGCGAGTTTGCCTTTGCGATCATCAAGTCCGGCCAATTTCGCCGGAGCGACTGACATCAGGCGAGTCAGGTCAGCGAGCCCAAAACCGCGAGATCGAAGATCGGTCCACATTACCGGCAGTCCAAATTGGAGTGCCGATATTCCGCCCCAGGCAGCCATAAAGTCTCCTGTCTCCTGCAGTTTTAGGGCTGGCGCGCACGGGCTGTGGTCTGAGACGACCATTTCTATCGTGCCGTCGGCGATCGCTTCCCATAGCCGTTCGCGGTTATCGCGTTCCCGGACCGGCGGGCAGCATTTGAAATGTGTTGCACCGTCGGGCACATCCTCGGCGGCAAATGTCAGATAGTGCGGACAAGTTTCAGCCGAGATCGGCAGGCCCTCCTTTTTGGCTTCGCGTATCAACTCACAGGCATCGGCCGAGGAAAGATGAACGATATGCACCTGACAATGCGTCTCGCGGCAGAGCCGTATCATCATCGCGATAGCTTCATTCTCGGCTTCATGCGGCCGCGAACGTAAGAATGTCTCATATGCGCGCGGGTCACGGCCATGCAGATCGGACGCCGCATCATCGATCGGACCAGGCACTTCTGCGTGGACAAGCAGGACGGAATCGAGCCTCGCCAATTCCGGCATGGCGGTCCTCAGATCGCCTTCGGTCACGTGCGGAAACTCATCGACGCCGGGATGGATCAGGAAGCACTTAAAACCGCGCACTCCCCGTTCCACAAGAGGCGCAAGTTCCGCCACGTTGCCCGGCACGACGCCGCCCCAAAATGCTACGTCGACAGTACATTGTCCTTCGGCGGCGGCAAGCTTTTCTTCGAAATTCGCGAGCGTGGTCGTCGGCGGGATACTGTTGAGCGGCATGTCGACGATGGTAGTCACGCCTCCGGCGGCGGCTGCTCGCGTCGCGGTTTCATAGCCTTCCCATTCGGTTCGGCCGGGTTCGTTTACGTGCACGTGGGCATCGACATTGCCCGGCATCACCACTGAGTTGCCGACATTCACGAGCTCCACGCCCGCGGGCGTGTCATCCCACTCGCGAACCGCTTCGATCTTGCCATGGCTGATGTAAACGGCAGCAGGCCCGACGACACGTGGCGTCACGACTCGTTTGCTGCGAATGATAAGGTCCGGCATCTCGAAAGATGATAGCGCCGAATACCCATTTGGCCGGAATCATCGATTCACAATCTAGAAATGTGGGGCTATCGCGCGGCAATCAGTCCTGTTTCAGGCGGGTTGGGTTTCCAACTCCGAAGCTGGCGTATAACATAGCTGGATTTGGCCCGGACGACAGCGTTCGGCCGGCCGACCTTTACCTTAAAGCTGCGTGTCTCGCCGGGTTTGCCTTCCTGCTCCGGGTAATAGCCGATCGAGTATTGGCGACGCAGTTCCTCTGCGACGCTGGCAAAAGCGGTGTCAAGGTTCTTGATATCGCTTGCCTCAAAGATACGACCACCGCTGCCCTCGGCCAGCTTTTCGAGGTAGAGCTTTCCTTTGGCGTATTCTGCGGGGCTCTGGCCACGACCGAGACCCCTGAAAACGCGAGGATCGATCGTGATGCCACGCGCCGACATTAATGCTGCGATATCAGCGGGTAATTGCGTGGGTGCGCCGGTCGTCGTCGATATCACGCCACTGGCGGCCTGCGTATCGTAGTGTATCGGATAGACAAGGGCGTCGATCTCCTGGATCGACTTTAAGGTGCTATCGAACGAGGCCTGTCGCGACGTGGTATCGACGCCGTCGGTAAAAATAACGACGGCTTTGCGGCCCGTCGATTTGGTCAGGTCGAGTCCGGCTACAAAATCGACGGCGTCGTAGATGCTCGTTCCGCTTCCGAACGTCGACTTGTAGATCGCGGCATAGATCGAAGGCTTGTCCGATGTCGGGCCGTCGGTAAGCACATGGACTCGCTGGTCAAAGGCAACGACTAGCACCTTATCGGTAGGCCTGAGCTGGTTGACAAAGGAAATAGCGGCAAAATGGATCTCGTCCATCTTGTACTTGGTCGACGGGCTGATGTCGATCATCAGAATGACCGTGAAGGGCTGCTCCTCGGACTGAAAATAGGTGACGTTCTGCTTGACGCCGTTCTCAAATACGGAGAAATCCTGTTTTTTGAGACCGGGAATAAAGCGGCCGTTTCGGTCGAG
>JBGAVC010000068.1:0-21780 GCA_044228265.1 Pyrinomonadaceae bacterium
AATGAATACGACACGAAGCAGCGAGCTTTTCGCAGAGGCGCAGCAGCATATGCCGGGCGGCGTGAATTCACCGGTGCGGGCGTTCCGGTCCGTTGGGCGCGATCCGCTGTATATCAGCCGGGCAAAGGGCTCAAAGATCTGGGACGTCGATGGCAACGAACTTATCGACTACATCGGTTCCTGGGGCCCGATGATCGTCGGCCATGCTCACGAACGCGTGATCGAAGCGATCCGCGAGGCCGCGGGAAACAGCACAAGCTTTGGAGCAAGTTCGGAAAAGGAGATCGAGCTTGCCAAGCTGGTCAAGAGCTTTGTTCCGTCGATCGAGGTCGTTCGAATGGTCAACTCGGGCACAGAAGCGACGATGAGCGCGATGCGGCTTGCGCGTGGATTCACGGGTCGCGAAAAGATAATCAAATTTGAGGGCTGCTATCACGGCCACGGAGATTCATTTCTCAGCAAAGCGGGTTCAGGCGTCGTTACTTTGGGCCTGCCAGACAGTCCAGGCGTCACGCGCTCGACCGCGAAAGACACGCTCAACGCGACTTACAATGACATCGTGTCGGTACGGACTCTTGTCGATGAGAACCGCGGCGAGATCGCTGCCGTCTTTATCGAACCCGTGGCGGGAAATATGGGTTGCGTGCCGGCTGACGCCGGGTTTTTGGCTGAGCTTCGCGAGCTCTGCACGGCCGAAGGGATCGTGCTCATTTTCGATGAGGTCATGAGCGGCTTTCGTGTTGCACGCGGCGGTGCGCAAGAGTTGTATGGCATCGCGCCCGACCTGACCACGTTCGGCAAGGTCATCGGCGGCGGACTGCCGGTCGGTGCTTACGGCGGACGACGCGAGATCATGCAGTTGATCGCACCGGCCGGACCTGTCTATCAAGCGGGAACGTTATCGGGCAATCCGTTGGCAATGACCGCGGGGATCGAGACGTTGAAGATCATTGACGAGGACCCGGCATTTTACGAGCGGCTCGACGCTACTGGGGCTCGTCTCGAGCGAGGATTTCGCGAAGCTTGCGGCGAGGCGGGTCTCGATTACACGTTCAACCGCTGCGGCTCGATGTTCACGCTGTTCTTTACCGACAAAGCGGTAACCGATTTTACTTCGGCCAAAACGTCGGACACGGCTAAATTCACGGCGTACTTCAACCAAATGCTTGAGAGCGGAGTCTACCTGCCTCCATCTCAGTTCGAAGCTTGCTTCATTTCTTCTTCCCATGATGGGTTGGATATCGAGAACACGGTAAACGCTTTTAAGGCCTCGCTCGCAGTCCTTTAGTTGCCCTTGATTACGTGATTTTCGCGCACTGGCTGCCTGGCTGCGACGGGTGTTGACAACGTTCGTTGCCGGTAATATTATTCTGCGCCTAACTCCCAACAAAACCAAGGAGGTGCCAAATGGCCGAGAAAAAGAGCTTCAATAATCCAGAAGAGGTGCGCAACGTTCCTAAGGCCAGGATAGAGGTCGTCAACCTCGGTTCGACACAGGCGATGCGATGCACGTTCGAGCCGGGATGGAAATGGTCCGAATGCGTAAAACCGATCGCCGGGACTGACAGCTGCGAGGTCGCTCATATGGGCTACATGATCTCGGGCGACATGACGGTCCGGATGAACGACGGTACGGAACACAGGTTACAAGCAGGTGACGCAGCAACGATACCGCCAGGACACGATGCCTGGATCAACGGCAATGAACCCTGTGTGTTCATTGATTTTCAAGGCGCCGCTACCTACGCCAAACCCAAACAGCACGAAGCGGGCGTCTAGTCAGGTTCTGATTCTGAAGTAGAAACCTAAATACAGTGTCGATCTGGGCGCGTGCGTGTGTAGGTGTGTCCGCCGGACAGATCCCGGGACCAGGTAGGTAGAAGGTAGGCGGGAGACCGGAACGGCATGACCAGCCTCCCGCCGACCAATGCGGCTATCACGCCGCAATCACGGAGATCTTTGCCGCTTCCTCGGCGGCTTTTTTCTTTAAGGAAAGATTCAAGATCCCATCTTTCAACGTCGCTTCGACACCGTCGGTTTCCACCTCGCTCGGAAGAACTACCTGACGGCAAAAATGGTTGCTTCGCCATTCGTTCAGGAACGTCTTCTCGTCTTCCCTGGCTTCTTCCGCCGTTGTCTCGCCGCTCATGATCAAAAGTGCATCTTTGATGCTGATCTCGATCTCTTCGGGCTTGAATCCGGGAACTGCCGCACGAACATTGATGTTATCCGGTGTTTCCTTGATCTCGATCGGCGTTGGCCGCAGGACCTCCATCTCTGCTTTGAGCCAGTCGTCGAAGTGCGACCCAATGCTGCCTCCGTGACTTAGAAAATACTCGTATGCTTTTTGTGAGGTCAGCCGAGTAAACTCGGCAAAGCGCTCAAGCAGCTTTTCGGCCTCGACAAATGCCGGATAGTTGGCCGCCGGCTTTTCGGTCTCCTTAACTGGTGCTACTGCTTCATTCTTCATTACTTAAACCTCCATCACTTACCGAGACGATACACCTCGAACAGGGAGGTCACACGAAACGAGAGAGATCATGCGTGCGCCGATGTTTGCGTTTGACGAACAACCCGTCGGGTGACCGCCGGTTCAACTTCTTCGATCCTGGCTGTTAATTCGTGGCCGGCCGGGTGCGCAATAGTGGCGGGAAGCACGCCCATCATCCCCATAAACACAAGTCCAAATATCACAAATCCGAAGGCCACTACCACGGTCCACGTCATATATCCGATTACTAAGATCAGCGCCGCTACCAGAACAACCGCCAGCCAGAGCGCTCCATAAACTTTTACCATCTCAGTGTCCGTCCTCTGTTCGTTTGTATCTAAATGGAAAACGGCACCGGTGCATTTGTCTGCCCGGTCAAAGCTATGAATAGCAATGATTGTGCCATCCGCGAAGTTGCTCGATTCCTGGCATGGCGGTCGATTTGCAGCGCGTAAAATGTCGCAGTTTGGAAATCAGAAGCGGATTTTTCCACAAAAAAACGGGATCGCAGAGACTATGTCAGGGGTCGGCGCAACCCCAAGTCAAATCCCTGCGATCCCTTGTTTCGACATGGGCCTTAGTGGAGCCATTGCCGAAATTCCTGTCAAAATCACCGTGGCGGATCCTTAGTTGTGGTCACATCTGCTTTGAGGATCAACCGGCGGCGATGCGCCTCTGTGGTGAATTCAAGCAAACACCGTGCCACCTGTGAATCAGGTCATTTGTATTAAATCAACGTCTTGACCGCGAAAATGTACGCGGTGGGCCACAGATAACCGTGATTTTTCGCATTGCTGGTATGCCGGCAAATGGCGGGGGCCCTTAAGAACCGATATGTGCCGGAATGGTACGTACATTGCTTTTGTTCAGAGCGGTTGGTTCGGGGGAGCCCACAGTTCGATATCCAGGAGGGAGTTATGACCCAGCAGATCATGAAAATAGAATGGAAGGATTTTTTCGATAGGATCAGCAGAGATTTCTTAGACTGGGAAACTTCGGTCCAGGTGATGAGTGAGAACACGGGCGCGCAGTATCTGTCCGAAGGGCTGCCGTTTAACGGAATGACATTCGACGACCGCCATGGCGCAAGCCGGATGGAGTTTGCGATCGGAATGGGATCGGCACATCATCTCACCCACAACATCAGCGATCCGCAGAAAGTGGCTTTTCAGCCGAGTGGCCGAGGCCCGGGAGGGACACTCGATATCGAGGACGGCACGGGAACCAAGACACTGATAAACTTTATCCAGCCGATGCCGCTTCTTATCGAATACGTCAAAAGCGAGATATTGTCCGCCAAGTAACCAATGCAAACGGTCCGGGCGTTCCGGCCGCTCAGTGCAGATGCGCTTTGGATGCATCAGTGCCCCGAACCAATGGAGGAGAGCCTCCGGCCCGCGCGACTGAACGCCGTCCTGACATTCGCTCTGGTGTAATACGGTATATTACCTCGATATTTTCCCGCACCCACTCGTCCATCCAATGTATGCTGACTGCCGGCGTCAACGTCGGATTTACTTCCAATATCTTCTTGAACGCTACCTCACGCTCGGCCTCGTCGGTCAGACGCGTTGCCACGCCGTCGACAATGACGCTTTGCCAGTGAAGGTCGTCGGTCACTTCTTCGGCCTGCAGACAGACGCGCGGATTAGCGGCTATGAATTCCGATTTCTTACCCTCGGTCGTGTATACGAACAGTCCTTCGGCGGAGTATGAATAGTGGACAGGGACCACGTATGGCTTATCATCGCGTGAACAAGCGAGATGGCCATAGCCGATCCGTTCGAGCAGTTCGGAAATCTCAGAGTCAGATAGTTCAGCGATTTCGATCATGTTGGTCTCCTTCCCTTAAGATACTACTTTGTCTAACCCGAAACGACATTGCCGTGAGGTAGTTCGATTCTGCGGAAACATGAATATTCCGCGCCCACCGCGTGCTTATTCGCGATATGAAGCAATATGTTCCGGTCCGCTAATTCATCACCCAGTCAAACCCCCTGCCCGACACAGCATGAGTGAGAAGCGAAGAGCGGTACGCGGTTTGCGAATAAAATATAGCAAGCGAACCCAGGTCAAGGAGAAACTGCGTGGCCATGGGTCCGAAAAGGAGGTAAGGAGATGAAGGTTTTGATAGCAACTGACGGCTCCGATTACAGCAAGGCGGCGGTGGCAGAATGCTGTCGCATCGTGATCCAGCCCGAGACTACCGAGATCACCGTTGTTTCGGCATATGAGGACGCTTATCCCATTACGGCGGAACCTTTTGCATTGTCGGCCGAATATTATCAAAAGATCGACGAAGCCGTACATGAGCAGGCTCAGGAATTTGTCGCGGACGCGGCGTCGGACATTAGAAAACACTTTTCCGGAAAAGAGCTGAAACTTACGACCGAGGTGCTCCGCGGCTCGCCAGACCAACAGATCGTCGAAAAGGCGAAAGAAATGAAGGCCGATCTGATCGTCGTTGGCTCGCACGGACGAGGTTTCTGGGGACGAATGCTCGGCTCGGTATCGGACGGCGTGGTCCATCACGCAACCTGTTCCGTGCTGGTCGTGAGAAAGCCGGCAGGATGACGAACGAATGGCCCTCTCCGAAGACGAGAGCCTCGTTCGGCTTAGGATGGGGCAAGTGGCTGGTGAGAGTATTGGCGGTTTGGCTTCTTGTGATCGCTGCCGAGACGCTCAATGGGACGCTCAGGGAGTTGGTTATCGCACCGCTTATTGGGAGCGTGCGTGCCCGGCAGATCTCATTTCTGACAGCGCTGGTCTTAATATTGGCTCTGGCGACCGCGACGGTGAAATGGATAGGCTTTGCGGATCGGCTGCAACTGTTAGCCACAGGCGCGATCTGGTCCTTGCTGACCTTGGGATTTGAATTGGTCCTTATCGGGACGACAAGTGTCGATCCGCACGAAGCACTGGTGCGAGACTACGACATACGCGTCGGCGGTTTGATGCCGTTCGGGCTTGTATGGATGTTCTTTGCTCCATGGCTCGCTTGTCGAATTCGTACACTCCTGGGGCGGTCAACTCAATGACCCAGAGTTTCTTGAAGTTCTGTCAGCAGCGTTTCGGCAGTGAACGGCTTTGAGATAAAGGCGTCTACATTCATATTTCGCAAGGCGGCAGTCTGTTCCGGGCTCATCAGACCGCTCATTGCGATGACCCGAACATCAGGATCTATCTTTTTCATCGCTCTGATCAGCGTTTCGCCGTCCATGAACGGCATCGCCATGTCGGTGATAACGGCTGCGATCTCGTCGCCCTTTTGCGCAAACGCGGCCAGCGCGGCAGTCCCGTCCGGAGCTGTCAACGTCCTATACCCGTACCGTTGAAGAGTGGCTTCGGTGACCTGCCTGATATTCGCTTCGTCATCGACGACCATGATGAGCTGGTTGTCGCCCTTTGGGATCGATCTCGCGGTTTCGCCGGCATCCACTGCCGCCGCCGCCTCTGCTGAAGGCAGGTAAATCGAGAACCGCGTGCCCTTACGTGGCTCACTGTAGACGTTTAGGAAACCGCCGTGGCCTTTGACTATCGATAGCGTCGTCGAAAGCCCGAGTCCCGTCCCCTTTCCGATCTCTTTGGTGGTGAAAAAAGGGTCAAAGATCCGGTCGATCACTTCCCGAGTCATGCCGGTCCCCGTATCGCTTATGGTCAGGAGTATGTAGCTGCCGGGAGCCGCGTCGATGTTCATTCTGGCATAGTTTTCGTCGATCAGGACGTTCTTTGCCGTGATGGTCAGTAACCCGCCGGCAGGCATGGCGTCGCGTGCGTTGATGGAGATGTTCATGAGCACCTGATGCATCTGCGTCGGATCGGCCGAGATCGTCCAGAGGTCGGTGGATATATCAAATTTGACATCGATCGTCTTCGGCAACGTTTCCTGAAGCACGCGGACAAGGTCCTTTATGATGTGTCGAAGCTGAACCGGGATTCGATCGCCGGACATCCCGCGGGCAAACGTAAGCACCTGTTTGACCAGGTCGGCCCCGCGCTCGGCGTTTTCACGGATCATGTCGAGCCACCGTTTGGATTCGTCGTCCGCGTCGTTCAATCTGAGCATCTCGGCCGACATCAATATCGGAGAAAGGATGTTGTTCAGATCGTGCGCGATGCCGCCGGCAAGCGTGCCGATAGACTCCATTCGTTGTGCCCGGAACAGATGCTCCTTCGTTAAGTTCTGCTCGGTAACGTCAGTGTTCGTTATGAGGATGTAATCCGGCTGGTTGCGGTCGTTCCTCACGAGTGTCCATCGGCTTTCGGCAAATATTCGCGCTCCGGATCGCGAATAATGCGTCGTTTCGGTGCTCCATTCGTCCTTGGTCTCGAACTCCGCCTGCACTTCGGCAAGAAAGCTGCGGTCACCGGGCGTCAAAATGTCGCAGATGTTACGTCCAAGCACATCCTTGACCGGCCAGCCGTATATTCGCTCGGCTCCCTTGTTCCAAAAAAGGATCTGGTGGTTGAGATCGCAGACGAGAATGGCGTCCTGGGCTTTATCGAGCAAAGAGGCCTGTTGGTGGATCCGTTCCTCGCCTCGTTTTCTTTCCGTGATGTCGTAGCGGATCGCGACGTACTGGAAAGGCTTGCCTTCGTCGTTCAAAAACGGAACTATCGTCGTGTCCACCCAGTAGATCGAGCCATCCTTGGCCCGGTTCCGCAATTCGCCTCGCCAGACCTCGCCTTTGGAGATCGTCTTCCAAATGTCTCGTATGAAATCCTTTGGGTGAAAGCCCGAGTTGATGATCCGATGGTCCTGACCTAGCAACTCACTGCGGCTGAATTTGGATATCTCGCAGAACTTGTCGTTCACATACGTGATCACGCCACGCTGGTCGGTGATGGCAACGATCGCCGACTGATCGAGCGCGAATTTGAGATCGGACAGCTCTTTGACAAGCTCATCCCGATCGGGGGAAGAAAGTTTGGTGATATTGCCTGCCACAGCCTGGATCTCCCTATTCCTCGCCCGTGGCGTCTATTCCGGCTTTCCTGAGTTTGTAACGCAGTTGGTCCCGCGAGATATCGAGTAGTTTCGCGGCACGCGTCAGATTACCGTTCGTGCGTTCGATGGCCTGCCGGGCCAACTCGAATTCGACCTTTTCGAGCGGCACCCCATTTGGCGGCAGGATGACGATGTCGCTCCGCCCCGCGGCCAGAGGTGCCGTAGTGACCATGTCGGCCGGGAGATGGGTAGCCGTGACGTATTCGCCATCCTCGAGGATCGACGCACGTTCGATGACATTTCTAAGTTCGCGAACGTTTCCGGTCCAGCGATAGCTGCGAAAGATCTCGGAAACCTCGGTTGAAAGGCTCTTGAGCTTTTCACCGCGGCGCTTAAGATTCGCCTTATCGATGTAATACTGAGCAAGAAGAAGTACGTCATCGTCGCGATCACGGAGCGGCGGGATGTCCACCTGTATGACGGAGAGCCGAAAATAAAGGTCGAGCCTGAAATTACCTTCTTCGCTCTCCTTCTTTAGGTCGCGATTCGACGCCGCAATAATGCGCGCGTTAAGTTTGATGTCCTTGAGGCCTCCGACTCGCCTGAACGCCCCTTCTTCGAGTACACGCAACAACTTTGCCTGCAAAGAGACCTCCATCTCGCCGATCTCGTCAAGAAAGATCGTTCCGCCGTGTGCTTGCTCGAATAGCCCTTCTTTTTTTTGTTTTGCGTCGGTGAACGCCCCTTTCTCATAGCCGAAGAGCTCGGATTCGATCAGGGTGGCGGGCAAGGCTGCGCAATTTATCGCGAGATACGGGGCCTCTGACCTTTCCGAAGCAAAATGGATCGCCCTGGCAAATAGGTCCTTTCCCGTTCCCGTCTCGCCGTTCAAGAGAATAGAGCCGACATCGGATACGGAGACCCGGCGTCCAAGCTCTATGGCACGTTTCATCGACTCGGATTCGCCTATGATCTCTGAAAAACTAAAACCACGGGCGTGGTCCTTTTGTACCCTTTTTACTTCACGCCGCAGTTTTTGAGTTTCAACCGCATTTCTGAGAGTGATCCGGAGTTCCTCGAGCCGGACGGGCTTACCGATAAAATCATGTGCACCGCCCCGAAGTGCGGCAACGGTATTGTCGATATCAACATTCCCCGTGATCATTACCGCAATAGTTTCTGGCGCCAACTCCTTGATCTCGTTCAGCACATCGAGACCAGAGCCGTCGGGAAGATCGATGTCCAGCAACACTATCGGCGGTTCTTCGTCCGCAAATACCTTCTTCGCAGTCTCGACCGATTCCGCTTCGAGCGTTTCATAGTTCCACGAACGGAGAGCTTCGCCGAGCGCCATACGAATAAAGCGATCGTCATCAACGATGAGTATTCTGCCAAGTGAAGTTGTCATATTTAAACAGCAAGTACGGCGAAACTTGTATGCCTACTATTATATGCGCTCAGAGATGAATAATTAACGGCGAAGTGCGGAAAAATCCGCACTTTAGGTCGAACCAGCTTCCCAGCCGGTAATAATCGAGAGAATCTTGTCTTGGCACGGACGTTGCTTTCTATAATGCGGCTTATGGCCATCATTTCGGTTCGACTATGAGAATACTCATTGCGTATGACGGCTCGCCGTGTTCGGAATCGGCGCTGGACGACCTTGAACTCGCGGGCCTCCCATTGCATGGAGACGCGTTGATCGTCACTGTCGCCGAGGTGTGGCTTCCGCCTCCGAGTCCCGACGGCATACCCGAAGAGTCTGCTGAGTTCATTGAGGTCCTTCTCAAGAAACATCGTGAAAAAGGAGAGAGATGGCTTGCTGAGGCCGAAACGATGGCGAAACATGCCCAGGCGCGTGTTCGAAAAACGTTGAGCGGGTGGAATGTAGAGGCGCGGGCTACGTACGGTTCCCCGGCATGGGAGATACTGTCGGCGGCGGACGAGTTCAAGCCCGACCTGATCGTCGTGGGTTCGCACGGGCAATCAGCGATCAGCCGGTTCGTGCTTGGAAGTATCTCTCACAAGGTGCTCACCGAGGCAGACTGTTCCGTAAGGGTCGCACGAGGACGTGTCGAGGTTGACGGCTCAGCTGCAAGGATCGAGATAGGGTTTGACGGCTCGGTCGGATCGTTCGCCGCCGTAGATGCCGTCGCCCGCAGAAGGTGGCCGGCCGGGTCCGAAGTGCATCTGGTCGCGGCGACGGATACGATAGTTCCTACGGCCATCGGCCGGTTTGTTCCACCCGTCGCGGATTGGGCCGAGGACCAGCTAAAGTCCGAATATTCGTGGATAGCCAAGCTGGCCGAGCGATCTACGCGAAAGCTGCAGCGAGTCGGCCTGAAGGTCACGACGAGGATCGTCGAAGGCAATCCCAACCACATATTGATCCGCGAGGCGGAAGGCTGGCATGCCGATTGTATCTTCGTCGGCGCGAACGCCACGGCAAGCCGCCTGGAGCGGTTTCTGCTTGGAAGTACTTCGGCCGCCGTTGCCGCGAGGGCCCATTGCTCGGTCGAGGTCGTGCGTCATCCCGCACCAAGCGACAAAAACTAAGATCAAACCCGGATCCAACGAACTTTACGCGATCCTCGCATCGCCGCTCTGTTTTAATGATCCAAAAGAACGACTAATCAGAGAGCTGCTCCCTTGTGAAAAGACCTCCGCCCGGCAAGTGTGCCGAACGGAGGTCTGGTCCATTTAAGCGACCGGTTTAAGGCCAGTCACTATTTTGAGGCCAACTTGGAGATATCGTCTTTAAGCTTCGAAAGCGCCGAATTCTTTGGGTCAACCGCCTCGAGTCTTGCCAGCGTCGATGCCGCTTTGGCCGAGTCGCCTTTCTTAGTATAAGCGACCGTCAGGTTCTGTAAGGTTTGTATATGACTGGGGTCGGTCTCGAGCGAACGGCTGAACTCTTGTATCGCCCGTTCGTAATTTGGCGGATCGCGGAAGACGAAGGTGAGCCCGAGATCGGTTCGCACGTTGACATCGTCCGGTTTCTTGGCGAGCGCCTGCATGTACCATTTCTCAGCCTCGTCGTAATGGCCGCCGTCAAAATTGACGTTTCCCAATTGAACCACGATCTCACGATCGTCGGGTTTCAACTGGTTTGCCCGCTTGTAGAACCCGATCGCATCGTCAAATCTTTCGATCTGATAATACGCCTCGGCTGCCTTGATCTGGGCGTCAAAATCGTCGGGCGACTGCTTTGCTTTGTTAATAGCAGCGGTGACCTCAGGCTGCATCGCACCGGACGGTGCGCCCGCGTTACCGCCGTTGATATCAGGGTGGCCCGGCGGAACGTTCGAATTCAGTTTCATATCTGTGGCCGCCGCAGATGGAGCGAACGCTCCTTTGTTAAGCGAGTTCGTGCCCATGAACCCGATTATGAGCCCCAGCAGCAATCCGACCACTCCAAAAAGTACGTTTTCTTTATTCATGATGTCACGCGTATGAATGAAGCCCGGGCAACAGATAGCTGACGCCGAGGTAGGTGAAAATGACGAACAGGAACGCGACGACAGCAAAGTACGCCGAACGCCGTCCACGCCAACCGTACGCGATCCTCGAATGCAGGAATCCAGCGTAGGTCAGCCACGCGACCAGGGCTCCGACCTCTTTGGCGTCCCATCCCCAGTAACGTCCCCACGATTCGTTGGCCCAGACGGCACCGGTGATCAGCAGAAGCGCGAGCCCCGCGAAAGTCACTCCGGCAAGCTTGTACATCAATCCGTCGAGCCGGTCGGCCGAAGGAAGGAAATCCCTGACCTTATCTGTGTTGATCCCGAACAAGACAATGAAGAATGTTCCGGTGAACGCGGTTATCAGTGCCGCGAGCTCGACCGGATTGGCATTGAGGCTCAAATGGAGCTGGGATCCGTTCTCTGCGACCCACTTGCTTGCCATGCTCACGAGCTGCTGCTCGCCGAGCGCGTTGATCTGCTGTTGCGGCATATCCTGCTGCTGCAGCATCCAGGCACCGAATTTTGCGTACTGCGAAGTTCCGATCTGGGCCACGACGTTACTCATCGTCTTGATCTGATAGACGAGCATCGCTATGCCGGCACCCTGTACCGCCAGGGCTGCATATAGAAAGCGGTTGCCCCACTTTCGAGCGTTGCCGTCTTCTTTAGACGTATATAGGGCGTAACCGATCGAAGATGCGATCAATAGCGCCGCCGAGACCACGATGAGCCACCCGACGTACGGAATATCCGCACGCAAAGGCAGCGACATTCGCGACGTGCCGATGAACGTCGACGCAGTGTATGTGCCAAAAGTAGCCGGAGAGAAGACACTGAACTTACTGATCGTAAAGAAGACCGCCAGAGCAAAGGCGCTGGTCCATATCGCCATTTTCTCGACCTGCAAGCCATCTTTCAGCAGATATAGGACCGCCACAGCGAAACACACGAGTGCGATGCCGTAGCTCAAGCTCGCTATGCCGACGTGTATCGGCCGCCAATATGAATCGAGCACCGGCGGCAGATCGATCAATTCGCTGCCGATAAATCGGGCAAGCACGAGGATGATCGAAGCAAGCGGAAGCGACAACGCCGCGACCGCGCGAAAATGCTGGCGTCTCATAACGAGGAGCGTCGTAACGCCAGCGCCAAAGGCGAACGCCAGACTAAGGTCGTATAAGTTGGCGAACGGCACATAACGAAAGATCCAAGGCATGTCCGCCGGATTGGCTCCCTGGCTGTTGAATATGGCAAGCTCGCGATCATATGCGGCGACCCAGCGAAGCAGCCAACTGGAGAGATTGAAAAAGACACCGAGCGTCGCCGCCCACATTCCCAGTTTCTCCGCAAACCGGAACGGTGCGTATAAATTGGTAAGATGAAAAACGGCTGCGAACAGGTACGATGCCAATGCAAGCATCATGAGCGCGCCGTCGGAAATAAAATGCGTTCCGCCTACGTTGATACGTATCAGCAGCAGGGCGAACGATCCGCCTATGGCAAGGATCGCGGGTATGTAGGTCATCCACGAGCTCGCGGCTGCGGGCGCCTCGCCCTTTTCGGCCGATATGATGATCGGCGGTTCCATTATTTGTTGACTCATAACTTCGTCCCCTTTTAGAGCATCCCGGGCTGCTTTGCGCCGTATAGGGACATACAGCCCGGGGTCTTAACTATATAACAACTACTTTACGAACGCTCCAGCAACCGGTGCATCCGTCGCCAGGCCGAAGTTCTGGACACTCATGCTTCCAGAACTGCTAAGCCTTGCATACCAGACGCCGTTGCGATAGACGGCAGCGTCCGTTTTGCCGTCTCCGTCATAATCGGCCGGGACCAATGTGTCAGTACCTAGCCCCCAGCCATACGACAGGAACTGACCGTCCGAACTCTGTTTGATATACCATGTTCCGTTCCTGAAAACCGCAAGATCGGTCTTGCCGTCACCGTCGTAGTCGGCTGGCACGAACTTATCGGTCGAAAGTCCCCATCTCTCGTACCGCAGAGCTCCGTTTGAACTCTGATTTATGTACCAAATGGCCGTCGATGGCCGGTATACCACGCGGTCGAGTTTGCCGTCACCGTCAAAATCTCCGCGAATGGCCTTATCCCCGGTCATCCCCCATGGAAGATAGGTGATGCCATTGTTCGAGTTATTCAGCGATCCGCGATAGAAGAAATAGCTCTGAACACCGAACGCCGAATCTCGAAACACAGCCGGATCCGCTTTACCGTCTCCGTCCCAGTCGCCGACCGCGGTCGGGTCGTCACCCGCCTGACCAAAAAGTTCGAATCTGAACGTGTTGTTTGAGCTCTGGAAAATATAGAACGCGGCCTGATCAGCCGGCGAGTCGCGCCAGACAGCAATATCGGTCTTGTCGTCGCCGTCGAAATCCGCCGGGACAAGTTTGTCGGTCGGCAGTCCCCATTGCATTGCACTGAAGCCGGCCGTGCTGCGACTCACATACCAGTACCCATTCGACGAGCGAAAGACGCTAGCGTCAGATTTGCCGTCACCGTCAAAATCCGAGAACCCGTGATGTATCACTACTGCAGTTCCCGGCTGTACGACGGCCGTCTTTGTATATGTTTCATCGCCGCTCTCGTCACCACTGTTATCACCCTCGATACCGGCGGCGTAAAATGTAACCGGGCCGATATCGGTTGCCGGTGCCGTCCAATTGAAGGTCCACGTTGCTCCAAGCGTCTGACCCGGGAAATTGCCGGCTGACGTATGAGTGACGTAGTTTTTTGTACCCGACGTCCGGATACGCGTGTTCGTATTTTGATTGCCCACCGAACCCGCCATCGTGTTCGTCGCAGATAACGGGATCGTTTCAAAGCCCCAGATCGAACGAGAGATGTCCGTCGTAATGTGTTGGACCTGGATCGTATATGTTTGACCCGGAACGTACGTCGCCGGAACAGTGATCTTCAATTGGCCAACGCCGGCATTCGCCGAATGACACGACGTACAGGTGGATTCCCCCGGGGCACCTGTCCTGCCGGTCGGCGCGCCTCCCGCGGACGCGTGTGCCCGATATCCGGCAGAGTCTGAAAAAGTGAACGTTAGGGCCATTGCTACGGACAACACGGCTATAGTCGCCGCCTTTACAATTACTAAATTATGTTTCACCAGTTTGTCCTCCCGATAAGTTAATGGGAGTTAGCCAGTTCTCCTACAAAGCGCGTGAATTTCTCGTCGAACGAGTTCACGTTGCGATTGGTGTTTGCACCGAATACCACATTGCTGTTGCCGTCGACACCTTCTTCGACCGCGGCCCAGACTCGCTGGTGTGAAAAGAAGAACACCGCGATAAGGGTCAGGACCAGGAGGATGAAGCCGACATAAACGACCGTCGCACCGGGATCGCGCTGAACTGAGAGAATGTGCTGATCCGCGACTTTTTCGAAATCAGCAAGTTGATATGTATAACCAGCGACCGGCTTCGCCGCAATGGGTATGTTTGCCATCTGCGGGCCAAAAGCGTAAGCAGTCTGCGGGGGGGTTCCAGGCTGCGACACCTGAAGCACGGCCGCCGGATTTGGGTAGTCGGAGGTGTTTTCATTGGGATCCTCCTGACCGATACTAAACTTTCCTCGAAACTCGCTAAACTTGATGTTGGTGCCATCCGGAAGAACGGTCGAGCCATCCCGCGGGATCGTTACTTGTTGTACAGTGCCGCCGCCGGCAGGAGTAGCATTAATTGTGATACTCCTGGCACGGCCCGTGGGTACAAAGCTCGCCTGGAAGAACCGGTAACCCCGATAATCGAAAGGCCGGTTCATCTGAACAAACGCTTCGTGAGTACCCGTTTCGTCTGAGATGGTAAATCGAGTGATCCAGTCGATCGTGTTCATCGCCGAGAGGCCGCCTTCCTTTTTGATCAGCTTTTGCTGCACGTCCGTACAAAGGACATCGAAAGGAAGTCGTTTCGTTACTTGGTCCGTTTTGTCCAGATTGACCTCGGTTTCGTACATTAAATTGGCCGATTTGCCCGGTGTTAACGGCAGGTTACCCGTCGAACCGAATTGCGCGGTCAAAAATCCGCCGACAAAGATCGTAAGAAGGGCTACGTGTACCGCATATGCTCCGAGCCGGTTCCAAACGCCGCTCTCGCCAAGGACAAACGTTCGGCCCCCTTTTTCTGTCGTTTTGATGCTCCGCCAGCCCATTTTCTTCATTGCCGCGGATACACGCCCGATCACCTCGTCCTTATTTCCCGTGAGGTCCAGTTCGGCCGTCTGTTTCTGCTCACGCAGCCAACGCACCGGGACCGAGATATTCGGCTTTGAGACAAAGAGCCATGTTTTTGGGATACGGTCGATCGAGGCGAGGATGATGTTCATCGACAGGATCGCCAACAGGGCGTTGAAATACCAGACATGGTATATGTCGAAGAATCCAAGCTTGCCGTAGACAAGTCTCTGAGCGGGAGTCAATTCGGCAAAATACCGGTCAAAACCGTCAACGTTCTGCTGCATGATCAGCATTCCTATCAGGCATGCCAACCCGAGCAGTACGAGGAGAGTGACTCCGAATTTGACCGAGCAGATAAATCTCAGGAAGCGTGAAACATAAGATTCACCCGACCTGGTTTTCGTGGAAGGATCGCTTGCGCCTTTTGTAACGATCTGTTCAATTGTCGACATAATATCAAAATCTCGAAGGTTGTCCTCCGCAATACGCGTGCCTAGCGTTCAACAGATGAGCCGTGCGAACACAGATGCAGTAACAAATTGGGGAATATCCGTTTCGAACTGCGATCTTATGGGATATACCACGGGGCAGCGTTACTGCGGAATATTTCTCATTATACCGTGTATTATTTCACAAAACACATTATTGACCCTATGATGTGATATTGGTCACATCGAAAGCTAGTTGTTTAGCATAAGATTCTAAAAGGAAATTTCGGTGCGATGACGCTCAATATCGGAAAAACCGGCTTAAGGATAATTTCCGGCTCGTTATTAGGGGCCGTATTTATTTGCGGCAGCTTGTGTATTCGGCCATCAGCGGCAGCGGAGGACGGTATCGGCGTTCCGAAGCCGACACCGGTGCCGCGCAAGGTGAAGTATTCGGAGTTTCCCCATAGCGAAAAGGCCCACAAGCTGGAATGCGGGACATGTCACAAATTCCCGTCAGACAATTGGAACAAGGTCCGAACCGGTGACAAAGCTTTCCCGGACGTCACTGAATACCCCAAACATCAGGCTTGTCTTGGCTGCCATAAGCAACAATTCTTTAAGGGAACGCCGCCGAAGATCTGCTCCATCTGCCATGTCAGCGCGTTTCCGCCGAAAGACAGCACGAGACACCCTTTCCCAAACCCTCGGGAATTGTATGACGTTTCGGCGAAGGGAAAATCGGCGCGGTCGGATTTTGTGGTCGGGTTTCCGCATGACAAGCATATCGACATCGTGTCAAAGAACTCGAATGGCGGCAGCCCGTTTGTGAACGCGTCGTTCGTAACAGTTGATAGACGCCGGATGGGAGAAGAAAGTTGCGGTGTATGTCATCAGACCTACAAACCGCAAGGTGATTCGAAAGACGAGTATGTGACGCCGGCACCGGCCAAGCTTGGCGATGGATTTTGGCTCAAGAAAGGTACGTTCAAGAGCGCGCCGATCGGACATACGACCTGCTTTACATGTCACAACACTGAGATGGGCGTGCTGCCGGCCCCAAGCAATTGCTCGGCGTGCCATCACCTGAAACCGGACCAGCCCATTCCCGATTTCGACGCAAAGCTCGCCTCGACGATGGGCATCTCGGACAAGATCATGCTGGACGCCTGGCGGCTCCGCGAGTCGGCCGGCAAGTTTCAGCACGCATTTTTTGCACATTCGGACCTACCGTGTTCGACATGCCACAACGTAATGACGATGAACACGGCAGACCCAGCGACGTTAAAGGTCAAGATAGATTCGTGTGCAACTTGCCACGCGACGCCCTCGACCGACGACGGAGGAGCCCTAAATTTTGAGGTCGACAAGCGAGCAGCTGACCCGAAATTTCAATGTACTAAGTGTCACATTGCTTATGGATCGCGTGCCGTGCCCAAGTCGCACGCGGACGCTATCTCGGCTGCTAAGGGAAAGTGATGCCGAAGACGTATGTTTGAACGATTGACGACATCGCATAGGAGGAACCGAAGTACCGTTTCGGGCGCGCGTGCCTTTCAGGGAGTTTTGCTGCTGCTCGGGATCGTATTGTTCGGATATGCTTTCGTAGAGAGCTCCGCCGGCAAGAACGAATACGCCGCGGAACCCGAGTTGTTCACGCCGGTCGAACCACAGGAAAAAGACTACTCACATTTCACGCATACGAACGCCATGCACTCGCGGCTTCCGTGCCTGCTGTGTCACCGCCGCGATAATAACTCGCCGCGGATCAGCTTCCCTGGCAAGTCCGGCCATTTACCATGCGCCGGGTGCCATGCGCTTCAGTTTTCGGACAGTTCCAGCCCGATCTGTACGATCTGTCACACCAACTCGACGACCGGAGCGATGAAGCGATTCCCCGGTCTGAGATCGTTCGGAATGAAGTTCGACCATACTCGGCACGCACGGGTCAACTGTGCGACTTGTCATAAGTCGAGCGGCAACGGCGCGGCGAGGTCCATACCTTCGGGCTCCAATGCACATACTACGTGCTTTCAATGCCACTCTTCGAGGGCCTCGGACGCGATGATCTCCTGCAACGTGTGCCATCAGCCAGGCCGTCTCGTTCGGACACCGGCGACGTCGGTAGCATTTCGCAAGAGCTTTAGCCACGCCAGACATATCACGGCAAAAAGTATGAACTGCGCCTCGTGTCACACGCTGCGACCGGGCGCACCGCGTGGACGGCAGATGTCCTCGCCGCTGACCTCGATGCATTTTGCTCCCGAGAGGTCGCTGAGCTGCGGGGGCTGCCATAACGGAAAGCGTGCTTTCGGTGCTGACGAATTCACAAACTGTCGCCGATGTCATCGTGGCAACTCGTTCAAATTCTAGCGTGCCCGGTGTGCGTATAATTTCGCGGTCGCCGCGAAGTTTAGCCGGAAAAAAGTCATGTTCTCAGTTCCTAAATTGTCATAAATGCTGCATTTAGCGGTGCTAGGACCGCTCGGGCGGTTTGGCACGCACGTTGCAGAATGCCGAGACGACGGGTCGGTTAACCAAATAAATGGGCCGGCTTGAAAAAAGGATCTTTAGGAGTTGAACATGACGAAAGACAGAGTGAAATTGATAGCAATCATACTTTTTGTAATACCGTTGTTAGCAGTGGGTATGTTCAGAATAACGCCGGTCACAGGAGCGGCGACCGTGGATGGAGATGCGGCCACGACTTACAAAGCTAAATGTGCGATGTGCCACACGGCCAACGCTTCGAAGTTTTTCGACGCCACGAAGTCTGACGCGGACCTTGTCCAGATCATACTGAAAGGCAAGAAAGGCGAGAAGCCGCCCTTTATGCCCGATTTTGGAAGCAAGGGAATAACAGAAGCAGACGCCCAGGCGCTTGTAACGTACATGAAGGGTCTGAGGGCACCGGCGAATTGAACCGCTGACTTTCGGTCCGGAGCCCGTTAAGCCCAGACCGCTTCGGTTTTCGGATTCGCGCATAAAGAGAGCAGCGAATCGCGGAGACCAGGCGGTCTTGGCTTGTTTTGAGCGAACATTCCATCATAATGGGGCTGTAAGCAGATGAAAGAGAAAAAGATCGAAAAAATCGAAGAGGCGGGCAAGTACGCGGGTTCTATTCACGAAACAGCGGGTGGAACGCCTCGCCCGAGCCTTTTTCGGAACTATATCAGCTACTTTGGGATCGCGATAATGGGGGCGAGCGTTACGTCGTTCGTGCTGCTCCTGCTGATCGAATTTACCAACCCAAGCGAAAATCCCTACACCGGACTGATCACATTTATTGCCATCCCCACGGTAGTTCTGGTTGGACTCTTCATAACCGTAGTTGGCATTTTGTGGGAACGTCATCGCAGGTTAACGATGACCGAGGCCCAGATAGCGGCGTTTCCCGTTATCGACCTTAATAATCCTCAAAGGCGCCGGTCGCTGCTCATCTTTATGGCCATCGGGTTCGTATTCCTGTTTGCGAGTGCTTTTGTCAGTTATCGGGCATTCGAATACACGGAATCGGTGACTTTCTGCGGCCAAACCTGTCATTCGGTGATGAATCCGGAGTTTACAGCCTACATGGCCGGCGCGCATGCACGCGTGAGATGCGTGGATTGTCACGTCGGCGGAGGAGCTGGCTGGTACGTTCGATCAAAGCTCTCCGGCGCTTATCAGCTCTATTCGGTCACGTTTCACAAGTACTCGCGGCCGATCGGCTCGCCGGTGCACAACCTGCGTCCGGCGCCCGACACCTGTGAACAATGTCATTGGCCCGAAAAGTTCTTCGGTGCGCAGCTTAAGGTCTTTAACCGTTACGGGTATGACGAGAAGAACACCAGACGCGAACGGCGGATGCTGATCAACGTCGGCGGCGGCAGCCCAAAGGCCGGGCAGGTGACCGGTATCCATTGGCATATGAACATAGCCAATGAGGTCACCTACATTGCAACCGATGAGCGGCGACAGGTCATCCCGTGGGTCAGGATCAAGGACAAGGAGGGTAATGTTACCGAATACAACAACAGGTTCAAGCCTCTGGCTCCTGGCGATATCGAAACGGCCGGAAAACGCAAAATGGACTGCGTCGACTGCCACAATCGTCCGGCACACGTTTATCAGCCGCCCGACGTCGCGGTGGACGAGTCGTTCGTCGCGGGCCGTATGGACCCGTCGCTTCCGTTTCTTAAGCGGCAAGCCGTCGACGTCCTGAGCGGGACCTATGAGACGACCGATGATGCGGTCAAGGCCATCGAGACCGGCCTGAACGATTATTACCGGACGAAGTATCCGGACGTGTTCAACCAGAAATCCGCGGAGATCGCAAACGCCGTTGCAGAGGTGCAGAGGATATACCGGACCTATTTCTTCCCGGAGATGAAGACCGATTGGCAGACGCATCCGAACAACATCGGCCACCTGCATACATCAGGTTGTTTCCGCTGTCATGATGGCCAGCATTTCAGCAATACGGGCAAGATGATCACCAACGACTGCAACGTCTGTCACACGATGATCTATGATTCGGCCGGGCCTCCGGAGAAGAATGTTGACACCGGGCCGTTCAAACATCCGGTCGACCTCGGCGAACTGGCTGACCGTAAATGCGAATACTGCCACCGGGCGAACAAACCGTTCACGCACCCGATCAATCTGGGCGACATATCGATGTTCCAGTGCGTCGCCTGTCACCCAAGGAAGTAGATCGCTTCTGCAGGCATGACCATAAAAGCTCAGGCGGTCGCGAAAGCGACCGCCCTGGTTCGTTCGTTTAATTGTTAAAGAGGTCAGGCCGCCGGTGACATTTCGGGTTCGGGCCTATCAGATCCTCCTTCGTTTTCGGCAGCCTCCATTTCCTCGAACGCGGCTTCATGTTCTTCCTTGTATAACTCTTCTGACACCCGGCCGTCCAGAAACGCGAAGTTGATCGGATATACATCGGGATCGAAAATTACATGGTAGAAGTGCCAGACTATGATGGCGAGCGTCGCCAAGATCGCTTCGTAAAAATGGACAGCGAGTGCGATCTCGATCCACCACCTGGGCAGGAATCCGAAGACGTCGATCTTGAACCAGATCATCAAGCCCGTGAGGCCCATGATGAGAGTTCCCCAGACCACGGCCCAATATTCGGCCTTTTCGGCATAGCCGAACCGCGCGATCTTCGGTTTTTCCCGTCTTAGGCCAAGATAGTAGCCGAAATTACCGATCACGTCAGTTACGTCCTTGAGCCGCGGCAACATGTCTTTCACCCAGAGACGGCCTTCTTTTGTTGCCGCGAGATAGATCAGGTGGTAAATGCCGACCACGATCATCACGACCGCTGCGATTCGGTGCACGATGCGGCGGAGCGACTCGCTGTTCCCAAGGAGCCAGCCGAGCCATGTCTCGGGATACTGGAGTGCAAATCCGCTGACGACAAGTACGATAAAGCTACTGAGCAGCAGCCAGTGCTGTGCACGTTGGTTGACGCTCAGCCGGACGATGCTCCGAGGCATCGCTCTCTTTGCGGCCGCTTTTTTGCGCCAGATAAGGAAATTGTGAACGGCCATTCCGCCGATGACTAAGAAGATGAGGGGCACGTATATCCATCGCACGATGCTCGTACCGACAAATCCCATGTCATTCGGACGGGTTTCCGATGCGAGATTTGACGTGAGATGAATACGTCCATTGGTAAAGTTGGTGCCCGAACCGATGTGGCATTGCCCGCATGTTTGCGAGAGATTTGCCGTGTTGATCATCGATTTTGGATCGGACGAGGGGAGGATATTGTGAACGCCGTGACAACTGGCACAGTTGGCCACGACCTTTGACCCCAGCTGTGAGGCCATACCGTGATAGCTGTCCTTGTAGCTCGCCACGCGCCCGCTGGCAACTCCAAACTCCTGTGTGAGAGCGACGCCCTCGTGACACTTGGCACAGCTGTCAGACGCGACGGCGGCGGTCGCAGTGGACGTCGACTTGTCGACCGGAAGCTGGATATCGTGAATGCCGTGACAGTCGGTGCAGACCGGCGAACGCGAAACGCCGCGCATCGCGGCTTGGCCGTGAACGCTCTGGACGAACTGGTTAGACTCTGTCGAATGACATTTGCCGCATGTCGTAAGGATATTGATCTTGGCGATCGACGACTGCGGGTTGGATGCGGGCAGCACATCGTGGGCCGTGTGGCAGTCCGTGCAGACTGCCGCTCCGATGTTCCCGCGTGCGATCGCTTTGGCGTGGACGCTCTCGCGGTAAGCAAGTATCGGGCG
>JBGAVC010000069.1:0-21380 GCA_044228265.1 Pyrinomonadaceae bacterium
AACATCGTTGGACGCCGTGCCGGCAGCGATGCCTCACTTAAGCCTTTAATGATCGGTTCGCATATCGATTCCGTGCCGATGGGCGGACGCTATGACGGCCAGGTTGGTTCGATGGCCGCGATCGAGGTTGCAAGAACGCTTGCGGAAAAGGGAGTGACCCTACGGCACCCTCTCGAGGTCATCATTTTTCAAAATGAGGAAGGCGGAACGATCGGGAGCACAGCGATCGCCGCCGGGATCTCGCCCGAGCGTCTCGAACTCGTGACGAACAGCAAAAAGACGATCCGTGACGGAATTAAGGCGATCGGCGGCGACCCCGAAAAGCTCGCTAAACCCTTATTGAAAAAAGGAGATCTCGCCGGTTATCTCGAGCTTCATATCGAGCAGGGGGGACGGCTTGATCAGCAAAAGATCAACATCGGCGTTGTCGAAGGCATCGTTGGCCTGAGCTGGTGGGAGGTCACTATCACGGGCTTCGCAAACCATGCCGGTACGACGCCGATGGACCAGCGTCAGGACGCACTGCTTGCGGCCGCGAAATACGTCGAGGCAGTAAATCGAGCCGCGAGATCGATACCCGGGCGACAGGTTGCTACCGTCGGCAAGATCCAGGCGTTTCCCGGTGCCACGAATGTCGTACCCGGCAAGGTCGTCACCACTCTGGACGTGCGGGACCTCGACCCGGCAAAGATCGCTCTAGTGCTCGATAAGATTCACGAAGCCGTGAAAGCGATCGAGGCTGAGACGGGCACGAAATTCGAGTTCAAGGAAACCACGTCATCAAGGCCGGCCCTCACGGATGAAAGGTTCAAGTCCGCGATCGATGCTTCGGCAAAAGCGCTTGGGCTAACCACGATCCCGCTACCAAGCGGTGCCGGACATGACGGCCAGGAGATTGCAGTGATCTGTCCGATCGGCATGATCTTTGTCCCGAGCCGGGCCGGCATCAGTCATAGTCCGAAGGAATTTACCGAGGCCGCTGATATCACAAATGGTGGTAACGTACTGCTCCAAACCTTGTTGAGATTGGATAAACAGATCCTCAATTAAAGATCTATGAAACGATGCCCAGAATGCGGCCGCGAGTATGACAACTCGATGATGTTCTGTCTCGATGACGGAGCCGAGTTGCTCTACGGCCCGGCAAGCAGCACGGGTCTGGGGGATGAACCGGCGACGGCGATACTTGATATCACTTCTCCTCGAAACGAGGCGGCGACGCGCGCTCAGATACACATGACGGACCAGACGGCTATCTTGCCGACGGGAACCGGTGAGATCGTCCCGAGGTCTCGGGGTTTAGATAAACGATTATTCGCTATCCCGCTTCTGCTGGCGATCATTGCTCTCGTCGGGTTCTTCGGTTATCGATATCTCAAACCCGCCGGTACTGAGCAGATAAATTCGATCGCGGTGCTTCCGTTCGAGAATCGCAGCGGTAATGCAGATACGGATTACCTCTCTGACGGTTTGGCTGACTCGCTGATCTACCGGCTTTCTCAACTGCCGAATCTAAAAGTGAGCCCGACGAGTTCGGTCATGCGGTACAAAGGAAAGGAAACGGACGTAGCTCAGATCGCGAAGGAACTTGAAGTCGATGCCGTCATGTCAGGCCGCTTGACACAGCGCGGTGATGAACTCTCGATAAGTGTGCAATTGATCGACTCTCGCACCAAAAAACTGATCTGGGCCGAGCAGTACGACCGCAAAATGGCGGACCTGCTCGCCACTCAACGCGAGATCGCAACCGCCATAACACAAAAGCTGCAATTGAATCTTGTCGGCCGCGACAACAAGGGAATTACCAAACACTACACGGATAGCAACGAAGCATATCAACTGTATTTGAAAGGCCGTTACTTCTTCGGAAAGCGAACGAAGGACGGCATCGATCGAAGTATCGAGTCCTACCAACAAGCAATTGCACTCGATCCACAGTTTGCTTTGGCTTACGCAAGAATCGCCGAGGCTTATAACCAGGTTCCGTCGTATCCTTACAGTTCACCAAAAGACGCAATTCCAAAGGCAAAAGCCGCTGCCCAACAGGCGCTGCAGATCGATCCGACACTAGCGGAAGCCCACACAGCGCTGGCAAATTCGCTCGTGGTTTTCGATTGGAACTGGACAGAAGCCGAACGCGAGTTCAAGCGCGGGATCGAACTAGACCCTAATAGTGCCGCCGCGCATTTTCGCTACGGACAGATCTATCTCTCTCCGCAAGGCCGGTTCGCTGAAGCCATCGCCGAGGTAAAACGCGGAATTGATGCAGAGCCGCTTGATATCAATATGGGCGCGACTCTTTCATGGGTGTATGGAGCGTCGGGACAGAGTGACAAGGCTTTGGATCAAGCAAAAAAAATTTACGAGCTTGAGCCGAGCCACCCACTTGGCCGCTGGAACCTCGGCTTCGTCTACATTACCGCGGAAATGTACACCGAGGCGATCGCGATCTCCGAAAAACATCTTCAAGATGATCCTACAAACCAAAGAGTGCTCTGGAATCTCGGATTCGCCTATGCAAAGTCAGGCCAGCGTGACAAGGCGGAAGAGGTCATAAACAGATTCAAGGACATTGGGAAAACGCAATACATAGCACATTGCCGGATCGGGACCATTTATGGCGCGCTTGGTGATATAGACCGAGCATTTGCTGAGCTTGAAAAGGGAATCGAGGATCGGGATTGGGATCTTTATCGAGTAAAGATCGATCCATTGTTCGCCCCCTTGCGCCGCCACCCGCGTTTCAAAGAGATGCTAAAACGCCTAAATCTGCCGGAATAGGATCTTATGAATCGATGCCCCGAATGCAGGCGGGGTCATAAGCATTGTTTCGATAGCAATAAGAATTAAGAGGAGAATAGATGACTACCTATAAATGGTTGAAAAGTGCGGCGGTTGTTATTCTGTCGACCGTTTCGTTGAGCGGCTTAGCTCACGCACAGCAAATAGATACGAAAGGGAGCCGGAGTGCGAGCGTCGCGGCCGTCTGGGGACGCGAAGAACTCTACTGGCGTCTGGTCAAGTCCGGCGACGTCGAAAAATACCGCGAACTGTGGGACGACGGTTTTCGAGGTTGGCCGTGCAAGAACCAGCACACGGCGGGCAAATCGGAGATCGGAAACTGGGTTCGGGATATCCGTGACCAGAAGGCCAAATTCACTTACGCGCTGACATTTGACGGAGCGGCTGAGTTTGGGGACATTGTGGTCGTCTACTATCAAACTCCGATGGTGTATGAGTACCCCGACGGAAGGATAGAGAACAAAGATAACCGCTATAAGTTCACCCATACCTGGCGGAAGACAGGCAAGACGTGGCTGATCATCGGCGGAATGTGCGGAGAATTACCGCCGCCTCCAAAACCGTAGAAAGCCGCTCGAAAACGACTTATGAAACGATGCCCTGAGTGCGGCCGCGAGTATGACAATACGATGATGTTCTGTCTTGATGACGGAGCGGAGTTGCTATATGGGCCGGCAAAGTCAGAACCCGGAACGGTAGCGACCGGGTTCTCGGATTCTGGTGAACCCGCGACGGCGATCCTGCACTCGACGGCAGCTCCCGGCGAGGCCCCGACTCGCGGGCAGTTGCACACGACCGAGCGGACGGCCATTCTCCCTGGTGGAGCGGAGGCAGAGCCTCAGAAGAATTTGGATGACGCCACGGAAAAGCTTAGCCTTTCCGCAAATAGAGCGGCAAAGCCGCTCGCAGCGTTGATAGTCGCTGTTCTTGTCCTTGTCGGCGGATTTATTGGTTATCGATACTTCGCTCCAACTAAACAGATCGAATCGATCGCAGTGATGCCGTTTGTTAATGAAAGCGGAAATGCGGATGTTGAATATTTGAGCGATGGAATGACCGAGACTTTGATCAGCAGTTTGTCGAACATTCCGAATCTGTCAGTAAAGGCGAGTAGCACGGTCTTTTATTACAAAGGCAAGCAGACCTCGGCGAAGACAATTGGGGATGAACTTAAGGTGCAGGCGGTTCTATTCGGCAAAGTCTCCCAACGCGGCGACGACCTGAGGCTTAGTTTGGAATTGGTCAATACCGATACACAAGACGTGATCTGGAGCGAACAATACAATCGCAAACAATCCGACCTTGTCGCCTTGCAAAGCCTGATCGCCAAAGCTGTTTCGGACAAGCTTCGTTTGAGATTAACGGCGACCGAACAAGAGCGAGTGAGCAGGACCAACACGACCAGTTCCGAAGCACAGCAGCTTTACCTAAAAGGGCGTTTTCATTGGAACAAGCGAAATACCGATGACTTTCAAAAAGCCAGAGAGTATTTCCAGCAAGCTATAGCTGCTGACCCGAAATACGCACTCGCCTACGCGGGACTCGCCGACACACTGGCATTGATGCCGTATTACGGTGCATACAGGCCAAGTGAATATATGCCGCTGGCAAAACAGGCGGCACAGAAAGCCCTCGAAATTGACCCGAACTTGGCGGAAGCACACGCATCGCTCGGTCAGATCTTAACCAACCATGATTATGATCTTAAAGGTGCTGAGAGAGAGCTAAAGAGAGCTATCGAACTCGACCCAAAGTATCCGTCTGCTTATCAGTGGCTTTCAGAGGTCTATCACTATTTAGGAAACGGCGACCAAACGCTATCGGAGATAAATAAAGCTCTTGAACTTGACCCGTTATCATTGATCATAAATAACCAAAAAGGCAGAGCAATTGACTTTGGAGGCAAGCGGGACGAAGCCATTGTTCAGTTTAAGAAAACCATTGAGTTATTTCCGGACGCAGCAAGTCCTCGCAATAACCTCGCCGACGTTTATGAAGCCAAGGGTATGTATCCAGAGGCCGTTGAGCAACGCCTTATCCAGGTCAAACTACTCTTTGGCCTTAGCCCGGAAAACATTAAAGACCTCCAAATAGCTTTTGAAAAAGGCGGTTATAAGGGTTTTGTGCAAAAGCAAATTGACATTCAACTGGCCAGTCAGAGATCAAGTCTGGAAAAGGATAAAAATGCTTATCTACCGGCCTTTCGAATTGCGGAAACCTATGCCCGTCTCGGGGATAAGGATAAAGCGTTTGAATACCTAAACAAAGCGTTTGACCAACGCGAACCACAGATCGCAGAACTCAAAATTCGATTACCACTTATTTTTCTGCGAGACGACCCGCGATTCAAGGAATTGGTCAGGAAAATCGGATTTCCCGAATAGAAAGTAGCCTATGAAACGATGTCCTGAATGCGGCCGCGAGTACGACAATACGATGATGTTCTGTCTCGATGACGGAGCAGAATTGCTATACGGCCCGGCAAGGTCAGAATCGGGAACGGTCGCGACTGGGTTTCTGCCAAATGACGAATCGGCCACCGCTATATTGCACTCGACAGACCCGCGCGCCGAGGCTCCGACGCGTGCTCAGACCACTACAACAAATGACACCGCCATATTGCCGTCTGATAGCGTGCAACGGCCGGCGTCGAGTGCTGAATATCTGGTCTCGCAAGTCCAGCAGCACAAATTCGGTGCGGCGTTGATCGTTATACTGACAGTAGTTGTTATTGCAGGGGTCGGCTTAGGCATTTATAAATTCGGCGGGTCCAAAAAGACAGACATTTCCTTTGAGTCGGCAAAACTGGCTCGTGTCACGTCTACGGGCAGGGCTACGCACGCCAGCATCTCGCCTGACGGAAAATATATCGTTCATGTGGTCGCCGATGCTGGGAAAGAGAGTTTGTGGGTACGCCAGACAGCCACTGGCAGCAATGTACAGATCGTGGCACCTGCAGAGGTCAGCTATTGGGGGATGACTTTTTCCCGCGACGGAGATTACGTTTACTACGTTTCCCGAGACGTTGGGAAAGGCATAGGTCTCCTGTATCGAGTGCCGGCGCTGGGAGGCACGCCCGATACGCTGGTCAAAGACGTCGATAGCTCTATCACTATTTCACCGGATGGCACCCAGATGGCATTTGAGCGGTGGAACCCGTTCGATAGAAGCGGGGGGCTTTGGATCGCCAACAGTGACGGCACCTCAGCCCGCAATATCGCTAAGCGCTCTGAGCCGGAATCACTTACAGGCTCACCTGCATGGTCTCCGGACGGCCGCACGGTGGCCTGTCCATTCGGCGGCATTGACGCGGGCACCGCCTATAATGGCATTTTAAGCGTTCGGGTCAGCGATGGCGAGCAAAAGCTGTTTACTCCAAATCGCTGGGGAACCGTCGGCCGGATAAATTGGGTCGACAACAACGGCATTATCCTGAATGCCAGCGAACAGGGCCCCGACAAGACCATGCAGCTTTGGTACGTGTCATTTGCAGACGGACAGTCCAAGCCGTTGACGCACGACCTCAGTAGTTACGGGGATATTTCGTTATCCGGGGACTCTAACACACTTGTGACCGTTCAGCAGGGAATGCAGTCCAACCTCTTCGTTACCCAAACGGGCGACGAGGAGCATCCCAGGCAACTGACTTCAGGGAAGGGAGCAGATGGCTACCATTTGGGCTGGACGCCCGACGGTAAGATAGTCTATGACTCGTCCGCAGGCGCGGGACTGGCAGAGATCAGCGTGATAAAGCCGGACGGCAGTGAACCAAAGCGCCTAACCTCGGATCAGAATTTTGACGAATCTCCGGTTGCATCCTCAGACGGCCGCTATATCATCTATGCCTCGAACCGGTCAGGGGTCCGCCATATCTGGCGCATGGGCCCGGATGGGCGAAATCCTGTTCAGCTAACCAGCGGAGATTCGCTGGACAGATCGGCCGCTCTCTCGCCTGATGGTCAATGGGTCTTCTTTAGTAGAGGCAGTACTCCGGGCATCTTGAAGGTATCCATAAACGGCGGTGAAACTGTTCAGCTGGGGCAAGATGTTGACGGGCTTATTTCCGCCGTTGCGCCTGACGGCCAGACTATCGCCTACTGGGACTATGAGGGTGATGGCCAGATCGTAAAGATCATAAGTGCGGTCGACGGCTCGGGTTTCACGTCTTTCAGCCCGCCGCCGACTGCGGCTTTCTTGGCAGCATACCTTAGCTACAGCGCCGACGGACGCTCGATCAATTATCTGGATACACGCGACGGCATATCCAACATTTGGTCTCAACCGCTCGACGGCGGGCCGCCCAAACCGCTGACCAAATTCAAAGCCGGCAATATCTTTTGCTTCGCTTACTCGCCTGACGGCAAGCAGCTGGCATTTACCAAAGGAGCGGTCACCAATGACGTGGTCCTGATCAGCGGATTCAGAAGATGAGCCTGACGGCGGACTACAATGCTATGAAACGATGCCCTGAATGCGGTAGGAATTACAACGACGATTCGATGAGCTTCTGCCTCGATGACGGCTCCGAATTGCTCTTCGGCCCGGCATCCGGGTCAGAACCGGGAGCGATAGCGACTGGGTTCCCGTCCGACGAACCGCAAACCGCGATACTTCACTCGACGGCTGCTCCGGGCGAAGCTCCGACTCGCGCGCAGATTCACACGACCGAGCAAACTGCTGTTCTGCCTTCGGGCATCCGCGAGCCGCTGAAAGATGGTATCGACAAACGCTTGCTGGCTGCACCGTTTCTGCTCGCCATTATTGCCCTAGGAGGATTTCTTGGATATCGATATTTCACCGCTTCGGACAGCGGTCAAATAAATTCGATCGCGGTGCTCCCCTTTGAAAATCGCAGTGGGGATGCCGATACCGATTATCTTTCCGACGGGCTTGCTGATTCGTTGATCTACCGGCTCTCTCAACTTCCGAATCTTAAGGTCAGCCCGACGAGTTCTGTAATGAGATACAAGGGGTCAGCGACGGATGTTGCCCAGATCGCCAGGGAACTCGAGGTCGATGCGGTAATGTCGGGCCGATTAACCCAGCGCGGCGACGATCTTTCGATAAGCGTGCAGTTGATCGACTCGCGAACTAAGAAATTGATATGGGCAGAGCAATTTGACCGAAAAATGGCTGAACTATTGGCCACGCAGCGGGAGATCGCGACTACAATTACACAAAAGCTGCAACTGAAGCTTTCGGGTGAAGAAAAGGGCATCACCAAAAAGTACACTGACAGCAACGAAGCATATCAGCTTTATCTCAAAGGGCGTTATCATTTCGCCCGGCGTACCCGGGATGACATTAATAAGGCGATAGCAAGCTTTGAGGAGGCTATAAAGATCGATCCTAACTTTGCATTGGCGTATGCCCGGATAGCCGAGGCGTACAACCAAATGCCCAACTATCCCTACGCATCTCCAATGGAAGCCTTCCCAAAAGCGAAAGCGGCCGCTGAGAAGGCTATCGCTCTTGATCCGACTTTGGCGGAAGCCCATACGGCGATGGGGAATACGCTTACCTCATTAGATCGAAATTGGCCCGAAGCCGAGAGAGAATTCAAACGTGCACTTGAACTCGATCCGAAGAGCGCTACGGCCCACTACAGATATGGGGCTGAGTATCTACATTCGGTAGGTAGAACAAGAGAAGCACTCGCCGAGGCGGAAAAGGCCCTGGAGATCGAGCCGCTCGACACGCACATAGTTGCTAATCTAGGCCGCTTTTACCTTTACGACGGGCAGCGCGACCGAGGGTTGGAGCAAGCTCGCAGGGCATACGAGACGGATCCGAGTTTCGTGATCGCGCGGCTCGTCTATGGATTGACCCTGAATGCGAACGGCTCATACGCAGATGCGATAGTCTTGAGCGAAAAAACGCTTCAGGACGATCCGAATAATCAGCATATGCTCGTTGTCGCGGGTTATGCATACGGCCGATCCGGACATCGCACCGATGCTGAGCGTGTGATCGCGAGATTTCGCGAGATATCCAAAACACAGTACGTAATTCCATGCTTTGTAGCCGCAGTCTTCGGGAGTATGGGTGAGAAAGACAAGGCATTTGCCGAGTTGGACAGATCAATAGAGCAGCGTGATTCCTGGTTTAGATGGGCCAAGGTCGACCCGCTGTTCGACCCGCTCCGTGACGACCCGCGATACGCTGGTTTGCTGAACCGTATGGGCCTGCCGGAATAGAAGCTTATGAAACGCTGCCCTGAATGCAGACGGGATTATTACGACGACACGCTTCTGTATTGTCTCGACGACGGCAATGCGCTGCTCGAAGGCCCGCGGTCGGAAGCATCTGGGTCGACGTCCGGAACCTTAAATGATGAAGCTCGGCATACGGCTATCCTGCAAAATACGGCACCACCCGCGGATCCCGCCACGGTTCTGATGCCGGGAAGTATTGCGGCTCAGGCGCCGGGCACGCGTCGGTCATCAGCGTCCTTCACGAGTTTCGCGAACTCCATTGCGGTGCTGCCGTTTCGGAATATCAGCCAGGAAACAGCGGACGAGTATTTCAGTGACGGCCTGACGGAAGAGATCATATCCGATCTTTCAAAGGTGCGCTCGCTTAAGGTCATCTCTCGTGCATCTTCAATGAAGCTCAAGGGAACCGATAAGGATTCGCTAACAATCGCCGCGGAGCTGAATGTTCGCTATATCCTCGACGGCAGCGTCCGCAAAGCGGGCGAACAAATACGCATTTCTGCACAGTTGATCGACGGGTCGACGGACGAGAACCTCTGGGCAGATAAATACTCGGGAACCCTGAGCGACATATTCGAGATCCAGGAGAGCGTGTCGCGCTCGATCGTTGAGGCTCTGAAGATCACGTTGAGTACCGAGGAAGAGCGCGGTATCGAGGAACGGCCGATCGAAAACCCGGTCGCTTACGACCTTTATTTAAGAGCAAGGTCAGCGTTCGTCAAGGGATCGCCCGAAGCTCTTGACACGGCGATAGACTTGCTCGAGAAGGGACTCGAGATCATCGGCGACAACGAGCTTGTACTGGCTTCGCTCGGCTACGTCCACTACCAGTATTTCCGTTGGGTCAGCAAACTGGACAAGGGCCATTTGGAAAAGGCAGAACAGTATATGCGGCGGACGTTCGCCCACAATGAGGCGTCGCCGCATGGACATGTTCTGAAAGGGCTGTTGGCGTATTCGCGTGGCGACATGGCCGAATCGCTGCGGTCGCTGCGAAAAGCAGTGGCAATAGAACCGACAAATATCCAGGCATTATTTTGGCTGGCGATCAACCTTAACTATGTCGGCGCGTGCAGCGAGGCCATTCGATACGTGGAGCGGGCTTGCGATCTTGATCCGCTGCAGTCGATCAACATAGCGGTCAAGGGCGTGACATACACGTACGCCGGTCGTTTTGACGAGGCGATGCACTGGATAAACCGCAGCATCGAAATGGACCCGAACTCTCCGCTTCTCCTCTGGACCGCCGCGATAATCGAGGCGTGGAACCGCCAAACGGAGAGTGCGATCCGGCATTTCGACCGGCTTGCCGAGATCGCGCCGGGTTGGATATACACGCAGCACGGCCTGTTCCAAAAGCATGCGATGCTTGGGCAGCAGGAGCTTGCACTTGGGCATAATCTGCCGGAAATGGCCGAAGAAGCCAAATACGATTGTCATTTTGCATTGCACATGGCCGAGTGCTTCGCCTTGATCGGCGACCTTGACACCGCTTTCGATTATTTGACGGCGGCGGTCGAAGGCGGCATAGTCAATCGAGAATTTTTGACGGTGCACGACGCCATGCTCACGGCGCTGCACGGCGATGAGAGGTTCGGCCGACTCATGACGCGTGCGACGGAACTTAGAGACCGATTTCTCAACGCGACCGAATAGAGATATGGACGAAACCATCCAGCACGAAGACGGAAGGGTCGAACTGACCGAAGCGGCCCACGACGAGATACGAAGCTCGCCGATGTTCAACGAGGACCTTTCACCGGTGCCCGTTGCGAAACGCAACTGGACGACGTACAACTACGCCGCGCTTTGGATCTCGATGGCCCATTGCATCCCGACGTATATGATGGCGTCCGGGCTGATCTCGGCCGGTATGAACTGGTGGCAGGCACTATTTACGATCCTGCTCGGCAACACGATCGTGCTCGTGCCGATCCTTCTCAACTCGCATCCGGGCACGAAATACGGCATTCCGTTCCCGGTCTTTGCGCGAGCGAGTTACGGTACGGTCGGATCGAACCTTCCCGCCTTGATGCGTGCGATCGTCGCCTGCGGGTGGTTCGGGATACAAGCGTGGATCGGCGGGCAGGCGTTGCAGACGTTCTTTGCGGCGTTCATTCCGGGATGGCATGAGCTGTTAGGACCAGCTTTTGCCGGGCATACGCCGACCGAATGGCTCTCGTTCCTAATATTCTGGGCGCTGAATATCCTGATCATTTACCGCGGAATGGACCTGCTGCGGTTGGTCGAGAACTGGGCCGCTCCTTACGTACTGGTGATGACAGGCATTCTACTCGCCTGGATACTCTATCAGGCAGGTGGAATAGGATTTCTGCTTCACGAGCCAGGCAAATTCAATACGCTCGGTGAATTTTGGCCAGTTTTTATCCCGAGTTTGACAGGAATGATCGGGTTTTGGGCAACGCTGAGCCTGAACATGCCCGACTTCACACGCTTCGGCAAGAGCCAGCGTGAGCAGGCTGTCGGCCAGGTCGTCGCACTGCCGACCACCATGGTGGTCTTTGCGGCGATGGGCATTTTGATCACGTCGGCTGCGGTCGTGGTGTTTCCCAACATGAATCACGCCGATGCCTGGGACCCGGTAAAACTCGTCGGCCAGTTCTCGCAACCGGTCGTCGTCGCTATCTCGATGTTCACGGTCGTCGTCGCAACGCTGTCGGTAAACATAGCGGCAAATGTCGTAAGTCCGGCTAACGATTTCGCCAACGCGTTCCCCAAACTCATCAGTTTCCGCACCGGCGGCCTCATCACCGGCATCATCGGCATCATGATGCAGCCGTGGAAGCTGCTTGCTGATCCCAGCGGATACATATTTGGCTGGCTGGTCGGCTACTCGGGCGGATTAGGATCGATCGCCGGAGTTCTGATCGCGGATTATTGGCTGGTCCGGAAAAAGAACTTGGTGTTGGGTGACCTTTATCGGACCGTAGGCACGTATGGTGGATGGAATTGGCGCGCCGTGGTCGCGACGCTCCTGGGGTGTCTTTTCGCTTGGATAGGTTTGATCGTCTCCTCGCTGAGCATACTCTACGACTACGCCTGGTTCGTTGGTTTCGGAGTTGCATTCTTTGTCCATTGGGGACTTATGGTAATATTTCCGCGATCTCGTCAACTTACTAAAGAAAGCGATTGAACCGATCTGTCTGATCGTGCGATCCAAGTCAGGTCGTCCCGGTTGACGAGATGCCCAACGGCGACTTTATGACCAGCTGTCCATCCTGCAAATACTCGATCGAGAGCGACACCCTAAAGTGTCCAAATTGCGGCCTGCTGTTCGAAGAGACGTCCGGCCCTACCGCTTATTTTCAAGACAAAAGCGACCGTCCCTCGAGCCATTCGGCCGAGTCGACCGACGGCGCGCGGTTTACCGCCGGGACGATACTCGCGGACCGCTACCGCATCATCGGTTTGCTCGGGCGCGGTGGAATGGGCGAGGTCTACAAGGCGGAGGACCTCAAACTAAAGCAAGTCGTCGCCCTCAAGTTCCTGCCCGATGCGGTCGCGATGGATGGTGCTGCTCTTTCCCGCTTCCAAAATGAAGTTCGCATTACACGCCAGATCTCGCACCCGAACGTCTGCCGCGTGTACGACATCGGCGAGGCGGACGGATCGCACTTCCTTTCGATGGAGTTCATCGACGGTGAAGATCTGTCCCTGCTGCTTCGACGGATCGGGCGGCTGCCCGGCGACAAGGCAAACGAGATCGCCCGACAAATATGCGCGGGACTGGCTGCAGCGCATGAGAATGGCGTCCTGCACCGCGATCTAAAGCCCGCAAACATAATGATCGACGGCCGCGGCAAGGCCCGCGTCACAGATTTTGGTGTCGCCGTTGTTGCCAAGGAACTAATGGGCCGCGAGGCGGCATCCGGAACGGCTCAATATATGGCGCCGGAACAGCTGAAAGGCCAGGAGGTCACGCAGAAAAGCGATATTTATTCGCTCGGCCTTGTTCTTTACGAGCTGTTCACCGGCAAGAAGGTGTACGACTCGGACAACATCCACGAGCTTATGAGGCTGCACGAAAGCTCGTCGCCCACCAGTCCGTCAAGCCATGTCGAGCACATCGATCCGCTGGTCGAACGTGTGATCATGCGTTGTCTAGAGAAGGAGCCGAACAGGCGTCCAGCGACGGCCATTCAGGTGGCAGCCGCACTTCCCGGTGGCGACCCTCTGGCGGCCGCTCTCGCGGCAGGCGAAACGCCCTCGCCCGAAATGGTAGCGGCCTCGGGGGAGAAGGTGGGCTTGCGACCAGCCGTCGCCGTCGGGCTACTCGCCGCCATCGTTATCGGATTGACCGCTTTGGCTTTGGTAGGCAACAAGGTAAATTGGTCGGCGCAGATACTTCGCAAAAACTCTGTCGACGCACTCCGGCACAAGGCCGAGGACGTGATTCAGCGGCTTGGATATACCGATCCGCCGACCGATAGTGCGTCGGGGTTCAGCACTGATTTCTCATACAAACAATACGTACAGCAAAACAGCCAGGCCGCAGACCGTTGGAGCGAGTACACAAAAACGCAGCCTGCGGCTATTTACTTCTGGTACCGAAGCAGCCCCAGGCTTCTCTCATCACTCTGCGTCTGCACTTTTGGGTGGATAAGTGAGACGGACCCGCCGACCAATGATGTTTCCGGCATGGTTTCCGTCAAACTGGATCCGTCGGGACGTATGACGGCATTTTCCGCATTGCCGCCGCAGGTCGACACTCCGGGCGAAAAACCGCCGCCTCCCGACTGGGCACCCTTGTTTGTGGCGGCCGGGTTGGACATTGGCTCATTCACACCGACGGAATCCACCTGGATGCCGGAACCGGGCTTTGACGCCAGAGCTGCGTGGACCGGGACTTACCCGGACCAGCCAGATGTTCCGATCCGCATCGAGGCGGCCGCATACCACGGCAAGCCGGTCTCATTTTTTATTGTCCAGCCTTGGACCAAGCCCAAAAAGGTTGAGGAAAATCAGCAGACCGCCGCGCAAAACGCTTCTACCGCCATTGTGCTAACTTTGGTGATCGGGCTGTTAGTCGGAGCTATGCTGCTGGTTAGAAAGAACTTGCGTCAGGGCCGTGGCGACCGTCGTGGTGCGGCCCGGCTCGCACTCTTTGTGCTTTTCATCGGGCTGGTCGGCTGGGCATTGGGAGCTCATCATGTTCTGGCGATCGACGAAGTGGCAAACTTCTTTTTTGTGGCCGCTAGTCAGACTCTGTTGTTAGCCGGACTTGTCTGGGTATTCTATATAGCGCTCGAGCCATATGTGAGAAGACGATGGCCCGAAACGATCATTACCTGGAGCCGCGTGCTCGCAGGAAGCTTTAAGGACCCTCTGGTGGGACGGGATGTCCTTATCGCTGTTCTTGCCGGGATCGTATTTAGCTTGCTGTTCAAATTCGCCGATCTCGCGCGGATGTTAACCGGTCTCGTCCCATATCAGAGCGTGCAAACGGACGTGCTGCTTGGGGTACGTCAGTACGTGGCGGTAGGGTACTTAAGCAACCTAAACAGCAATATCTTCTTTTCGCTATTCGTCTTCTTCATGATCTTTTTGCTCCGCATACTTACACGCCGGCGGTGGCTCACAGCCGTCCTGTTTGTTCTGATATTCAGCATAATAGAAATACTGGGTCAGGGTGACCCGATCGTTGCAGTACCTCTCTCGATCCTGTCATATGGGCTCATGGTCTTTATCTGTCTTCGATTCGGTCTATTACCTTTTGTAGTTTCCGGTGTCGTCGGTATTGTCCAAAACGTGCCACTTTCGACCGACCTTTCCGCCTGGTATACGGGCTACGCCATCGCGGCCCTCGTCTTCGTACTCATCCTTGCCGGATGGGCGTTCCACACTTCGCTCGGCGGGCAGAAGTTGATATCCGGCAGCCTGTTGGAAGACTAGTGCGTTCCGCTATGGCCACATGTCCATCTTGCGCATATTCAATAACGAGCGGGGCCGTCAGGTGCCCTAATTGCGGCATCCCTTTAGAAGACACCTCGGGACCGACGGCCCTCCTTCCCAATGAGGCCAAATCGCCTCAGCTTCATTCAACAGAATCGGCTGACGGCGCGCGTTTTACGGCTGGGACGATACTGGCGGACCGCTACCGCATTATCGGCCTGCTCGGACGCGGGGGAATGGGCGAGGTCTATAAGGCCGAGGACCTGAAACTAAAGCAAGTCGTCGCCCTCAAGTTCCTGCCTGACGCGGTCGCGATGGATGGCGCGGCTCTCGCCCGTTTTCAAAATGAAGTTCGAATAACACGCCAGATCTCGCACCCGAACGTTTGCCGTGTATATGACATCGGCGAAGCGGATGGGTCGCACTTCCTTTCGATGGAGTTCATCGACGGTGAAGATCTGTCGCTGCTGCTTCGCCGGATCGGACGGCTCCCCGGCGATAAGGCGAATGAGATCGCCCGCCAAATATGCGCAGGGCTAGCAGCGGCTCACGACAATAACGTTCTGCACCGCGACCTGAAACCGGCCAATATTATGATCGATGGCCGCGGTAAGGCCCGTATAACGGACTTTGGTGTTGCTGTAGTCGCCAGCGAACTCCTCGGTCGGGAAGCTGCCGCAGGGACCGCTGCCTACATGGCTCCCGAACAGCTTAAGGGCAAAGAGGTTTCGCAGCGCAGCGATATCTATTCGCTCGGACTCGTACTTTACGAGCTCTTCACGGGGAAGCGCGTTTACGATTCGGACAACCTGACCGAACTGATCCGCCTGCACGAAAGCTCGACACCGACCAATCCTTCGGACCACGTTCAAAATATAGATCCGCTGGTCGAACGCGTGATCCTACGGTGTCTTGAGAAGGACCCGAAAAAAAGACCAGCGACGGCGATCCAAGTTGCGGCCGCTCTTCCCGGTGGCGATCCGCTTGCTGCGGCCCTTGCTGCTGGCGAAACGCCGTCACCTGAAATGGTCGCCGCCTCCGGAGAAAAAACCGGATTACGGCCGTTGGTCGCGTTAACACTCCTTACAGTGATCATCGTCGGTCTGGTGGCCAATGTTTTGATCGGGATCAGAGTAGACTGGCCAAGACGGATCCTGAGCAGCAATTCGCCAGATAACCTTACTCACAAGGCTGAAGACATAATCCAGCGATTGGGTTATAACGATCGGCCCGTTGATAGCGGTTGGGGCCTGAAGATAGACCAAGCACACTGGCAGCATTTACAAACCGAACCTGGATCCGTTGATCAGTGGACACGACTCGTTAGTGACAAGCCGAACGTCATTTACTATTGGTATCGGCAGAGCCCGAAATATCTCGAAGTGTTCGCTGGGCAAAACGTCGGCCGGATCACCGAGAACGATCCGCCCGCAAACAGTATCTCCGGAGCCGTTTCCGTGAGGTTGGATCCTGATGGCAGGCTGACCCACCTGCTGGCTGTGCCGCCCCGGATCGATGCGTCTGGGGGCATAACTCCGCAAACCGACTGGAACGCACTTTTCTCGGCAGCCGGACTAGATCAGACTCACTATTCTAAAGCCGAGTCACTTTGGGTGCCGCCAGTAGCGTTTGATATCCGTGCAGCATGGACAGGGGTAATTCCCGACCAGCCCGATATTCCGATCCGAATCGAGGCCGCTGCTTTCCGTGGCAGACCGGTGTATTTCAATGTCATCGGGCCGTGGCAGCAAACCGCGGTCGAGAACGACGCGCCGCAAAGCGCGGCTGATCTGATCGGAGTTGTGCTCGCGAACGTGATACTTTTTTCGGTGATCATTGGCGCGATACTACTTGCACGAACCAATCTAAAAAAAGGTCGGGCCGATAAGAGCGGTGCGAAACGTTTGGCGTCGTTTTTGTTATTCGTGTTTCTGATCTCGTGGGTGATTGGTGCTCATCATATCCCAAATTTCGGAGAAACGGACCGATTCATTCGGGCTCTTGCTCTCGCTTTGCTCGCTGCTGCCGGTTGTTGGATATTCTACATCGCACTGGAGCCCTATTTGAGGCGACGCTGGCCGGAAAAGATCGTCTCTTGGAATCGGTTGCTGAGCGGGAAGATCCAGGACCCGATTATCGCACGTGATGTGCTGGTTGCAGTTCTGGTCTGTGTCGTCGTTATGGTGCTGGATAAGATCGAATCTGCAATTCTGATCTCGGTGGGCAAACTGCCCGCCAATCCTATCTCCCTTACGCCATCGATGGACGTTCACCGGTTCATTTCAAGCGGACTGATCGACATTATTGGCCCGGCCGTCCTCGGTTCATTTTTCTTCTTTCTAATGATGTTTCTTGCGAGAGCCCTTCTTCGCCGAAATTGGCTCGTCGCGGCTGTTTATATAGTGTTTGTCAGCGCAATGCCGTTTCTGGGAGATGCCGATCCCTTGATTTCAGGTCCGTTCTTCGTCTTCGAGGCGTGCCTGCTGCTGTGGATTTCGTCGAGGTACGGTCTTATGACGCTTGTGGTCTATTTATTTGTTTCCGGTTTACCTATTTCGGATAATTTCGCGCCTTGGAACACCAGTTTCCTGATAGTGGCCAATATGATCGTACTCGTACTTGCATGTTGGGCCTTTTACACTTCACTCGGTGGACAAAAGCTGTTTTCCGGGAATCTGCTTGAAGACTGATGAGCACATCTGACTCCGAAGTTGATTTGGTGCCGTAAAAGGTTGATAATTCATAGTCTCAGAACGTTTTAAGTCGAAAGGCCTAAATAACATAGACTGGTATCACACGTTCATGTCGAACGTAAAAAACGTAAGTTCGCCGACGCAATAATTTCGGCGAAAAGGAGGTGGCGACGATGTCTACGGCCGCTGCAAAAATGAAGTATCCGAGAGTTAAGAACTATTACAATGGCGAGTTTGTCGACAGCACTTCGTCGAACGATCTCGACGTGACCTCGCCGATCGACGGGAATCATCTTTCGACGGTTCCGATGTCCACTACGGCCGAACTCGATGCCGCTGTGGCGTCGGCAAAGGCGGCGTTTGCGGGCTGGAGCTCGCAGACGATAAAGGACCGCGTTCAGGTCTTCTTTAAGTACCGTTATTTACTCGAAAAACACTTTGATGAACTGACCTCTCTCGTTTCAGAGGAGAACGGAAAAACGTGGGACGAGGCCAAGGCGGAGGTTGAGAAGTCCATAGAGCTGACCGAATTTGCGTGTTCCATGCCGCAGCTCGTTTCCGGAGAGATACTCGAGGTTTCAAAGGGCGTCGAGTGCCGCACCGAGCATTTTCCGATGGGCGTCGTGGCGTCGATCGTTCCGTTCAATTTTCCGCTGATGGTGCCAAATTGGACGATGCCGAATGCCCTCGTGCTCGGCAACACTATGATCATGAAGCCAAGCGAGTTGGTGCCGCTTGCGTGCCAGCGAATGGCCGAGCTGCTCAAAGAGGCCGGTTTGCCTGACGGCGTGTTCAATATCATCAACGGCGGCCGAGAGATCGTCGAGGGCATTTGCGATCACAAGGACATCGAGGCGGTCAGCTTCGTCGGTTCGACCAAGGTGGCAAAACTCGTCTATCAACGGAGCACGAATGCGTTAAAGCGCTGCGTTGCTCTTGGCGGAGCCAAAAATCACCTCTTTGTTCTGCCGGACGCCAACCCGACAATGACGGCGTCAAATGTAACAGCGTCGATGTCTGGCTGTGCCGGGCAGAGATGCATGGCCGCAGCGGCGATGCTTGCTGTCGGTGATGTCGACCACATTGTTCGCGGTATCTGCGACGAAGCTCGAAAGGTCGTCCCTGGCAAGAACCTCGGCGCCGTCATTTCGAAGGCAGCCAAGGAGCGGATCGAGGGCTACATCAGTGAAGCGGAGCGAGACGGAGCAAAGATACTTGTCGACGGCCGCGGCGCGACTGTCGAAGGCAAAGAGAACGGGACTTATGTCGGCCCGACGGTTATCGACTACGTGACACCGGAGATGTCCGTCGCTACAGAGGAGATCTTCGGCCCGGTGATCTCGATCATGAGGACGCCGACCGTGGAGGAGGCGATAAAGATCGAAAATGCCAATCCGTACGGCAACGCCGCGTCTGTTTTCACGCAAAGCGGCGGCATGGCCCGATACATTATGGAACACGCCTCCGCGGGCATGATCGGCGTCAATATCGGCGTGCCGGTGCCCCGCGAGCCGTTCAGCTTTGGCGGTTGGAACGACTCTCGATTCGGCTCCAACGACATCACGGGCAAAAGCTCGATCGAATTTTGGACCAAACTAAAGAAGACAACGACAAAGTGGAACCCGGAAGCGGGGATCAACTGGATGAGCTGATCAGAACAAACGACCTGATAACCCAACTATGCACCTTCAAACAAAGATCAAATTGGCAACAGTTGCGGTTTTTGCCTTTTTCGCATGTGTTTTCCTGGCGGTTAATGGCAGCACCCAGACAAAAGTGGAGACCGTAGGTCAGAAGTACAAGAACATCAAGGTTCTCAATGACCTGCCCGCTGACCAGCTCGGAAAGGTGATGAACCTCTTCGCGGCGTCGCTTGGTGTGGACTGCAATTTTTGTCACGAGGGCGAAAATTTTGAGAAGGACGGCAAGAAGCCGAAAGATGATGCCCGGAAGATGGTCAAGATGATGCAGAGCATCAATAAGGACAACTTCAACAACCGGCCTCAAGTAACATGCAATTCGTGCCACAACGGTCATCACGAACCGCAAAATGTGCCTACGTTGTGGCCCGAGGCTGAGTCCGAGCGGCCCAAACAGCCTGAAACGAAGCCGACCGTCGACCAGATCGTCGACAAGTACATTGCCGCTCTCGGTGGCAAGGAAAAACTCGCCAAGATCACGTCGCTCACGATCAAGGCCAACCGTGTAGAGCCCGACGGCAAGAAAACGGAGCCTGAGTCGATCTGGTACAAAGGAAACAAGTACGCATCCGACGCGACATACGACAAGGTTGTCATCAGTGAGAGATACGACGGAACCGCGGCAACCAAATTCGTTCCTTATTCGATACCGCTGCCGGCGGACGAGGCTGAGCAGATCAAGCGCGAAGCCGACTTATTTACGCCTGCGAACATAAAGACCATCTACCCGACCATGGCATACCGCGGCCTGGATCGTATCGATGGTCGAGAAGTTTATCTCGTGACCGCTACCACCAAGTCGAATGTTCGGGAGCTGTTGCTGTTTGACGTTCAAACCGGGCTGCTCGTACGGCGATCGGCGTCCACTCCAACGATGTTCGGCCGGTATGTTTATCAGGTAGACTACTCCGACTATAAGGCAGTGGGCGGCGTAAAAATGCCGATGACCGTAAAGTACTCGATGCCGGGAATTCGATGGACGCGGAAGGTCATCAGCGCAAAGTCAAACACGCCGATCGATGATTCGGTATTTATGTCGCCGGCGAAAAAAAGCTAGGTTGCATGTCGACGATCTGTCGGCATGTCGGATCATGATGCGGGAAAACGCTGGGACAGTGGGACATTTGGGACGTAAACTCTTCCCCGAACTCTAAAAAAGTTATGTCGAGAATAATAAAAGCGGGGCTAATTCAAGCCCATAATCAGGCACCGGCCGATGCGCCGATCGAAGAGATCAAAAAGGCAAACATCGACCATCAGATGAAGTTTGTCGAGGACGCTGCTCGCCAGGGCGTTAAAATGCTGTGTTTTCAGGAGATATTTACGACACAGTACTTTTGCGCCGAACAGCAGACACGCTGGTATGACGCGGTCGAGAAAATACCCGACGGTCCGACGGTCAAGCTGATGCAGGACGTCGCGAAACAGTTCGGTATGGTGATCGTTGTGCCGATATACGAGGAAGAGATCTCCGGCATTTATTACAACACAGCGGCGGTCATCGATGCCGACGGCAAGTACCTCGGCAAGTACCGTAAGACGCACATACCGCACGTCAATCCTGGATTTTGGGAGAAATTTTACTTCCGTCCGGGCAATCTAGGTTACCCGTGCTTTGACACGGCGTTCGCGCGGATCGGCGTCTATATCTGTTACGACAGACACTTCCCCGAAGGTGCTCGTTGCCTTGGTTTGAACGGTGCTGAGATCATATTCAACCCGTCGGCGACCGTCGCGGGGCTGAGCGAGTATTTGTGGAAACTCGAGCAGCCAGCCCATGCGGTTGCCAACGGTTATTTTGTTGGGGCCATTAACCGTGTCGGCACCGAGCCACCCTGGAACATCGGCGAATTTTACGGCCAGAGCTACTTTTGCGATCCGCGGGGACAGATCATCGCCGAGGGTTCGCGTGATAAAGACGAACTCGTCGTAGCCGACCTCGATATGGACAAGATCCGCGAGGTTCGCAACACCTGGCAGTTTTTCCGTGACCGCCGGCCCGACCTTTACGGACCGATCGTCGCAGACTGATCATAAAAGACCCATGTTGGTTGAGA
>JBGAVC010000070.1:0-20849 GCA_044228265.1 Pyrinomonadaceae bacterium
GATCGTGGCACGCTTGCCGTACATCAGCATGCCGACGCGATAAACACGTGACGCAAGCCATACAAGGGCTACGATCGTAGCGAGGTTAAGAGCTATCGACATCAAGATCTGCCAGAGCGGCGGCATACCGGCAAGTATCCGAACGGGCATCGTGATCGGTCCGAGGAACGGCGAAACCGAGACCCAGAAAGACATGTCCGATCCCGGATCGCGTATAACGACGAAACTGAACATATAGCCGACCACAAGTATGAGAGTGACGGGAAAAGCGAATTGACCACCTTCCTGAACGCTCGTGACCATCGATCCGATCAATGCGTAGATAGAAGAGAAGACGAAGTATCCGAGCAAAAAGAACAGCAAGAAGTAGCCGATCATCAGCGGCGTAATGCGCGGCAGCGAACGTAAGAATCCGGACGGATCCGCCTGCGCGGACAGGTATGCCACGACCGAGCCAAGTGAGATGATCCAGATAGCGAGCTGCGTCAGTCCCGCAAGTCCGACGCCGACCAGCTTGCCCAGCATCAACTCGAACGGACGAGCCGATGAGAAAAGTATCTCGGCGATCCGTGTATCCTTTTCCTCGACAACGGCGCCCATTATGACCTGACCGTAGATGGCAAGCGTGATGTAGATCATCAAGCCCACGACGAACGAGCCCGCCATCAACATCTCGCTGTTGGTTTCCTGGCCTTTATCGTCGAGTCCTTTGGAGTCGAGCACGATGCCGGTACTGAGTGCCTTGAATTGTGTCTCGCTGATCTTTGCATCGGTGAGCCGCTGAGACCAGACAGCACGATCCAGCGCGTCCTTTAGAGCGTCATTGGCGACAAAATCGCCGCCCTTTCTAGAGCGGTACTCAAATTGTGCGTCCGTTGCCGAAATGTCTGCCGGTATCAACAGGTATGAATCGAATCTGTCGCCGCTGATCCCCGCGATCAACTCCTCACGGACTTTTTCGACCGGTTTGCCCGTCGCGTCAAAATCGATAAACTCGAACGAAGAGGTCATGTGCTCGGCGCCGTTCCCGGTGCTATTGGGCTTAGAGATCGACCGGCCGGCGGAGGAACGGCGTCCGTTTGCCGCCGTACCTGACGAAAGTTCCTCCTTGAGACGCGGCAGGACCCTTCCGGACAGATCGACCACTGCAATGCGTGTAGCTTCGCCCTTCAGGGAGAAAATGAGAGCGGGAACGATGCTGAACGCGCCGAGCATAACGGGCAGGACAAATGTCCCGATCAGAAACGCCCATCTCAGAACGATCTTTTTGTACTCATGCCGAACGACGGCGAGAAACTTTCTCATTCCGCACCTCCGATCTGATCGAGAAATATGTCGTTCAGGCTGGGTTCGATGGTCTCGAACTTTGTGATCGTCGCATCGCCGTCGACCAGGGCCCGGAGCAGCTTTTGCGAGTCCATGCCGGCGGCAAGCTCGACCTCGATCTCGTCGGAATGTCTTTTGATGTTCGCAATGATCGAACCGTCTGCGAGGACGTCGTCGCCACCCGTCACCCTGAGTGCGATCAGGTTCTTGCCGTAACCCGACTTTACCTCGCGCAGTGTGCCAGATACCACCTTTTTCGCCTTGTTGATCAGCAGAATATCGTCGCAGAGCCGCTCGGCTGTTTCCATGACATGCGTAGAGAAGATGATGGTCTTTCCCTTTGACTTCAATTCCGAAAGGACCTCGATCAGGAACTCGACATTTACCGGGTCAAGGCCAGAGAACGGCTCGTCGAGGATCAAGAGGTCAGGGTCGTGCAGAACGGTCGAGACGAACTGTATCTTCTGCTGCATTCCTTTTGACAGGTCCGACGTTTTCTTGTTCTTCCATTCGGAAAGTTTCATGCGGTCGAGCCAACGGTCGATCCGGCGATCGGCGTCCGCACGTGCGACGTCTTTCAATGCGGCGAAATAACGCAGCTGATCGACGATCTTCATTTTTTTGTAAAGCCCGCGTTCTTCCGGAAGGTACCCGATCCTGTCCTGCAGTCCGTAGGACATTTTCTCGCCGAACAGTTCTACGTCGCCCTGGTCCGGCGCCGTGATCCCGACGATCATCCGGATCGTCGTCGTTTTGCCGGCGCCGTTTGGCCCAATGAACCCGAAAACTCTACCGGGCCGGACGTAGAATGTGAGGTCGTCGACCGCCGTGAAATCGCCGTATCGTTTGGTAACGTGTTCGACTTTTACGCTCGCGTCGTGCTCGCTCATAAGGTGAAGTCAAAGCGTACCACATGAGCGCTGAACGCCTAAGTAACCCATGGCCCAAGCTTAAACGGCGAAAAGGCCCCGTTCAAATTTGAACGGGGCCCTCCTACATGTACCAGTGAAGGCAATAACTTAACCGCAGCCGTCGTGGCCGCAGTCGCAATTCAGCTCGACGATATCCTGATCCACGGCTTGCCTGCAGTGGTCACTGCAGTACCGTGAGTCTCCAGAAACGCCGCAGTTACACATCTTATGTTCGCATGTACCAGAGTCTGCCATCTTTCACCTCATACCTGTCTAAGCTCTAACGTGGCGGCTGCGCCGGAGCCTGTTGGGCCGGGGCATCGACCTTGATATTTATGTCCCGGCCCTTGTTCGTCCGCAAGACACCGCTGTAATAGACCACACCTGCAATGATCGCCACGACGATGATCAGGGCGATGGCCCAAACTGCGTTACTTCCTGTTCTGCTCTCTTGTTCCATAAAAAATGCCTTCCTTCCTATGAAGATCTCCTTGTGGCGATAGTATCGGCGATACCGTCGCTCGGTTCTGTACGCTGACTTACACAGGAGTGATGCAGTTTAATGTTCCATCTTCTGCTCTAATGGTTGACCACTCTGCATGCCCTTAATTGCCCACGCATAGTTCGGCCGGACTCCACACTCGTGGCGTGACGTCGAACTTTCGAACGGCGCGGAAATGGCACTGGACCGATTTGGGTTGCGGGCCTTAGCCCATCTTGGCGAAACCGCCTTGCAGATCTTCGGCGCTCATAACTGGCCGAATGTCGATGGTGGCGCTTAGCTCCATCATCATCGGCTCAAATGCCGCCACCATGTCGTTGGATTCGGCCATATCGAAGACCGCTCGCATCGTACGGAGTCCGTTCTCCGTATAAAAGTAGGCGGACTCGGGTTTGATCTTTTCGAGGGTCGACTTGATCACACCGGGCAATATGCCGTTCTTTATAGTCTCACTTCCTTTGTCCGTGGGAATACCAGCCGTTACCATCATTCGCATATATGATCTCTCCTCAAGAATGAAAATGATCCGGCACCATCTGACGCTTACACCAAATATGACTGTCCGGAACATCAGATTTATATGCGAATTAGGTCGCCATGGTCAATCGTGGAGAACATGTGGAAAGTCTGTCTGCACGGTTATTTTGAGCCGGCATTATGATTTTTGACGTTCTGGCTTTATTATGTATCAAGAACGATATGAAAGAAGAACTTATCGAAATGGCGGGGGTTGTTGTCGATAAACAGCCGAACGCATATTTTAAGGTACAGCTTAACGACACTGAACATATGGTCCTTGCGACGATCTCTGGAAGGATGCGGCGTAACAGGATCCGGATCTTAATGGGCGACCGGGTCGATATCGAGCTTTCTCCCTACGACCTGACCAAGGGGCGAATTACCTACCGTCACAAATAAGTTTGTAGTTGACCGAGCGATCGATCTTACAATTAAAGGCCGACGATCTGAATGGCGGCCCTTAAGTCGATTTACGTGTGTTGACTTACCCAGCGGCCGAATTCCCATCAAAACAGTGCCCGCCTTTGACTCTTTCGACACCCTGCGGTTTGAATCGTTGATCTCAAGAAAATGACCTGCTACGGATCGATATCCAGGTGCCGCGTGGTGCGCTCGGTAACGCTTGGTGGTTTCACCATTTCAGAAGTTTCTAACGAACGGGTTCGGTAAGGTTGTAGGAATTCTGTCGTTTGCGCGTCGAAATGCTTTCTGGCGGCGGACAGCACCTTTTCCCTGGCGGCTATTGGTACATACATCGTTCCGACGTTTTCAAACACTCGCCTCATAACTCGGCCCAACGCAAGTGCGAACATCACCGCCGGAGCAGCGAAGGGATAGGGCGAATCGAATACGAACGATAAGACCAATGCCGCAAAAAAGACAAAAACGCTGAGCAGGATAAGAAGGGAAGGGCCATCGCGGCGTAATGCCACCTCGGCGGGATCCGGCCGTACAAGGTTGCCCTCGTTCATGATGAGCTCCATGACAACGTCCATCTTGAATCCGCATCGCGAACAATACCGGACGTCGTCGGAAACCTGTTCCTGGCTGCACCTTGGGCAATACATATACGCCGTATAACGTCGATCTCGCCATCCGCAAACGCGGCGCCGAGGAGCACGATGATCTGGTTACGCTACTGTGATCGTGCCTTTAAGCTCCGGGAGGCGTGCTGCGATCCTTCCAACTTCGTAAATTATCCGACATGAAGAACACGATCCCTATGGCCGCCCAAAACGCTGCTTTGAGCCAGTTTTGCGTCTGAAACGCCTCGAGAGCAGCCACCCCGAAAAACAGAACAAAGATCGCGAAACCCGAGCCAAATTTGAATTTACCCACGGCCGCCTCCTTACGGAAATTGTGAACTCTCAAAAAGTACCCCAGCGCCGTTTGTACTCAACCTTGTAAAACGAATTTCTTGCGAAAATGTTCAATCCTCGTCCGGAGGTTCAGATACTTCGTCCGTTCCGGCTTCGAGTCGCCGTGATCGTCGCGCGACTATGCTCTCTACCCACTCGTAAACCATTGGAAGAATAACGATCTTGATAGGCCGCGTCACGAGGCCCCCGACAACGACAATTGCGAGAGGTTTCTCGATCTCTGCTCCTGTCCCGGTCGAGATGATAAAAGGGATCAAGCTGACACTTCCGATCAACCCGCTTAGAAGTTCGGCGCGAAGACGCACGCTGGCACCTTCGATGACGGCTTCGCGCAATTCCATGCCACGACGACGGAGTTTGTTGATGTACGATACCATCACCATTCCGTTCTGTACCGCGATACCGAAAACAGCAATAAACCCAACCAGTGCGGGAACGCTCAGCGGAAATCCTGATACGAGCAAAAAGAACGTGCTACCTACCAGCGCGATCGGAATATTGAGGATAATGGTCAGCGTGTTACGAAGACTGCCGAAACACGCGTAGATTAGAACGAATACTAGGACCAGAGCTATCGGGATAGCGATCGCCAAACGGCGGCTCGCCTGTTGTGCATTTTCAAATTGGCCGCCCCACGTAATGAAATACCCCGGCGGCAATTTGACGTTTTGTCCAACAGCGGTCTGAGCGTCTTTAACAAATCCACCGATATCCCGGTCCGTTACGTTGCACTTGACCACTATCCGTCTCAAAGCATTTTCGCGATCTATTACCGCATCGCCGCTAGAAAGCTTGAAACTCGCCAACTGGCCAAGTGGAACGCGTCCGCCAACTGGAGCTGCAATGAGGACGTTCCCCAGCTTTTCGACTTGATTTCGATAGTCTTCGTTCAGCCGGATGAATATGGCAAATCGCCGCTGCCCTTCGAGGACCTGTGTGGCCTCGTCGCCGCCGATCGCTATCTTCGCCGCTTCGAGGACGTCAGCAACGTTTAGCCCGTAACGAGCAAGTTCCGGCCGGTTGAGTTGGATCTCAAGATGCTGCTCGCCTCCGACCTGTTCGACCGCGAGATCCTTGCCACCCCTGACATTTGACATCGCGTCGCGAACCTGTTCCGCGAGATTTAGAAGGCTGGCCTGGTCTTCACCAAAGATCTTTACAGCGATCTGTGCGTTGATGCCGGAAATGAGCTCGTCGTTTCGCGTCTGAATGACCTGCGAAAAATTGAATTGCACGCCGGGAAACCCCTCGACTCTTTTTCGCATGGCATCGACTATACCGTCCTTAGTGCGGGCGGTCGTCCACTGATCTTTCGGTTTAAGGCGGACGTATAGCTCGTCATTGCTTACGCTCTCGGGGTCTCCGCCGAGCTCGGCGCGCCCGATCTTTGCGACGACCGTCTCGACCTCGGGGAATTCCTTGAATGTCTTTTCGATCTGACCCGAGATCTCGACAGCACGCGAAAGCGAGATACTGGCGGGCATCGTTGCCCGGACCAGAAGATTACCTTCATCGATGGTCGGAAGGAACTCGCTGCCCAGCATGTATACGTCAGCGACGCTCCAAGCGAGCAGAGTTACAGCGATAAGCACCGTTATCAGCCGGTGGTTCATTGTCCAACGCAGAACGGGAACGTAAATGGCTTTAAAGAACCGGATGATCGGGTTCTGGCGTGGCTCACCCGTCTTCATCTTGAGCCACATCGCACACAGAGTTGGTGCAATGCAGAGAGCCATCAAGAGCGACCCGAACATCGAGAACGTCACGGCATAGGCGAGCGGCTTGAAGAGCTTGCCTTCGATCCCCTGCAGCGTGAAGACCGGCAAAAATACGGCAATGATGATGAGGATCGCAAAGAACATCGGGCGACCGATCTCCTGCGCGGCGACGAGTATCGCCTCACGCATCGAATGTTCGCGGTGTTCCTCGAGGTGACGATAGATGTTCTCAACCATCACTACGGTCGCGTCGACCATCATCCCGATACTGATCGCGAGTCCGCCTAAGCTGGTGAGGTTGGCCGAGAGGCCCGAATACCACATCAGGATGAACGCGACGAGCATGCAGAAGGGAATTGCGGCGGCTGTTATCAGCGAACCGCGAAACTCTCCGAGCAGCAGGAGCAAAATGATCAGGACAAGGATCTCGCCTTCGATCAGCGACTCTGTAACGGTACGGACGCTATGGTCGATCAGGTCAGACTGGTCGTAATAATCTACGATCTTGACGCCTTCGGGCAGCGACTTGTTGATGTCGGCGACCTTCGCTTCGATCCGTTCGATCACCTGTTTTGTGTTCTCGTTAATGCCCTTGAGAACTATGCCAGTAACTACTTCGCCTTTTCCGTCCTTTGTGACTGCACCCTGTCTCAGTTCGTTCCCGATCTCGACCCGAGCGACATCCCCGACACGGATCGGCGTTCCGCCGCGCGAATCGAGCACGATATTCTTGATATCGCTGATGTCCTTGACCAGCCCCACGCCGCGGACGACGTATTGCTGGTCACCGTGCTCGATAAAATTGGCGCCGGTGTTCTGATTGTTGTTGGCGACAGCGTCGAATAACGATTTGAGCGGAATGTTGTAATTGACGAGTGCGTGCTGGTCGACGATGACCTGATACTGTTTGACGTCGCCTCCGAAACTCAGCACATCCGCAACGCCGGGGACCGTCCTGAGCTGGAGCTTGACGATCCAGTCCTGTATCGTACGCAGTTCCTGGTTGCTCTTGCCTGGGCCCGTGATCTCGTAAAGGTATATTTGGCCCGTTCCCGTTGTTATCGGGCCCATGCTGGGTTCGATGCCCGAAGGCAGCTCGTCCCTCGCTATCGAAAGCCGCTCAAAGACCTGCTGTCTTGCAAAGTAGATATCGACGTCGTCGCGAAAGTAGACCGTGACTACCGATAAGCCAAATTTTGAGATCGATTCGACGCGCGTCACACCCGGAATGCCGTTCATCACATTTTCGATCGGGAATGTAACGAGTTGTTCGACCTCCTGCGGAGCCATCCCTTGAGCCTCGGTGTCGATCTCCACCTGGACAGGCGTGACGTCCGGGAACGCGTCGACGTTGAGTTTAGTGAGCGCGTAAATACCGCCGGCGACGATTATCATCGACGCCACGGTGACCAGCAGCCGTTCGCGATAGAAATAGGCTATGAAATTGTCGGTCATGTTCCGGCCGTTCTCATCGACGAATTATATGCCCTTACTCTCCGCCGCGGCTTTCCTCCATTAACAGGTAATTTCCCTTAACGACTACGCGATCGCCTTCCTTCAGCCCGTCGACGATCTCGACACTGCCGTCGGCGACGAAAACCACCGAGTTGCCTCCGTCATCAAGAACGGCCGATAACGGTATCGAGATCGCGGTCTGGTGCGAAGCCGTAATGATCTCGACGTTAGCAAACATGTCTGGCCTCAGGCGGCCGTCGCCATTCGGGACCTCGGTGCGTACCTTGACCGTTCGCGTGTCCGGGTCGACCACGCTCGAGATCAAAATTACCTTTCCCGAGAACGTGACTCCGGGAAACGCGGTCGCCGTGACCTTGACAGCCTCGCCAAGCCTCACTCGTGCGAGATCTTTTTCAAATACGTTGGCGTCGATCCAGACGCTCGAAAGATCGATGATCTTGTAAAGGTTTGCGTCCGTTCCGACGGTTGCTCCGATCGTTCCGTTACGCTCGACAACGACGCCCGAAATGGGAGCTGTCAGCGTGAACCTGGAAGAACCGAGATTTTGCCTGGTGGCAAGTGTGTTGATAGTAGATTCACTGAGGCCGAGTATCAGCAAATGCCGACGTGCGTTGTCGACAGCGACCTTTGCACTCGAGATCGCGTTCGCTCCGTTGGACTTGGCAACCTCCAGGTCGTGTTCGGCCTGCTGCAGGTTCTTGCCGGCCGTGATCTCCTTCTCGAACAGCAGTTTCGTGCGGTCATAGGTCGCTTGTGCGAATTTGATCTCGGCGGCCGAAGAGCGGCGAGCGTTCTCCTGGTCAGCGAGGGCTTTTAGATAATCGGCTTCGGCCTGGTCAATGTCGGCGGATTCGAGTTCCGCGAGTTTTTGGCCTTTCTTCACGTTGGTGCCCTGGCCTGCGTAGAGATTGACGATGCGGCCCTCGTGAACGGGGCCGATCGAAGCGACGCGGTCCTCGGTCACCAGTATCTTGCCTGTCGCGGTGATAGAACCTTCGATCACCTGCGGGGTGACTATTTCGACCTCGATACCTGCGTTCTGGTCCGAGAGGGAATTCGCAGGTGACGCTGAGTTCGCGTTGGACGTGGAAGTATTGCCCGCTCGGCCACACGAGCCGCATACCAGGGCGATAGCGAGCGCAATCATCGCAAAGCGGCGAGTCGTCAGATAATTGGATATGTCCTGCATAACGTTTACAGCCGCGGCTTACGGCAGCGGCGTTGCGGTCGCAAGTTCGAGGTCGAGCAGCGACATCTGGTAATCGAATATAGTTTGGTAAAAGCCCGCCAGCGTGTCCCGCCGAGTGCGTATCGCATCGAGCAGTTCGAGCGTCGAGTTTTCGCCAGCTTTGAGTGCAAACTCAGTGGCCGTCTGAATGTCCGTAACCTTGGTGAGGACGCCGGTGCGGTAGAGTTCTATCCGTCGTTTCTGAACGTTAAAAGCGACGATCGCCTTATCCACGTCACTTAGGATCTGGTTCGTGATGATCTGCTGTTGATTCTGGGCCTTCTTTTTTTCGATCAGTGCCTTGGCCCTTTCCGTTTGGTTCCGGTCCGAGACTGGAAGCACGACTCCTACGCCAAAATTGTAGTTGCTGCCGCCAGCTACCACCTGATTGACACCGGCCGAAACCGTCAGGTTCGGTATCTTTTGCGAGTCCTGCAGACTTATTGCCGCGTCTGCTGCCCGCTCGCTCAACTCGGCTGCTTTGAGGTCGGGACGAGCGGATATCGCCTTGTCACGCATTTCGGCGAAGGTGAAATCGTAATTTTTGTAATACTCCATCGAGCCGGCGACCTCGATGTCAGACATAGTACGATAGTCGCCGCCGAGAGCGGCTCGAAGATCGCGCAAGGCGAGCTCGTAATCGCGTTCGGAATTGGCAAGGTCCGTGTCGAACTTGAATTTCTCGATCTCGAGCCTCTGTAGATCGAGCCCGGAGATCTCGCCCGCACGAAAGACCTGTCTCGTGCGTTCGACAATGTCCGCGAACGTCGTTTGGTTCTCCTTCGACAGGTTGAGCAGCGATTCGGCCAAAAGGACCGCGTAGAACTTCTTTTTGATGTCGTTTGTCAATTGCCACACGACGATCTGGAATTGGGCCCGTGCAAGTTCGGAATTAGCGTCGGCGGCACTGATGCGTTTCGACCGTTTGCCGCCCAGTTCGAGGTCCTGCGAAATGTTGTACGCAAATGTCTGTGGTGAAAAGAGCGGGCCGCGGAAGTTCAGCGGCAACCCTGAACTGCCGACGCTGACAGCCGGATTTGGCCGGAGCCGCGCCGACAGTTTTTCCGCGTCGACCTCGTCGATGTCGTACCGCGCGGCAACAAGTTGAAGATTTTGCTGCAAAAAGATCGTTACGGCATCCGAGAGCGTAATGGAGCGTTTGGTTTGGGTCTGGGATGCCTTTGACGTTGTAGAAAGGACCTGCGACGGGTCCGCCACGACGTTTCTCAGTGCGGACGGAAGTTCTTGGGCCGCGACCGGCCGCAAAATGATCGCGATCGACAGGACCCAGGTCAAAACGGACGCGCGCCGGATCGTATCAAGACCAAATGGCGCGAAGGAGTTATTCGACCCGATCATTAAACAAATGTAGCGAACGACCTTACAGCCTATATCCTTAGGTCTCGGCGACAATTGTTTTTCAGTAGACGGTCAGAACACTGCAATGAGCGGTTGGATCAGGGGCATAGTAAGCGGCGTCGATCTCTAAGAAAAGTTTCGCAATGGCAGACAAAGCCGGGTCGATATCGAGTTTTCTCCCTCCGATCTCACCAAGGGGCGAATTACCTGCCGTCACAAATTGGCTTTCCCCAAATCATAAGGATCGAGCAAATAAAAGGCCGCAGATCTCGTCCGCGGCCAAGATGAAGTTGTGTGTTCTGTTCGTGCCTAATTGCTTAGGGGTGACGAACGATCAACGAATTCGCCCCCTCCTCCGATCGAGCACCCGCAATTTGCAACATCTGACCCATCGTTCGTCATGATAACGCCGTCCGTCGCGATCCCGAAGCACCGTGTGCCGGTCGCCGTTATACCCGAATTTGTAGTCGGTATAGCCCGCGCACAAAACGTCGCCGCCAGCGACGACGAAGCTGTTGTAGTGCCGCCGGTGAACTGATAACCGCTTTTAGTACCCGACGCGAGCGTCGAATCGATCAGGTTGTTTGCCCCCAGCTGCGTCATCATCGTGACATCGAGTCCGGCGGGCGGTCCTGCATAGTTGCCGCCGCCATACGTTGACGCATATGTGGCCTGGGCCCCGTGAATGGTCCGCAGAGCCGATATTGCGGAGCCTTCGTTAGCGGAGCGGCGCGACGCAAGAAGGTTAGGGATGGCGATCGCTGCGATGATGCCAATTATGACGACGACGATCAGTAATTCGATGAGTGAGAATCCTTTCTCTTTTGCCATGTTTATTTGAGGCCTCCGGGTCTTTGGTATACTGCACGACACGGGTGGGTCCGTTCAGCCTCAGCATACAAATCTCGTGCCAAAATAGGATCTGGTCTGGACCGGGCAGACGCGAGATTTTGTCGGGGTGACGAAGGGGAACTTCCGGGGCATGGGACGTGATCTCTGACATTAAGTGTCACAAGATCGTTTGTGACTGACAAAAATTGGAATATCACCGTGGAGGTTCGGTGGACGTTAAGAGGACTGGATCTAGCGTGTCCTTATATTGGCAATTTCGTCGATCGAGCGTGTATCATAAGCGATATCAGGAGTGCATTTATGAAGAAGATCATTTTCCAAACGGTTGTTCTGGCTACGTTAACGATCCTTGCGACGGCAGCGCTTAACGCGCAGTCAAAGTCGGTCGACGGTGAATGGGATGCGTCGATGAATACACCGGGCGGTGAGGTGCCTATGAAGCTTGTCTTCAAGGTCGACGGCGAAAAACTCACTGGCACGGTCAAACGCTCGAGGGGTGACACCGCGATCGCGGGCACCATTAAGGGCAATGACATTAACTTTTCCTACACTGTCGATTACAACGGTAATAGCTTGACGATCAGCTTTACGGGCAAAGTGAGCGGCGACTCGATGGGAGGCACTGTTTCGTTCGGCGGCAATGCAGAAGACCAGTGGAGTGCAAAGAGAACTCCGCCGCCGAGCCCAAAGACCGAATAGTCGACTCTCGCCTGTCGGGCCGTCGATGAAGACCACATTCCGCGAGGTGCTCAGAGATGAGAGACGTGAAAAAGCTGGTGTCGCATGCGACCAACACGTTTCCCGAAATATTTCTCTATTACGTGCTCATTCTGGCGGTGACCGGATCACTGTTTTCGTATTTTGAGGACAAGCCGATGTTTGAGTCATTCTGGTGGGCCTGCGTCACCGGGTTGACGATCGGTTACGGCGATCTTTATCCGGTAACGGTTGGCGGCCGGATCGTGGCTATATTTTTGATGCACATCGTTCCGCTCGTGATCATCCCGCTGATCGTGGCACGGTTACTGATGAGCGTGATAGAGGACAAGAACGCCTTTACCGATGCCGAGCAGGAAAAGTTAAAAAGTGACATTAGGAGCATCAAAAAAGCCCTGTGCATCGAAGATGCAAGAGATGAGGCTGAGGAAACCGGCGCGGAGACATGATAGCAACGGAATTGGAAGCCTTTCGAAAGTTTGATATCTTTACGCCTATGACTCAGACATCTGGTATCTCCAAAACCGTAGGGACTGCCGGCTCGTTGCTGTTGACGGTCGGCGTTCTGGCCTTTTTCATCGGGATCTTCGGGCCGGTGAGGAACATCTTGTTTATCGGGCTCGCCCTGATCGTGCTTTCGTTCGCGGCGTTCTTTTTCGAGGAATTCGGGCCACGAAGTTAGGGCGCGTCCAGTTGATACCTTTCTAGACTCGCCGCTAGTCCTTTGCAGGCACCGGGACCTTTTTCGTTCCCGTCAACTCGGCTGCCGTGAACGTGATGTTCCGCTTGATGAAGTTGTTGTAAAATCCCCAGCCGCTGTAGGCGTCTTTCAAGTCCGCCGTGGCCGCATTCACCAATTCGTCACCTGACAATCCGGCGGCCTGGGCTTTAGCGATGCTTTTTCGCAAGGCAACGAGATAGTCGCGAAAATCCGAGACGTCCGTTGGAGTGGCGATCCCGCCGTGTCCTGAGACAAAGGTTGCTCCGGGATGATCGGCCAGCAATTTGGCGAGCGTCTCGACCCACACTCCGGTAGAGGCATCGATAAGATTTGGAAGGTGTTTCTGCCAAATGAGATCACCTCCAAAGACGACATCCGCTTTCTTGTCCTTTACCTTCGTCACAATAATAACTGAATCGCCGCCTGTGTGGCCGAGCATGTAGCGGACCTTGATGACGCGATCACCGAGTTTCAGGTCAAGTTTATCGGTATAGGTTGTATCGGGCAGGACAAGCGCCTCGACTAGAGCCCGTCTTTCGGGCGTCGGGTTCGCACCAAAGAATTTAAGGTTTTCAGTCCTCTCCCAGGCAAGGACGTTGCGTTGAGCGACGATCTTCGCGCCGGCTTCGGCGAAGACCGCGTTGCCGCCTACATGGTCGAGGTGGTAGTGCGTGTTAATTACATAGAGGATCGGAAGATCGGTGATCTTGCGGATCTCAGCGAGCAGGTCCTTTGCAGGTGCGACGGCCGTAAACGTATCGACGACCGCAACGCCTTTGCTCCCGACGATAAATCCGGCATTGCTCCCGGCTGGCCCTCCGTCCTGGCCGACAGCGGCGTAAACTCCGTCACCGATCTTTGAGACCGTAAAACCCGGGCCCTTGGATTGGGCCAAAGCTGATAAACCCAGCACGATCACACTGATCGAGATCGAAACCAGTTTTCTACTCATATTCGGATCCTACCTCCGCACGCCGCCCGTCCCGGCCGGCCACGCGAACGTGCATGACGCCGGTGCCGTCCCTAATGTCGATCCCACGTTAAGCGGCGCCAAGCTGTTCTTAGATAGCAGAATATTAAAAGCAGCGACGTCCGTTCCGAGCAGAGCTTTCCAGGCATTGGCCGTTGACGTGAATTCGCGGCAGCCCGATTCCCAAGTATGGATCGCGGCCGGGGTCGGCGGCATGTCTATCCCATTCTGCGATAGCGGCCCGATGACGGTATAAAAGATGCTGTTTATAGCCGAAAACGCCAGGATGCTGCCAGGTGCCCTCGCCGGACCACCAAAGCCACCGCCACCGCCGCCTCCGCGTCCCGTCTGGGCTCCGCCGAAAGTTGCGAGCTTGGTGCCCAGGGCCGTAGCCGCTGCCGCAACGTCTGCCGGCGGGGAACCGGCCGTAACACGGGCAAGCTGGGTCCGTAACGCGGCGACCTGATCATTTGCATCGAAACTGTCCTTCATCCCCGTCCATGCGGCCATCGCGAGCTTGTTCTGAGCACGAAGGCCGTTCATCATCGCCGGGCTTTCGCCGATCCGCGGGTCATTGTGCACGACGACGGTCTGCGTATAAGTCGTGCCATCGACGATCAGCTTGATCGTGTATGTCCCGGGCAGGACGAGCGGTCCGTGCGGCCCCGGCGTGACCGAGTTCGGCGAGGCATTCATCTGGTTATTGATGTCGGGGTTTAATCCCGGCGGATCGTCATAACGCAGATTCCAGTTCGTCCTGTTGGTGCCGATGTTCGTCGAAAGAGCCCGCTCTTCGGACGCTTTCAGCCAGTAATCCGGATACGGCGGGCGATCAAACTTGGGCGGAACGACACTCGTCATTGTTCGGACGAGCTTACCCGCCGAATCATAGATCTGCATCTTGATATCACCTGCCGGTTTCTTGCTGAGGTGGTAATAGATGAGCGCTCCGAATGGCGGATTCTCGGCGTGGGGCAATTCGGGGTTCATCGGCTGGTCCCAGTTGCCGTTCTCACGCGAACGGATGGCGTCGCCGGGCTTGAATAAATAAGCAGGTGCGGACGCAATGGCCTGCGTCTTCGCCGCGACCTCGCGAAGCGGACTCATGTCATCGAGCACCCAAAATCCTCGGCCATACGTACAGATCACAAGATCATTCATGTTGTCATGCGTATGGAACACCATGTCGCGGATCGAAGTGCTGGGCAGGTTCTGCCTAAACGATTGCCAATGGTCGCCGTCATCAAACGAGACGAACACTGTCGTCTCGGTGCCGGCGAACAGCAGCCCTTTTTGTTTCGGGTCCTCGCGGATGACATGGACCTGGCTGCCCGTGCGTTCATCCGAGGGCAAGCCGGTCACTATTCGAGTCCAGGATTTACCGCCATCGTGGGTTCTATAGATGTAGTGCTGTTCCGGGCCGGCGGCCGCCGCACCACGGCCAAATCCGAGATTACCCGCGACGTACGCCGTATTGACATCGGTGTGACCGGCCTCGACCGTGACCCAATTCATGTTTTGCGGCAATTCGGTAAAGTTCGTCACGTTGTTCCAGGTCTTGCCGCCATCCATGGTGTTGTAGATCTGGCCGTTCGTGCTGCCGGACCAGATAACGCCACGCTTGACCGATGAGATCGAGAAATCCGAGATTGAGCCTCGCTGCGTCGGAAATTGGGGGCCCGCCGGAGTCGGGGTCGCACCAGGAGCAGGCGTTGGAGTTGGAGTCGGAGCAACCCCGCACGGAACCATCGGCTGGCCTTTGGGCGTTGTAAGGTCGGGGCTGAACGGTTTCCACGTCTCGGCGCCGTCGCGCGTAACAAGTATGCAGTTGTATCCGGCGTACATGGCCTTGGGTTCGAACTCCGTATCGAACCGCTTCCACGCGTCACGAGCTTCGGTGTAGAGGTTCCTGTCCGTTCCAAAGTTCGGTGCGACGTTGCCCCACTGGCCTGTCTCGATATCGATCTTGGTCATCCCATTGCCCTGCCCGAGGCCGTAGCCAACGCCGTAGATGGTCGTGGGCTTTAGCGGATCGGGAACGGCGGTGCCGAATTCGGAGGACTGCAGCGGGTACCAATCGAGATTGGTTATCTGGCCGAGGTCGCCGCGGCTGCGGGTCATCACCGCTCCGGTGTCCTGCTGCGAGCCCATGACCCAGTAAGGATAGCGATTGTCGGTGGCGACCTTGTAGAGCTGAGCTATCGGTATCTGATAATAGCCGCTCCAGGTGTGCCCGTTGTCGAGCGTTACCGCAGGGCCCTGATCAAAGCCAAAAAGCATTCGGTGGCCGTTGGTCGGGTCGATCCAGATGTCATGAGGGTCTTCGCCGCCCGGCGCTCCTTTGTAAACGCTAAATGTCTTGCCGCCGTCGGTGGATTGCGAGACATATGTGCTGACGGTGTAGAGGATGTCGGGATTCTGCGAGTCGACCCAAACACCCGAGCTGAACGCTCCCTGGCCGTTGCCGACGCGATTGTCACCAACCGCCATATGCTGCCAAGTCGCTCCCTGATCGTCGGAGCGATAAAGGCCCGACGGGCCGCCAGGCTGCGGCGGGTTTCCGATCACGTAAACGCGCTTGCCGTCGGTGTTAGCAGCAACGGCTACGCTGATGCGGCCGGTATATCCCGGCAGCGTGTCAACCTTTTTCCAGGTTTTACCTTCGTCAGTCGATCTGTAGAGAGCAGTGCCGTTCGGCCCTTGAGGTGCGCCGCCGCCGCCAAAGCCACCGCCAAATCCTCCGCCGCCACCCTGGCTCGTTGCGAAGATCACATTCGGCCGGTCAAAAGCATATTCGACATCGCGTGTGCCGTTGGCGTTCTCGGGCCGGAGAGTGTTTTCCCACGTCTTGCCGCCATCCGTCGTTCGGTAGATGCCACGGCCGTTATGGGTCGCGTCTCCCTGCGTCGAGACGACGACGATATTTGGGTTCTTCGGGTCTACTACTATCTTGTTGATCTTCGTCGTTTCGTCGAGGCCGATGTGTGTCCATGTCCAGCCGGCATCCGTCGATTTGTACATGCCGTCGCCGGATGGCCCTTGCACCGAGTCGCCGGTTCCGACGTAAACGATATTGGGATCGGACGGAGCTACCTGAACGGCTCCGATGCTGTCCACGTTCTTGAACTGGTCGAATATCTGAAACCAGGTCACGCCTCCGCTAGTGGTCTTCCAAAGCCCGCCGATCGGGGCCCCGGCGTAGAAAACGCCCGATTGTCCCTCGCCCACGGCCCCGCTGACCGCCGATATGCGGCCGCCGTGAAACGGGCCGATATTACGCCATCGCAGGCCCGAAAACAGGTCTTCGGGGACCTGAGCATTCAAGACTCCAACAAACACCGCGGCCGCGATCAACGCGATGACCGACGAAGTACGATAGTATTTTTTCATTTAAGCCAAACCTCGAATCGAAGAATAGATCGGAAAATGAGTCCGGTGGAGAACACAGATCGGATTCGACGCAGGGATCCGATCGTACAGGGTGCGGCTCTGCTGCCAGGAAATTTCACCCCCTGCATCTTGCTCTGGTTCTCAAAGTACGTGACCTAAAACTTACCATAGGTCACGGTCAAAAATAAGCAACCGGCTGATGATCCGGAAGAAACCCGGATCTCCTGACCGGCCCGGAAGATATGGTTCAAAAATCGTATCGAAACCGTTGCCGGACGATAAACGTAAATAAGGCCGTAAGGGTTTCATTTACCACGACCAACCTCGCTCCTGAAACAGCGGATACGCTCATTCAAGGGCGGGAAAACCAATACTTATCCAGGAGGCCGATAACTATGGCACGCACTACTTTGATATTCATCATCATCCTTTCATTCACATTTGCCGTATGCGCCCAGTTCACCAAACTTGATGACGGACGTGACGCCGACCGCGAGGCGATCTATAACGAGATCGGCCGCATAACGCAGGCATTTATCGACGGCGATCTCGAAACGGTCTACAAGACGCACTCTGAAGACTGGAGCGGTTTTCTCAACGACGGGCAAACGGTTCCGATCAAAGGGATCAACGACTATATGAAAGGCAACGGAATACCGTGGCCGCTGCCCGCTGACTACAAAAAGCCCGGGCCGAATCCGTTCCCGAACCTGCACTACAAGATCACGAATTTTATCGTCAACTTTGTAACGCCGGACGTCGGCGTCGCCAGCTTTACGCTCGATTACCCAAATCGCGACGGCGTTAACTTTAACCGCCTCCGAATAATGGACGTATTCGCCAAGCGAAAAGGCACATGGATCCAGACGGCGTCGTACACCGTCACGGACCCTGCCTGGAAGGCCGAAAGACTTGGTCTTCCGTCGCCGGTCGGGCCGCAGGTGCGAAAACTGATCCTCGACGCCCGCGAGGCGGTCTGGCGGGCATGGTTCGCGGGCGACGTAGCGAAACTGGAGAAGATGATCCCGGACGAGGCTGTTGCCGTTAACGGTGCCGACCCGAACTGGGAGAACCGTGCAAAGATACTCGACGGTGCCAAACGCTTCGCCGACGGCGGCGGAAAGCTGACGCGGCTCGAGTTTCCGCGGACGGACATCCAGCTCTACGGCAGCACGATCATTCTCTACACGAGCTACTCCTACGATATCGAGAGCGGCGGCAAAAAGACGACCGTTACGGGTAATGGTGCCGAGACCTTCGTCCGGCGTAACGGAGCGATCCTGAATACCGGTTGGATCCTGGCCGATGCTCGTTAATGCGTATGCGGCGGCTTTGAACGCGAGCGTGCCGTAAACTATACTTGTCCAAAAACGGAGGCAAATAATGGAACGCAGAACGGCAGACGAGTATCCGCAGGAGTTATTGGACCTTTTTCACGAGTATCAGCACGGCGAGATCGACCGTAGAGCGTTCCTTCGCGGGGCGGCAAAGTTCGCGGTCGGCGGTTGGACCGCGATGGCCATCCTCGAGAGCCTGACGCCGAACTACGCTTGGGCCCAGACAGTGCCGAAAGATGACAAGGACCTTAAGGTCGGCTACGAGACCGTCCAGTCGCCTGCCGGCAATGGAACGATCAAGGGCTATCTCGCGCGTCCCGCAAAAGGCAAGAAATTTCCGGCCATTATCGTCATCCACGAGAACCGCGGCCTCAATCCGTATATAGAGGACGTCGCGCGGCGTCTCGCCAAAGTGGGATATCTGGCCTACGCTCCGGACGGCCTGACGTCGGTCGGAGGCTATCCCGGAGACGAGCAGAAAGGTGCCGCGGCCTTTCGCACGGTCGACGGCAAGAAGATGTTCGAAGACTTTGTCGCCGCGGCCCAGTGGCTGAAGAAACGTCCCGACAGCACCGGTAAATTGGGAGCCGTTGGCTTTTGCTTCGGCGGTGGCGTCGTCAACCAACTCGCCGTCCGCCTCGGCAGCGATCTCAACGCCGGTGTCGCTTACTACGGCCGCCAGGCAGGTGCCGACGACGTGCCAAAGATCCAGGCGCCGTTGATGCTTCACTATGCGGGAGCCGATCAGGGTGTCAATGCGGGAATTCCGGCATACGAGGCCGCCCTCAAGGCGAACAAGAAGAAATACGAGATCTTCACATACGACGGCAAGCAGCACGGGTTTCACAACGACACCACCCCGCGATACGATGCCGACGCCGCAAAGCTGTCGTGGGAACGCTCGCTGGAGTTCTTTAAGAAGAATCTGAAGTAGAGATATCGGAACGCGGCCGCCCTCGGCCGCAATGGGGACGCGGACGCCTCGTCCGCGTGTGGCCTTTTCAGTTGTCAAAGATCCCGATGTTCACGAACTTCGTCGGAACGCTGATCGCTTACGTCACTCGATAAACTCTATATTCACAGCATTTACGGCTGAAATACATCTTTAAGCGTTCTTAAGCGTTCCAAACCACCCGTGAACGCCGCAAACTATTGACAACAAACCATTTAAGCACACATTTTTGGCCCGTTCGCGAGAAATTGCAAAAAAACGCACCACACGTGTGTCACAAGAAAAAACGCTGGGTGATGACGAGTGTATCATCATTGCAACAGTGTATCATTAAGAGCAGGTAGAAATCAAGGATATTTTGATTATTTCCCGACAGGGAGCGCGGCATCCTCGTCCGCGTGTGGCCAGCGATCTCCGCGAGCGGACGAAGGCGTCCGCGACCCGACGGCGGACAAGCGTTTAATAAAAACCGTAGCGGCTCTGCCGCCCGATGTCCGCGAGACCGGCGGCATAGCCGCGTGGGGGTTTGAGGACATCCGTCGGAAAAGCCGAGCTTTTCCGCACATCGAGCGGCAAGCCGCAAGCTGCTGACGGGAGGAGAGTGTCGGCGAAAGAAAACATCGCCGGTGTCGAAAATCAATATTAGAATCAGTACCAGAGTGCTTTGTAAGATTAGATTGATCAGGCCTGCAACCGGAGAAGAGTCGTCGGAAGGAAGGCCCGACCCCATTCTTCTATTCCGCAAATTCGATTGACGCCCAGACTAGTTTCCGCTTTTCCGTACTGAAGCCCTGCTGAAGAGCAGAATACCGATTATGAGACAAATAAAGACAGACTTCTTAAACCACAAATGGCATGATTCGCTTGTTCGCAGTGTTAACGTTGCAAGGTTATCAAACTCCCGCACGTATGAGGTCGGTTTGCAAATAGATATTCTGAGCATTGACGAAGGAAAATATGAATGGACGCCGAGCAAGGTCGTCTTTAGCGAATGCGAGTTGTTTGGGTCAACGTTAAACCTCCCGGTAGTCGAGTCCTGTGGAGGTAGCATTTCAAGATGCCTTTGCTTTAATGAGTGGCCCGAAATTGACTCGCCTTTGGCAGACAAACTGAGGATTCAATATGGAGTTGAGATTTCGCCGGACTTGCCGGAAAACTACTGTTTTTACTTCGAATTAATGATTCCGTGTGGTCACGTATTTGTAATCGCCTCGGACTTCGCGATCTATGAGCTACCGGGGCATCGTGTATCATAACCGCAACCGGGGAAGAACGTTCCAGTTTGTTGTCGTTTCTCATCGCCTGGATGGCAGCGTCGAAGGGAACGGTGCCCGGATACGGCTTTGCCGGTCGATCTGCGGAAAGGCTGCGCTTTCCGTGACGCGTTTAATAAAAACCGTAGCGGCTCTGCCGCCCGATGTCCGCGAGACCGGCGGCATAGCCGCGTGAGGGTTTGAGGGCATCCGTCGGAAAAGCCGAGCTTTTCCGCACA
>JBGAVC010000071.1:0-22669 GCA_044228265.1 Pyrinomonadaceae bacterium
CGTGGTAAATTTGGCCACGTTGAGCTCACGGTCGAGCCAGCTCCGGGCGAAGGTTTTGTCTTTGAGGACAAGATCACCGGTGGTTCGATCCCGCGTCAGTTCATCAAGCCGACGATGGAAGGTGTTCGCGATGCTATGCAGCGTGGATATCTCGCGGGCTATGAGCTGGTCGATATCAAGGTAACGCTCCTTTTTGGTTCGTATCACGAGGTCGACTCGGACGAAATTTCATTCAAACTTGCCGGTTCGTATGCGTTCCAGGATGCTGTGAAAAAGGCAAAACCGGTCCTGCTCGAACCCATCATGCGTATCGAAGTTGTTACGCCTGAGGAATATATGGGTGCGGTCAACGGCGATCTTAATCGCCGCCGCGGCCAGATCGACAAGATGGAGCCGCGTCCGGGTAATGTTTCGGTCGTTACGGCATTTGTGCCGCTGTCGGAGATGTTTGGTTACACGACCGACCTCCGCTCGTCGACACAGGGACGTGCAACGTCGAGTATGCATTTTGAGCGTTATAACGAAGCTCCGCGAAATGTGGCTGAGGAAGTTATTGCGAAGATCAAGGGGACGGGAGCAAGTACTTAAGAAATCTGAAATTTCATATTTGAAATTTGAAATAGCTAAGTTTAGGAGAAATTCATGAGCAAAGAGAAATTTGATCGCAGCAAGCCGCACGTTAATATTGGGACTATCGGTCACGTGGATCACGGCAAGACGACATTGACGGCGGCTATCACTAAGGTGATGTCAAAGCACAATGCAAAGATGACGTTTCGGTCGTTTGATTCAATCGACAACGCACCTGAAGAAAAAGCTCGTGGTATCACAATTGCGACGTCGCACGTTGAGTATGAGACGGCAAACCGTCACTACGCACACGTCGACTGTCCGGGCCACGCCGATTATGTCAAGAACATGATCACGGGTGCGGCACAGATGGACGGAGCTATTCTTGTAGTAGCAGCGACCGACGGACCTATGCCGCAGACACGTGAGCACATCCTGCTCGCACGTCAGGTTGGTGTGCCTTCGATGGTTGTCTTTATGAACAAGGCAGACATGGTCGATGACGCTGAAATGATCGAGCTGGTGGACATGGAGATCCGCGAACTGCTCTCATCTTATGAATTCCCCGGTGACGATACACCGATCATCCAGGGTTCAGCACTCAAAGCACTCGAGGGCGACCCGGCTTGGGAGCCAAAGATCGATGAGCTGATGCAGGCGGTAGATGATTTCATCCCGACACCTGCCCGCGAGACTGACAAGCCGTTCCTGATGCCGGTCGAAGACATCTTCACCATTCAGGGCCGCGGAACAGTCGCAACGGGACGTATCGAACGCGGCGTTATCAACGTCAACGAACCGGTCGAGATCGTCGGTATCAAAGAAACACGCAACTCGGTTGTGACCGGCGTCGAGATGTTCAAGAAGCTGCTCGATTCGGGTATGGCGGGCGACAACGTCGGACTGCTGCTCCGAGGTGTTGAGCGTAAAGAGATCGAACGCGGACAGGTCATTGCCAAACCGGGCTCGATCACACCGCACACCAAGTTCAAGGCTGAGGCTTATGTCTTGACCAAAGAAGAAGGCGGACGACACACACCGTTCTTCACAGGTTACCGCCCGCAGTTCTACTTTAGAACAACGGACGTAACAGGTGTCGCAGACCTGCCTGCAGGAGTCGAAATGGTCATGCCGGGAGACAACATCCAGATGGAGATCACGCTGATAGCCCCGATCGCCATGGAAAAAGGCCTCCGCTTCGCCATCCGCGAAGGCGGCCGTACAGTCGGAGCCGGAACGGTTTCGGATATTGTTGAATAGTAAGAGTTCACGCGTAAACGCGTAACTCTAAACGAGGATTTATGCCAAGAGATAATATTATTTTGCAGTGCACTGAGTGCAAAGAGCGCAACTACGTAACGACGAAAAACAAAAAGAACACGCCGAACAGGCTTGAGCTTAAAAAGTTTTGCCGTCGCTGCCGTTGCCATCAGCTGCATAAAGAAAATAAATAGGGACTGGTTACGAGTGAAAAAGTGACGAGTGACGAGATACATTATCTTTCACTCGTCACTTTCCACTCTAAACTTTGCACCTATATTCAGGGGTATGGTGTCAATGGTTAGCATGGAGGTCTCCAAAACCTTAGGTCCGGGTTCGAGTCCTGGTACCCCTGCCAGTTAGATAGGAGAGAAGAAGTGTCAGAGATGGTCGCACCCGCTGAGGGTAAACATAAAGAGGGGATCGGCGAGTTTGTAAAAAAGACCCGCAGCGAACTCGACAAAACATCATTTCCGTCGTCGAACGATGTTAAGAACACGACTATCATTGTGATCGTCAGCGTTCTCTTTTTCGCGGCATACTTGTTTCTGGTCGATCAGGGATGGGTATACATTTTGCAGGGCTTAACGTGGTTGGTCAATAAGATCGCCGGAGCCTAGAAGGATATTTGAACATGAAGCAGTGGTATTTTATCCACACATATTCGGGTCACGAGAACAAGGTTGTCGAGAGCCTGAATGCGCGCATTCGCGACATGGAGCTGGCCGAACAGATTACCGGCGTTTTGCTCCCGAAAGAAAAGGTCGTCGAGATGCGCGGCAATAAAGAGTATGTCTCCGAGCGGATGTTTTATCCCGGATACGTGCTTGTCGAGATCGAGTGCGGCGATACCGGAAAGCCGCCTGATAACGTTTTTCACGCGATCAAATCGACGCCAAAGGTTACGGGCTTTCTTGGCGGCAAGATGCCGACCCCGCTGTCACAGGCTGAGGTCGATCAGATCGTGCATAACATCGAGGTTGCGACCGAAAAGCCGAAACCAAAGTTTACTTACACTGTGGGCGAGGTCGTCAGGATCAAGTCGGGGCCGTTTGCGAGCTTTACCGGCAAGGTCGAAGAGGTCAACGAAGACAAATCGACGCTCAAGGTTTCGATCACTATTTTTGGCCGTTCGACACCGTACGAGCTGACGTTTTTAGAAGTAGAAAAAGTTACGTTTGCAGAAGAAGAATAAATGAGGACATTCCCAGCGTAAGCGGGATCGTTAATCGAAAACAGTTATGGCAAAGAAGATAGAAGGTTACATCAAGTTACAGATCCCTGCCGGTAAGGCTAATCCGGCACCGCCGATCGGTCCAGCGTTGGGTCAGCACGGCGTTAACATCATGGAGTTTTGCAAGGCGTTCAACGCCAAAACGCAAAACGATGACCCGGATATGAAGATCCCGGTCGTGATCACTGTTTACGCGGATCGTTCGTTCACATTTGAAACGAAAACTCCGCCGGCGGCCGACCTTTTGAGAAAGGCTTCGGGTATCGCCAAAGGTTCGGGCAAAGCTAATCGTGAAAAGGTCGGCAGCATCAAACGCTCGCAGATCGAAGAGATCGCCAAAAAGAAAATGGTCGATCTCAACACGACCGACCTCGCCGCAGCAATGCGGACGATCGAGGGAACGGCTAAGTCGATGGGCTTAACCATTGAATAAATTGGTCATATAGGACATTAAATTCCTATGTGTCTCATAAGGGAGAACGCTTACGCGTTCGTTAATACCTGGAGGTAAAATGAAAAGAGGAAAGAAATACTTGGCGGCTCTGGAAAAGATCGAGCCGCACAAGAAGCACACACTTGAAGAAGCGGTCTCTAAATTAAAAGAGGTCGCATTTGCAAAGTTTGACGAAACTGTCGAACTGACGATGTGGCTGGGCGTCGATCCCCGTAAGGCAGATCAGCTCGTCCGCGGCACCATCGTATTGCCGCACGGACTTGGTGGCGATGCTAAAAAGGTCGTCGTCATCGCTCAGGGCGACAAGATCAAAGAGGCCGAAGCAGCCGGTGCGGATCTAGCAGGCGGCGATGAGCTGGTCGAAAAGATCAAAGGCGGCTGGCTCGACTTTGACGCACTGATCGCCACGCCCGATATGATGGGCAAGGTCGGACAATTGGGTAAGGTCCTCGGTCCTCGAGGCCTGATGCCAAATCCAAAAACAGGAACCGTCACGATGGACGTTAAAACGGCCATCGAAGAGACCAAGGCCGGTAAGGTCGAATATCGTGTTGATAAAACAGGCGTTATTCACTCCCCGGTCGGCAAAGTGTCGTTCGACGATGCTAAATTGGCCGAGAACACCAAGGTCCTGATCACCGCCGTGATGAAGGCAAAGCCGACCACAGCAAAGGGACGTTACCTAAAGAAAATTAACTTAGCCGCAACGATGAGTCCGGGCGTATTGCTCGATGAGCTCGCGTACGCGTAAGTGAGGAGCGAGTAAAGAAATGAAATCAAGAGAAACAAAAGCACAAGATCTGACCGCCCTCACCGAATCGCTGCAAAATTCAACGTCCGCTATGGTCGTCAGCTTTTCGGGAGTGACGGTCCAAAAAGACCAGGAATTTCGCAACTCTTTGCGTGAAGCCGGTGCGAAATACGAAGTTGTAAAGAACACTCTAGCCCGAATCGCCGTTAAGGGAACGCAGTTTGAAGATGCAAGCGAGCATTTCAAAGGCGTGACCGCGATCGCATGGACCGAAAATGATCCGGTTGTTCTTTCGAAAGCAATTTCGAAGTTCATGAAAGACAACGCCGACGTTTACACCTTTAAAACGGGTGTCGTCGATGGCAAGCTGGTTGATCTTAAACAGCTAACAACGATCGCAAATCTGCCGAGCAAAGAAGAGCTTATTTCTAAGTTGTTGTTTGTTCTCAACAGTCAGGCACAACGCATCGTCACGGTCATTAATGCCGTGCCGCGTGATCTGGCAGTTGTGATCGATCAGATCGGTAAGCAAGAAGGCCGTGCAGCGGGAACGCCCGCTGTCGAAGCTGCTCCGGCGGCCGCACCTGCGGTCGAAGAGGCTGCTCCTACGGAAGCGGAAGTCGCCGAAGCACCGGCAGCAGAAGAGGCTCCAGTAGTCGAAGCTGCGGCTGAAGAAACAGTCGAAGCGGTTGCGGGAGAAGCCCCGGCCGACGAAGTTGTCGAAGAAGCCCCCGAGGCAGAAGCTGAGGAAAAGGCTGAATAATCAAGTTTTTTTGATCTCAAATTTGAGATCTTAGAAAGCCGTACCAAGGAAAACGGGCCGTGTGATTTGTCAGGTCACAGGCTTCGGACAAGTAAGGCGAGGTGATGCAACCCTCCACTAACGTGTCCCTGGGTTCTAGCGGCAAAAACAACCGTTCGTGGTTCGTATAGAGCCCGCGAGCAAGTTATTAACAGAACCCTAAATAGGAGATAGGTAAAAGTCATGGCTATTAAAAAAGAAGATGTAGTTGAGTATTTGAAAGGTATGTCGCTTCTCGAAGCGTCTGAATTGGTCAAGGAACTCGAAGAAGTATTCGGCGTTTCGGCGGCTGCAGCGGCCCCTATGATGATGGCTGCTGGTGCTGGTGCAGGTGGCGGAGACGCTGCTCCTGCTGCCGAAGCTAAGGATTCGTTTGACGTAGTTCTGCAGTCGGCCGGCGGCAACAAGATCGCTGTCATCAAGGTCGTCCGCGAAGTCGTAGCCGGTCTTGGCCTCAAAGAAGCCAAGGATCTGGTCGATGCCGCACCTAAGACGATCAAAGAAGGCGTCTCGCAGGCTGAAGCTGACGATATCAAAACCAAGCTTACCGAAGCTGGTGCTACCGTCGAGCTCAAATAGTCGATCATATTTGCCGAGACGCTCGTTCGCTTGAGCGGGCGTCTCGGCATTTGCCTTTATAAAAAGTTATTGTTAAACTAACTGGTTCGCGCTCTATCTATTTTATCTTGAGTGCGATGACCGGTTGGATCGGAAACTGATTTTTTGTTTTCGTTTGTTATAGACGCGAGGCTCTGCGGCCCGCAAAAGTGGAGAGTGGGTGTCTCTTTTCGGCACGCTCGGAAAATTAAGATAGCAGCTATTTACTGCTTTAAGCGGTCTGGGTAAACTTTGCCCTCGACCGCGTTTGCTGTCTTTATTCGCAGAGATTTTTGCAGGAGCTTTTTGTTACGGGAATCGTATCAGCAAAGCCCGCGAAAATCAACAGGTTTTTTTCAGCCCGCTATTAATTATATGATCAACAATCCTCTACAAAATAACTCGAACGGACTAGGACGTCGCACAAGCCAGTCGCCGCAACGAGTGGATTTTTCTAAGATCTATACGTCAGCACAGATCCCAAATCTGATCGAGGTCCAGCGCGAATCCTATAACCGGTTTCTGCAAATGGATCTGATCCCTGAGGAGCGCGACTACATCGGTTTGCAGTCGGTGTTCTCGTCGATCTTTCCGGTTTCGGATTTTCGCGAGACGGCGACGCTCGAGTATGTTGAGTATCAGATCGGTAACTGGCAGTGTAAATGCGGCAACCTCGAGGGCCTCGAGCACTTACGTGCAAACTGTAAGAATTGCTCGGCCAAGATCAAGGTTGACCCGTTTAACCCCGCCGAAGTGCTATGTAAAAATTGCGGTACGTTTAACGCCGTCCGCCCAAATCTCTGCAACAACTGCGGCGAGCCGGTCGGCCTCAAGCACAAGCATGATCAGCAAGAGTGTCAGGAACGCGGTATGTCGTACAGCGTCCCGCTCAAGGTCAAGATCCGTCTGACCGTCTATGACAAAGATCCCGAGACCAACGTCTCGACGATCCGCGACATTAAAGAAGAGGATGTTTTCTTTGGCGAGATCCCGCTGATGACCGACAACGGTACGTTCATTATTAATGGTACCGAGCGCGTCATCGTATCGCAGCTTCACCGAAGCCCAGGTGTTTTCTTTAAGGGTGAACGCGACGACTATCTCGCAAAGATCATACCGTACCGCGGTTCGTGGGTCGAATTTGAATACGACCAAAAAGGCATCCTGCACGCGCGTCTCGGCAAACGAAAGATCATCGCGACCGTATTTCTTCGTGCACTCGGCCTGTGGCTAAATCCGCAGATCGACATGAAAACAGTCTCGGATCAGATCCTTGAGGAAGTCGTCAAGAATGCGGAATACCCGGATTCGAACATCCTCGAGCTTTTCTATGTGACTGACGAGATCGTCATCGAAAAGGGCAAGCTTTCGATCAGTGTGAAAGAGAGCGGCGATACGCACCTTGTCGGAATGCGTGCCGAAGACGACATTAAGGACAAGAAAGAAGAGGTCACCCGCAAGGGCAAAAAGATCACCAAGAGTGCTCTCGCTGACCTTCGCCGCATGGGAGTTGGTTCGGTTGCGGTCGCAATCGCCGATCTTGAGGGAGCTTTTGCTCTCGAAGACGTTGTCAACACCGAAACCGGTGAGGTCATCGTCGAATCGAATACCGAGATCCCCGCTGGCAAGATACAGCAGATCGTCGAAGAAGGCATTTCGAGCGTTAAGGTGTTTTTCCCGAAACGCGACGTTATCGGCGAGATCATATCCGCGACCTTGAGAAAGGATCCGATCGGTAAACCGGTCGATGCATTGCTCGAGATCTATCGCAAGATGCGTCCGGGCGATCCTCCGACCGTTCCGACAGCTTACCGTCTGCTCGAAGGCATGTTCTTTGACACGCGTCGGTTTGACCTGTCACGCGTCGGGCGTCTGAAATTTAACATCAAGATGGGCCGCCCGGATTTTGACCGTATCAAAGATCCGCTGCTCGCCCCGACCGATTTTATCGAGGTCGTCAACTATCTGCTCCGTATGAAACGCGACAGCGAAAATTACGGCCAAGACGATATCGATCATTTGGGTAACCGCCGCGTCCGCGCGGTTGGTGAGCTGCTCGAAAATCAATTCCGCATCGGTTTAGAACGCATGGAACGCGCGATCAAGGAGAAGATGTCCATCCAACAGGATATGTTCACCACAATGCCGCGTGATCTGGTCAACGCCAAGCCGGTGACGGCTGCGGTCCGCGAATTTTTTGGTTCGTCGCAGCTTTCGCAGTTCATGGATCAAACCAATCCGCTGTCGGAGATCACGCACAAACGCCGCCTGTCGGCGCTGGGGCCAGGTGGTCTTTCGCGTGAACGTGCGGGTTTTGAGGTCCGCGACGTTCACCCGACTCACTATGGCCGCATCTGCCCGATCGAAACGCCTGAAGGCCCGAACATCGGCCTGATCTCGTCGCTGTCGTGTTTTGCACGTATCAACGAGTACGGCTTTATCGAGTCGCCTTACCGAAAGGTCGAGGACGGCCGCGTTATCGAGTACGTCCGTGTTTTGAACGGCGGCGATACTAAATTCAAACCCGGCGAGCACGTCCCGCTTGAGGATGTCGAGGCGGCTAATAAAAAGATCAAGGACGGTAAACTGGCTGACGTTGAGCCGTGGCCGTTTTATCTGACCGCTTGGGAAGAGGATCGCTACATCATCGGCCAGGCAAACATTGAGCTTGACGCCAAGGGCAACATCGTCAATGAGCGTAACGCCGCACGGCAAAAGGGTGAATTTATCACCGCCGACCGCGCCGAAACGCAGTACATGGACGTTTCGCCGAAACAGCTAGTTTCGGTCGCCGCGTCGCTTATTCCTTTCCTTGAAAACGATGACGCCAACCGTGCTCTCATGGGCTCGAACATGCAACGTCAGTCAGTGCCTCTCTTGTGTGCGGAGTCGCCGTATGTCGGTACCGGTATGGAAAAGATCGCCGCCCGTGATTCGGGTGCGGTGGTCATCGCACGCCGCGACGGCATCGTCGATTTTGTCGATAGTGAACGCATCATCGTCAAAGCTGACCATCAGGTCGACGGCACGATCTCGCGTGAGGTGACGGCGGATATTTATTCGCTGGTCAAATTTAAGCGTTCGAACCAGAACACTTGTATCAACCAGCGTCCGATCGTTGAGGTTGGCGAACGAGTAAAAAAAGGCCAGGTAATTGCCGACGGCCCATGTACAGATCGCGGCGAACTCGCCCTCGGCCGTAACGTCCTCGTGTCATTTATGCCTTGGCGTGGTTACAACTTTGAGGATGCTATTTTGGTTTCCGAAAAGCTGGTCAAAGACGACTACTACACGTCGATCCATATCGAAGAGCTCGAGATCGAGGCTCGCGACACCAAGTTGGGGCCAGAAGAGATCACGCGTGACATCCCGAATATCGGTGAGAACATGCTCCGCGATCTCGATGAGAGTGGCATTATTCGCATCGGTGCTCAGGTCAAACCGGGTTCGGTACTGGTCGGTAAGGTTACGCCTAAGGGCGAAACGCAGCTGACCGCTGAGGAAAAACTGCTCCGTGCCATCTTTGGTGAAAAGGCCGGCGACGTTAAAGACGCAAGCCTCACGAGCCCTCCGGGCATCGACGGCACGGTCGTTGACGTTCAGATCTTTACCCGTAAGGGGCAGGACAAGGACGAGCGTTCACTCGACATCGAGGGCATGGAAGAAGACGATTTCCACCGCGATCTTGAGGACGAAATTCGTATCCTTGAGGAGCAGCGTAACGAGCGTATCTACGAGCTCTTTGACGGCCGCAAGCTGACCAAAGACCTTGTCGAAGATAAAGAGGTCATCCTTAAGAAGGGCGAGACGCTCAACCGCGAAAAGCTGCAGGGTGTCGATCCTAGGCTTTTGCGTAAGGCCGACGTTGCCTCGGGCAATATCGATGTCATCGCCGAGATCAAGGAATACGAGCAGCGTACCGAACGCCAGATCAACATCTTGCGTGATATCTACGACGAAAAGATCACCAAGCTCAAACAGGGCGACGAATTGCCGCCGGGCGTGATCAAGATGGTCAAGGTCTTTGTCGCGATGAAGCGTAAGCTTTCGGTCGGTGACAAAATGGCCGGACGCCACGGTAACAAGGGCGTTATCGCCCGCATCTTGCCTGAAGAAGATATGCCGTACTTGCCGGACGGAACTCCGGTCGAGATCGTGCTAAATCCGCTCGGTGTGCCGTCGCGTATGAACGTCGGTCAGATCCTCGAGACACATCTCGGATGGGCCGCCCGCGTGCTCGGGCTCCACTTTGCGACCCCCGTTTTTGACGGTGCGAGCGAAGAGGAGATCAAGGGCTACATAACACAGGCCAACGAGAAATACGACGAACTCGGCATACCGGCTTCAGTCGGACCGTCGGGCAAAACGCGTCTCTTTGACGGTATGACTGGTGAGCAGTTTGAGCAAAAGGTGTGCGTTGGTTACATCTATATGTTGAAACTCTCGCATCTGGTCGATGACAAGATCCACGCACGCTCGATCGGGCCATACAGCTTGATCACGCAGCAGCCACTGGGCGGTAAAGCTCAATTTGGCGGCCAGCGTTTCGGCGAAATGGAGGTCTGGGCACTCGAAGCCTACGGTGCGGCTCATATCCTGCAGGAATTGCTGACATGCAAATCCGACGATGTGGCCGGACGTTCGAAGATCTACGAAACGATCGTCAAGGGCGTTTCGAACTTTGAGCCGGGCATACCGGAATCGTTCAACGTGCTCGTACGCGAGCTGCAGAGCTTGTGTCTCGATGTCGAGCTGATCCAAGAAGATCAGATCGATCCGGAAGATGTGATCGCAGGCGTTGATGCACTGGTAGGAGTTGATTAATAGTCGGGAGTGAATAGAGTCCGGGAGTCAGGTGTCACTTGACTCATGACTCCCCGGACACCCTCGACTCGTGAGACTTTTTGGAGAAATATGTTTCGATTTAATAACGATAACAAGACGCAATTGACCACAAATTACGAAGCGATCCGCATATCATTGGCGTCGCCCGATAAGATACGTTCATGGTCGCACGGCGAGGTCACCAAGCCGGAAACGATCAACTACCGAACGTTCAAACCGGAGCGCGACGGCCTGTTTTGCGCACGTATTTTCGGCCCGGTCTCTGACTGGGAATGTCTCTGCGGTAAATACAAGCGGATGAAACACCGCGGCGTCATCTGCGACAAATGCGGCGTTGAGGTCACACAGTCAAAGGTTCGCCGTGAACGTCTCGGCCATATCGAGCTTGCCTCGCCCTGTTCGCACGTGTGGTTCTTTAAAGGGCTGCCGTCGCGTATCGGCCATCTGCTCGATATCACCTTGCGCGATCTCGAAAAGATCCTCTACTTTGAGACGTACATCGTCGTCGATGAGGGTGACGTGCCTGATCTGAAGCAGAAAGACCTGCTGACGGACGAGCGTTTTCGCGAGCTGTCGCGTGATTATCCTAATCAATTTGTCGCCAAAATGGGTGCCGAGGCGATCAAGGATCTGCTCCAGCAGATCGACATTGCCGAGCTGGTCGACGAACTTCGTGCCAAGATGAAGGACGAAACGTCGCAGCAGAAAAAACTTAAGTATTCCAAGCGTTTGAAGGTTTCGACATCGTTCCTGCGTTCGGGCAACAACCCGATGTGGATGATCCTCGATGTCATCCCGGTTATTCCGCCCGAGCTTCGCCCGCTCGTGCCCCTGGACGGCGGACGTTTTGCGACATCGGATCTTAACGATCTCTATCGCCGCGTCATCAACCGTAACAACCGTTTGAAGAAGCTCATCGAGCTGCACGCTCCTGAGGTCATCGTCCGTAACGAAAAACGTATGCTGCAAGAAGCAGTCGATGCGTTGTTTGACAACGGACGACGCGGCCGCGTGCTGCGTGGTGCGAACAATCGCCCGCTCAAATCTTTGTCGGGAACGCTCAAAGGTAAACAGGGACGTTTTCGTCAGAATCTGCTCGGAAAGCGTGTAGATTATTCGGGACGTTCGGTTATCGTCGTCGGGCCGGAGCTGAAACTGCATCAGTGCGGTTTGCCAAAGAAAATGGCTTTGGAGCTATTCAAGCCGTTTATCTACAACAAGCTTGAAAAGGATGCCCACGCTGCCACCATCAAACAGGCTCGCGAAATGGTCGAGCGTCAGGAGCCGATCGTTTGGGACATTCTCGAAGAAGTCATTCGTGAGCATCCGGTCCTCTTGAACCGTGCTCCGACGCTTCACCGTCTCGGCATCCAGGCTTTTGAGCCGGTGCTCGTTGAGGGTAAAGCGATCAAAATTCACCCGCTCGTCTGTACTGCTTTTAACGCCGACTTTGACGGTGACCAGATGGCCGTGCACATTCCGCTGTCGCCTGAGGCACAGATCGAGGCGAGCGTTTTGATGCTCGCGTCAAACAATCTGCTCTCGCCGGCTTCGGGACAACCGATCGCCGTGCCGTCGCAGGATATCGTTCTCGGCTGCTATTACCTGACACTCGCCCGCGACGAAATGCGTGGGGATAACAAGGCGTTTGGCACCATCGACGACGTGCTGCTCGCACTCGATGCGGGGCTCGTTGAGACGCAGACCAAGATCCGCCTCCGTTGGAAAGGTGATCTGATCGACCTCGGCATGGAGCACAACAATCAGGATGTGATGCGTGCGACCATCCGCGAGGGCATCGATCAGGTCATCGATACGACCGTCGGACGTGCGATCTTTAACGAACGCCTGACGCGTGACGGCTTGCCGTTCGTCAACGGCGTGATGAAAAAGAAAGGCCTGCAATCGCTCGTGACGTTTTGCCATCTCAAGCTCGGCCACGACCAGACGGTCGTCCTGCTCGACGATCTCAAAACGATGGGCTTTTTGTACGCGACGCTTGCCGGTGTTTCGATCGGCATCGACGACATGGTCACGCCGTCCTCAAAGAAAGGCATTATCGAAAAGGCTTTGAAAGAGGTCGAGAAGCTTCGCAAACAGTACGAAGACGCGACCATGACCGACATGGAGCGTACCAATAAAGTTACGGCCATCTGGTCGGATGTGACCGATCACGTTTCTAAGGAAATGTTCAAGGCCATGCACACGCGTGAAAAGGAACGCAAAGAGCTCAATCCTATCCTCGTGATGGCCGATTCGGGTGCTCGTGGTTCGGACGCTCAGATCCGTCAGCTCGCCGGTATGCGCGGCCTGATGGCAAAACCGTCGGGTGAGATCATCGAAAACCCGATCCTCGCAAACTTCCGCGAAGGACTCGACGTTCTGCAGTACTTTATTTCGACGCACGGTGCCCGTAAGGGTCTCGCCGATACGGCTCTCAAAACGGCCGACTCGGGTTATCTGACACGCCGCCTGGTCGACGTTGCTCAGGACGTGATCGTCTCCGAACAGGATTGCGGAACGCTCCGCGGCGTCTTTGCCGAAGCTATCATCCGCAACGGTGAAGAGGTCGAGAGCCTGCGTGACCGCATTGTCGGCTGTACATCGCTCGATGACATCATCGATCCGGTCGACGGCAACGTTATTGTCACAGCAAATACCGAGATCGACGAAGACCTCGGCTCGGCAGTTCAGCTCTCTGGACTGCAGAAGGTCCGAATCCGTTCGGCCCTGACGTGCGAATCGCGTCGCGGTATCTGCGTTAAATGTTACGGCCGCAACCTTGCGACCGGCAACACGGTCGAGATCGGTGAGGCTGTCGGTGTTATCGCCGCACAGTCGATCGGCGAACCGGGAACGCAGCTTACGATGAGAACATTCCACGTCGGCGGTACGGCTCGTCTCGAACAGGAGACCAAGCACGTCGCCGCGATGGACGGAACGGTCAAATACCTCGGCGATACCAAGGTCATTAAGAACCGCGTGGGCGAGTTCGTTTCGCTTCGGCGTCAGTCGGAGCTTGCTCTGATGGATGACCGCGGACGCGAAGTTGCCCGTTACACCATCGTTTACGGTGCTCAGATCCACGTAAAGGACGGCCAAAAGGTCAAGGAAGACGACATCATCGTCACATGGGATCCGTTCACCTTCGCTATTCTTTCGGAAGTCTCGGGTACGATCAAGTATCAGGATCTGAAGGAAGGCAAGACGGTCGAGGAAGAGATCGATAAGGTCACGGGCCAGAAACGCCTTGTGGTCAAAGACTCGGATGAGAAGAATCAGCCGCGTCTCGAGATCCGCTCGGGCAACAAGGTGCTCAAGACCTACCAGATGCCGATCAGTGCCAACCTTCACGTCGAAGACGGTGACGAAGTGATGGCCGGCGATATCATCGCCAAGATCCCGCGTGAAACGACCAAGACGAAAGATATCGTCGGCGGTCTGCCGCGTGTCGTCGAGCTTTTCGAAGCACGGCGTCCGGGCGAAACCGCTATCATGTCGGAGATCAACGGTAATATCACTTTCGGCCCGATCTCAAAGGGTAAACGTAAACTGATCGTTACCGGCGACGACGGAAGCGAACGCGAATACGACATTCCGCGTGGTACGCACATCAACGTGCAGGAAGGCGATCACGTCCGTGCCGGCGAACCGCTAATGGACGGCCCGCTCAACCCGCACGATATCCTGCGTGTTCTCGGAACGGGAGCCCTGCAGAATTACGTAGTGAACGAGATCCAGGAAGTCTATCGTCTGCAGGGCGTTAACATCAATGACAAACACATTGAGGTGATCGTTCGTCAGATGCTCCGCTGGGTCAAGATCAAAGAGGTCGGCGATACGGAATTCCTGCTCGAAGAACAGGTCGATCGCTTCCGCTACGAAGACGAGAACCGTCGTGTTGCCGAAGAAGGCGGACAGACTTCGGTTGGAGAGCCGCTCCTTCTCGGTATCACGAAGGCTTCGCTTTCGACCGATTCGTTCATCTCGGCGGCGAGCTTCCAGGAAACCACCCGCGTGCTTACCGAAGCTGCGATCTCGGGCCGTATCGATTACCTTCGCGGGCTCAAGGAGAACGTCATCATGGGACGCCTCATTCCGGCCGGAACCGGTATGAAATACTACCGCAACGTCAAGGTCGCGTACGATCCGACCGAGAATCGTAAGCAGGAGGACGAGTTTGACGAATTGACCGACATCCGCGGCGGCCTCGAACTGCCGATCCCGATGGATGTTCCCGGAGTCGAAGCTGACGGCTTTGACGACGATATCGATCTCGATGTGGACGAGAACGAGGAGCTCGAAAACGCCGAGATCTTCGACATCGACGAAGCAATGAAGATCGAGCTTCCGGACGACGAACTATAATGTCGAAAGCTCTTACTTAGGTAAGGGCTAAGCATTCAGCTATAACAACAAAGGCTGCGACCAATTGGTCGCGGCCTTTGTTGTTTGATCTGCCATCTTAAAAAATCCTTGTTAGAACTTCTAAAGTATGCAATTATTCGAATAATCATTAACTTACCTCTCACTGGATGACGTCTAATTCAGACAAGGAGAATTATTGTGAAACGACTAGTTGCGATCTCCGTTCTAGCCCTCGTCAGCGTACTCACTGCCTCGGGACAACAAAGATTTGTAGCCGCACTTTCCGGGGCCCAGGAGGTTCCGGCCAACGCTTCAGCAGGAAAGGGCACTTGTGCGATCGTACTAAACGCCGCCCAAACCCAGATTACCGTAAACTGCACATTTGCCGGTCTGGGAAGTAATCTAAATGCCGCACATATTCACGGAACGGCCGCCGTTGGCGTTAATGCGCCGGTTCTCTTTGGGTTTACAGGCTTGCCCACAGCAACGAGCGGTACGATCGGTCCGTTAAATTTCAATCTTTCGGCCCAACAGGTCGCAGATATGCGGGCACATCGTCATTACGTCAATTTACATTCAGTTAACTTTCCTGGTGGTGAGATCCGAGGGCAGGTAAAACAGGTCAATACAGTTATGGACACCGATGGTGACGGACGGACAGACGCTTCGATATACCGTCAGACCACCAATCAATTTTGGAGCCAAAGCAGCTTGACGGGTGCAGCGTCGATCAACTCCGTCGGTACGGCGTCGGGTGACAATTATTTTAACCTAACCTGGGATTTCGACGGAGACGGATTGGGCGATATTCTCCTCCGAAAACTCGACGGAGCCGGTATTGCAACTTGGAGCATTCTGCAGTCATCGACTAATACGATCCGAACCGAGGTGTGGGGCGATTTCTCGGTGGCACAACTCGACACGCTGACAGCGGCCGACTATGACGGAGACGGAAAACAGGACATTGCCATCTTTAGACGCTCTACCGGTTTCTGGTGGGTCATCAGAAGCTCAGACAATGCGCGCACTGCCACTAAATGGGGAACGGTCAATGACTATCCTTCGATCGGCGATTACGATGGCGACGGACGGGCCGACCTAACGGCGGTCCGCATAGAAGGCGGTCAACGAATATGGTATACGCTCCGCAGTTCCGACGCCGCAAGCACGCGGACCGCGTGGGGAAATTCGTCGCTCGCCGGTCTGTTCTTCTTTTCTCCGATCGATATTGACGGTGACGGGAAGCAGGACATTTCGATCATCCAGAATATTCTCAGTCAGCGGCAGTTTATTACGCTGCGGAGTTCAGATGGCGGGGTATCATATTTGGATTGGGGACTCACTACCGATACTCCCCTTTTCGGGGATTACGACGGCGATGGGAAAACCGACTTTGTCGCTCGCCGCGATAACGGCGGTGTACTTCAATGGTACATTTTGCGTAGCTCGGACGGGGCACTGCAGATCTTAAACTGGGGCATTACCGGCGACCAATAGCCCTTTTCGCTTATTGAGAAAACGCCGCGAGCATCACAACTCGCGGCCTTTCTAACCGAATCGATGTTGCATATATAAAACGCCGTGCAAGTAGCACACTTTTGTGATATACTCGTTATGGATGGATCACATCCAATCTTGTTCTTTGAAAACTATACACCGGGAGCTTTTTTGTTACGGATTGGTAATGAACAAGCAGGACACTCCGGACACGCGGGACACGATGTACGCGCTGGACACTCGGGACAGTTCAAATTACCGATTTGCGGGCTAACCCTAATTATCGCAAGCATTTAACAGGATAGGTCTGTAACACATTGTAATAAAGTGTAATACAGCGGCCACGGATATTTTGAAAATGGGCTTATTTTGGCAAAAGTAATGGCTGCCGAATTGCTTCGACAGCCATTGATGAGGTCACAATGAATCCGGATCTACCAGATCTCACAAACCTTTTCGCGGATCATCTTGGCCGGGGCTTTGCAGGCAAATGCTTCGGCGAATTCGGGCATGTTCGACATCGGGCCGTTGACGCGCCAGCGGGGGAGCGAGTGGCTGTTAGTGGCGACCTGTTGGCGTTCAGCCTCCGGCGTGTATTTGCCCGCCCAGACCTGAGCCCAGCCGAGGAAGAAACGCTGTTCCGGTGTAAATCCGTCGATGTTCGCCGGTCGGGGTTTGCCCTCCATCGACTTCTTGAACGCGTAATACGAAACGGTCAGACCGGCAAAATCGCCGATGTTCTCGCCGAGCGTCAGCTTGCCGTTGATAAAGAGCCCGGGCTGGACCTCGTAACCATTGAACTGTTTTACGACACAATCGGCACGTTCCTCAAACTGCTTTCGGTCGCTGTCTGTCCACCACATTTTGAGATTGCCGTCAGCATCGAAACGGCTGCCCGAATCGTCAAAACCGTGCGTGATCTCGTGGCCGATGACGCCGCCGATCGCACCGTAATTGATCGCGTCGTCAGCATTGAAATTAAAGAACGGCGGCTGCAGGATCCCGGCCGGGAACGTAATGTCGTTATTCGTGCTGTTATACGAGGCGTTGACCGTCGGCGGCGTCATGCCCATACGCGTCTTGTCACGCGGTTTGCCGAGGTCTTTGAAATTACGCTGCATCTGAAACTGATTGGCGCGTAAAATGTTGCCGGCGTATGATTTGCGGTCGATCGTCAGCCCGACATACCCGCGAAGGACATCAGGATAGCCGATCTTTCGTTTGAAAGACGCGATCTTGGCATGAGCCTGTTTTTTGGTCTCGGCACTCATCGTGAGGCCGTCGACGCGTTCCTTCATCGAGACCATCAGGTTGTCGATCATCACGTTCATCCGTGCCTTTGCCTCGGGCTTAAACGCGATCTTGGCATATTCCATTCCGAGGGCCTCGCCGAGAGCACCGTCAACCGCCTGTGTGCAGGTTTTCCAACGCGGCTGACGTTCCTTTTGGCCGCTCAGGTATTTGCCAAAGAAGTTGAAATTCTCATCCGCAAATGCCTTTGGCAATGCCGGTGCTGTCGAGTTGATCGTCATCCAGCGGAAGTAGACCTTCCAGTCCTCGACCGGAACGTCCGTGAGCATCGTGTTCACTTCCTTAAAGAAGTTGGGTTGAGCGAGATTGATATTTGCTTCGGGCGTCACGCCGCGTGCGGCCATATATGCTGCCCACGAGAGGTTCGGCGTTAGTTCCTGAGCGGCGGCCATCGTGATCTTGTTGTAGCGAGTGTCGGGATTTCGCATCTCGGTTTGTGCAAGCGAGGCTTTCGCGAAACGTGTTTGCATCTCAAGCACCTTCGCCGCATGAGCGGCTGCGGCCTCGGGCGTGTCGCCGAGCAGCTTGAACATATTCGTCATATATTCGACGAATTTAGCACGCGTCTCGACCGATTTCGCGTCTTCCTTGGTGTAATATTCCTTGCCCTGCATAGTGAGGCCGCCTTGTCCGGCGTTGATCATTACGGCGTTCGAATCTTTCAGGTCGGCACCGGCGCTAAAGCCGAAAACGGCCGGCAGCGGTGCATTATGCATTTTAGCGATGAGTGATACGATGTCGGCCTGTGACTTGAGCTTGTCGATCTCTTTGAGATAAGGCTTTATCGGATTGAGGCCGGCCTTTTCGATCGATGCTTCGTCCATACACGTAGCGTAATAGTCGCCTATCATCTGCTGATCGCTGCCTTTCTTGGCTTTAGATGCGGCGGCTTTTTCGAGGACCTCTTTGAGAAGGGCGCTGTTCGAATCGCGGAGCATGTTAAAGGTGCCCCAGCTGGATTCGCTGGCCGGGATCTGAGTGTTCTTCAACCAAGTGCCGTTGGCATATTGGAAAAAGTCCTGACATGCCTCGACGCTGCGGTCCATACGGCCAACGTCAAAACCGCTGCTTTGAGCCAGTGTTGAGCTATAGATCGACATAACGATAAGAAGTGCCGTTGCGAAACGACGAAAGTGTTTAGGCATAGTTTGCTCCTTTATGAGAACCGATGATACGCAGGGATATAATAAAGTTTAAGCCGAAAGCCGCGTCATTACAACACGGGAACGAACGTCTCCGCTACGCGGTCGCGAAGCTCATTGGCCAGTTCTTTGCGGTCGGACCTCATGATCGGTTCGTCGCCAAAGTTGATGACCGCAGTATATTCACGCTGTTTGAAGATACGCCAAAGATGCTCGAAAAAGCTGATGTCTTCCCACCAGCAAACGGCCTGATTCGCCGGCATGTCGCCCGGCGGCGTTTGATAGCTGATCGAGGCGTACGAGACCGGAATGTTCTTGACGGCGGCAAACTGGAGGAACGACGAATTGAAGGGCAGCACCTCTTCGCCTTTGGTGCTTGTGCCTTCGGGAAAGACGATGACGCCTTCGCCGTCGTCGAGGCGTTTGATGATCTCTTCGCCGGCACGCGGAATGTCGCGGCGATTCTCTGACGGTCGATAAAGACCGTGCCCATATCGCGTATGATCCTGCCGGCAACTGGCCAGCCGTTGACCTCGCTTTTGGCGACAAACACGCCCTTGGCCGCGACCCGCAAGGCTGACATATCGACGATACTGAGGTGGTTGCAGACCAGAAAAAAAGGCGGCTTTGGCTTGCCTATGATCTCAAGCCGCATCGCGATATTTTTAAGCTGATGTCCACCAAAAGAAAATGGACTGACGCCAGTGGATCTTGTTTGGAACGAAGTAATGCGTTATGAACCAAAAGAAATACAGCCTAAGGGTGGAGGCTGTGAAGAGAATTGTCTTGATGGTCGCCCGGACGGTTTGCATATATCAAGGTTTGGTATCGGCCTTTTTGAAATTGTACCGAAGCAAAACGCGCATTGGCAAAGTCCGTTTGTTTCTCTCGGCCGGACGCCAATTCATTGCCCTGACCGCAGATTCGACCGCTTCGTCGAGGCCGTAACCCGCCCAACGCGTTATCTCCGTCCGGGTGATATTACCTGCGGCATCAAGATCGACCAGGATCTCGACGGTCGCGGTCACGCTGTAGAGATATGCCGTTGGCGTGTATTCGGGCTTGATCCTGCGAAAGGGGATAGGCGCAACGAAGCCTTTCGACTCCGGCGTTCCAGGCAGAGGCGGCTCGTCGATATTCGATGGTCGCGGTTCGACCGCTTCGCGTTTCTGGGCCTCGTTTATCGAGTTTGTGAAGGTCACGGGAGATAATGGGAACTGCGGATGGGAACTGCGGAAAGAAATCACTCAGCCTGCGAACGTTCCTCGGTATTCCGGATTCAGATTAATTGACAAACCGCCCAGTGCGGGAACTGACGACGTAAATGGCTGCGAAGGATTCGTAATACTCGGGCCGCTCAAACGACGTTCGCCGTTGGTTGCCGGTCTTGACGGGGAGCAGGAAATCGCAGCCGATCGCCGAACCTGCGATCTTGGCCTCGTCGGAGAGTGCCTTCGCCAGCTCCTGTTTTGTAGCGTTATACGCCGCATCAGCAGGCGATCGGTCGAGAGTACGTCGAGATGCTCGGCGTCAAGGTCTCGGAGAGAGCTTTGGAGCCGAAACCGGAAATCGCAACAGCGTCCGGTGAGACAACTCCGACGGTTTGAGCGTCGATTGAAACGGCGAAAGTAAACAGGAACAGAACGACAGGAAAATAGAAGTTTCTATTCTTCCGTTCTGCGGTGCAGCAAATATTGAAAACTCCAGTCTTTGTGATAAAGCTGGCCGATCTCATTTTTAGTTCGGATGGAAAACAGATGATGCAAAGAATAGCCTTCCTGCAGGCCGCGGACAGCCGCGCTAACCTCTGAGATCTCGCGGATCGACGGCTTGGAAAAACCGTGTTCGACATAGATCAGGTCTTTGGCGTCCGATTTGTCCTTGGTATAAAAATAGTGATCCGAATTTCCGGCCTCGTCCTCGACGACATAAAAATCCGGATCGAATCCATGATCATTGACAACTCGTCGAACGCCGTCAATAAACGTGGGCCGTTCGTCAGGCGGCATGTCCAAGTCGAATGCGCAGACAATCGCCGGTCTGAGCACCGCGACTGAAGGTCAGACAAAATTGGATCGGTAGATGATTGCCATTGTTTGATGTAGAAAAGTACATCGGAATCATCGAGCGCAAGATGATCGCCTAGATCCAGCTTTTCGCTGTTCAGTACTTTTTCAAACGGCGTGTCCGGCCGAAACCAGACATCTCCGCCATCTCGGACAAGCTGCAATGCCCGGCGAAGGAGTACTTTTAAGACCGCCTCGGCCGAACGCAATGTCCTGTGAAAATAAACCTGCCGGAACATGTAGTAGCGGGCCTGCAGATAGTCTTCGACGGCATAAATGCCCGGAGCTGAGATATAAAGATGATCGTCGGCTTCGTTTATCTCGATGGATTTGATTATCCACTCGAGATCATAGATACCATATTTTGCACCTGTCATCAGGCTATCGCGTAGGAGGTAGTCCATCCGGTCGACATCGAGCTGCGATGAGATCAGCTGGGCCAATGCCCGACGTCGAAAATCGCCCCGGATGATCGATGCAACATCGGTCGCGAGCTGTGGCGAATAGTCCGCGAGGATATTGCCGATCGAGGTCTGCCTGCTCAATACGCTTTCTATCGAAAAGTCTTCGTGGTGAAAACCAAGTATTGATTCGACGACGTGAGAATACGGCCCGTGGCCGACATCATGCAGCAATGCAGCGACGCGTACCGCCGTATATTCTTCGCTGGTTATCTCATACTTAGGTCTTAAGCGGTCGAGCGAACGCGTGGCAAGATGGAGGGCACCCAAAGAATGTGTAAATCGCGAATGTTCTGCAGATTGATACGCAAAGTAGGCAAGCCCAAGTTGTCGGATCCGTCTAAGCCTCTGAAACTCAGGGGTATCGATCAGTGAGACGAGCAGACGCCCGTCAGCCGAATCGTTTCCGACGCGAATTATGTTGTGAACCGAATCTCGATAGATCCTTTCCCGTCCGTGTTTACTCATTTCGATCTACTTTGAGAGCGCAATGGGAATTCTAACAGCCACGCTAAAAAAACTACACTTCAAAAAACGTTGGTGTTATAATTAGTTCTTCCTATTTATCTAGATTTACTACCTTGGAGGTTGCAATGAAACCATTTTACAGACGACTATTCACCATATCCGCAATTGCCCTTTTTTCGGCTGGTGCGGCTTTTGCTTCTACAGAAACACAGGTTGCCAGCAGCGTCCAAGGCACTGTCTACGATAAGCAGCGAAACGCTTTACCAGATGTGGACGTCGAATTGCTCAACGACAATTATCAATCGCTGAATCGTGCCAAGACCGATGCAACAGGGCGGTACTTTTTCAGCGGATTAAGTGACGGTCGATTCACTATCCGTGTCTTTGCGTTTCGATACGATCTCGCCGATCAGGAAGCGTCGATCGAGATACAGACAATGACTGTCCGTGGAACTGAAGGCGTATCGACCATGATACAGGACTTTTTCCTTGTTCCTCGGAAAGGCAGCCTGAAGGAGTCTGAATTGGGAGTGGTATTTGCTCAAGATATACCGAAAGCAGCGAAGGACTCGTACGACCAGGCAATAAAGGACTTTTCCGGTAAACGCGAAACTGAAGCCTTTCAAGGGCTAAAGAAGGCGCTTGAGTTGTATCCCAATTATTACAACGCACTCCATCGTTTCGGTATTGAGCTATTTATGCGAAAGCAATATCTCGAATCGGCAGGCGTATTTGTGAAGGCCGTAGAGATCAATCCGAAGAGTGCCACTTCTTTCTACTACCTTGGTTTCGATCTGTATAATCTCGGCGACAAATACAACAAGGCAGCGAGAACTGCGACAA
>JBGAVC010000072.1:0-20131 GCA_044228265.1 Pyrinomonadaceae bacterium
CGTTTACCGTCCGTCGACGGGCATGTGGTACATACTTCGAAGTTCGGACAGCGGCCTGACCACTATGCAGTGGGGTGTCAGCACGGACATCCCTGTTCCGGGCGACTATGACGGCGACGGCAAGAACGACATCGCCGTGTTCCGACCGTCGACCGGCACGTGGTACATAATGCGCTCTACCTCCGGCTTTATGGCCCAGGTCTTCGGGGCCAATGGTGACATGCCTATACCGAGGCGGTATATACCGTAGGAACTCGTGTCCTGCCGGAGAGTCAGCGATGCCAAGCGGTCGATCCGGTGGGGCACCTGTTTCGAACAAAAATTATTTAAGGTTTACTCTGCCATAGATTTTCGTTATAGTGGTAGGAGTTTGCCCGGTTGGGCTCATGACAAGAGCTTCGGTGGGACGCAGACTTCAGAGGATTTTTACGGGTCTTTATTGAGATCGATATTTTGGGTTTGAGCACGATCGGCTTGATGCGATAGGTGCTCCCCGCTAATGTGAAAAGGCAACGGAGCCGTTTTCACACAGAGTTTCCTGCGTGAATAGATCAGAAGTACCTTACTCGTTTGGTGCGAGAGCGCCAAAACAAGTTACCGAAAACACAACGCATTCCCTACTCTGGCGATCCCGCTGAAATATCGCTTCGTTCAAGGTCCGTCTTACTGAACTTTGTGTCTGTCGAACTTGCCAAAAAGGGCGATTCGAAAGTTTAGATTTTTAAAGGATCTTTTATGTCAAAAGAAATGATAGTGAGCGTCAACGGACGCGAAAAGAAGATCGCCATTCTCGAACACGGTAAGGTTACCGAGTTTTACATCGAGCGCGGCGAGGAAAATTCGGGCGTCGTCGGCAATGTGTATAAGGGACGCGTGATGCGCGTGCTTCCGGGCATGCAGTCGGCATTCGTCGATGTTGGGCTCGAACGCGACGCGTTTTTGTACGTTTCGGACTTTTTCGACGAAGAAGAAGAGATCGAACGCATTGTGCTGGAAAAGGGCAAGAAAAGCTCGCCCGAGGAAGCAAAACGCGAAGCGAATGAGCAGATAGAACGGCAGCGGATCGAGCGGGAAAAGCAGATGGAATCCGTTCAGGAGATCGCCGAGCCGCTTGCCGGAACGGCCTCATCTGAATCCGCCGACGAAACATCTGGCGAAGCGCCGGACGCGGATACATTTAATGAACCGCCCGCCCCCGCCCGTGGCCGGGGACGGCGTGACCGTGGGCGAAAGGAACGAAACGTCGAACCTGAAAGATCGCCGGAACCCGTGAGACCGCCCTTCGAACTCGATTTTGACAGTTCGGGGTTCGAACGCGTGAGCGACGACGAGGACACCGGCGAGATGTTCAAAGACGCCTACTTGCAGGAAGCTATTGTCGACACGGTTCGCTCGGTCGAATTTGAAATGGACGACACCGCTGGTGCCGAAGTGGGATCGCTCATCGGGGAAGTGGCCGGTGAGTCCGGCGGATTTGAGCGTATCGCCGACGAAGATGATATTCAACCGACATCGTCCAAAGGCCGCAAGCGTTCCGATGGTGAAAAGGCGAAAAAGCCTGCCGCAAAGGCCAGGACGTCGAAAGCGGCGACAAAAAAATCGACATCCGGCAAGAGAACTTCTGGAAAAGCTAAGACGGCAAAGAACTCAGACACTCTGGAAGACGCGGAAGCGAGCGTTCGGACGAAGGATGGCAACGCCGAAATGGCAGTTCGCCGCGGCGGCCGCGGCCGCAGGCGCGGCGGCGCGAAGCCGAAAGGCGGGCCGCACGGGGACGAGTCCGCTGACGAACAGTCGGACGGCACAGAGATGATCCCGTTGGAAGCTGAGGAAGTCGTCACGCCACCCGCCGGCGAAACGGAAACGGCCGAGTCCGCGCATGAAGCTGCTCCGGAACCAGTCAAAGACGAAGTCGAAGAACCTCAATCAGAGATCTCAGACCGGCCTCGTCCGGGCCGCGCCCGTGGTGGCCGAGGAGGCCGGAACGACAGGTCTGATTGGTCGGGCGGCGAGCGTCAAAATGGAGATCGTGAACGCGGAGGCAAGCGTTTTGAACGACGGGAGCGTCCGCCGCAGCCGGCGATCTCGGACCTGCTTCGCGAGGGGCAGGAGATATTGGTCCAGATCGCAAAGGAACCGATCGCAAAAAAAGGTGCACGAATTACGTCGCACATCGCACTGCCGGGACGGTTCCTGGTCTATATGCCAACGATCGAGCACCTCGGCGTTTCACGAAAGATCGAATCCTCAAGCGAACGCGGCCGGCTTCGTACTTTGATCCAGCGGATCAGGCAAGACCCTGAGATCCCGTCGGGTGGGTTCATCGTCAGAACAGCCGGCGTCGGGATCTCCGAAGAGGATCTGAGCAACGACGCCAAATACCTGGTCCGGATGTGGGTCGACGCCAAGAAGAATTCGGAAAAACGAAGGTCGCCGGCGCTCGTTCACCAGGACCTTGATCTCGTGCAGCGAATACTTCGTGACCAATTGTCCGACGATTTTTCGGCAATTCGGGTCGATAGTGAAGAGGAATACTTACGAACGGTCGAATTCATAAACCTGATACAGCCGCGCTCGGTCAACCGGATCAAGCTCTATACGCGCGACGAGCCGATACTTGATTATTACGGCGTTCAGGAAGAGATCGATAAAGCGCTAAAGCCCCGTGTGTGGCTCAAATCGGGCGGATACCTGGTGATAAATCAGACCGAGGCGCTGGTCGCTATCGATGTCAACACGGGCAAGTTCGTCGGTAAGGGCAATGCGCGGCTTGAAGACACGATAACCCGTACTAACATGGAAGCCGTCGACGAGATCGCCAGGCAGATACGCCTTCGCGACCTCGGGGGCATTATCGTGCTTGACCTTATCGATATGGAAGACCGGCGAAACCGTCATAAGGTCTCCCAGGCTCTGCAGGAAGCTCTTGCCCACGATCGTTCTCCTACGAAGGTGCTGTCCTTCAATGACTTCGGGCTTATCATAATGACCCGCAAACGTGTGAAACAGTCGCTCGAGAGAACGATGTGCGCACCTTGCGACAACTGTGAAGGTTCGGGCTGGGTCAAATCGCCAACGACCGTCTGCTACGAGATCCTGTCGGAAGCCCGACGGCTCTCGAAGAGCGTGGAGGATATTCGTCACACGACGCTCAGGGTCCATCCGGATGTCGCACGAGCGCTCCGTGAATCCGAGCGCGAGGTGCTCGACGAGATCGAGACCTATCTTGGGAATATCGATATCGCCTCGGACAAGTCCGCGCACCAGGGACAGTTTGACTTCGCATTTGTCTAAACGAAGTCGGATCTCGGACGTAATCTTCAAAGGCCCCGTCGAAATGCGGGGCCTTTGACGTTCTCAGATACGGAGTGGGCTATTCAGAGCTTAATATCCTTTCTTGCGTCTTTGACGTTCGCCGGTTTCGCAAAGACGGCGTCCGAAAGGGGCTTGTTATACTCGACCGATTCATAGTTGATCCTGGACGACTGCTTTCCGCCCGTAAAGCGGTCAATTATGAACGGGGTCTTCACGCCGTCAACCTCTACGAACTGAGCGTAACGGTCCTCCTCGATCACGGGTTCCTCGCCCTCATGTTCCTGCTTATAGATGGCCTTTTGCGGCATACCGTCCTGGGTGGCGAATTCGAATTCGACCGCAAAGCCGTCTTTGTACGTCAGGCGAATGACGTCGTTCCGCCGTCCGAGTGTGGATGGCCGCGTCCCGACGTAAGCGAGGTCGGCACTGCCTTTCCAGTAGCCGCGAAGAAGATTGTCCAGGCTTGTTCTCTGACCACGCTTGAAATTTTCGATCTGCACGGGCGTCTGGACCTTGATAAGCTCCTGGTCACCGTCGTAGATCCACCCGGTGTTACCGGTATTGACCTGTGTCATCTTCGAGCCGCCGCCCTTAAACTCGGTCCGTTCGCGGTCGGGAAACTGGATGGCGTCGACGAACGACTGGAACGAAACGACCACACCGTCCTTAATAACACTGAATTTGCCGCGACTGACTTGCGTCGCAACCTTAAGGTATCGGTCGCCGCCGACGTTTTGGAGGGCCTTAGCGACGATCGCCTCTGCTTTCCCCGTGTCACCGGGAGCGGCGGGCCTAAAGTCGGGGTTCTCCGCGGGAAAACGCCAACCTCCATTCCAGCTGTAGAGATATTCGACCGTCCGCTCCACGGTGACAGGCTTGCCGTCCTTTTTTTCGGGTTCAAACTTTATCTTTTTCGCCGCAGCGACCGCCTTTTCCGTCAAGCCTGAAGGCAGCTCCTTGACGACGACGACCTCACCGATCTCCCCAAAGTCGAGAAACTGCACCCGAAGCACCGCCGAACCCTGAACATCAAGTGAGCTGTAATTCTGCGGGCGTTCCGGAAGCGGTTTCTCCAGGATCTTCAGTTTGGAATCCTGAGCAAGAGAGACCGCGCTGGCGGCGGTCAGAATGAAAACTATTACGAATGCACGGTACTTAAGCATTATGGTAAAAGCGAAAGGCTTCGGCGTGATATTAACACCGAAGCCTTTGATGCGAGAAGTATTCTAAGGGTTTAGTTCAAGCTGAACACGTCGCCCGGTTTGACCATGATCTCGCCGTCCACCGCATCCACGACAAACTTCAGCGCGAGCTTCCATTCGTTGGTGATCGGCAGTTTTACCTTCTGATCGATGTGCCGTTTCAGGAACCGCGCGCCATATGCCTGGCTAAATCCTTTTTCGGTGAGCAGATCGAGAGCTGCGTCGGTGACCTCGACGATCTTGCCCTGCCGCTCCATGTTTCGCTGTAGGCTTGCGAGATATAGCTTTGCGATCTCGCGCACTTCATCGAGCGTCAGAGGAGCAAAGATAATGATCTCATCGATGCGATTGCGAAACTCCGGCGTAAACCTCTCCTCGGCAGCCTTCATCACGTCGCTTCGGATCTGCTTCATGTCGCCGACGGACTTCTGGCCAAAACCGAGGGGCTGTTCGTATTTCTTGAAATTGTTCGATCCCAAATTCGATGTCATGATGACGATCGCGTCCGAGAGATAAACCTTTTTTCCGCGGCCGTCGGTGATCCAGCCCTCGTCGAAAGCCTGAAGAAAGATGTTCATCAGGTAAGGCGACGCCTTTTCGACCTCGTCGAGCAGAAGAACAGTGTACGGATTGTCGCGAAGCTGCTCTGTAAGCAGGCCGCCTCGTTCCGAGCCGACGATGCCGCGAGGCATGCCGATGAGTTTCTCTATGCCGACCGTTCCGTCACCGTACTCGCTCATGTCGATACGGACCATCTTGCCTTCGTCGCCGAACATGAACTCGGCAACGGCTTTGGCTAGCTCCGTCTTTCCAACTCCGGTCGGACCAAGAAACAGGAGAACACCATCCGGAGCATAGTGGTTCTCTTTGAGCGGGCCTTTGTTGAGCCTTAGCCTCTCGGCCACGGCGCGGACCGCGTCCTTTTGCCCGACGACACGCTTACCGAGATCTGCTTCCATCGTCGAGAACCGGTCCGAAGTATCCCGATAGATCATGTCCTTCGGGATCCGCGATTCCTGCGATATCACATCGATGATGTGCTCGGGCCGGACGACAAGCTCCGTCGGTTCGTTTATCTCGACCTTGACCGATGCAGTGTCGAGCCAGCCTATGGCCTTATCCGGAAGATGTAGATTGCGGATATACTTCGGCGACATCTCGAGAGCAGTGTTTATCGCTTCGTCAGAGATCGTTACTGAGTAGTTCTTTTCGAGCCGCGGACGCAGGCCAAGCAGTATCTCTTTGGTCTCGTCGATGGTCGGCTCATCGACGCGGACCAGCCGGAACCGTCGCGCAAGGGCCTCGTCTTCGCTGATGTATTCCTTGTACTCAGTGATGGTCGTTGCGCCTATGATCCGCAGCTCGCCTCGGGCAAGGGCGGATTTGAACATGTTAGCGGCATCAGACGTCGTTCCCATCGCAGCCCCGGCGCCGATTATGGTATGGGCTTCGTCGATAAAGAGAATGATATGGTCCTTTTCTTTGACCTCGTCGATGATACCTTTGATGCGTTCCTCGAACATTCCGCGAAGCATCGTACCTGCGACAAGTCCACCCATTTGCAGTTGGACTATGTGCGCATCACGAAGGCGAGCCGGTACCTTTTCCGGCTCCAACTCGATCAGCCTGGCAAGGCCTTCGACGACCGCCGTCTTGCCGACTCCGGGTTCGCCGACGAGCATCGGTGAATTAGACCTCTCACGGTGCGAGAGTATCTCGATCATCTGCAGGATCTCGGTTTCGCGACCGATGGTCGGCGGGATCTTGTCCTGGCGTGCAAGCTTGTTCAACGAAACCCCGAAGTGACGCAGGAATGACGGCAATTCGTATTTCTGCCGTGTGCGTTCCTCTTCCTTTTCCCTCTTTCGGATCCTCGTGCGCGCTGTCTGAGCGACCTCGTCGGACGGAACACCCAGATTCTGCAGAACGTCGTTCAGGACACTCCGTTCATCGTTCGAAAGAACGTAAAATATATCGCTGCCGTCAATTACCCGGCGGCCTTGCGAACGCGCCCGGTCCATCGCCCGCTTGAACAGTTCGGTCGTTTCCGGTGCAATACGATAGCCCTTGCCCGTATGCTGGCGGCCGGATTCCATCCGTTTTTCGATAAGAAGTTTGACCGAACGCGGGTCCACCGAGAGGTCACGCATCGTCGATGAGAACAATTCGTCCTCTTCGAATGCTATCGCGTGCAATATGTGCTCGATGGCTACATAGTTTTGGTCACGTTTTTTTGATTCAGTGAGGGCGGTTTCCAATACACGGCGGCCGCTTTCGCTGAATTTGTCTTTGTATGCGTCAATATCTGCCATAGATCTCGTTACTGCTACCGAAAATGCCGAGAGGAAGGTCGGAAATGGTGTGCCGCCATCCAATCATATCATTTTGGTTCTTGCCCCGAAAAGCATTTTCGGACGACCACGCCGCTCAACTGCTCTCGCCCGCAGAACCGGCCAACGCCTTGCCGACTTGGACGCGGGCCGGCCGCAGTAGTTTGTCCGCAAAGCGGTAACCGCGGGAATATTCGGCCACAACACGGCCGTCGTCGTCCGTGTCCGCGGGAACGATGTCCACCGCTTCATGGAGTTCCGGATCGAATGGCGTCCCGATCGAGTCGATCGGCTCGACGCCTACGTCGAGCAGCGCCCGCTCAAAACTTCGGGCCGTGCCTATCACTCCGTCGCGAAGGTGTTCGACCGACGGGTCAGACTCGCTCGCGGCCACCGCGAGATTGAGGTTGTCGAGCACGGGCAAAAGAGTGATCAGGAAGTTGAACTGGGCCTGCTTACCGCGGTCCTCGAGAGTCTTCATCAAACGGGCACGCATCTCAGCGGTCTCTTTTTCCAGATTGGCCTTGGCCTCTTCGAATTTGGCCTGGACGCCAACAAGCTTTGCTTCAGCAGCCTCGCGTCGCTCGGTCTCGGACTTCAGGCTTGCTTCAAGCGCGATCTCGCGTGCCGAGCGAACCGGCTCTTTCGGCGTCTCGATCGCGTCTTCGGCGACACGTTCGCCGTCTGCGTTGAAACGCCTCTTATCATTTATCGGGATCTGTTCCGATGCCTGCTCTTCGGCACCGTCGAATTTCGCGTCTTTCTTATTCATGCTTCGTCGTTTAAACACTGTCTCTCAATTCTAGTCGGATATCACTAACAATTAAAGAGAGTACCTCTTCCTTGCTACACGGGCGTCACGATCACTTACTGACCGCTCGTTGCCCTTCTTTACGTGGCGTGAATTTCATTGCCCCGTTCTCCGCCGAAATATCGACGGTCGAACCGCTCGCGATCTCCCCGTTGAGCAGGCTAACCGCGAGCGGGTTTTGGATCAGCGTCTGAATGGCACGCTTTAACGGACGTGCTCCGTAAACGGGGTCGTAACCTTCCTCAACAAGCAGTCCGCGGGCCGACTCGTCCAGTTCTATATGGATGCCGCGCTCTTCAAGTGTCTTTCTCAGCTTTTCAAGCTGTACATCGATGATGGTCGCGATCTGCTCCCTGTCAAGCTGCTTGAATACGACTATGTCGTCGATGCGGTTAAGGAACTCCGGCTTGAAATGGTCACGAAGAACCTGTAATACGTCATTTCGAATGTCTCGATCGGCGAGCGGATTCTCGGCCGCCGCTTGTATCTCGCGCGAGCCGAGGTTTGAAGTCATGATCAGGACCGTGTTCTTAAAATCGACCACGCGCCCCTTCGAATCGGTGAGACGACCGTCGTCCAGGATCTGCAGCAGCACGTTGAACACGTCCGGATGCGCTTTTTCGATCTCGTCAAAGAGGACGACAGAATAGGGGCGGCGGCGCACGGCCTCGGTGAGCTGGCCGCCTTCCTCGTAGCCGACATATCCCGGAGGGGCACCGATCATGCGTGCGACCGCGTGTTTTTCCATGTATTCGGACATGTCGAGCCGAACCATCGCCCGCTCGTCATCAAACAGGAACTCGGCCAATGCTCGCGCCGTCTCGGTCTTTCCGACACCGGTCGGCCCGAGGAAAATAAACGATCCTACCGGGCGGTTCGGGTCCTGCAGCCCGGCACGAGCACGCCTAACGGCATTTGAGACAGCTTCGAGCGCCTCATTCTGGCCGATGACGCGTTTACCGAGATTGGCCTCCATCGCCACAAGTTTCTGCATCTCGCCCTCAAGCATTTTTGAGACAGGCACGCCTGTCCATTTGGCGACGACTTCGGCGACATCCTCTTCATCAACTTCCTCTTTAAGAAAAACTCCGTCTTTTTGAAGCTCGCTCAGCCGCTCCTGCTCTGATTCGAGCAATTTTTCAAGCTCCGGTATCCGCCCGTACTGGAGCTCGGCCGCTTTGTTCAGGTCGCCCATCTGCCGGGCACGTTCGAGTTCGAGACGCGCCTGTTCAAGCTGCTCTTTGGCGGAACGCATCTTTTCGATCTCGTCTTTTTCGGACTGCCACTTGGCCTTCATCGCGGACGATTTTTCATTGAGATCGGCTATGCGTTTTTCGATATCATCGAGACGCTCTTTTGACTTCTTATCAGTCTCGCGGCCCAGGGCCTGCTTCTCGATCTCAAGCTGCAGTATCTCTCGTTCGAGAACATCGATCTCCTGCGGAAGGCTGTCGATCTCAATGCGTATGCGCGACGCCGCTTCGTCTATCAGGTCGATCGCTTTGTCGGGCAGAAAGCGGTCCGTAATATACCTGTTCGAGAGCGTTGCCGCCGCGACGATTGCCGCGTCTTTGATCCGGACGCCATGATGGACCTCGTATCGTTCCTTAAGCCCTCGAAGAATAGCGATCGTGTCCTCAACGTTGGGTTCGCCTATATAGACCTGTTGGAAGCGGCGTTCGAGTGCCTTGTCCTTCTCGATGTACTTTTGATACTCAGCCAACGTGGTCGCGCCGACGGCACGCAGTGTTCCACGGGCGAGTGCCGGCTTTAGCATGTTTGACGCGTCGATCGCTCCTTCGCTCGCACCGGCACCGACGAGCGTGTGCAGCTCGTCTATGAAAAGAATGATCTGCCCTTCGGCCTTTTCGATCTCTTTCAGCACGGCCTTGAGACGGTCTTCGAATTCACCGCGATATTTAGCTCCAGCCAGCATCGCGCCAAGATCCAGTGAAACAAGCCGCTTGTTCTTCAGCGTTTCCGGCACATCGCCCGAAACGATCCGCTGGGCCAATCCCTCGACGATAGCGGTCTTTCCGACGCCGGGCTCTCCGATGAGCACCGGGTTATTCTTGGTCCGCCGCGACAGTATCTGAATTGCTCGCCGTATCTCGTCGTCGCGGCCAATGACCGGGTCGAGCTTGCCCTTGCGCGCCCGGTCCGTAAGGTCCTGTGCGTATTTTTCGAGCGCCTGAAAATTCTCTTCGGCGTTCTGGTCAGTGATCCGGGAACCGCCGCGCATCTCGGTAATGACCTTTTCCAGATCCTCGTGTGTTATGCCGTTCGAACGTAGGATGCGGCCGGCGTCCCCTTCCTTTTCCGCGGAAATTGTCAGAAGCAGATGCTCGGTCGAAAGATATTCGTCCTGCATCTTTTCGGCTTCTTTCTGCGCTTCCTGAAAAACGGTGTTCGTCCGGGAACTGAAGTACTGCTGACCTCCCGATACTTTAGGGAATTTCGCGACCGCGGCTTCGAGGTCGGTAGTGATCGCCTGCGTATTCGCCCCGATCTTGCCGAAGATCGGCCTGACGATGCCTTCTTTTTGCTCGAGCATCGCCAGCAAGAGGTGCTCGGGCTCGACCTGCTGGTTCTCGCCTTTTTCCGCGAGGCCGATCGCGGTCTGCACGGCCTCCTGTCCACGGATCGTAAACCTGTCGAATCTCATAACTTAATTTTACTCCAAAGAACGTTGCCACGAATGCACGAATCAATACAGTAGGAATTCGTACATTCGTGGCTGATCACAGACGGCTATCGCCGTTGTTTCGAGCGCAAGCCTCAGGCGCCGGCGGTCTTGGCAGTATCCTTGGCCTCGATCGTCTTCGGTTCGGTATCCAGACCGGTGACCTCGATCTTGCGCGCCTTGGTCTCCTCGCGTTTCGGGAGGCTTACATGAAGCACGCCATTCTTGAACTCGGCTGTCGCACCCTCGGCCGTCACCGTCTGCGGAAGCGTGAACGAACGCGTGAAGGAGCCGTATGCACGTTCGATCCGATGGTAATTGTCGTTATCGGTCTTTTTCTCGAACTTGCGCTCGCCTTTTAGCGTCAGCACGTTGTTTTCGAAGCTCAACTCGAAATCCTCACGGTTCATCCCCGGCAGTTCGGCTTCGAGAACCAGATGGTCCTTATTCTCGAAAATATCGACTCTGGGGCTCCAAGCGCCGTTCAGCATATCTTCACGATTACCGCCGACGGGCGTGATGCCTGTAAAAATGCGGTTCATCTCGTCCTGAAGTCCACGTAATTCACGAAAGGGGTCATATTTGATCACGTTCATAACCATTTCCTCCATGTACAAATACTCTCGACTAATGAATTAGTCTATAGCCATAATAAAACCTGAGTGCATCATTGTCAAGTATATTTTTCATCTACATTTCGAAAAAACGCTTTTCTGCATTTTTCGGGTGACACACCCGGCGGTTGTCGGTTATATTTGTTGACGCACCTGACCCGAAAACCACAGCAGTGAAAAGACTTGGCGCCGATCTGTCGGGACGAGTCTGATCGAGTAGGACATGAAGATCTTTCGCGAAGTACTCTGGCCGTTCATTGCGGTTGTCGCCGCGTTCGTTGTCGGCGGTATCATCGTTCTGCTGATCGGCGACAATCCGTTCCAGACGTTTTATCAACTTGTCGGCAATTCATTCGGTTCGCTCAACGATCTTGGGTACACCCTGTTTATCGCCACGCCGCTGATATTTACGGGCCTTGCCGTCGCTGTAGCGTTTCGCTGCGGATTGCTCAATATCGGAGCCGAAGGCCAACTCTACGTGGCGGCGTTTGCGACCGCTTGGGTCGGGATCAAGTTCGGCGGCACGGTCGTCGACATATTTGGCAAACAGGAAGATTGGTCGTGGTACAGTCTGCCGTCGGTGCTCCTGGTCCTGATGTGTATCCTCACCGCAGTAGTGGCCGGCGGCATCTGGGGTGCGATACCCGGCATTCTGAAGGCAAAATTCGGCTCGCACGAAGTGATCAATACGATCATGCTGAATTTTATCGGCATATCGCTGGTCAGCTATTTCACGCAGTATTTCTACAAGATCCCGGGCGACCCGATCATGCAGACCGCCGAGATCGGCAAGGCTGCACATATCCCGCGCATCAGCCAGTTCATTCCGGGAATGCCGTCATTCGTACCGCTGAGCGTCGCGTTTGTGATAGCGGTCGTGATGTGCGTTCTGGTCTATCTCTTTTTGTGGAAGACAAAGTGGGGTTACGAGCTTCGCGCCGTCGGCGAGAATCCATCGGCGGCCGAGTACGGCGGCATTTCGGTCAAAAAGCAGATAATTCTTGCGATGACGATCTCGGGCAGTCTGGCGGGCATGGTCGCGATAGGCGAGGTCCTTGGGTATCGGTACAACTTCTACGATGGTTTCTCCGATAACTGGGGATACCTGGGTATCGCTGTCGCGCTGCTTGGCAGAAACCATCCGTTGGGCATCTTTATCGCTGCGATCTTCTTTGCCGTTCTCAAACGCGGCGGCATTTTCGTTGACATTGAAACAAAATATGTCTCGAAGGACGTGGTAGACGTTCTGCAGGCGATCATTATCATCTTTGTGGCTGCGCTTCAGCGTTACTCGAGGAAATAGATGAGCGAACTTCTTACACCTACTTTCATACTCATTTTGATCTTCTCGACGATCCGAAGCGCGACCCCGCTCATATTCGCGGCGCTTGGGGGCATGTTCTCCGAGCGGGCCGGTATTATTAACATCGCCCTCGAAGGCCTGATGCTCGCCGGGGCGTTTACCGCGGCCGTGGTGACCTATGAGTTGAGCAATCCTTATGTAGGCTTTTTGTCAGGTCTCGTGGTCGGCGGACTCGTCGCTCTCGTTTTTGCATTCGCGGTGATCAAATTTCAAGCGGATCAGGTAGTAACCGGATTTGCGGTTACCATGTTGATGTTCGCCCTGCCGGCCGTTATTAGCAGCCGCATTTACGATTCGGCGGGCTCGACCCAACAGATCGCTCGGGAATATCTATTGCCTAATTTATACAACCGGATCTCGATCGCTTCGATATTGGCGATCGTGATCGTTCCGATCTGCTGGTACGTGATGTACAAGACGCCGTTTGGACTGCGCATTCGTGCCGCCGGTGAGAACCCCGAAGCAGCGGATGCCGCCGGAGTAAATGTCATTCGACTTCGCTATGTTGCCGTCACGATCTCAGGCGTCCTGGCAGCGGCCGGTGGTGCGTATCTATCGATCGGCCAGTCGTCGCTGTTTACAAAAGGGATGACAGCCGGACGCGGCTACATTGCGCTTGCCGCACTGATCCTCGCCAAATGGAAACCCTTCCCTGTGTTGCTGGCATGTCTCTTCTTTGGCTTCACCGAAGCGTTATCGATCCAGATGCAAGGCGTCATCAAAATGCCGTCGGGCGAGGATGTTCCTGTTCAGTTCGTTCAAATGATCCCGTACGTCCTTACGATCATCGTGTTGGCGGGCTTTATAGGCCTTTCAAGAGCACCAAAGGCCCTCGGCATCCCGTACAGAAAGGAGAGCTAGATATTAGCCCAAAGTTTGCCTCGAACAGCACAAAAGACCCGAATATAAGACCATTATCTGTCTAACTTGTGCCGTTAATAGCTGATCTCTCGTTGTGACTTCGTAACCGCGATCTCTATGTCCTACGAAAAGGCAGCCGCTGCCGCTGAATTCATCCGATCGAAATATGCCGGCGATGTCCGCACGGCCATAGTTCTTGGCAGCGGCCTCGGAGCGTTCGCCGAAGGGCTGAATAACGCCGTACCTGTCCCGTACGACGATATACCGGGTTTTGCTCGTTCGACCGTCGAAGGGCACGCGGGGCAACTCGTGCTGGGCGAGGTGGGCGGAGTTCCCGTCGCCGTTCAACAGGGACGCTTTCATTACTACGAAGGTTACGACATGGAGCAGGTGATGCTGCCGGTGCGTACGTTCGCTCTGATGGGCGTCAAGAATCTGATCCTTACAAACGCGGCAGGTAGTTTGAACTCCGATCTGCAGCCGGGAGCATTGATGCTGATCACGGACCATCTCAACTGTATGGGCATCAACCCGCTTCGGGGACCAAACGACGAGAGATTCGGGCCGCGATTCCCGGATATGACCGAGGTTTACGATCATCAGCTTCGTCACATAGCGCGCGAAGAGTCGAACGCGATCGCGCAAGAGAGGTTCGAAAAAGGGGTCGACAGTGAGAAGACAGAATTCTTAGGGAACGGCGTGTACTGTGCACTCTCGGGTCCGACCTATGAGACCCCCGCCGAGATACATATGTACCGTCAACTCGGCGCGGACGCGGTCGGGATGTCGACAGTACCCGAAGCGATCGCCGCCCGTCACGCTGGAATGCGCGTTTTAGGGATCTCGTGCATAACAAATCTTGCTGCCGGGATGAGCACCGAACCAATAAACCACGAAGAGGTGATGGAAACGGGCGCAAGGGTCGCACAGGTTTTTCAGGAACTCCTGCGAAGAATAATCCAAAAGCTAACTTAGACCGCGATCGACGGCGCGCTTACCTAAAAGAGTGTTCCCGCCTAGTGTGCAACTGTGTCCAACTGTGGTTTAATTTTCTGACGGCGTATGATCATAGGCATTTGCGGAGGAACAGGTTCGGGCAAAACGACGATCGCCCGGGCGTTAGTCGAGGCGGTCGGCGAGAGCAATGTCGTGCTGGTCGAGCAGGACTCTTATTATCGCAACCTGGCGGACATGCCGCTCGACGAGCGGCACCAGGCAAATTTTGACCATCCTGACTCGATCGACAGCGACATGCTGGTCAATCATCTTGTGCGGCTAAAGCAGGGCCTTTCGATCGAGATGCCGCTGTACGATTTCCGCACGCATACGCGAAGCGACGAGATCGAGACGATCGAACCAAGGCCCGTCGTCATCGTCGAGGGGATCTTGATATTTGCCGAGCCGCGGGTCCTGGACTTGCTGGACGTCCGTGTTTTTGTCGACACACCTGACGATATCAGGCTGATGCGGCGTTTGCGGCGGGACATAACCGAGCGCGGGCGAACTTTTGAAAGAACGCTCGAACAATACGAACGGACGATACGGCCGATGCATTTCGAGTTTGTCGAACCTTCTAAACGGCATGCCGACATTATCATTCCCGAGGGCGGTCAAATGGGCGTCAGCGTCGATCTGCTTTGCGGCCTCGTACGCGACAAGCTTAATAAGGAATCTATAGCAGTAAACCAATAATGCAGGAAAACGAAAGGAAACTGATCGAAGCGGCCACTCAAGCACGCGAAAATGCCTACGCGCCGTATTCGAACTTCAGAGTAGGTGCGGCCGTTGAGGCCGAAAATGGCGATATTTATATCGGATGCAATGTCGAATCGGCAAGTTACGGCCTGACGGTTTGCGCCGAACGCGTCGCGATCTGGAAGGGCATCTCGCGCGGCGAGAAGCGTTTCGTTCGCATAGCAGTCGTCGTGGATACCGAAGAACTAACACCGCCATGCGGCGTGTGCCGGCAGATAATCTGGGAGTTTTGCGGCGATGTACCAGTCATACTTTCCAATCTCCACGGCAAGCACGAGACCGTGAAAATGAGCGAGCTGCTGCCGCGGGCGTTTGATTCGAAGTTTTTGAAATAAGGTCGGCCAGATATGAATAAAGTTCCTGATCTACCAAAACTCACGATAGACAGAACTTGTCTAATATCAGTCGACAACTTCGATGACAACGAGGATATTGAGTATTGGCGAAATACATCGTTCGAACAACGGTTGGAACACGTTTATCGACTAAGGCATATGGCATATGGCGATAAGATTAGAGGAAGAATTTCGAGAGTTATTGAGGTTGCTGAACTCTAACGGCGTCCGTTATTTATTGATCGGAGGCTACGCGGTGGTCCTGAACGGACACGTTCGAAACACCTCCGACCTTGATATAGCGGTGTCGAACGACCTCGCTAATGCAGCAAAGCTAGTAAAGTCGCTACGAGAGTTTGGTTTCGATCTGCCGATTCTGACCGAGGCACTTTTCACGAAGCCGAATAGTCTCATCAAGATGGGGCATGAGCCTTTGAAGGTGGAGATCTTGAACTACCTAAAAGGGGTCGAATTCGAAAAAGCATACGAAAATCGGCAGGTAATAAGTGTCGAGGGGCTTGAGATCAGCCTTATAGCGATCGGCGACCTGATCAAGAACAAAAAGGCGGTCGGACGACTCCAGGATCTCGCCGACGTTGAAGCCCTGGAGAAGAAAATCTCTCCGTCCAAATAACGGATATGGACTTGGTCAGTTGAAAACGATATGGGTGCCCGATTGCTCATGCGGCACGAAAATCGGCTCGACTGCGAAAACTTCACGAATCAGGTCCGGCGACAAGATCTCTCGAGTAGCACCCTTAGCTATGATCTTACCTTCGTCCAGGACAACAACACTGTCGGCGAACCGCGCCGCCAAGTTTAGGTCATGTACTACTCCGACGGTAACAACGTCTACTTCCGCTGCCAGTTTCTGGATCAGCTTCATGAAACCGATCTGATGACGAATGTCGAGAAATGTGAGCGGCTCGTCGAGGAACAGATACCGCATCGTTCTTTCCGCGTGAGGAGCCGGGGTCAACTGCGCCAGCACACGAGCAAAATTGACCCGCTGGCGTTCGCCGCCGCTCAGGGTCTGGTAGTTTCTGTCTGCAAATGCGGCGACTTCGAACCGCTCCATCATTTCGTCAACGATCCTCTCGTCCGGCGGGCCCGGTCGCCCGCCAAAGTGCGGATAGCGGCCCATCATGACGACCTCTCGGACGGTGAGCGGAAAGGCGATCTCGACCGCCTGCGAGAGGACCGCGCGGTGCCGCGCGAGATCGGCCTCAGCCGCCTTCGAAACGTCGATGCCGTCGTATAGGACGCTGCCCGCGTTCGGGCGAAGCAGCCGGGCAAAGACCTTGATAAGCGTCGATTTTCCGGCCCCGTTCGGGCCGACGATCAGGTGCAGCTTGCCCGGGGCGAGCGAGAGCGACACGCCCGCGACGAGATCCCTGGCACCTACGCTGAATGTAACGTTTCTGGCCTCAAGCATTTCAGAACACGTATTGCCGCCGCCGCAGCAGGTAAATGAAGACCGGCACGCCGACTGCCGATGTGACTATCCCGATCGGCAATTCGGCCGGCCTTAACGCAAGCCGCGCGATCAGATCGGCGAGGCTGAGCAGCGTTGCCCCGAGCAAGGCGCTGCCCGTGATCAGGAACCTGTTGTCTGCTCCGCGCAGCATCCGCAAGATATGAGGCACGACGAGGCCGACAAAACTAATGACGCCTGTAAACGACGTGGCGACCGCGACGATAACGACATTAACCGAAAGGATGATCCACTTGAGGCGGTTGACGTTGACGCCGAGATAGGTGGCTTCCTCTTCGCCGATGATGAGTGCGTTAAGCTGTTTGGCGTAGCGCATCGCGGCCGCAGTCCCAAGTATCGTTGAGACGCTTACGATCTCAACGCTTGTCCAACTGGCTCCCGACAGCGTGCCGAGGCTCCAGAAAGTGATCGACCGAGCCTGAGGATCTCGGGCGATGTAGGACAGGAAACCGATCCCGCTCAGGCACAAAGCGTTTATCGCCAGACCGGTAAGAAGCAGCATAACGACGGACGCACGGCCGTCTTCGCTCGATCTGGCAAGCAGGAACACGAGGTACGTTGACACTATACCGCCCAGACATGCCGCAAAAGGCAGGCTCCAAAGGTTCGAACCGAACCCCACCGCTCCGCCGATGACGAAGAACAGCGCCGAGCCAAGAGCTGCGCCGCTCGACGTTCCGACCAGGCCGGGTTCGACGATCGGGTTGCGAAACAGGGCCTGCATCAGTGTTCCGCCGACCCCGAGGCTTGCCCCTACAAGCAAGCAAAGGAACGCACGAGGCAGCCTAAGTTCCAAAAAAATACGCTGATCAAGGGTGGGTTCTGCATGACCGGGCCAGAGCGATGAAAAGGCTCCGATGATATCCGAAATGGAAAAATCTATCGCCCCAAAGCGGATCGAAGCGGCCAGCACTAACACCATCACGGCAAACAACGCGAGGAGGAAGAGCCGCGGGTTGCCGGAGCGTTCTGTCACTTTTGATGAATAATGGCGGCGATCTTCTTAACGTTCTCGCCGGTCCGAGGGCTGAAGTAGTTCAACTGGTTCTCTTCGACTCGGAAGATGCGGTTGTTCTTCGCCGCATTCGAGGTCGCAACTCCCGGCAGTGCCTTGATGTCTTCGAGAGGATTGCCCAGACGGTCAAAGCCAAAGTCCGTGACCAGTATAATGTCCGGATTTGCCTGAGCGAGGATCTCGGCCGATTCCATGCGTTGCATCCCTGACTTTTCAACGGCCATGTCGCCGCCGGCCAGCTCGATCATCTTGCTTACGCCGCCGCCGTCGCCTCCACCGCCCTTGCCGACGACCATGTAGACGTTCGAGGCCCGGCCAAAATGGATGACCGCTACTTTCGGGCGATCGGTATACTTTTTGACCTCTTCCGCGGCGGAAGCGAGTTGCGTATCGAGCGTCTTGCATAGCTCTTCGGCACGGTCCTGCTTGCCGAAGAACGCACCGATCTCACGAATGAGTGCCTTGGTACCGTCGACCGAGTCGTTTTTCGCCGTAAAGGTCTTCATCGGTATATTCAGTCCCTGGATCTGCTCGATGACCTGCGGCGGGCCGATGTTGCCGTCATGAATGATCGTCGTCGGATGCAGCGACAGAATGCCCTCGGCACTAAGTGCGCGATGGTATCCGACGGTCTGCGTATTCTTGACCTCGTGCGGATAGGTGCTCGACAGGTCGACGCCAACGACCTTGTCCTGTGCCCCCAGTGCCCAGATGATCTCGTTGTAGATCGGCGAGATGACGACGTATCGGGCATCCTTGGCGTCTGTTGCAGGGTTCGAAAATCGTCCGCAGCCGGCCATGATGACGACCATGAACAACAGGGCCATGCCGAAAACGTGTCGGACGCTCATATGTCGCATAATATCTCTGCTCCCGTTGACCTAGTAGAATAAACGAAGAGCGCCGGACGAAGCCAGCGCTCCTCAGAAACGAGTTTCCGTCGTAGCGAGCTTAGAAGTTCAACCGAACCTGTAACTGGGTCATCCGGGGCGGATCGATGTTCGCAAATGCCGGTATGGCGATCTGGCTTGTACCGGTGCCGCCAACGAACGCGCCAAAGTCGCTGTTGGCAAAACTGTTTACGTTGCCGTAGACCGTGACTCCACGTGCCAGGAAATTTCCATAGTTGAAAATGTTGAATACCTCGCCGCGGAGTCTCAGGCCCACGCGTTCGGTTATTCGGAAGTCTTTTTCTACAAACGCGGCTACCTCGCGTGTGGGTGTGCCGCGAAATGCGGATTTGCCGATCACTGCGCCATTTATGACAGGCCGGTCATTTTGAATACCATCCCCGTTGTTGTCCACGCCGGTCGTGGCATTGAACGGTCTTGCGCTGGCAAATTGGGACAGTGTTCCGACTGTAAAGTCATAAGGGAGACGGTAACTGAAGAACACGACCGCTCGATGCCGCTGGTCCACCAGACTCGGCCCCCGTTCCGCTTCACCAAGAGCTGATATATTACTCTCGTTCGAACCTATGCCGTTGCCGTCGGGCTCAAAGGTGTTGGTGGCCTTCGAAAGCGTGTAACTGAGCGATGCGTTTATTCTGGAGTTACCGCGATAGCTGATCTGGGTCTGCAGCCCGTCGTAGTCGGCAACACCGAGGTTCATTATGGTATTGATCTGCCTAACGCCGCCGTTCGTCGGCAGGATAGGCCGTGTGGCGTTGGCTGCTGCGACAGTTCGGGTTTGGTTTTGGGCTGTGCGAGCGAACGGTGTCGGCGCATTGAGGTCCACTGTTCTGTCGGCCCCGCTGTAATGTTGACGGACATAGTCGCTGCCGATAAACAGGCCGCGGACGGCCTCGAATTCACCGCCTACGGTAACTACCTGGCTACGAGGATTGACGAGTTTGTCGGGATAGAGTGATGAGATCGCGCCGAAATTGATCCCATATCGAGCAAATTGGTCCTGATAGAAACTGCGTTTACCGGCGACGATCGTGATGTCGCGTTGCGGCAGCTGCGAGGGCAGCAGCGTCCTTGGATCGAACGCCAGCGGCAGGCACGCACCTGTCAAGCACGTCGGAAAACCGACCTGTCCCGGCGTCGCGGTATAGGTGACAATGCCGTCGAGTCCGTTTATTAGGTAACCTGCGACCTGGTTGGTACGGATCTGGGAGTAGTACATCCCGTAACCGCCGCGGATGGCCGCTCTCGCATTACCACCAGGGTTCCACGCGAACCCGATACGCGGCTCAAAGTTGCTTTTCGCGTCCGTCAGCGTTTGACGGTCATAACGGAGTCCGGCATCGATCACCAGGTCGCGTCCGACGCGGATCTTATCCTGGACAAACCCTGTCAATAACCATTGCGGCAATTTGTAGCTGCTCACGCCGAAGTTGATCGGCTG
>JBGAVC010000073.1:0-19722 GCA_044228265.1 Pyrinomonadaceae bacterium
GTCCGCCATAATTTCGTCATATTGCCACAATTTGCATAACGCGGCAATAATCGCCGTTAACCCGGCCAACGTTTTCTCTCAACCTCGTTCGACCATAGCAACTCAAGAATCGTAACGGTTGCCGGTCTTCCGCAACACTGTCGGTTTTGTGACGCCAGAAACGCCCTATTCGGTGATTTTTTCGACGAAACCGCGCCGTGCTCCCACCACCCCGTCGGCGAAACGCCGCCACCCCTCCTCAGGAAGGGGAGCCGTGGCTATGTGCCGTGCGGGACAAAATGACGAGGGAGGCCGGTGCGGCCCGGTCGTATTGAGGCAATACTGGGATCTCGAGTATTGCGACGCTCTGGATCTACGGCGGTCATTTCCTTTCTGCTTTGAAATCGACGCCGACGGCTTTGTTGCGAAAGCCCTCAAAACGGCCGGTCATCGTCTTTCCATCCGCGCTCAGGGTGAGTGAATAGGTCTGCACGCCGTAGGTAAATGTTCTGGTAAATGTCACCGTGCTTCCGTTCACTGTGCCCGCCGTGATCGGGTCGCCGTTAAAGCTGCCGGTCAGGGTCGAGCCGCTCTGCTTTAGGGTGAGCGTGCCGCTGTATACGCCGTCGCAGCATTTCCAAGTCCAATCGCCGGAGATGCCTTCGACCCGTTTCTCACGCAGCCTTATGCGCTCGTTGATAAGAAAGGATCGCCTATCCCGCAGCTTTGCCAGATTCGCTTCGTATTCGCGGGTCAGCTCGTTCACTGACGCGATCGCCGCTCGCCGATATTTTGGAAGCTCCTTAGCGACATTGTTAAAATGCTCGCGTGTAATGTAGCCGTTAATGTACTGCATTAGCAAAAATTGACTGAGCGTGTCCGGATCGGTGGGTACGGCATTTTTTTCGCCAGGGAAAGTAACAAAAATGATCTTGCCGTTCTTAACCGCCTGCGTCAGTGCGGCAAGATCGGCGCTGCTATTCTCGGCTGTCGCAAGATCCGCCTCGACCTGTTTCAGTTCTTTCTCTACCGCCTGTACGTCCTGAGCGTGTACCACGGCTACGACCGCAACGGTCAGATAGGCCACTGCTGCGGCCCGCTTCATAACGTCTTTCCAGGATCTCATCGTTCACCTCCGCAGATATAAATCGTTAGACGAGGGAGCTATCTCCAATTGAAAAAAGGAAATCGTATAACGCGTTTTAGATCGGTACGGGCGATAATACATTACATCCTCCTATTGTCAAAGGCGTTTTTACCGCTCGCTCGCCGTCGCTCGCGGTACTAACGTGGTGGGCAACATTGATGAAAAAGGACTCGTCGTGTGGCTTCAAGGCATGGCTGTCCTCGGAGTGCTTTTTCGACGAAGCGGCTACTGTCGCCAAAGGGAGTGATGGTCAATTAGTTGTCAGGTCGAAAGAGAAGCCACCGGACGACAGATCGTTTAAGACCTGGACGGTGACTTCGCGGCGATCGTTCGCATATTTATGCGCGGAGCCGTAACCGCTCTGGACAATACAGTACGCAGTGTCCTTTGTCATCTCGTAGCGTCCAGAACCGGTAAAGAACCATTCCTGGCCGACCCAAACTTTCATCTTGAGATCCTTACAGACGGCGGCGTCAGCGCCGTGGATGTCGAAGCTCACCTTGATCTCGGCATTTTGCCGATGTTCGAACTGAAATTTGAACACCTTGTTGGTTCCGGGACTAAAATACTCATGGCGGGACTGAGGGCCGCCCACAACGCCGGCTGCCGTCCCGAAACGCACCGCGAGCAACATTACGACCGCGATCGATCTGACTTGGGAAGATCTTGTCATTGTGACTCCTGTGGGATGAGCCGAAATTATAGCACGGTGTCGCGACAGTTTGTTACGCTCACCGGAAGGCGGCTCGGGAGCCGGGCTCCGAGGTTGGAGGGCCTACCGGACGTCGAGGCGTAGCCGTCGCCGCAGTGCGTTTGCGGCGGAGCCGATACCCGTTTCGCGGCACATAGCCACGTCCTTCCAAGCCACTAAATGTCTGAGGTCGGCAACTCGAAAAGCTCTCGAAAATTGCGTTCGAAACGGATAATTGCGGTTCGAGGGGGTAATTTCCTTCAATTACAGTGTCTAAAGGCTTTAGCCCACGCTTGGGCTCATTTCTTCACGCCCGGCGTTCCCGGAACGTTCCACTTTGCTCGCGAACGCTGTAACCGTTGAGAATAGTGAGGTTACGGCCATATTTTGACCGCGTTCGCGAGAAGTTTGCGCAAAAATCTTGCTCCGGTATTTTTCGCAAAATTTAGGGCCTTTTTTGTACACACGATCTTGCCTACAGATCAGATTTTCAAAGATCCCGGACGTCCGCCAAGAACATCGATCAACGAATAGTCCTATATATTCCATTCTACCATGTGTGTCAAGGATAAGACATCGTACGGCAGGTGCGATATTTCAAATTCGCTTATGGAGAATCGCTTCCAGGAAAAAGCGTTGTCGCCCGTTGCTCCGCTCGCCGGAAACCGGCTCGGGAGCCGGGCTCCGGTGTGGTGTGAGCGGCATTGACGGCGAGGCATAGCCGTCGCCGCACTGCGATGCGGCAGAGCCGCTCCCGCGTTTCGCGGCACATAGCCACGGCTCCCCTCCTGCCTGAGGAGGGGTGGCGGCGTTTCGCCGACGGGGTGGTGGGAGCACGGCGTCATTTCGTCGAAAGAAACCACCGAATAGGGCGTTCTGGCGTCACAAAACCGCCAGTGTTGCGGAAGACCGGCAACCGTTACGATTCTTGAGTTGCTATGGTCGAACGAGGTTGAGAGAAAACGTTGGCCGGGTTAACGGCGATTATTGCCGCGCTATGCAAAGTGTGGCAATATGACGAAATTATGGCGGACCATTGCCGGGCACTATTCGGGTCGCGATTGGCCGCGGGGGGCTCTCGACGAGCCGCCGGCCACCGAATACGCCAGACGACGCGGCTACGATGGCAGGGTGCTCGACGTTGCAGGCACGACCGGTCCGAGAAGCCCCCAGACCATGATGGCGTTAGCCGAATTTCGCCGCGACAAAAGCGTGGTCGCACTGTATGGATTTTCCGGAGGCGGTTATAACATTCTGCACATCCTGCATGGGCTTTCGCCCAGCGAACGTATCCGTCTCGATCTGCTCGTGGTCCTCGGTGCAACGCCAAGAAATTCGATCACGAATTATCAGTACCTTGGTTTCTACGAACTGATCTACCGCGGCGATCCGCCCGGCGGTCACATGGCTGGCCCCCAGGCACTGCTCGCTACACTTCACTGACCTCTCGAATCCGAGAAGAGTCTGAGTCGCCTTTCCCATCCCCTGAAAATGGCCTTGTCACCAGACGACGCCTTTTATTGGTGGCGTCATAAAAAGTAAAATAAATTATGGCACTATCATCGGAAGATCGAACTGAGATCCAATTGCTCATTTTGTTGGAAGTCGAAAAATTGTTACATGAAAGTAGCGGATTCTCTGAGGCTCGGAGAGCGGTCGACAGGCGGAAGCGAGAACTAGAAGCCGAGCGTCTCGATCATCAAGGTAAGCGCGGAGAAGCGAATGGGATGTGGATCGATTCTGAGTCCTAAAAAGAAAGGTCTCGTCGGTCGGTGTTCAGTGGTCGGTAGTCGGTCATGTCCCTGAAAGGGACAAACAAAATAGCGTAGGGTCGATTAGCGTAGGATTCGCTTTTTAATAGCCACTCGTTACACGTCTCACCTATAGTTTTTCGTTATTCACAATTTTCATTTCGGAATCGCGAATATATAATCGCCGATCTCAGGGTTTACCAGGATCTCTTTCGCCATAAAACTCACGTAAGCCGTCCCTTGCGGCATTTCCATTCGCTGCGTAAACCTTTCGTAGATGAAAACGCCCTCCACCTCGCGATATTTATCGATCGCCACCGTGGTCGTCAAAGTATTGCCGTTAACGTCATAACTCGACTCAAATTCTTTTACGAGATTCGTTTTTTCGTCAACGATAAAGTCCGTATAGGAACCTTCGGGTGAAGTGATGCGAAACCCTTTTTTATTTTTAAACTTTTCCGGCAAGGCCGAAGCCGTATAACCTTTTTCGTTGATCTTCACCAGCATTTTCAAGCCCATTTTATCAAGCGGCAGACCGAATCCGGCTATTGACGAATAGCTTTGCTGTCCGTCGTACGTCTGCTTGTAATTGAAAATGGGCGATTGGATTTCGAAAAGGTATTTGCCGCCGGAAAGGACGATAGCAAACGTGGCGGTAATGGTCTGCGTCGAAGCCCCGGCGGACAGATCTGCCGTTCCTCGCAACACTATTGTCCGAATGCTTATAAGTTTATCTCCGCCGTGCGCCGCCAGAGTGGCTTTTGCCAGATCGATCGATGTGCTGCCGGATTTAACGGGTGGCTGTGCAGTTGGTGCCGGTGCCGGCGCGGCCGACTTTAACCGGATGTCGAGCGTCGTCGTCTCATCCTCGGCAACGTTGACGTTCTCGCGAGTGTACGGTTGAAAACCGGCGGAGCCCTTTGTGGCGATCTTGTATTTGCCCGGAGCCAATTCCTCAAACGAGTAATTCCCATCCTCATCGGTCGTGACGGTCGCAGCAACCACTCCGTCCGCTCCTGTCGCCGTGACCGTGATATTTGGCACTCCGTTGCCCTTAGCGTCAGTCACACGGCCCTCGATCTGCGAAGACGCGCTAACTGCGAACAAAAGCATTGCAGCGATCAAGATGATGGTTTTTTTCATAGGCGTCTCCGGTCCTCGGATCGTAGCGCTAAAAGGCCACGGAACCACCTCGTTAAGGTCTAAGGGGAAGTTTTCTCGTTCCAGCCTTTGACGAAGGCGTCGAGGGCGGCTTTATCCGTGATGAGGCTTTTGGCGTCGGCGAGCAGTAGCGCCAGTATCTGTGTGCGGGTCTTGCCAATGAGGTCTTTGCGGGCAGACCATTTTTCGGTTATCGCCGTGGTGATGTCTTCGTCATCGAGCAGGTCGCCGAGCCAGCCGGTGGCTTCTTCGACCAGATCCGCGGCCCCGGACTTGAACAATAGCTTTTCCTGCACAGCCGCCGCGACGTTCGTCGGCGTTTGCACTGTCGGGGACGCGGCTTTTGGGCTCGGAGTCGGCATTGTCCTTCCATAGGCTTCGATCCATGCGACCAGGCCGCCGATAAGAGATCGAACATTAGTGAACCCTCGGACGACCATTATCCCACTAGCTACCGTTCCGCTTTGCCGGCCGGTGTGGTCATAAACGACGATCTCGTCATTCTTGTGGTCTTCCAGCCCGGCGTCCCCATTCCGGAAAGCACCTGGGTCGATCAGCCTTCCGCCAAGGTCGAATTTTTCAGCCTCACGCTGTCCATCGTCCGAAAAGTTGATCAGGAAGATCTCTTCGCCCTTGGCCAGCCTGTCGTGCAGCTCCCGGACGGTGATACCGCTTGCAAAGGCCGCTGAGGTAAACAAAAGAAACGCTGCGATGATAAAGATGATCTTCTTCATAAGCTGTTCTCATTCTTGCATCATTGCTTTTGACGGAAGCGGCTTTACCGGCGAATCGCAGCACATGGACAATTCGCGCTCGGGCCCCTGGACGGGCAAAAGACGCTAAGCGATCACCGGTGCCTGTGATCGGACGCTCAAACGTCTTACTTTCTATCGAAAACCAGTGTTTCAGCTGTTTCGCCAAAAAAAGACGACCCTTTTATTTCTATAACAAGGTGCTTATCTTTCAACCGGTAGACCTCAATAATGGTCATTTCACCATTGTCGCCCAGCGAAATTTTAGTGGTTATTATCAACGAAGCTTTATCACCGGACCAAACTGCCGTCGATTTTTTTTCGTCATCCGCCCAGCCCGGATTTATACATTCCTTACCATCGAGTGTAAATTTATCGTTGATGGTAAAGTCATTCCCCGAAAAGCTGGCATGTCTTTCCACATCGAGACCATTGGCGGTTTGCACGACCTTTATTACCGTGGGGGCCATGCTGAACTGGTCGTTCAATTTGCTGGTTGTTCTATTTAAAGTCCAGGTTCCGGAGAAATCGGGTGTCTGTGCCGCAGCACTAACACTAAACACTGCCAAAAGAAGCAAGAAAGCTATCGCTAGCTTTGTCGGATCATTACCCTTTCCGGATCTTATCAACATCATAGTATTTTCCTCCTATTTGATCGTAAACGGTGACAGCCGCGATACGTCTAACGTGAGCGTGGCAAGCCCCTTTCTGTGCTGCCTCAAGACCGCTGGGCCGCGCCGCGCCGGCCTCGATCCTCTTACGGCGTACCGATCCCGCACACTATGCTCCCTTCGTAACGGCTCTCCCACCGCGGCCCTTAAAGCACGGCGACCGCGAACAAGACCATTGCGGCGATCAAGAGCACTGTTGCGATCAAGGTGATCGTTCTTTTCATAGCTGCACTACCTATTGGGCCATACTGTTCATCCGGGCGATGATTACGTTCGTTATATCCGTCGATTCGTCAGCGTAGATCAATCCCGACTCGAACTTTCTAAAAATGAATGCATATTTCATCTCTTTTGCCACGATGTCTATGACGGGCATTACCTTGGTGTCGATATCGCCGAGTATTTTGTCTCGGGCCGCATTGATCTCGCGTGTCGCATCGTCCTGAGCTCGGCGCAAGGCATTCGTTTTCGCTGTGAGTTGTGCCGCTCCGTCCGCGGGCCCACGGCCTGATTGAACGCGCGTCTGGAGGTCTTTTATCTCCTGCTGCATCGTGCGGAGCTGTACCTCCTTATTCTCCTGAAGCTTTTTGACCTGCTCCATTGCGGCCTTTCCCAAATTTGAAGTGAGCAGGATCTTTTCCGTATCGACAGTGCCGATCTTGGTCGGCACGATCTGAGCCGTCGCCGGCGCACGATCGTACCAGTATGTCGATACCGTGACGACGGCAATGGCGACCAGAATTGCAAATCGAAACGACGAAAGGCGGTTTGTTATGTTTTTCATGGTGAGGTCATTTTAGGTGCAGACCTCTCATTTACCTATTGCATAATGTGGATTCGGTCGTTACTTTACGAACCTTTTTAGCGCACATATCCACCTCAATGCTGTAGAATAAGCCAAAATCACTGTCAGACCCCTTGCCGCTCAAATTTCAAGTCTTACGAGGAGGAATGTATGGCTAAATCGTCATTAACGCTGATCGCTGGCTTTGTCATCGTATCGTTTTTCGTCCAATCCGCAGCAGGACAGTTCCCGAAGATAACATTGCCGAAGATCACCAAAAAGGAGGCTCCCGCGACCTCTAACGGCTCGGACACGGCCAGCCGAAATTCCGATCCTTCGTCGCCGACCCCGGCCGAAGAGGTGCGGGGAAAACCGATCCCGGGAGCCAGGATAACCTTTTCGAACAATCCCGACGGCTCCAATCCGAAAACGAGCTTCGCTTCCTCGGAGTATATCTACGGCAAGCTCGATCTCGGCGGCAGGACCGTCTATGACGCGTTCGGGCTGAAGAACTTCGGAGACGCGAAGTTCTACTATATCTATTATTTCTTGAGGATCCTGCCGGCCGGCAAGGAAGGGTGGGAACATGATTGGCACAACGGGAAAAGGGCAACTCTGATCACCAAGGAAGACGCTAAAAAGACCTACTGGAACTTTGACGTGCTGCCCGATCCCGCGAAGATCACGACCATCATGGGAACTCTGGAGGACGATCTCGATTACTACAAGTTCCCCGCCGGCATCTACCTCGAGACACGCGACGTGGACAGTGCGAGAAGTAAATTCCCGCAAAATGGGCCGTATACCATCGACATCACCCTTTTTGGCAATTCGTACGACGATTGGGGCAAGGCGACGGGTGAAGATGAGAAGTTTCCGACCGTTACGGCAAAATTCACTCTCCAATTCAGCGGCTCAGACGGGCAGACGCTGGTCGCGAATTCGAAAAAGGCCTACGAAACCGCGGAAAACGCTAAAAATAAGCAGGACATGCTCCACGCGATGCCGGCCTGGTGGACAAAAGCCGCGACTCCGCCCGAACCAAAGCTGGCTCCGGCGCGGCTCGTCCCGATGATAAAGGGCTTTATCGGCAAGTGGAATTTGACCTATATCAAGCACGCGATATATCCGTACACGGGACCGCTCTGGGTGATCCAAAAGAACGATCTCGGGATACCGGAATACCGAATGGTAAGCCCGTATATTTACATCATTTACAGCGATCCCAAAGACAACTCATGTTCGCTCGGGGCTCTGTACATGCGCGAGTCTTACTCTGGTGCCGGCACCTACGGCGAACCGTATCTCGGCGGCATTCGCGACGTCCAGCTCATCGACTGCGCGGCGGTCAAGTAAGGAAATTGGCTTGAGAAAGACCCCCGTGTGCCGCGAGCCGGGCTAACATTATCTATCCTCGCGGCCTATTTGTTTGATGTCATGAAAAAATCCCTACTCATCATCGTGTTTTTGGCATTTGTGGCGATCGGCTTTGCTTCAGGTGGCAATCGCGCCGCTACCCAAGATTGGGCCGTTCCAACGCCCACACCCCAGCCGACCGATGTCGACACGGTCAAGGAATATCTGCTGACCTCGGCTGCACAGGACTTTCATGATCATCAGCCGCCGCGGCCTGTCCGATTCCGCAACGTTCGCCTTTTCCATTTGACGAAAGGCAAAGACGTGAGCTACAGGCTGTGCGGCTCGTTCTTGCCGGCGAAGGAAAATGGAAAGGCCGAGTGGACGCCCTTTGTAACGATCAAAACATCGGGCTATGAGCAATATATCGGATCGAACACCAGCTACTGCAGCGATCCGAAGCTGGTCCGCGACACGAGAGGCGATCTTGCATCCACGCTGAAGAACAAGTTCGATTCCATCCGGTGAAACAAAGATCGGCGGAATTAGATAAGGTCCCCTTTAACGATGGGAACTTCCCGCAAGTTCCGTCCGGCAGTGGAAGTTGTCATGGGATCAAATATTGGACGGTGCCAAAAGTGGGCGATCTAAGATAAGATGACCAGAGAGGTGGACAACTTCATGAGATCTTCGTTATGGGCCGTAAGTATGATTCTGCTGGCGGCCACTTACGCTGTTCTGGGGCAGGGGACTGCTCAGCAAAAGCCCGAGAATGCCGAATTACTCAGAAAAGCCCGAGCTGCCTTCTACAGCCTCCGAGCCGAAGGCATGACGCAATTCACCTGCTCTATCGATCCCAACTGGACCGCTCTGCTCAAAACCTCGGGCGTCACCGATCCCAAGGCCCTCGACCCGGCCGTCGCGAAGCTTAACCAGTTGCGGTTTATCGTGACGGTGGACAGAAATGGCTCTGCTAAGATCACCCACAATGAGATCCCGGCAGAAAACGCCCAGGTATCTGAGGGCCTCAAGCAAATTTACAGTGGCATGGAGCAGATGACCGGCGGCTTCTTTCAAACCTGGTCGCTATTTGTGATCGACCAACCTCTGCCCTTGCCCGGGACCGCGATCAGCCTTGAAAGCAATGACCGCGAATATCTCATCAAGTACGTGGAAGATGTGGCCAGCGTAGCCGTCAATATGAATAAGGACTATTCCGTCACCTCTGTCCATACGACGACGGCGGATTTTGACAGCCTTATTTCGCCGCGCTTTACCGCATCCGGCAAGGGCCTGCTGATGAACGCCTATGATGCCAAATATGTTGGCACCGGCGGCAAGGACAAGACGGAGCTTAATGTTGTGCTCGACTACCAGGATGTCTCTGACTTGAAATTGCCCAAGAATCTGGCAATAAAAGGCACCTACAACGGCGCTCCCTTCGCCGTTGAAGTGGTGTTCAGCGCCTGCACCGCCAGCAAGACGCCCGGCAAGTAAGGCCTCAGACCCTTCCCGGCGCCCGGGTCCGCGATCTTACGTCTCGGTCGATCTTTCCGTCGTCGGCTATCGGCGCAACCCGCGGCCGGTGGCCAGCCGATGGATCGCCAAAACGACGATCGCACCGATGATCGACGAGATAAAACTCGGTAAGTTGTTGCCGATATTATCGAACGAACTGATCATCGGATACCCGAAGAAATATTTGCCCATAAATCCGCCGACGACCGCTCCGAGGATTCCGAGGACCGTCGTCAAGATCAGGCCGCCGCCATCACGGCCCGGCAGGATCATTTTTGCCAGATAGCCGGCTAAGAACCCGAGAACTAACCAGATAAGTAAAGAAATCATATTTTTCTCCTCTTTGCCTTCGATCATGAAGGCAATTAAATTCTTTGACCTTTTATCTTTGTGCCTCCCGTCGACCTAAACGGTGGTTTTCCGATGGACAAAGATTCTCAGCAACCCGTTAATTGCCAGGTGGACCAAAATATAAACAACAATGGCAACAATTATCGGCAGTGCCAGCGTAAAACCACCCTCAACCGACGGACTGGGAACGATCCCCTTAAATGGGGCGTAAATTGGGTCAGTTATGTTCTTTATCAGCTGGACAAAGCCTGCGCTGTTGTTAGCTGCGAACAGCGCTAACATCAAGCGGATCGCCAGAAGTCCGTAAATTAGATAAAAAATGTAATCGACGATCTGCGAAATTCTCGCTATAAACCGTCCGCGCTCGACCTCTCCCTGAGTCTCAATAACCTCGTCAACTGCTTTTTGCCGCATACTGCCGGCGACGTTTTCAATATGTTGATCGGCTGCCGGCGTCGGATGTTGAACTTCGGCAGCTATCTCGCCGCCGATCTCGGCTTTGACGTCTGACTTGATCGCCTCGTAATCCGACGCTCTCCGTGATTCGTCTTGAGCTAATTTGGTGTCAACCATACGTTACCTCCTGCCCCTGATCTTGTCTTATCGGCCTTTATGAAATACTAACTTCTTATTTCATGCATATCTGTGCGCTGACACACATACGCACCCGGCGAATGCACGACGGAATACTAAAATAAAACGCTCCTCCCCTTTTGAAGGAGCGGAGCTTCTCGTCCCAAAGGCGACAAGCCTAAGCTGTTCCCGGCTTAGTTTTGGTCAAAGAAAATTTTCGAAGGGGAGGTCTGCCGGCAATAGGCCGCCTGCGGCTCGCCGCGATTCGGTACGGCCAGGCGTCTCCGGCCGGAATGTCAGCGGCACAGCCGCCTCCGGAGAACCAGATGAGCCACCAGGAAGCAACTCGATACGGCAAGCCCCAAAGCCTGGCGGCGAAACCGCTATTCCGGCCTTACATTGGCGCCGGAGATCTTGCCCTGGGCGTCGAGGGTGAAATTGATGCGGGCTTTCAGGCCGCTTTCGAACGTGACGCGGTAGATCCGGCGTTTGGTTCCGTCGGCGTTCTCGGCCGTCAATAGCTCGAACGATTTGATGACTTCCCTGCCGAGCGGCCCCTTGAGCTGTTTGATATTGTCCGGGAACATCACCTTTTGCATGTCAGCGGAGAACAGTGCCGGGTCGCCTTCGCCTCGCATCATTCCTTCAAAAACGCTGCGCAGGAATTTGGTCGTCTCGGGGTCGGCATCCGCTATCGCGGGAACGTTCTTCGCGGCATTCTGGGCCGCGATCGCGGCTGCTACCTTTGGCAGGTAAAGCCCTGCAATGTCGAACCCGAGCTGCTGCGGTATGCCGCTCGTCGTATTCACAAGAACGACAACGCTCAGATTTTCTGCCGGAAATCGGACATGGAACGAGCTGAAGCCGCGAATCCCGCCGCTGTGGGCGAAGAATCCTGTGTCGCCCATTTTGCCAATTTGCCAGCCGAAGCCGTAGTTCGTCGGCTTGCCGTCAGGGAGTTTGCCTGACGCAAATGCCTCGTCCCACGACGTTTTCTTTAGAAGTCTGCCTTCGCTCACTGCGGTGGCCCATTTTGCCATGTCAGCCGCAGTCGAAACGATCGCGCCGGCGGCAAACGGCTGGGAAGGGTCGTCGAGGTTTGATCTTTGCCACGCGCCGGTTGTGAACTGGTAAGCCGTTGCCGCATTTTTGATCTTGAGCCCGCTTGTATTTACGACTGTCGACGACATCAACAGCGGCTTAAAGATCCGGTCGCGCATATATTCGGGATATGGTTTGCCGGAGACCTTTTCGATCACCATTCCGAGTAGGAAGTAATTCGTATTGCTATAGGCCCACTTCGTTCCAGGCTCAAAGGCGGGCGGCACCTCTTTTACAAGCCCGAGGATCTCGGACTTTGCATATACCTTGTCGTTGACGAGTTTGCCGCCTTCGGTGTAATTCGGGATCCCTGAGACCTGGTTGAGCAGCTGACGGATCGTAACACCGCTCCATTTTGCCGGGACGTCCGACACAAAAGTGCCGAGCGTGTCATCAAGCTTAAGTTTACCGTCCTCGACGAGCAGCATTATGGCGGCGGCCGTAAATTGCTTTGTCACCGACGCGATCTGGAATGCAGTGTTTTCGTTTGCCGCCGTCCCAGCCTCGATATCAGCCGATCCGTAGCCCTTCGCAAGCAGCACCTTGCCGTCCCGCACAACGGCGACGCCCGCGGCCGGGATCTTTTTGGCGTCGATCAGCTTTTGAACGACCGCATCGACATCGGCTGTCGTCTGACCAGACAGGTAAGCGCCCAAGCTGACGCTCAATAATGCGACAAGCAACACACGTACGAATAAATTCTTAACTATGATTTGCATCGGCAACTATCCTGATATTTGCGGGAACTGTGGATCTAATGTTTTGCTCTTTAATGGAAGACGAAAACCCGAGCGGAAAGGTTTCAGCAATAATGGACCTTGGGGCTACGAGTCATCCGGGCCAAGACGCAGTGCAGGTGGCCAAAGCGCGCAAGCTTCTCAGCGTGGACAACGAAGCCCTTCGCCGCGTAACGACCTTGTGAATTTAACCGCGGGTCTTAACCCACGAAAATCTCACGGCTTCCGTGTGAAGTTCAGCACACCGAACGGTGCATTGACCGTCATCTTATTCTTGGTAAACGTCCCGTCGGCTGTGTCGCGGCCTTTCCAGTTGAATGTTAGTTTACCGGCTCCGACGATCTCGACGGTGATATCGTCGGCAGGATCCAGTTTCTTTCCGTTGTACGTCCAAACTATCGAGCCGGTAAATTTGTCGGCGGCCGCTTTTTTGAGCACCATCACATAGTCCCAATGCCCGTTCGCCTCCGCGCTTCCGGTCCAGGTTCCCGAAAGATCGTCCTCAACGACAGGCGAACCGACGGTCGGACCGGCATTTACCTCACATGCGATCGGCCCTGCCGCGGCAAAAACAACGGCAAATACTACCAGACCTGCAGCCATCAGATGTCTCATCGCTTCATCCCCCGTTTTCTATTTTTTTGAGAGCATACGCTCCGAGGTCGGCCCGAGTCAAACGACGGCGGAAGTGGTGACGCCCACGTTCGCTCGCGATTTGGATTGGCCACGCGAGGACGATGGCGTCGCTTGCTCACATTGCGGCCAAGGCAAAAAAATTCGGCCTCCCTGATTGGCAACCAGCCCTGAATGCTGGTAACATCAGCCCACTCCACTTATCTGAGGTACAGATATTCCCGGTAGAGAGCTATTTCTCGGGAATAGACCTGTAGCGGCGGTTCACAAAACTCGATTCGAGTGCGGCTATTTCTACAAGCTGCCAGCGAAGAGAGCTCAACATGCCCCCGAAAAGCGGGCAAGGAAACCTACAAAAATGAAAATGAGAACCTTGATCATCAGTATCTTGTTCGTTGTCGCGATCGTCTTCGGTGCAACGGTGGGAGCACAAATGGTAAATCGCCCCTATCACAACGGCTCGACCTGGAGCGTCAACTATATAAGGATCAAACCGGGAATGGATACGGCATACATGAACTATCTTGCCGGTCAATGGAAGAAGGAACAGGAGGCCATGAAAAAAGCAGGCTTCATCCTCTCGTATAAGGTGCTGGCTACCGAGGGCCATTCGCCGACGGACTTTAACCTGATGTTGATGACCGAGTACAAGGACCTCGCGACGATGGAAGCAAATCAGGACAAGGCCGATGCACTCTCACAGACGGTCAGCGGAAGCGACATGCAGCAAATGCAGGGATACAAGGACCGTTCGGAGATCCGTGAGATCATCGCCGACCGGCTGGCGACCGAGATCATTCTGGAACCTAAGAAATAGGTAATCTGTCAGGGCAAGCTCCCACTTGCCCGCCGACACCGCTCTGGCGAAAAAGAAACGGAATACGTAACAGGCCTTGGCGGGCTAAACGGCGTGGGATCTACTTTTTCGAGGCTTCCCACTTACCCGACATCTGACCTGAAAAATCGTAATCGCCGACGAGCTTGCCGTCCCTTAATACGGCGTTCAAGAGGATCGAGCCTTGTTGGGAGTCGAGATTCAGTGACAGCTTCCCGTCCTTCCAGGTGCCTTTTACCGAGGCGACGCCCGATTGCGACTCCGATGTTCCCGAGACCTTGTCCCCGTCGAGCTTCAGCTTGAGAGTAAATGGGAGCGTCATGCCCTGGGCCTCTGCCGTCGCGCTCCACTCGCCCGAAATGGGATCTGCCGCGGCTTTTGGAGCATCGGTAGAAGGTTTGGCGGCTACTTTTTTAAGTTCGAGCGTGCCGCCCTGTCCCGACAGCTCCCATTTCCCCGAGATCTTGTCACCGGCGAGCGTGGCATCGATCACGCCTTCGTTGCCCCCGGCGTCAAATTTTAGGCCGATCTTGCCGTCGGCGTAAGTGCCGCCCGTGATCGGAAACGAGCCCTGCGCCGACTCGATCGTGCCCGAGAGTTTGCCGCCATCATTCTTGAGCTCAAATGCTACGGAGATTTCGCCCATCTGATCGCTGCGGGCGACCCCTTCCCATTTTCCCGAAACCGGGTCCGCGGGCTTTGCCTGAGCGGTCAGGCAAAAGGTCGAAACGAGGAGCAAAAGCGCGACGGCAATGCCCCTCGAAATTGATATGAACTTCATAAGATCACTTTCTCCTGAAACACGGCATTCTAGCACACGTAGAGGAGAAAGCTACTGATCGGGTTTAACCCCTCACATACCTCGGCACGCACCGGCCGCGGCGGTCCTGAACGTACCTGTAAACCAGATATCCGCCGGTCCCCGAGCCTAAACCGACCAACGCTCCACGGCCTCCGCCGACGCCGCCGCCGATCGCAGCACCGATGCCGCCCGCGATCAACGCATGAACAAGTTTCTTCTTAGTACGAGTGTTACGCCGCACGCGAAACGTTCCGGCCGGGCATCTTACCAATTCGGTGAGTTCGATCGTATCAGACGATAGCCTATCGGCCGTGACAGGCGGCATTGACGGCGTAAACATCGCTAGCGAGCTGATCAAGATCATTGTCGAAATTGTCTTTTTCATATTTTCCCCCATATTTGGTATTTCGTTGGGAGAGAGATACTCAGGGAGCATTTTTACACGCGCATCGGTCCGGCGACGGTAAGCTAACGAACACTACGTGGACTAACCTTATTTACGACATTTGTGTAAACCGGTAAGTCAGCTTATCTTGGTAAGACAAAATCGTCGAGACAATAATATGAATACTGCCGTCAAGATCAGTCTCTTGTCGTCCGGGCTATTTCTCTTGGTGGGGATGCTGATCGGGATCGTAAAACATCAGCGGATGCTGACGAGTGCCGATCATAGTGCCCCCGCTTACATAGACATCGCCCATCGAGCCGCGTTTCTGTATAGTTTCGCGATGCTCGTCATCGCAAAGCTGCTGGAATACAGTCCTTATTCCGAAAATGTTCAGCTCGCCGCGTCGGGGTCAGTGCTCTTTTTTTTGAGCATAACCATCGTCGGTTACTTTACACACGGAATGAGGAACAAGACCGATAACCTGTTTCGCGAGCGGAACTTTTCGACGACATGGTATGTCTACCTGCTAACGGCGGGCGAGATCGGTGGCTTGTCGGTAATAGTATGGGGATTCATATCGTCACAGATCTTGGGATCCAAGTGATCATCGCGAAATTATGGAACCGAGCACAGCACTGGTCGCGTCAGCACAGATCTCCGTGGCCATAGCCGGATTTGCAGGCGTGGTGGCGATGTTCCGCAACGAGTCCGTCCATAAATGGGGCGTTGTCGAGAGGTTTTGGCTCCGTTTGCTGCTGCTCAACTCGATACTGCCGCTCTCGTTCAGCCTTGTCGGCCTGTTATCCCTGACGGTCGCGCCTGCCGGGGCGACCTGGCGGTGGTCAAGCGGATTTGCCGCCATTTGTTTGATGCCCTATGCGGCGTCGATCATCCTGGGGCTCATCAGGTTCGATCCGGGACAATTAAGAGCGGCCGGCGGCGGCAACGTGGTCGCATATGCGCTCCTTTCGCTGCTTTTGGGCGTGTGCGCTTTGCAAATATTCAACACGGCGATGCTTGGCGTTTTCTGGCCCTATTTCGGCGCGATCGTTGCCCTGCTTCTTGGAGCGATGTACCAGTTCGTGCGCCTGGTACTGATCCCGCAGGCCGCCGATGAGGACAGCGCAAATATATTGGAGGAAGACTGATGGCGTATGTGATCGGCAGTGTCCTGGCCTTAATCGTGGGGCTCTCACTCACGCTTCTGAAGATGGATCGCGACCGCTCGCTCTATCCCGCGATCCTGCTGGTTATCGCGTTTCTTTATGATCTCTTCGCTGTAATGGGCGGTTCCTCACAGGCCTTGATCATGGAAACAGCCGGAGGCGTAGTTTTTGCGGCACTCGCGGTTGTTGGATTCAAAACGTCGCTCTGGCTCGTCGTTATCGGGCTGGTAGGACACGGAATATACGATATCTTTCACCCGAACCTGATCGACGATCCAGGCGTCCCGGCATTTTGGCCTGCATTCTGTTCGTCCTACGACGTAGTAGCCGGCCTCTACATGGCCGTTTTGGTCTGGCAGAACAAGATCCGCGAAGGCTGAGCGCAAAAATGCCCCCGGCCGATCGCTCGGTCGGGGGCGGACCGGCAAAGCTCAAACTGCGAGCGATGTCCGATGCTTTAGTTAGTAACGCGTGTTACTGCCGCGATCCTCGCGGGGCTTGGCTTCGTTGACCTTCAGGTTCCGGCCCTCGATCTCTTTGCCGTCAAACGACGAGATCGCGGCCTTGGCTTCTGCGGCGGTCGACATCTCGACGAAGCCGAATCCGCGTGAGCGGCCTGTGTCTCGGTCTTCGATGATGTTGACTGACTCTACAGTGCCTGACTCGCCGAACATCGTCTTGAGGTCCTGCGTTGTTGTGTCGAAGGATAGATTTCCTACGTATAGTTTTGTTGACATTTTGATTTTCCTTTTTCCCCTGTGGGATACCGATCATCCCCTGCGGGAGTACCGATAGTTAGCTTAAGTGTGACGTCGCCTTTTCGGCGGGAACTGTGGTTTCTGCCTGCGATTTCGGGAGCGTACTCGCCGCCGAAGCGCTGACGGAAGCGGCCGCGGTCGCTGTCTCAGTGATCGCTGGCGGCGTCAAGACCGTGTCAAGGCCGTGGATGATGCCGTTGGTCGCTTCAATGTTGCGTGCCTGCAGCCCCGAGCTGTTCACCTTTAGACCGCCGCGGTCAGTGAAATTGATATCCTGGCCGGAAATGGTCTTGAACTTTCCCTCACGGCCCAACTTATCCGCCGTCAGCTTGGCCGGCACGATGTGGTACGAGAGCAGGCTCTTTAGCCGACCCTGGCCGTTTTCGCTCAGTAATGCGTTCATCTGTGCATCTGGCAGTTTGCCGAATGCGTCGTTTGTCGGGACAAAGACCGTGAATTGGCCTTCTCCGCTCAATATTTCATTCGCGTTCGAGGTTTTCATCACCCTCGTAAACGTCGAGAACATATCGATACCTGCGATGGTATCGATCAGATTCTTTCTTTCGGACATATTAACTCCTCATTCCGAAGCCGCTAGCCGTGTCTCAACACGAATGGTGACTGCCTGTCTTCAGCCAGTTATCTTCTGGCCTGTGACTTCGTTTGGCGTGTGAATCAGGATTGGTCCGACGAATTCGGGTAAACTGAAAAAAGAGATAGCGAGGCTCGATTCATCTTAATGATGTTCTTTTTCCACGCAATAGTCAATGTTGCGTCTATGGTTGGTAGGTGAGCAGATCTAGAAACTGCTCGCCGGCGTACGCACCGGACCGAGATGTAATCGCGGAGGATCGCTGTAGACAGACTACCTTTGTCTTTACAATCTCCCGTTTTTGCAGCAAAATATCCCATCCCTGTAATTCAACAAAAAACGCTTAGGAGGATAAAAATGGTTAGGCGACTTTTTATTTTGACTGCCGTTTTGTTTGTGTTTGCAGTCGGCGCGGGCACCGCATCGGCGCAGTGGGTCGACCTCGGGAACCGTGAGGTCAAAGACCGCAGCGAGCAGGATACATGGCACGTGGGCAAAGGAAAAGGTGAGTTCAATAAGCTAAAGATCTCTGTGATCGATAAACCCGTACGGTTCTATCGCCTGCGGGTGACATACGAAAACGGAAAGACGCAGGAGATCGAGGTTCGCAACGTGATCCCGGCCGGCGGCGAAACACGGGCCATCGACCTCGATGGTTCCGATCGATTTATCAATAAGGTCGACGTCTGGTACGAAGCACAAACGATCAGGCGCGGACGGCGATCGCATGTCACGCTCTGGGCAAGAAGATAGTTACCGGCCTAGTTAGCCAAAGGGCATCGGAAAGTACAATGCGGACTGTCCGCGAGTGCGTTCCGGTGCCTTTCCTCAAGTGACTCACATCACTGACAGATCCTGACCAGCGTGCATACTGGACGAGAGGCTCGAAATGCGAAAAGCCTTGCTCGTCTGCGGCATCCTGGCGTCCGTCGTTCACGCGGCGTCGAATATAATTGTCCCCTTCTATTTCGACGGCTATTCGTCTATTTCACAGACCGTCAGCGAGCTGTCCGCGATCGGTGCTCCAACGCGAATCCTGTGGAACGTGATGATGGCGCCGTACACGCTCCTCTCGATCGCCTTCGCGGTCGGAGTATGGATGTCGTCAGGCAAAAGCCGCGCGTTGCGGATCTCGGCCGTCTGCGGCCTCGTCAGCGTTGTCTTCGGCGCATTCTGGCCGCCGATGCACCTTCGCGGAGCCGAATTCACGCTAACCGACACCCTCCACATCGCCTGGACCGCCGTCGTCGTCCCACTGATGATGCTGCAGATCGCCTTCGGCTCAGCCGCCTTCGGCCGCGGATTTCGCATCTACTCGGTACTCACGATCGCCGCCATGATCGCCTTTGGCGTCCTGACCAGCCTCGAAGCCCCAAACATAGCCACCAACGGCCCGACCCCGCTGATCGGCGTCTGGGAACGCATCGGCATCGTTGCGCAGATGGTGTGGGTGCCGGTTTTCGCGGTCGGGCTTTTGAGGCGTTCGGTTGCCGGCGTCGAGAACAGTGCTTCGATGTAGACCTGAAGACAGAGACCTATGAACGTTCGTTCGTCGAGCTAACTACGAGCGACAACAAGTACGTGTGAGACGTACGAAGAATTTCACTGAGTGGCGAACTTGACTGACGCAAAGATCTTTTTCGCGATTTCTCTCGTATCTATCGAGCCCGATTTGAGGTAGATCCCCATCCCGATCTGCTTTCCGTTTTTTGTCCAATAATTCGCACCAGAAATTAGTGCTCCGTTCTCTTCAAAGGACCAGAACTTAGCTGGCACTTTATCGACAACGGTTGATTCCTCTACGTAACCCGGATACTGTCGCTCAAACGTTGGATGAAACGCATACGCGCTCAAATCAATGTCAAGAGTCATGCCGCCGCCAACAAATTCGATACATCCACCATCGATGCACTTTTTCTGACCCTTTTCGTTTAATTGTGTCATAACCGAAGGAATCGTAATTCGAAAGAGCACGA
>JBGAVC010000074.1:0-19650 GCA_044228265.1 Pyrinomonadaceae bacterium
CTTGGTTGGGACATGAACACTTCGTTCTCGGCGAATCGCGGTGAGTTGTTTCCGCTCGGTTCGTTCGGTCATACGGGTTTCACGGGCACAGGGATATGGATCGATCGGGTCTCGCAGACGTTTATCGTTTTTCTTTCGAATCGAGTTCACCCGGATGGCAAAGGCGATGTGACTCCGCTTCGGGCGAAGGTCGCGACCGTCGTTGCATCCGCCGTCGAGGACACGCCGATCGAGGCTTATCGGTTGGCGGAGAGTACCTATCAATCACAGGTCGCGGCACAGATCCCGAAGTTTCTGGCTGGAACGCGGACACTCTTGTCCGCATCGCCGGTGCCTCCGGCGAAACCGGCTACGCCCGACGAAGCGTCGGCCGTTGCGGACAAGAGTGTCCGCGTTCCAGTTCTGAACGGCATCGACATTCTTGAACGGGACAAGTTCAAACAGCTTGATGGGATGAAGATCGGTCTCGTGACAAACCAGACCGGACGCGATCTCGACGGAAAGCCGACGATCGACGTGCTAAAGGAAGCTCCCAACGTAAAGCTTGTTGCGCTCTTCTCACCGGAACACGGCATTCGCGGAATGGCGGACGAGAAGGTGAACGACAGCGTTGATGAAAAGACCGGATTGCCGATCTATTCGCTCTACGGCGAGACGCGGCGGCCGAAACCGGAGCAATTGAAGGACCTCGATGCGATCGTCTACGACATACAGGACATCGGAACGAGGTTCTATACATATACTGCAACGTTGCGAAATGTGTTGGAAGAAGCAGCAAGAGCCGGCAAGCCGGTTTTTGTACTTGACCGCCCGAACCCTCTCGACGGCGTCTCGGTCGAAGGCCCGCTGGCCGACGAGGACAAACTCTCTTTCATCGCGGCACATACGACGCCTGTCCGCTACGGCCTGACGATCGGCGAACTCGGCATGATGATGAACGCCGAGCGTAAGATCGGCGCAGACCTTCGCGTTATAAAGATGGATGGCTGGACGCGTTCGATGTGGTTCGATGAGACTGGACAAACATGGATCAACCCGAGCCCGAATATGCGTTCGCTTACCGAAGCCACGCTCTACCCCGGCATCGGACTGCTCGAGACGACCAACGTGTCGGTCGGCCGCGGGACGAACACCCCTTTTGAAGTCATCGGTGCCCCGTGGATCGACGGTCGCAAGCTGGCGAAATATCTCAATGAGAGAAACCTTGCGGGCGTGCGTTTCGTACCCGTTCGCTATAAGCCCAACGCGTCAACGTTCAAGGATGAGGAATGCGGGGGCGTGAATATCATCGTTACAAATCGCGACAGTTTCAATTCGGTTAAGACCGGTATTGAGGTCGCGGCGGCGCTTAGAAAGCTCTATTCCTCGGAATGGCGAGTGGACCAATATGGGCGTCTGTTGGTAAATACAGAGATCCTGGAAATGATGAAGCGTGGTGATTCGCCCGATAATATCGAAAAGGCAGTTAACTCGAGACATGGCGAGTTCGCTCGACGTCGGGCAGCTTTTTTGCTTTACAAGTAGGCGAGTTTCAGATATAAAGGACTCAGTTTCTACTCAAATCTCAACTTTATAGAGGGTTTTCGCTACAACGAATGGGCGCAACGTCTGTCGACTGTCCGATAACTATTGTTTGAAGAGGCGGCGGCAATCATAAGGCCAATTTATGGATTGCAATAGGTTGCGCATCTTGTCGAACTCTTTGGAGGTAAAAATGATCAAAAAACGGTTTCTCAACTCTCTCGCAGTTATTTCTCTGACATTGGTTTGGACGAGTCTAGCTTACGGGCAGGGCACTACGTCGAGGATCACAGGCTTGGTGGTCGACCGCCAGGGCGCTCCGGTGTCCGGAGCCACTGTGTCGATACGACGCGAGGGCACGGACACGCCGATCAAAGGTCAAACGAGTGATATCGGTGTTTATACATTTGACCTTATCCAGGCGGGCACTTATGAAATCACCGTCGAGAAACAGGGATTTAAGAAGTTCGTGTCGATCGGAAATACAGCGTTTGTCAATCAACCGTCAACGGTGAACGTCACGCTGGAAGTGGGCGACGTTTCTGCGACCGTGAGCGTTTCGGGGACGGCTGAACAAGTGCAGACCAGTACGTCGGGGAACGTCGGGACGACAGTGGAGCAGCGAACTTTGGAGAGTCTGCCGATCGTCGGCCTTCGGGGGAGAAACCCGCTTGATCTATTGAACTTCCAGCCGGGCGTCGTATTCGGCGGCAACACCGGCGGAGCTGTTAACGTCCACGGTTCGCGAGACCGTGCTTTTAACTTCACGCTTGATGGTATCGACATCAACGAATCGACCGCCGGAGGCTCCAACTTTACACCGCTGAGGCCGAATCCGGATTCGGTTCAGGAGTTTCAGATCGTTACGTCGAATTTTACCGCTGAGCTTGGCCGAAGCAGCGGTGCTCAGGTCACGTTTGTGACCCGGTCAGGTACGAACCAGTTTCACGGTAATTTGTTCGAGTACTATATGACGCCTGATTTCAATGCCAAGAGCTACACAAATACGATCAATAACTTGGCTAAGGATCAGTTTGTCCAGCATATTTTCGGCGGCAGCCTGGGCGGGCCGATCGTAAAGAACAAGCTTTTCTTTTTCACCAATGTCCAGTTGCTCCGTGCTTACGATACGGCGGTCGTGACGAGAACGGTCTATACGTCCGCTGCGAGAACCGGCCTCTACAGGTATGTTGCGGGCAGGGCCAATGCCCCTGCGGGGACGTCGACTCCCGCGGTTGACGGTTCGGGAAACCCGGTCGTTCCGGCGTGTACCGGTGCCCCGCCAACCAATGCTCCATGTATCGCCTCATATAACGCGGCCACTTCGTCGCCGGTGTCGATTGACTCCACGCTTCAGGGATTTCTGAACGCGATGCCGCTTCCCAACAACTTCACGGTTGGTGACGGTTTGAATACTGCCGGATACAGTTGGGGTTCGCCGCAGCATGAGAAGCAGTACGATTTTGTCACCAAGATCGATTACACATTTAACCCGAAGAACGCATTCTATGTGAGATACGCCAGGGGCGATCAAAACAGCTTTGGTGATTCGGCAAACGGAGGCCGCCCGGTCTTTCCCGACTCGGGAAACCTTGTGGATACGTTCAGAACACCTCGGAATATCGCGGCAAACTGGCGTTGGTCGCCGAGCGCGCGCTTTACGAACGAATTCATTTACGGCGACAGCAGATATGGATTTAAGTTTGCGACGCCGGTGCCCGACCCGAAATGGCCGTTCGGTTTTCTCAACGCAACTACGCCGAAGACCAATTTTTCCTATAACGCCCGCTCGTTCAGGACCACCCAGTTTGTCGATAACATGACATTCGACGCCTCGCCCCACACTATCAAGGCGGGAACAAATCTTCGGTTCGGCAAGGCGATCGATGATCGGTCATCTGTTGCGGGGTCAGCGATCGAACCGATCGTCACTTTTAGCTCGACCGCGGCGACGTCGGGGTTCACCGGGTACAATCTGCCGTTGGTATTTAACTCGACCACCAACCCTACGGGTATTATCTCGGCGGATCTTACGCGGCTTCAGAATACGCTCGCCGACCTCCTCGGCAGGATAGGGAATGTTTCGGCGGCATTTGTTCTGGACCGGAATAACCCAAACAACTTTCTCCCGGCTGGTTCGCGTTGGCTCAACGAACACCACTACCGCGAGTTCGATTTTTACGCACAGGACAATTGGCGAGTGCGTCCTAATTTTGTCCTGGATCTGGGTTTACGCTGGGAGATCAAATTGACGCCCAGGACCGTCGGACGCCAGATACTGGTTCCGAATCAACCGGTAAAGATAGGGGCCGCGCCGTCCAATTCCCTGACGTGGGTCCCCGGACAGCTTTTCAAAAGCGACTACAGCAAGTTCCTTCCGTCAGTTGGTTTCGCCTGGGATCCTTTTAAGAACGGAAAGACTTCGATCCGCGGAAACTATAGGATCTCATCGGATAGGATAGCGACCTTCCTGTTTGGCTCGAATATTTTCCAGGGCACTCCGGGAAATAACACGAGTTCGTTAAATTCTGCGTTTGGTCAGGGAGGTGGCCTTTACCGTGACCTCGCGCCGGTCATAGCCGGGCTCGTGCCGACTCAAACCCCGACGGCTCTCAGAACGCCGCCGGCTCTGAGTTCAAATTCACTCAACGTGGTGGATCCCGATCTCAAATTCCCGCAGGTGCACTCGTTCTCGCTGAGCTTTCAACGAGAGCTCATGAAGTCAAACGTTTTTGAATTCAACTACATCCGAAAACACGCCGTACACCTGCAGGGCGGCTACAACGTCAACCAGGTGAACCTCGGGGCGGTCGATCCGCGATGTCCGGGACAGAGTTTCCTCGATGCTTTCAAACTCGCACAGGATTCGACCCAGACAACCGTTTGCCTGATACCGCTGCTTGTAGGTACAAGCGGAGCTCCGGGAACGCTGGCGTCTTTCCGTTCGACGTTCTCGACCCAACTCTCAACCAATAACGTCGCCTCCGTCGCCCAGACATTGGCGCAGAGAAGCGGCACGACCTCGCTCACGGCTAACGGGTTCAGTCCGTTCTTCTTTATGCCGTTCCCTCAGTATGCGGGTGGCTTCAACGTCTTTGACAGCAACGACTATTCTAACTATCAGGCGGCTGAATTTATCTTCAAGCGGCGAATGTCGGCCGGACTATCGTTCCAGGCGGCTTATACGCTGTCAAAATCGCTCGACAACCGCTCATGGGACCCCTCGCTGAGTACCGTTTCCACGGGATCGGTCCAGTCGGCCAGCAGCACGCCTTTTGACATCAAGGACCGCAAACTCAACTACACCTATTCCGATTTCGACCGCCGTCATGTCTTCCAGAGCACTTTTGTTTGGGAACTGCCGTTCGGTCGAGACAAATGGGTACGTTCGAACAATAGGGTGGGAGATTACATAATTGGCGGATGGCAGCTCTCGGGCACGGCGATCTGGCAGTCGGGACGTCCGTTCACCGTGTATTCGGGATCGAATACGCTGAGCAACGTGGTCCAGTCCACGGCTAACTGCAACGGTTGCAGTCGCAATTTGGGTAAACTCGTGCTTGAGAGCGGCAAGAACTTCTGGTTTGACACCGCCGCAAGGTCGTTGTTTAGCGTACCGGCAGCGGGAACGATCGGCAATGTAGGTCGAAACTACTTTCTCGCCCCGACCTACGCTCAGCTCGACGCATCACTGTTGCGGAAATTCAGGTTGACCGAGAGGTGGAACTTCGATCTTAGGGTGGACGCGAGGAATCTGTTTAACAACCCTGCGTTCGACAACCCGACCGCCGTGATCACTTCGTCTATCTTTGGCAGGATCAACGACTCGGTCACCAATAACGCACGTCGCATCCAGATCTCGGGCAAATTGAATTTCTAGTTACCGTTCGGACCTTTATGAGTTCTAAACCCGCAACGAATCTAGAATGCGTTGCGGGTTTTTTACTTGCTGAACGGGGGAAAGCGGTTAACTCGAAAAATGCGGCATTTGCGCGGCGTCGGGCACTGGATTTGCTTTACAAGTTCCCAGTTTTTGGTTATAAACGATTCAGAATTTTTCAGATTTGTAACAACGCTTGAAATTTATTGCGTTTAGCCGATTTGGGCCGATTCCTCGTATCCAGTGCGATAACGAGAATTTGAACAAATATCCATAAACGTAAATAAATCTTATGGGTTGGGCTTATCTGGTTCAGCGGAAAAATTGAAATAGGAAGGGAAGATATGTTCAAGAAATCATTTTGCATGGCTTTGGGCTGTATCGCGTTGATCGTCGCCGTTAATTTGATCGTTTTCGGTCAGGACAACACGGGTTCGGTGGTGGGGACCGTGAAAGATAGCGCCGGTGCCTCGGTTCCGGGAGCTACTGTCACGCTTACGATCCCGAGCCAGGGGAACAGGCAGATTCGCGTCGTCAATACGGACGAGGACGGCGCCTTTTCCATTCCTAATGTACCCGTAAGCGTCTACACCGTTACGGTGGAAGCGAAGAATTTCAAGAAGTATGTTGTGAACGACGTCAAAGTCGATGTCGGACAAAGGCGGCCCGTTGATGTGGAGCTTGTGGCAGGCAACATTTCCGAAGTTGTAACTGTCGAGGGCGGTGCAGTCGAGATCGAGTCCAGCATTCCTCAGGTTTCTACGACAATAAACAACACTCAGATCTCGGAGTTGTCCATCAATAACCGGAACTGGGTGCAGTTCATCACTCTTGCTCCCGGTGTTACCAACAACTTGGCCGATCTGGTGCCGGTTGGTAATTTCAGTCCCGACGGTTCGCCTAACATTATCGCGATCTCCGTAAACGGAGCTCGACAAAGCCAAAATACCTATACCGTAGACGGTGCCGATATCACCGACCGTGGAGCGAATATTACTCTCCAGGGTTCGCCAAGTCTCGATTCGATAGGTGAATTCAAAGTGCTTCGGTCCTTGTATCCGGCGGAATCCGGACGAAGCGGTGGAGGTCAGGTGAACGTGATCACCAAGAGTGGTACGGACAAATTTCACGGCAGCCTTTTCGAGTTCGTCCGAAATGAAAAACTCAACGCGAACAATTTTCTCTTGAACCGCAGCAAGGCGAGCGGCGTTGATGCCAACGGCAAGGCGAAGCGCACTCCGTTCCGTTACAACAATTATGGATTTACGATCGGCGGCCCGGTTTGGATGTTCAATTTTGGCGAGCATGATCCCGGCGATCCCTTCTTTGCACGATTGCGCAAAACGTACTTTTTCTTTTCCGAAGAGCAGAGAAAGGACCGGCGATATCTACTGATCGGTCCGAGCAATGTTCCGACGGCCGGCATGAGACAAGGGATATTTACGAATCCGATCTGCTTGCGGGCAACGTTGCAAACTACTCCTACCACTGTCCGGACGTGCAGCCAGATCCTGCCGGCTGGGACTGCAATTTCGACGCTCACCGCATTGGATCCGACATCGGCGGCTTATCTCCAGTACATCTATGCGAAAATGCCGTTGCCTGATTCGGGCGGAACCGCGTTGAGCGCGTTTCCCGATGCGGCGAAATTTGATTTCCAACAGGAGGTCATCAAGATAGACAGCAGTCTTACGAGGAACTGGACAGCGTCATACCGGTATGGACAGGAGAAGGTACCAACCTACTCTCCGAATGGCGTTAATAGCCCGACGTGCGCGGTGCCGGGTCTATGTCCGGAGTCCACCAATGCCCCGGGCAGGAATCATACCTTCCAGACTACCTACGTGGTGAATCCTCAACTAATAATCGAGGGGCGCTACAACCATTCCTTCGGTGGTATTTTTGCGACGACAGGCGGATTATTCGCGAGGGCGAACTCTCCCATTCCTCTTAATCTTCCTTACGGGGCATATGATTCCCGAGTTCCCAATCACACCGGATTTACGACCCTCAGTAACATTCAGGGGTTTGGAGACTGGAACAACTATTCACAAAAAGACAACTACACAGCTAACGTAACCTGGCTCCCGAGTCCCAAACATACGATGAAATTCGGAGTGCTTTACTCGGCGTACCACAAGGTCGAGGACCAGTTAGGAGGAAACCCGAACGGAACGTACTCGTCGTTTTCAAATACGTTACTGACAAGTCCAGTTCGAGGAACAGTGTGTGTCGACGCAACCAGCACGGCAATCGCTTGCCCTACAGGTTTGCAGACGACTGAGCAGCAGTTCGCAAACTTCCTTATGGGCCAGAACGTCGTCTTCTCTCAGAACAAGTACAATCTTACGGCCGATTTCAGGCAGAACAATTACGAGGCGTATGTCCAGGATGAATTCCGCATCGCGAGGAGCATTACCTTGTATCTTGGATTGAGATATTCATACTTTGGTCCCCCCTGGGATAAGAACGGCCTTCTTACCAATTTTGTACCCTCCCTCTACAATGCGTCGGTGGCCCCGGCTGTTACGTTTAACGGATCCGCGAGCGTTAGGACGATCGCTGCAAACACCAATGTTTGTACGGGACTTATCGTTAACTCTCAGCAAACATCCACCTTACCGAACTGTACGCCAACGGTGTCACCTTATGGAAAGTATGTTTATCGAGCGTCGAAAGATAATTTTGCGCCTCGTATCGGCATCGCCTGGGACCTCGGCGGCAAGGGACGTACGATCATTCGGACCGGATATGGCATCTACCATGATCAGGTCCTTCTCGGAAATGTCGAACTTCAAACCAGCAATCCGGTATTTCAGGAAAGCGTTTCCTTTACCGGCGGGACCCTCAGCAATCCCACGCCGGCGGGGCAAACCAATGCCCAGTCGGTCGCGACATCGGTTCCGGGATTGATCCGCGGGGTACCCCTGAACTATCTAAACCCGTATATGCAGCATTGGTCGCTGGACATCCAACATGTGTTTGGAAAGCGCACTTTCGCGCAGGTGGGCTATTATGGCTCAAAGGGCACTCACTTGATAGGCATTCAATCGATCAACAACCTTCCGCCGGGGTTTGCGCTGACGCAGACGTGCCAGATAACTTCGACGACGACCGGACCATGTCAGGCCAGAGACGCTAATAATGTTCCGGTGGCATTTACCGCCAGCAACGCATCGCTCAACACGGCCCTTGATCAGATCCGGCCTTATCGGGGATATCACGACATTGCTCTTGTTAAGCCCGAATTCAACTCCACATATCACAGCCTACAAGTGCAAGCGACTCAGAGGTTTACGGGTGATTCCCAAGTGCAGCTTTCGTATACCTGGTCCAAGAACCTCACCAACAGCCAGACGGACCGGTCGTCGGCCGCACAGACGATCTACAATGTTCAGGCCGAATACGGTCGCGCACAGTTGGATCGGCGCCATGTGTTAACGGTGAACTACGTTTACGAGATCCCGTTCATGCGGGCGCAGAAAGGTTTTGCCGGAAAGGTGTTGGGTGGGTGGCAAGTGTCCGGGATAGGTACTTATCAGACCGGTATTCCCTTTACTCCGCTTTTTGGTGCATCGGTTTTTGATCCCGCGGGTCTCGGAGCGTTCGGAACACAGGTCTCCACCCGGCCGAACATTACCTGCGATCCTAATGTTAATGCCCCGCATACCTTTGATATGTGGTTTAACACGGCCTGTGTTCAGCAGACACCGGTCCCGACCAGCGCTCCGGCGGTTGTCGGAACCGCGGGCCGAGGCATCATCGACGGACCGCCGACCCGGCGTTTCGATGTCACGTTGACAAAGAACATTCGTTGGTCGGAGAGGTATAAGCTGCAGCTCAAGGGCGAGTTCTTCAACGTATTCAACATCACGAACTTCACGACCTTTGGCACGACTGCTTCAATACCGCGAACGTTCAGTTCGACCACCGGGCTGGCATCTGGATTTGGTGTGATCTCTGGCGTACGAGATCCGCGGACGATCCAGCTTGGTATTAAGTTCAACTTCTAGTTGGCTTCAAACTCGTGAGAGAGCCCGCGACTCGCAGGTATTGCGGTCGCGGGCATTTTTTATTGATTCCTGCAATGTGAAAGAATTGAGTAATGGATCGTCTAAACTTAGCTAATGTCCAATGCGCATCCGTGTACTTTGGTGGGTTGTCATGCATCGAAATTGAGAATGGTGTTATCCACTCGATATCTGACGAACCATCGTCGAACATACGTTTGGAGGCAGTAAACCTGGACGGCTGTATGCTCTTTCCGGGATTTGTCGACCTACACACGCACGGAGCGGTCGGCGTTGATGTCAACACCTCGGATGCTGAAGGACTTCTTAAGGTGGCCGCATTCCTGGCGCAGCACGGCGTTACATCGTGGGTGCCGACGCTGGTTCCGGACTCTGACGCAAATTACCGGCGCGTCATCGACGAGATCGACCGGTTGATGGATTTACAGCGGGGAAGACCGGTGGCCCAGGCCGTCGGCGTCCATTACGAGGGCGTTTTCGCGAACAAAAAGATGTGTGGGGCCCTGCGGCCCGAGTATTTCAAGTCGTTCCACGGAAACGAGGTCGGTGAGCTTCCGCGGCTCAAGTCGGGAGTCCACATGATGACGCTAGCTCCCGAGGTCGAAGGCGGGATCGAACTTGTCGAGGAACTCGTTCGTCAGGGCTGGGTAGTCTCGATCGGGCATACGGCTGCATCGGTCAATCGACTGGATGCCGCCTTTGCAGCGGGTGCCCGACACATGACGCACTTCTTTAACGCCATGACGCCCGTGCACCACCGCGATATGGGCGCGGCCGGATGGGGTCTTGCGAAAGAAAGGGTGACGTTTGACATCATTGCTGACGGTGTTCACGTACATCCCGAGATGGTCAAGTTGGCTTGCCGGGCCAAACTGCCGGAAAACGTGTCCCTGATCTCGGACTCAGTGGCGCCGACAGGCCTCGGAGACGGTGAATTCGAATTGTGGGGTGAGACGGTGCGAGTCGAGAACGGCCGGACTCAAAATGCCCGGGGAAGCATCGCGGGCTCCGTCTGCACCATGCTCGACTGTGTTCGCACGATACGCTCGCTCGGCTTCGACGACGTAGATGTCGCCAAAATGTCGTCAACAAATCCCGCGAGGCTTCTCGGGCTTGACAAGATGACCGGATCGATCGAAGTCGGAAAGGCAGCCGATCTGGTTGCGATCGATCAAAACGGAAACATCCGAATGACGATGATCAAAGGTGTTGTCGTTTGAAAATAGAACGGCCCCGCCGCATAAAGCGGCGAGACCGTTTCCCCCTTGAACGTGAGAGTCTGTTAGAACTCGCGGCCTTCACCTGGTCCTTTGCCAAAGCCCCTGCCTTTTGCACGCTCGCCGAACTTCTGCCGCATTTCGGCGGCTTTTGCCCTTTGGTCGTCCGTCAGCAGGGCAAAGACCTGCGCCTTTGTCTTTGCTCGTTCCACGATCAGCTTCGACATAATGCCGGCCTGATCGGCCGCGAGTGCCTCAGCTTTTGCCTGGTCGAACGAGCCGTCTGTGCCGAGGTCAGCGATAGCCTTTCGGTTCGCTTTCATCTGTGTGACGAGAGGTTCGACGTTTGATCGGCTCGCCTCCACGATCTCCTTCACCTTTCCCTTTTGTTCGTCGGTCAGGCCGAGTTTATTTGCCATAAACCCGATCATTCGACCTCCGTGTCCAAACCCTTCGGGCCCTCGATGGCCGGCCCGCTGAGCTATAACAAGCACGGCGCCGGTTGCCAGGACGGCGGCCGCTATCACTCCAATGATCACTTTCTTTTTCATGACTTCTCCGTATGTATCAATTACCAGCGGCAGTTCAATTTCTGCCGTCACTAACTTAGAACGATCCCTGACCGTGGCGAATGTATGACATATGTGAGGATGTGTAAAGAATTGTAAAACCACGCTCAACCCGAGGTTTATGACGTAGAATGCTCTTAGCGATGGATAAGATCCTGATCATTGACGACGACGAGGAGCTCTGCGAACTCGTGTCTGAATACCTGGCGGTCGAGGGGTTCGAGATCGCGTCGGTAAACGATGGCGAAAGCGGGCTGGAAATGGCGCGGTCCGGTGACTTTGACATTGCCATCCTGGACGTGATGCTCCCGAAAATGAATGGTTTCGACGTCCTTAGAAACCTCAGGCAGGATTCAAAGCTTCCGGTATTGATGCTCACAGCCAGAGGCGACGATATGGAGCGCATTGTTGGGCTCGAGATCGGCGCGGACGACTACCTGCCGAAACCGTTCAACCCACGCGAATTGGCGGCGCGGCTGCGGGCCATACTTCGCAGATCGGCGGCAGACGCCGAAGATACTGACGGCTCACACGAAAAGATCGATGTCGACGGCATACAGGTCTCTTCTGCTTCTCGTTCGGCGACGCGCGACGGAACTGAGCTTAACCTGACGTCGGTCGAGTTCGAATTGCTGCGCGAGCTGCTCCTTGAGGCCGGAAAGGTCGTCCGAAAAGAGGATCTGAGCGAGAAAGTACTTGAACGAAAGCTGTCGCCCTATGACCGCAGCCTGGATATGCACATCAGCAACCTGCGGAAAAAGCTCGGGCCACGTCCGGACGGCAGTGAGCGTATCAAGACGATCAGGTCCGTGGGCTATATTTACACCGTTGTATGAAACTGTTCTTAAAGATATTTTTGTGGTTTCTCGCCGCCGTGGCCCTGATGGTCGGCGTTATCATTTTTGTCACGCGAACTTTTCAGACCGAACCGATGTTCAGCCGATGGCAGCGGGCGGCCCGCAAACAAATGACGATCTACGGCGGCACCACCACGCAGGTCTTCAACAGCGAGGGTGAGATCGGTCTGCGGCAGTATTTGACGCGGCAACGTGATTCCGAAACGATCAAAGAGATCGGCCTGATCGATGAAGCCGGCCGGCCGGCGAATGGCGAACTGAGCAACATTGGCGAGATCCTGCCGGTCATCGAGCGCGTCCGGACATCAGAATCTGCCGAGATCGACGTTTCGCCCCTCGATTCGGCCATCGGCGCGGTGCCCGTCGTTTTCGCGAACGGCCAACGATACTTTTTGGTCGTCCGATGGCTGCCGCCTCGTGCTCCCTCGCTGTTCTTTGACTCCTGGCTCGGTTACGTTCGCCTGATCGGTGTGCTGCTGACAGGTGTAGTTGTCTGTTATCTGCTGTCGATGTATCTGACCGCGCCGATCCGAAGGCTCCGCGAGGCGACCCAGCATTTTGCGGGCGGCGACCTGCAAACGAGAGTTGCTTCGAGTGTGGCACGGCGCCGCGATGAACTGGGCGACCTTGCCAGGGATTTCGATGTGATGGCCGAGCGGATCGAATCGCTGATAATGTCGCAGCAGCGGCTGTCACGGGACATTTCTCATGAACTCCGTTCACCGCTCGCCCGTATGAACGTTGCCCTCGAGATCGCGAAGCAAAAGTCAAACCCCGATACCGCGCCTCTCCTCGATCGTATAGAAAACGAATCGACACGGCTCAATGAAATGATCTCGCGGCTGCTCATCCTGGCCAAGCTCGAAAGCGGTGCTGAGGACATCGAACGCGCTCGGGTCGATCTGACCGAGCTGGTTCGTGACGTCGCCGCCGACGCGGATTTTGAGGCCCAGGCCAAAGGCAAGTTCGTCGAGGTCTCGTCATCGGAGAATTGCACGGTCATCGGCAGCGAAGCTCTCTTGCGAAGCGCGATCGAAAACGTACTCCGCAATGCCGTACGTTACACTCCTGAACGCACCATTGTTGAAGTATCGGTAGTCAACGCGAACGGACATGCCGTCGTAAGGGTCGCCGACCATGGCGGAGGTGTGCCGCCCGACGAACTGGAAAACCTGTTTCGCCCGTTCTATCGTGTCGGCGAGGCACGTGAACGTAAGACCGGCGGCATCGGCCTCGGCCTAGCGATAGCTGAGCGGGCCGTCCGAGCTCACAAAGGCACGATCACTGCTAAGAACGCTAACGGCGGCTTGTTGATAGAGATATTGCTCGATTCCGCTAAGAAATAAGCACCTGGCCGCAACCTCACTGTTTTGGCTGTTCCGCGGCTGCGATCTTGTCGTTCAGCGTCTTTGCCTTGCTGGAGTTCATTTTTGCCAATGCGGCTGCCTGCGCGCGCGCTTTGGTGAAATCCTTCATCTGAATGTACGCCAATCCGATACCGTAAACGGCTTCATCGTTGGACGGCTCGTATGCGGTCACTTTGCTATAAGCATCGATCGCGGGCTGCGGCTGGCGCGAGTTCAGATATGCATCGCCAAGATAGATCCACGCCGTCGAGTACTTGGGCGACAGCTCAGCCGCCTTTTTGTAGTGAGGGATCGATTCTGAGTAACGGTTATCGTTGTAATACGCATTGCCCATCCCCAAATATGCGTCCGTATACGTCGGATTCAACCGCGTCGCCTCGGTGAACTGCGTAATGGCCTTGCCGTACTCTTTGGTATCGACATATTGATCGCCGAGCTCTTTGTAAGCGTCAGCGATCGTCGGCTTCACCTTGATCGCCTGCTGGAACATGGCGATGGCCCTAGACGAGTCGCCGCGTTTAGCGTATATTTTGCCCGCTTCGACCTGGGCCCAACCGTTAGTGATGCCCAGGGAGATCGCTTTTTCGTATGAGGCAAGGGCGTCGCTCTCCTGGTTCAGGTTCCTATAGTCCAGCCCCATTCGATATCGCGTGTCCGGCGAATTCGGATCGATATCGACACTCTTCTGAAAAGCTTCCAGTGATGCCTTGTAGTTCTTTTGCCGGTAATGCGCGACGCCGATCTCGAAGTAGGCGGATGAGTTCCTGGGGTCGAACTCGACGGCGTGCATGTACGCAGCGATGGCCTCGTTGTATTGATTCAGATAGTCGAGCGAATTTCCAAGTTGGATGTACGCGCTAACGTAGTCATTCTTGATGGCCACCGCAGATCTGAATGATTTCACAGCCTCCTGGTAACGCTCGAGATTGTAATAGCAGAGCCCTCGATTATAGAACGCAGCGTGATTCTGGGGCGAGAGATTTACAACCTGTCCAAAGGTGTCGACGCACTGCTGATATTGCTTTGCGTCATACTCGCTCAAACCGCGTTTGAAAAGCGCGTCCGAATCCTGGGCCGCCGCCGCCGCGGCAAAGAACGCCGCGATCGTTATGCATGCAAATGTCTTAAACATATTTCTCATTTCAGGTGCTCCATTTCAAAACCTAAAGAGTTTTATTACAAAGCGTCGCCGCGATCTCGCCTCGCTTGGATGAACGAACGGACCGCTAGAACAACAAAGACAAGGCAAACCACGGCCATCGCCACTTGCGATAAGAACGCCGCGGAAAAAGTGAGCTCACGGAGCTTCGATACGATACGGACGGCCGGAACGATAAATCCGATCAGCCCGAGTATGACAGCCGCGTGCATCAAGTGTTTTCTGAGGCTTTCGCTGCGGCCTGCAACGATGCCAAGGACCGCGAGCACGAGCCCAAATGCAGCCGGTATAAAAGCCGTAATGCTCGGGCTGCCGACGCTTAGACCGAATAGATAACCGACGGCACCAATTAAGATCAGCAAGATCCCCGCGATAACTGTAATAGTTGGCATATGATCGATCGCTCCGTCAGGCGCTAGCTCTAATTCGGATGAACCGGCAGAAGGACCGCTGAGGCGTTCTTCCCGCCAAAAAAGACCCTCTCGACCGCCTTTTGAAAGTCGTTCGCAGTGGCCATCTGATAATTAGGAACGAACTTTTGCGGATTTCTTGCGACAAGCGGGAACCAGGTGCTCTGGATCTGGACCATGATGCGGTGGCCCCGTTTGAAAGTGTGCGTAATACCGGGCATCACGAACGAGAGCCTCGTGACTGTATTGGGCGTTAGCGGCACCTGTTTCTCAAATCCTTCGCGAAAACGCGCAGGCATCGGTTCGCCGCGGAGAAGCATTTCGTAGCCACCGGGGAAAAAGACCGACCATGCCGAATCCTCTGGAGGTCTTACCCGCGCCGGGTACCGATAGTCATCCGGAAAAACGTCGATCAGCTTCACGACGAAATCAGAGTCCGTTCCGCTCGACGAAATGAACAACTCCGGCTTGATAGACCCCGCGACGGTGAGGTCGGCGTCGAGCGGTTCTGTCTGGTACACAAGCACATCAGGCCGCGTCGAGGCAAAACGCTGGTCTTCGGTCATAAAGTCGCGCGGATAGTTACGCGTGATCTTTTGCGTGTAGGGAACGGGATTCATCGGGTCGGACACGTATTCGTCGGAACCGGCTGCAGCAGGCTTTGTGAACGAGAGGCCGCCATTGATCGTCAGGTAGAGGGGCCGCCCGGCCGTTGCGGGAGGATCGAACCCATCGAAACTCTTCCACTCGAGCGAGCCGGTATCGAAAACGTTCACTTCCTTTAAATTGGAAATATCGCCTTTGTCTTTGAGGAAATGATTAAAGAACGGAAGTTCGATGTTCGCCCGGTAGTATTCAGCGGTCTTGGAACCAAAGTAAGCAGTACCGAGCCAGTCTCCGTCCGATCGGGCCCAGCCGCCGTGGGACCAAGGGCCCACGACCAATACGTTGAAGATGCCGGGATTCTGCTTTTCAATGTGCTCGTAGGTGCGGAGAGCACCGTAGAGGTCCTCATTATCATACCAGCCGCCGACCGTCATTGTCGCGCATTTTATTCCATTGAGGTGTGTGAGAGCGTTTCGGTCCTTCCAGTACTGATCGTACGTTGGGTGCGGCATCATGTCGTCCCAATACGGCTGCCGAGCGCCGATGCCCTGAACGTAACTGTCCGCAACCTCTTTGAGACCACCGGTCTTGAGAAAAAAGTCGTAACCGTCCAGCGTATTTCGGCCGATCCACGGCTTGATGTAATTGCGATCGCTCGTTGGCCCGGGCATTGGCTGAAATCCCGTGTAGAACCAATAGTTCTGAGCGAGAAATAATGCACCGTTGTGGTGCATATCGTCGCCATGGAACCAGTCGCTGACGGGGGCCTGCGGCGAACAGGCCTTGAGAGCCGGATGCGAATTGATCTCGCCGACCGACGTGTAAAATCCTGGATAAGAGATGCCGTATGTCCCGACGCTTCCGCTGTTGTTAGGGATGTTCTTGATCAGCCAGTCGATCGTGTCATAGGTGTCGGTCGATTCGTCGGTAGTTCCGGGTTTGTACTGAGCAAGCTCCGGCCGGACGTCGACAAACTTGCCCTCGCTCATCCAGCGGCCGCGAACGTCCTGATAGACAAAGATATAACCTTCTCGAGCAAACAGGTCGTCGGGCCCAAGGCTCATTTTGAATTGCTCATTACCGCTGCTGTCCTTGCCATAGGGCGCCACGCTGTAGGGCGTGCGGCTCATCAAAATGGGGTATTTCTGGGACTTTTCCTTCGGCTCGTAGATCGACGTGAACAATTTCACGCCGTCGCGCATCGGTATCATCAACTCGCGTTTTGTGTAATTGTCGGTGATGTACTTGGCAAGCTGCCGCTGGGCGTCGGTCTGCGGGCCCGGCTGGGCAAGAACAACGACCGACGAAACCAAGATGACGAAAACAAGAGATATACCGCGGAAAGGATTCATGATCTTCATATTTTCTCTCACTAAAGATCGGCAGGTAGGACAGCCTAATTTTCGCTCAAGTGCGGCGAAAAGGAAAGAGGGCGTCGGACCCGAATAAAGGTTTTCTAATCGTAGCAGCCGCCGTCGTGTTGAGGCCGGCAGCAATTGCGTGTATTGTCTTTGAAACATAATAATATGAAAAAACTTTCGATCTTTTTGGTCCTGCTGCTTGCAGGGATCGGGTTTGGCCAACAGCATGATCGTTGGAATGGACTGGTTATTGGTGAAACGACGCCGGAGCAGGCGATCGCGTTGCTTGGGAAACCAACCGTAGATACAAAGTCAGACTTTTCCAATCTATGGTTTCAACGATTGCTCACCAATGACACCTCGAAACTGATCTTCCGGAGGCTGGAATTTGGAAAGGAGATGGTGTCGACCAAGATCGTTCTCACGTTTTCGGAGGGGAAATTGGTGGCGATCGAGGCATTTCCGAAGGACGCCCCAGCAAGAGAGTTGGTGAGCAAGCTTGGGAACAAATGGCGATTGCCCGTCAAGGATCCGGCAACCGAATTTGAGAATTGGGACCAGCCGCGAAGCCCTGAAAGCCGAAAAGCGCCTGCCGATGCAAAAAGCGGGGTGTCGATGGGATACAACCTAATTGCAAAGACTCCCAAAGTTTTCGCGATGGTCGGAGTCATTCCGACTCCCAATGATATGACCAAGACCGATGTGGCGGAGGCCGGTCCCTATTGGGGCAACGTTTGGAGCCTAACGATAGTCTCACGAACGCTCGAACGCAATGCGAGCGAGCCGGAGGCGGGCGACGGACCGATCCCGGCCGGGACCGAGGTCGTTATGGCTCCCGGTTCGTCGATCACGGCCGAGACGTCGACGGGCACGATCACAATAACCGCCGGAAAAGGGCTGATGCGTTCATACACGTGGGATGGGGCGACGCGGTCCGTCGAGATGGGAGTTAGAAAGATACGCTGGAACGGCAGTCTCGGACTTGCGTTTCCCGGCCCGGGCGATCACTGGAAGGAAAATAACGGGATCACCCGCGGTGTGCTTGAGGAAGGCCAGATGCGATTTAACACTGTAGCCGAAGCGATGCAGTGGCTCGGCGGAAAGGGCAAAGAGATGCCGATCGTCTACCGTAACGACGGACTCGTCGTCGGATTTGGAAAAAATCTGTCCCGCAAACAGCTCAATGTTGAGGTCTGGCAGATCTATATCAACGGCAAGAAACCGACATCGCTCACCGGAAGTCAGAACGCTAAGATACGGTAGTTTCCGGCCAGCACTTGCTCGGCTAGCTTCGGTTCTTTAACATGGCCGCAAAATTAGGGATCAAATATGAAAAAGACCGTCATCTTGTTAGGAACGATACTTCTAATTGCGGGAAGCCTGACCGCTTTGCAGGTGGCGGCCTACGCGCAGGAACCACCATCGACACCGCCCGATGATCCGTCTCCGGACTGGGTCGATGATCCCCGAAACAATGTTAACGAAGTACTTGGTGTTGTTGGCCGCGCTGTCAGTCGGGAGGATAACGAGGGCGGCCTTTTGCCGGGAGGAGTCAGAATCACTGCCTGCATAAAACCTGTCTTCGTCGGATGGAAAGCCGGAGTCGGTCCTCAATTCGGAAGCTACTACTGCGACGTCACCAACCCGCGTTACCGGAACCAGCAGGGGCAAATGCGAAAGGAAAAGGTGCTCGAATCCATCGCCGCCGATCTGAACGCTTTTTTACGTATTCCGAAAAGCATCGCCCTGACCTACCGCGAGTGCAGTCAGGCCAACGCTTTTTATACGTCGGCTCCGAGGCAGATCACGATTTGCTATGAGCTGGTTGACGAGTTTTACAAGACGTTTGAAAAGGACGGGTTGAAGGGGGCCGAATTGGACCAGTCGGTGGATAATGCGGTGGCCTTTGCTTTTTACCACGAACTCGGTCACGCTCTGGTCAATGTACTCGATCTGCCGATCACCGGTAGGGAGGAAGACGCCGTTGATCAGCTTGCCACCTATTTGGTTGCCGACGGCTCCGACGCCGAAGAGACAACCGCCCTCGACGGCGCGATCGCCTTCTTGCTGATGGCGAAGAACGCCAAGGGCCAGCAGACCCCATTCTGGGACCAGCACTCAATGGGCGAACAGCGTTTTTACAGCATAATCTGTTCTCTCTACGGCGACAGCCCAGACAAATACGCAAGCGTGGTGACCGAAGGGCTGCTGCCAAAAGCCCGTGCCGCACAATGCATTCCCGAATGGAAAAAGGTCGAACGCTCATGGACGAGGTTGCTTGCGCCTTACGTCAAGAAGAAATAGAGGAACGCTTATGAAAAGGGTCATCATCCTGTTAGGAACGACAATTGTGCTGGTTGGCAGCATCGTTAGTTTGCCGGTCTCTACGGGAGCTCAGGAGCCGACGGCGGACCCTGTTGCCGACGATAAACTTGTGGATCTTGACCCTTTTGCAGACGCGAATTTTGCCAATCAAAACGGTATTAACGATACGATCAATCCCGCGGAATCTCGCGAAAATGCCAGGCTGAACGATCGCGTACAGGACAGGGACACCTTTATTGCAAGCCTCCTGCCAGGGCAAAAGAGCCCGACGCCGTGTGTAAAGCCCAAAGCAATGAAATGGGCGGTGGACGGTTTGCGTGCTAAGAAGGCGCTGTTCTTTGGCATAT
>JBGAVC010000075.1:0-19319 GCA_044228265.1 Pyrinomonadaceae bacterium
CGCCTTCTGCATTTTGTAGGCACGACTCTAGGCATTGCTCTGGCTGTCTTCTTCATCGTCCGCGGCCAATGGTATTTCTTCCCGGTGTTCTTCGTCGTCGGATACGGATTTGCCTGGTACTCGCATTTCTTCATCGAAAAGAACAAGCCGGCGAGCTTTCGCTATCCGTTCTGGTCATTTATCAGCGACTTCAAAATGATGTGGTATATGGTCACCGGACGCATACCTAGTGAAATGGCTCGTATCAATGGAGATCAACTCCATGTCGAAACGCAGAGGGCACGGAGTTAAAGGCAGATCCTGGTATTCGTCGATTCAGCGTGGAGAGACTCTTTCCGAGATCAGCTCCAGCGAGCGGTCGTAACGGTATGAGATATCAAAGTGACCGTCGTCGAACTCTTCGTGGATGTGAGGCACGCCGTTTTCGGTAAGTTTTTTCGCCAGCACCCTCGCTCCTATATCGAGCCCAAATTCGTCTCGTGTACCGGCATCTATAAAGAGCAATCTCAACGATCTCAGGTTATCCACATGCTTTTCCACAAGCCGCACGGGGTCGTGTTCGAGCCATCTTGCCCAAACGTCCGCGCGAATCTCGCCGGTTGTGAGGTCGAATGGAATATCAAAATCCGTCCCGTTCGGTGAGTAGCAAGCGCTCATGCCGATAATGTTCAATGCGGGAAAATCGTCCTTTTTCTTTTTCTCGGCCACCCAAAATCGTTTGAGAAAATCGCTCGGATCGTTCTTGATCGAGCGAAATGCTTTTGCGAAGTCTGGAATATAGCAAAGTTCAAAGTACGCATCGCCGCTCGTTGAGCAAACTAGGCCGAACAGGTCCGCATGCCTCAAACCCATCATGAGCGAACCGTAACCGCCCGAAGACTTTCCCATCACGGCCCGTGAGCCGGCATCGTCGATCGTCCTGAACTGTTGGTCTATGTGCGGCACGATCTCCTGGGTCAGATAGTCCTCGTAGTTGCCGGTCGCGGACGAGTTAATATACTGCGAGCCTCCGTAATACGTGAAGCAGTTCGGCATAACGACGATCATCGGCTTGATACGGCCGCTCGCTATTAGGCGGTCCATACGCTCGGCAAGATTTGGAGTAAAAGCAGAGTCATTCAGAAGGTTCTTGCCGCGTCCCGTAAAGCCGGTCAGGCAGTAGACCGATGGATATCGAGCGTCGCTATCGTCATACCCGGGCGGGAGATAGACGAACAGATCTCGCAGTGTCGGATCGCCCGGAGCGTTTCCGGCGAGTACGGAACTCTCGAATCTCGAGTTAACGACCTCGCCCTGCTGGTAATTGTTGATCCCGTTCATTTTTTGCCGATTATAGCGTAAAATCCGAGGTTATGTTCGCTGACGAGTTTTTGAATATAAACTCCAACGCCCTGAATACTACCATCGAGTTTTTGACCGCGATGGTCACGCCGGCGTTGCTTATTTCGGCGACAGGTTCCTTGGTACTTTCAACGTCGACACGGTTGGGCCGCGTGGTCGACCGCGTGCGTCAGTTGGAGCTGCGTCTCGGCGAGCTGATATACGCTGAGGCTCCTGAGGAGGTGCCGCTCTATGAGAAGCGCGTCGAGGTGGTCGTCGACCTTCTCGATAAGGTTACGAGCCGTTCGCGGATCTTGCAGAAAGCGATGGGGGCATTTTATTACGGCCTTGGCTGTTTTATTTTAACCAGCGTCCTCATCGCGATCGCCGCGTTCTTTTCACACTACCGGTTGCTCCAATTGCTTCCGATCGTGATCGGTATCGCGGGCATAATGTGCCTTTTCTCAGGGAGTTTATGGATGCTCCGTGAGACGCGAATGGCAACCGCCACCATTAACGCCGAAATGGATTTTACGTGGGAGCTTGCACGGAAAGTCGCACCGAAGGACGTCGCGAGCAAATACTCAAAGAAAGGGAAGAACAAAGGGATGAGTTCCGCTCGCCTTAAACCAAATGCCCGCAAAATACCTGACACTCTTGCAGAATGACGAGCTTGAATCTCGGGTCGAACGGCTCGAAGCGATGCTCGCCGCATGCAATATCTGCCCGAAGGACTGCGGCAACGACCGTATTCACGACGAGATCGCGGCGTGCTATTCGGGTCGGCTGCCGATCGTGTCGTCATACACCGCACATTTTGGCGAGGAACCGTGTCTGTCGGGAACGCGCGGTGCGGGCAACATATTTTTTGGTAACTGCAACCTTCGCTGCATTTACTGCCAGAACTATCAGATCTCGCAGACCTGGCGAGATCAGAAACGCAACGAGGTCACGCACGAACGGCTCGCCGAGATGATGCTCGAGCTGCAGGACCGCGGTGTGCACAACATCGGGTTTGTCTCCCCGACTCATTTCGTTCCGCAAATGGCCCGGGCCATATCGATCGCAGCTCGTCAGGGCCTGACGCTTCCGATCGTTTACAACACCAACGCGTATGATTCGGTCGAAGTGCTGCGTCTGCTAGACGGCATCGTCGACGTTTACCTGCCGGACCTCAAATACGCGGATTCAGACGCTGGTGTGCAGTACTCGAAGGTCCGTGACTACGCAGTTCACGCTCGATCCGCGATCGCCGAGATGCGACGACAAATGGGCGACGAACTTGTTTTTGACGACGATGGCCTATTGCAGCGAGGGCTCCTCATCCGCCTGCTTGTTCTGCCAAATGACATCGCCGGCCTCGAAGAGAACCTGCGTTGGATCCGCGATCAACTAGGCCCCAAGACCGCTATCTCGCTTATGGCTCAGTACTACGCAACCAATAAGGCCGCGACCGACTCGCGTTACATTCTGCTCTCTCGCCGCATCTCCGAATGTGAATGGTACGATGCCGTTTCGCTGCTCGAGGACCTCGGGATTGAAGAGGGCTTTATGCAGGAGTACGAATCCGCGTCGTATTATTACAGACCGGATTTTACGGACGCAGAAAAGCCGTTTCGCGATATTCGAGACTTTGTCGAGTAAAAATGACCATGAAAGAAAGAGAAGAGATCGGTGCCGCGATAGCGGGATTTAAGAAGGCTTACGATAGTGGCGATCTCGAGGGAGTCCTTGCGTATTACACCGAAGATCTCATTAAACTCAGAGACGGAGCGCCTGCCGAAACTAAGCCTGATCTGGCTGCCAGGCTCGCTGAGGTCTTCAAGAAATTTCATTCGACGGTTGACCCGATAGTGGACGAGGTCATGGTATCCGGTGATCTGGCGGTAGTCCGAGGTACGTTTCACGTTACACTTACGTCAAAACATGGCGAAGAAAAGCATGCGTTGAACCGGCGATACCTAGAGGTTTGGCAAAGGCAGGACGGTTGGTGGAAAGTTGCCAGAACCATGGATAATGAAGGCTAAAACGATATGAATGCAGGCGAGAAAGCTCCCGATTTTTCTCTCAAGAACGGGGATGGAAGCGAGTGGAAGCTAAGTAATTACATTGGGCGCACAGTCGTCTTATTATTCTATCCGGGTGACAACACTCCTGTATGTACCGCGCAGCTTTGTTCTGTTCGCGATCATTGGTCCGATTATCAGGCGACCGGGGCCGAGGTGGTCGGGATCTCTACCGACTCGGTCGAATCGCACAAGGATTTTGCCGAGCAGAAACAATTGCCACTCACGCTGCTTGCTGATACAGACCGTAAGGTTTCCGAGATGTACGACATGAAGAGCTGGCTGCCGGGCCGTTCGGCCCGCGGTGTGGTCGTTATCGATAAACAGGGCAAGATCGCGTACAGAAAGGCGCAGCCGCTCAGCCTGTTTAAGCCGAGCGACGCCGAGGTGCTCGAAGCCATCAAAACGGCGGACGCCGGCGGCTCGTGGTAAAATAGCGATATGGCTTTATTTGGAGAAAAGTTCAAATGCGCCCGCTGTGGGCAAAAGGCGGAGCCGATCGGCTACGCACCCATTCCGACGGACCTAGGGCAGAAGATCGGTGCCGAAATGTGTCAGGATTGCTGGAAAGCGTGGCTGCAGAAGCAAAATCAGTTGATCAACCACTTTGGGCTTGATGTTTCAAATCCGGATTCGCACGAGTTCTTGTTCGATAACATGAAGATCTTTTTCTACAACGAAGGCGTCGACCTTGCCCAGATCGACACGTCTCAGGAAGGAAAGATCAACTGGTGATCGTCGTAGCCTGATGCTGAAGATACTCTGGATCGTAATAGGCGTCGCCGGCGTCTGGTTCGTCGCTAGCGCCGCGACAGAGAACGGATTGCTCCCGAGCGGACATGCTGTCGGCCGCATTCCGGAAGCGATCGTCGGCGTGTTTCTGATCGCATACGCCGCATTTCGCGTTTACAGATCGCAAACGACTAGAACAGACACCGAATAATTCGTCGCCCCGCAACCAAAATCCTCTAAGTCGCGAATAAACGCATGAAGGCGGGAATAAATATCCCGCCTCGGTGGAATATGTATGTGCGGTCGACATTTTCTACCGCAATACCGGCATCTCAACTATAATCTTGTCGTAAATGCCCAAACAGCTCGAAAAAAAGCATCCTCTCGCGATCCGCTGGCTGCATTGGATCAATTTTCCGCTGCTGACGATGATGATCTGGAGTGGTCTGCTGATCTACTGGGCAAATCAGGTGTACGCGATCCGGCTGTTCGGCAGCGAGCTTTTCAAGTTCTTCCCGCAGTGGTTTTACGACTATCTCGGTATACCGTACCGCCTTGCCGAAGGGCTTCAGCTTCATTTCTTTTTCATGTGGTTCTTCGCCGGGAACGGTTTGATCTACATCATTTACACAATCGTTTCGGGTGAATGGCGGGCCCTGGTGCCTATCCCCGCATCGTTCAAACGCGCGCCTCTCGTTGCGTTGCACGACGCCCACATTGTCAAAAACCTGCCGCCGCAGGGTAAGTATAACGATGCTCAGAGGGTCGCATACACGAGCATTATCCTGATGGGCGCGGGCTCCGTTATCACTGGCCTTGCGATCTACAAACCGACTCAGTTCTCCTGGCTGACATCGCTGCTTGGCGGCTACGAATGGGCGCGTTGGGAACACTTCTACCTGATGGTCGGGTATGTGCTGTTCTTTGTCGTTCACATCGTCCAGGTCGCTCTCGCTGGCTGGGCCAATTTTCGATCGATGATCAGCGGTTACGATGTGATCGACGCCGTCGAAGAGCAGCCTGATCCGTCGGCGGAAGTCGTGGAGGTGCCTGCGTGAGCGAAGACAAAGACCGAGAGGTATTGCTCGAAAAGGTTCGCGAGTTCGAAAAACGCACCGGCCGCTCGGTCGACTCGTACCCCGAAGATCCCGACAACACGGCTTCTGTGCTGGGCGAACGACGCTACCTGAGCGAGCCGCTCGCGGATGACGAAGCTAGGCGTCAAATGACGTCGCGGTCGAGACGAAGTTTTATCGTCGGGGGTGCCGCGGCCCTGGCCGGCATCGTCGGCTGGAAATGGCTGAGCGATGAGACCAAAACGAACCTCTACCAACGCGCGTTCGAATTCAACGAGCGAGTCAGCCAACTTTTCTACAGCCCAAAACGTCTCGCGCCGGAGTTTCCGCTTTCGAGAGTGACAAAACCCGAGAGATTCAACGGCGGCGAAGGCATCGACACCGAGTTTGTCGTCAATGACTGGAAATTGAGTGTCGGCGGCCTGGCCGGTCGTAACGACGACCTCAGTCTCACCCTTGACGACATCAAGCGGCTGCCGCGGACGGAGATGACGACCGAATTCAAATGTATCGAAGGCTGGAGTACGATCGTCCATTGGGCGGGCGTGCGTTTCTCTGATTTTGCGGCCGCTTATCCTCCGAAGAACCGCGATGGCAGCAAAGGTGATGTCGCAAACCGGCCACAGGATCTGCCGCGTTACGTTTCGCTTGCCACGCCCGATGAAAAGTATTTTGTCGGCTGGGACATTGAGAGCATCCTGCATCCGCAGACGCTCCTTGCATACGAAATGAATGGCCAACCGCTTCGCATGGAGCACGGCGCGCCTTTACGGCTTGCCTCACCCACCAAATACGGCATCAAACAGATCAAGCGGATCGGCCGTATAGAATTTACGGACGAGCGGCCACGCGACTTCTGGGCCCAGCCCGAATACGGTTATGACTGGTACTCCGGACACTGACCTGATCTTCATCAACGAAGAATTCTACTCGTTGCAGGTTTCCCCGAAACAGCTCGACATCCACCTCGCTAGCGGTTGGCGCCACTTTGGGACCTACTTTTTTCGCTACAGCCTCGCCTTATATCATGATGAAGTTCGTCGTGTGATGCCCCTGCGTGTCCGGCTGGCGGATTTTCGCTTGTCCAAGAGCCAGCGACGTGTTTTGAACAAGAACGGGGACGTTAAGATCAAGATCAGGCCGACCCGAATAACTGCCGAGTCCGAAGACCTGTTCGAACGGCATAAGCAGCGTTTTGATCACGGCACGCCGAATTCGATCTACGATTTTCTTTCTTCAAAACCCGACACGCTTCCGTGCTTTGGCCGCGAACTGGCTGTTTATCGCGGGAAAAGGCTGATCGCGGTCAGCTATTTCGATCTTGGAGCAACGGCGATCTCGGGTATCTACGCAGCCTTCGATCCCGATGAATCTGACCGCAGCCTGGGGACCTTTACCATGCTAAAAGAGATCGAGTTTGCAGCCGGCACTGAACGGGAGTTCTATTATCAGGGCTACGCATACGAAGGCAGCTCGTTCTACGACTACAAGAAACGCCTGTCGGGAACAGAGGTCTTCGACTGGCGAGGAAACTGGGATCCTCTCTCCGAATGACTCTTGCGTCCTTTGCGAACTTCGTGTCTCTACGTGAGACATCTCTTAAACCGCAGCGGGTCCGTCCGATAAGGTCTTTGTCCACTCGATATACTTTTTCGCGTCAAACTTCTTCCCCGTACTGTGACTCGCCATATAGCGAATGGTCCCGAAGACCGGCCGCTCGAACCACGGACGGTCGTGCTTGCCAAAGCACCACAGGATGCCGGCGTACGAATTGGGGTCGCGGCCGTCGAGGCAGTATTTGTTGTTGAGATGTACAAGCGTCTCGAACGCGACCTCGTATGACGGCGACCACGCAATGACATTCTTGCCCCAGAGCATACGGATGTAGTTGTGCATCTCGCCGGTGGTGACCATTTCTCGCTGGGCGGCGTTCCAAAGCTCGTCGTGCGTACGGGCGGATTCGAGTTGTTCGAGCGTGTACGTGTACTCGCGTTCGTCTGCGATATGCTCACGCATCGTTTTGTGAACCCACGCGGGCAGGGCAGCAAGCGAATCGTATTTCGGATTGTGCCGTGTCATGTTGAACGAAAGCTCGCGGCGAACGATCAGTTCTTCTAGATACGCGTCCTTTGCCTCCTCAGGGGCATCCGAGTCACGAACCGCCAGGGCGATCTCGATCGGCGAGAGGAACCCAAAATGTATATAGGATGACAATCGCGACGAACCGTGCGCGTCGGGTTTACTGCGGTTGCGGTCATAGTCCGGTAGTATCTCCTCGACAAATTTCTTCAATCGCTCGCGTCCGCTCTCCGTTCCGCCGCGATACGCGCTCGACGCGAGCACGCTGTGATCGATGTCGCACGCGGCGACCAGCTCGGTGACATTCTCAGCGGTAACTTCAGTATCAAGGTCAGCACCGATGTCGAGCTCGGTGCCGGGAACATCGACATCCTCAAACGCGACAGGCTTTAGATAGTTGTCGAGCAGCTTGTGTATCTTCGGCCGGATCGTGTACGCGGCATATTCCTCCTTGTCGAATTTCGACATCGGAATTACCCCGTTCGAGTCCACTGCATGCACGGCGACTCGGGAACGCTCAGCGATCCGCCGGTTGTGCTCGGGAATGATAAAGCACGGATAATCGTCCGTCACGATCAATGCCGCGTCTTTAGCGAGTCTAGCGACCGTATGTTTTGGCGACTCGGCATCTTTCTGCAAATAAAAGGCATAACGGATCCCTAACCGCTCAAACTCGCGCCTCTTTTCCTCGACCCCCTCGAGAATAAACGTATGCAGCCGGTCGCTCGCCCACGGGTAGTAGTACTTCAGCCCTTCGTAAACAACGAGCGGCATCTTCAGCTCGTTAGCCTGACGGACCGCCCAGATCAACGCGTGGTTGTACTCGACACGCTTGTACATCTGCATCCAATACAAAACGTAGCGGCCCTGTCGGTTGATCGGTTTGTCGTTCAGAGCAATGGCCCTTTCGTTGATCCGCATTTTGATCCGAGTCTAGCGAATTGAGCCGCTGTTTTCTCGTAAGTGCGGCTTGCCGCTCTATTTGCGGAGAAGCTTGCTTCTCCGTATGATGTTGCTAAAATCCGGCGGCTTGCCGCCGTCCAAACGTGTGTTTCAAGTCTCTCGTGACAATCCTGCATATTATCTGACATCGGTTGCTCATAAGCGACTTCCCATCTTTAGAACGAACGCGATAGCCGAAGTATTGGCTAAAGCGCTGGACGAAGCCAGACGGTCGGCGGGCTTAATGATCTTTGCTTACGTCATCATGCCGGACCACACACATCTGCTGACTGACAGTTCGCGCGCGATCAAAGATGTTCTTAGATTCCTAAATCGTATCTCCGCGAGGCGCGTTATCAACTTCCTCAAAGAAAATGGACACGTTCTCTCGCTATCGAAACTCCGCGTTGCAGAGCGCCGCGATGAGCAGAAGTATTCTGTCTATGAACATGCCCCTAACGCCTTTCGAATAACCGGTGAGGACGCATTTATCCAGAAGGTAAACTATATTCACCTCAACCCGGCTCGCGGCGGTTTGGTCGAGCATCCCGATGAGTATCGTTATTCGAGCGCAAGGTTGTGGCATAAACGAGCACTCCCAGACGAGCCATTGATAACCGATCACCTAAAGATCCGATGGCGTTAGGCGGCGGCAAGCCGCCGACTGCCCGGAGAAGCAAGCTTCTCCGCAAATAGAGCGGCAAGCCGCCAAGAAAGGAGAGCGCAGGATTATATGAAATTTCCGGAAGCCAAGGTCCCCACACGATTGATTCTTGCTCTCTGTGTTTTCTGTGCCCTCTGTGTTCTCTGTGGCCAACTGACCGCTCAGGACTGGAGAACGCTCAAAGACGGCGTCGAGTACGCCGAGGTCACAAAGGAGATCAGCGGCCTCAAGGTCAATATGAACCTGCTCCGCCTTGATCTAAAGAAAGTTCGGCTCGATGTCGCTCACGCTTTCGACAGGGCGATCGGTGTCGATACGACGTCGAACATTGCCAAGGTTCACGGCGCATTCGCCGCGATAAATGGGGGCTTCTTCAGACTTGATAAAAGTCCCTTTCTTGGCGATCCGGCGGGCGTTCTTGTTGTCGACGGTGAACTCTACAGTGATACCCCTTCAAGGCGCACTGCCGTGGCTTTTCTTGATGGCAAAGGAGTTACTGATGTATTGTTCGAACCCATATTTGTCTTTCCCCGCATTTCTTCGAAAGTTGAGATGCCGGAACTGAATGGAATTAATAGAGAACGTAAAAATGGTGAATCGATCTTGTATTCGAGAGTTTTCGGTCGAACAACTCTAACCAACGGGCCGGGGACCGAGATTATTATCTCTAGATGTAAAAAATTTACCTGTAAAGAGTTTCAGGTTATGGAAAACGTCCACGATTCAGTCATTCCAAACGATGGATATGTTCTCTCTATGGCCCCAGACGTTAAGAGTAGTAAGGATTTCATAGAAAAGTTCAAAAGTCTGTCTAGGGGTCCGAAGAGCGGACGCAGGTTGCTAATTCAACACGTTATCACCCCCGAAAACTTTGTGGTAGGTAAATATGTGAAGGGAATCTATATTGTTGGCGGCGTACCCCAACTCATCAAAAACGGCCGTGTAGACATCACCTGGCAGGAAGAGAAGACGACCAGATCCTTTGTCGAAACACGTCACCCGCGCACTGCGGTGGCAAAGCTCAAGGACGGTAAATTCCTTATGATAACGGTCGACGGGCGGACGGAATCGAGCGGCGGGATCGGGCTGCAGGACCTGGCGGAATATCTGCTGAGCCTCGGTGCGACGGACGCGATGAACCTGGACGGCGGCGGCTCGACGACGATGTTTGTCGACGGCAAGGTCGTCAATCATCCTTCGGACAAGGAAGGCGAGCGGAAAGTCAGCGATGCTCTGCTCGTCACGCTTCGAACAAAAGCGAAAAAGTAGTTCCCCTTCAGCTAAGGCGTTACGATCGGCACGATCTTCATGGTGAATCGGTTAAGTTTGTTCTTATAAAACCGATATTGGGCGGTGTACGTGTATTTTTGCCCGCGACCGGCTTCATCGCCCGTTGGCAAAGCGAAATTGTCGACGCGATAGTCCAATGTCTCTTCCTCGCCTACCTTCGCACGTGACGTGGGTTCGCCGACCTTTTTGATCACGTATTTCGCATGAGTGATGCTGTCGCCGACAACGCCCGGAATGCCGACGGTGAGCGAAAACGCGATATCGGCACCCGACTGTCGGAATCCAACGTGAATGCCGGACTCGGTGAGAAAGTGCCCCATTTTCTCGAGAACGAAATGCTTGGCCTGGTATTCCTGTCCGACCTTGTAAACCTCGATCTCGTTGATGAAATATGGATCTTCAAAGGATGCGCCCGTCAGTTTCAGGACGGTCGTGACGTGCGAATTGTAGAAATAGTACGTCGGCACGCCGCCATCGGTGCGGTACTGGTAACCGTCGAGAAACTTTTTTGCCGAGTCCCGGTCGCCCAGCCGGACGCCTGCTACCGACACGTCAGGTCCCGGCGTCTTCTCTCGCGACTGGCCAAGGATGCCGGTCGCGGCGATGATCAGGAAAGTGAATATCGCCACCGATCGGGCAAAACTGCTACCTCGCATAATCCAATTCCTTTGTTAGCTGCTGATCTTGATTCCTTTCCGGCAGGCCGAATAGGTGGTTAAACCGAGTTTAACTCGGAGAACGGCCGTGAATCAAGAGCCAGGCCGGTGGCTGCATGGCGTATTAGTGCTAGATTTCAGCTAAAACTTATCAGCCAATAAAACCAATATGAATCGGACCCTGATCGCGTTCCTTATCGTTATTTCTCTGTTTGCTGTTGCTCTGTCGCAGACTCCGCCGAAGAAGACCATTGCCTCGATCACCGAAAAACTGCAAAAGATCGACGGCTTCATCCCGCTCTACATCAACAGTGACGACGGCAAGATCTATATGGAGATCACGAGGTGGAACAAGGAGTTTCTCCATCTTGCCAGCCTGCCTACTGGCGTGGGATCGAATCCTCTCGGGCTTGACCGTTCGCAGCTCGGCTCGACAAAGGTCGTGTTCTTTGAACGCTCCGGAAACAAAGTGCTGCTGATCCAGCCGAACTATGAGTACCGCTCGATCAACGGCAATCCGGCGGAGAAACGGTCGGTCGAGGAGTCGTTTGCAAGATCGGTCATTTGGGGGTTCAAGGTCGAGGCGGCCGAAGGCGACCGTGTTTTGGTTGACGCCACTAGTTTCCTTATTCGAGACGCCCACGGCGTAGGGGACCGCCTGAATCAGGCGAGGCAGGGGACATACGCCTTTGACGAAGGCCGTTCCGCACTTTACCTGCCGAACACAAAGGGTTTCCCCAAAAACACCGAGGTCGAGGCGACCATCACCCTGACGTCGAACGCCGAACCCGGGCCGCAGATCCGCGAGACGACGCCAACGGCAAAGTACGTGACGGTTCGCGAACGTCAGTCGTTCGTCGAGCTGCCTGACGACAACTACAAGCCTCGAAAATTCGACCCGCGTGTCGGCGTGATGCCGGTAACTTTCTTCGATTTTGGCACGCGCATCACCGACGATCTCGAAAAACGGTGGATACGGCGACACCGGATCGAAAAAAAGGACCCGAACGCGGCGGTCAGCGAGCCTGTCAAACCGATCGTCTATTACGTCGACAGCGGAGCGCCAAAGGACATACAGGACGCTCTGATCGAGGGTGCGTCGTGGTGGAACCAGGCGTTCGAGGCCGCGGGATTTAAGAACGGGTTTCAGGTCAAGGTGCTGCCGCCAGACGGCGACCCGATGGATGTTCGCTACAACATGATCAATTGGGTACACCGTTCGACACGCGGTTGGTCGATCGGGTCGAGCATCACGGACCCGCGGACGGGCGAGATCATCAAGGGCGACGTGACGCTCGATTCATCGCGTGGGCGACAGGATTTCCTCATCGCCACAGGATTAGTACCTCAATATCTCATGAGCGGCGACGCCTGCGATTTTGCCGCTGCCCCGGACGTCGACTACCTTACCGATGCCGCCGGCAGCGATGCGACGGCAATGGTATATGCCCGCATCCGGCAGCTCGCGGCTCACGAGGTCGGCCACACGCTCGGCTTCCCGCATAACTTTGCGGCGAGCACGTTCGGTCGCGCGTCCGTCATGGATTATCCTGCGCCGATGATCGAGATCAAGGATGGGAAACTCGATTTTTCAGATGCATATCCGGTCGGGATCGGTACCTACGACAAATACGCCGTGAAATGGGCGTATTCGCAATTCCCGTCCGGAGCGAACGAGGAGAAGGAACTCAACAAGATAGTGAACGACGGCATCGCAGGCGGCATGCTCTTTCTCTCGGATGGCGATGCTCGCCCTGCCAACGCCGCCGATCCGCGCGCGACTCTTTGGGACAACGGCAGCGACCCTGTAGCCATGCTCAGACACGAGATGCAGGTGCGAAGGATAGGACTTGACCAGTTCGGCGTAAAGAACATCAGGGAAGGCGCGCCGATGTCTGAGATGGAGAACAAATTCCTGCCGCTCTACCTTCATCACCGCTACCAACTCAATGCCGACATCAAGACGATCGGCGGTGTTTACTACACATTTTCGGTGCGTGAAAAGGGCGGTCCTGTGCCGGCCCAGGTCAACGAGATAATACCCGCCCAGCGGCAGAGAGACGCACTCGCGGCGGCTCTTGAGACTCTAAATCCTAAGGAACTCGTTATACCGGAAAATATCCTCCGGCTGATGCCGCCCGTCGCTTTCGGATACGGATCTTCGCGTTCCGAGCTGTTCGCGCGAAAGACGACACCGATCTTCGATCCGATCGGTGCGGCGGAGATCGCGGCCGACCTGACCATCGGCGGGCTGCTCGAACCTAACAGGGCCGCGCGGATGATCGACTTTCATTCACGGGACAAGGCGAACCCTGATCTCAACGAGATCGTCGACGCTGTGCTCGCAAGAACATGGGGAACAACCTATTCTGCCAACCCAAAAGAACGCGCGGTGCAAAGGGCGATCCAGACAGTGGTCGTATCTGAACTGATGGACCTGGCGGCAAACGCCGACGCCCGCCAACAGGTTCGCGCTGTCGCAAATGAAGCACTGCGCACCCTGCTGACGAAACTAAAAACTCCCGGACTTGATCGCGACGTAGCCACACACTACCGATCCACGGCCGAGGACATCGAGCGATTTCTCGCCCGTCCCGATGCGCCGCGCAAGCGAACGCCGCAGCTCAATACGCCGCCGGGCGACCCGATCGGAAATTGATCTTTGAAAATTTAACGAGAGATTCCAGCGAGATAATCACCGACTGCTTTTCCGGACATGTCTGTGGTGATCAAGCCTATGTAATTGTCGGGACGAAGAACGACGATGAACGGCTTGTCAGCGCCGAAATGTCCGGTCAGCTCGTCGGCAAACGGGAGTGTATGCGTATCGACGATGTCCTTCAGGCCGGCGTCCACGCCGCCGCAGCCGTCGCCGCCGAAAGCGATCACGTGAAACTTGGGCTCTCGCAGTTCGTCGTAGATGCTATGCCCGACACGAAAATACGGCATTCGGTCGCCTGCCTTGACGTGGAAGCTTCCTTCGTCGCGGCTTATCGAGCTTTCGCGATAGTTTATGGCAATCTGCGAGACAAGCGGGAATATCGCCTTTTTGACCACGTCAAAGCTCAACGCAAGCCCCAGAATGTGTGGAAAGATGTGCGTTCTGAAATACGATACGAACCACTCGTCACTCGCCCCGAATTGAAACAGACGGTCTGTCGTCCGCAGCAGTTGGCGAGCGTTAGGCAAACGCTCCTCGTTGTAGGTCTCAAGCAGCTTCGGTTCGGCTAAACCTTTGCATACAAGGGCCAGCTTCCACGCGAGGTTGTAGCCGTCCTGGATGCCGGTGTTCATCCCCTGTGCTCCGGCTGGTGTGTGAATGTGCGCGGCGTCGCCCGCGACAAAGCAGCGTCCCTCTGAGAACTTGTTTACCGCACGCGAATGGACCTTGTAGACCGAGAACCACGTGACGTGGCTGATGTCGAGGTCCATTTCAGTATCGAGCTTGATCTGCCGCTCGATCTCTTCGTAAAGGATGTCTTCCGGATCGGCCTCATGGCCTTCGGGAAACGTGCCGACGATCCGATAGTGGTTTTCGCCGGACATCGGGAAGAACGCGGTTATCGTGTGTTTTGCGAGGCAAACCTGCAGGGCGTCGTGCGAAAATTCCCAGTCGATCTGCACGTCGGCCACGTAAAACAGCCGCTCGACCGTATCGCCCTCGAATGTAAGACCCAGAGCGTGTCGAACAGGGCTCTTTGAACCGTCACAGCCGACGAGGTATTTTGCCGTGATCGTTTCGGTGTGCCTGTCAGAATTGCGGACGATAGCGGTCACTTCGTGTGCATTCTGGCTGAAGCTTTCAAGCTCGGTCTGCCATCGAACGTGTCGGTCATGCGAGCGTATTCGTGAAGCAGGTTCTCGTGCTTGCCCTGTTCGACGATCAGCATGTACGGATACGGGCTCATGCCGGCGCCGATGTTGCTCAATTCGGCTTCGCCGCGGACAATGCCGCCCTCGATCATCCGGACCTTTTCGGCGGGTTTGCCGAGCGCAATGAGCTTGTCGGCGAGATCGATCTGCTCGTATATCTCGAGCGTTCGGGCCTGTACGCCGATCGCCCTCGAGTAGGGCGTGGTCGTTTCCTTTTTGTCGATGATCGTGAAATCGACGCCGTGGCGTATGAACTGGCAAGCCAGTGCGAGTCCGGTCGGGCCGGCGCCTACAATGAGAACATCGGTCTTCATCGCGAAAAAGTCTCGATACTGTGAGAACTGGTTCCTAGGACGTTATATCAAGCAATAGCTCGCCGTCCGTTTCGGCAACCTCGACGCTGCCGCCGCCCGTGAGTTTGCCGAACAAGATCTCGTTTGCCAAGGGCTGCTTTATCTTTTCGTGAATGAGCCGCGACATCGGCCTAGCTCCGTAGCGAGAATCAAATCCATTTATCGCAAGCCATTCGCGGGCCGCGTCGGTCAGTTTTACGAGCACGCGTTTCTCGGCAAGCTGGCCGTTAAGCTCGTTGATGAATTTGTCGACGATCTGCTTGATCACCTCGAGGTCAAGAGCTTTGAACGGCACCCACGCGTCCATCCGGTTACGAAACTCCGGTGTGAAAGTCCGTTCGATAACCCCTCTTGCATTGCCCTTGGTGTCCGATGCGTTTCTGAAACCGACGCCGCCCGACGAAAGCTCGCGAGCTCCGGCATTGGTCGTCATGATCAGGATCACGTTTCGAAAGTCCGCCTTCTTGCCGTTGTTGTCCGTCAGCGTCGCCGAATCCATGACCTGGAGCAGCAGGTTGAAGAGGTTCGGATGCGTTTTTTCGATCTCGTCGAGTACGAGCACGGCGTGCGGCGTACGCATGATCGCTTCGGTCAATAGCCCTCCCTGATCGAAACCGACGTAACCAGGCGGAGCACCGATCAGCCGCGAGACCGTGTGAGGCTCGGCGTACTCGCTCATGTCGAACCGTATGAATTCGACACCAAGTATTTCGGCCAACTGCTTTGAAACCTCGGTCTTGCCAACGCCGGTAGGCCCAGAGAACAGGAACGAGCCAACCGGCTTGGTTTGGTGGCCGAGACCCGCTCGCGAGATCTGTATCGCGTCGACGATAGCGTCGATTGACTCGTCCTGACCAAAATTACCTTTTTGATGTCTTCCCTTAGGGATTTGAGACGGACCTTTTCGTCGGCGACAACAGTCTTAGGCGGTATTTTCGCCATGCGTGCGATCGTGTTTTCGACCATCTGCACGCTGACCTTTTTCGGTCTGCGGCTCTCAGGCAGCAGCTTGACGGAAGCGCCCACCTCATCGATGACGTCGATCGCCTTGTCGGGAAGAAATCGGTCGTTGATGTACTTTCCGGCAAGCTCGGCGGCAGTCCGAAGAGCGTCATTGCCGTATTTAACGCCGTGATAATTCTCGTAGAACCGTTTTAGGCCCTTGAGGATCTCGAACGTCTCATCGACGGTGGGCTCGTTTATTTCGATCTTCTGAAACCGGCGGGCGAGGGCCCGGTCGCGGTCAAACGCCGCCTTATATTCCGCGTGAGTGGTGGATCCGATACAACGGAGGTCGCCTGCGGCAAGCGCAGGCTTCAGAATATTGGACGCGTCCATCGAGCCGCCCGAAACCGCACCAGCTCCGACGATCGTGTGGATCTCGTCGATAAAGAGTATCGCGTTCTCCTGCGATTTTAGTTCATTGATAATGGCCTTGAACCGCTGCTCAAAGTCGCCTCGATAACGAGTACCAGCAAGTACGGCTCCCATATCGAGGGCGAAAACCTTGGCATCTTTGAGAACCTCGGGCACTTCGCCTTCGCTGATCTTGAGAGCAAGGCCCTCGGCCAAAGCGGTTTTTCCGACTCCTGGCTCTCCAACATACAGCGGATTGTTCTTTTTACGGCGGCAAAGTACCTGAATTGTTCGTTCGATCTCGGGCAGCCGACCGACGATCGGATCGATCTCGCCCGCAGCTGCTTTTGCTACCAACTCGGTTGTGTAGCTTTCAAGCGGCCTCTTTCGCTGTGTCGCGGCGGCTCCGTCGCCTTCCTCGTCTTCGACTCCGTCGGGAACCGGATGGTCCTGATCGACCTTTGAGATGCCGTGCGAGATGTAATAAAGAATGTCCAACCGAGAGACGCCCTGCTGCAATAGTAGATAAACAGCATAAGACTGTTCCGCCTGGTAGAGCGCCGCGAGGATGTTGCCGCCGTCGACCGATCCCTGGCCGCTGCCTTCGGCCTGCAGAATGGCGTATGAGATAGTCGACTGAAACGTCGAGGTCAGCTCGGGCATATCTGTGCTTCCCTCGGGTATTTTTTCAAGCACGCCGTCGAAATACTCCTGGAGCGCGCGCGAGATCTCGTTGAGATCGGCGCCGCAGTGCGCAAGTATTTCGCGGGCCGCAGCGTCCTCAAGCAGAGCGAAGAGCAGGTGCTCGAGCGTCACGAACTCGTGCCTGTGCTTGACCGCTTCGTCAACGGCGCTGCTCAAAGTCGCTTCTAATTCTCTAGTCAACATCCTTCCAGTATTTTAGCAGGTTTGAAATTGAGGAATGGGCGAATCGGCCAGATCGCGGACACATAAGTTGCGATGCGGATCAAACTTCCCGACACCGTTGGCCGAGATCCCGGATACATAAGTGTTGAATTCGATGCCGGTCGAGGTATAAAACTCACGCATCGATCGCTCTACGTTTTGGGCTTCGCTCAAAGATCGGCATAACATAAAGATCGACGGACCGGAGCCAGATATACCGCCGCCGAGAGCCCCGGCGTCGAGTCCCGCCCGCTTGACCTCATCAAACGCCGGAACTAGTTTCTTGCGGACAGGTTCCACGATCGTGTCTTCCATCGACCTCGATATAAGCTCGTGATCGCCTTGAGCGAGTGCCGCGACCAGCGCGCCGAGATTGCTCCAATTTCGAACCGCTTCTTTCATTGGGACCTCTTTTGGAAGCATTGCACGGGCCTCGGATGTCCTAACTTCGACTTGTGGGTGAAGGACTGTCGCATACAGTTCCGGAGAACCGGGGAACTATGTCGATCGGCTGCGTAGACCGCACCAGGTAAAACCTCCGTAAATGCAAGGAGCCAAGTTGTCGGCGTGCCGTGAACCCGAAGCGAGCATCTCGCCGGCCATTGCGAATTCGACTAATTGGCTCTTATTGAATCGACCACCCAGAAGGTGGTTGGCAGCCACAACGGCGCCGCATGCGCTCGCCGCGCTAGATCCGATCCCGCTGCCGGGTTTTATGTGCTTTGTTATCTCGATATCAAATCCGACGTTATCGTCAACCGCATCCAAAAGTGCTCTCAAAGCGACGCCGGCAACATTTTCAGAGGGGTTGTGCGATAGGCCAAATTTATCGTGATGAACCAAACGAATTCCACTCCGTTCGGTACGACGGACGATCATCTCGTCATATGGCTCACTAAGGGCAAAACCCAGGCAATCAAAACCGCAAACGACGTTGGCGACCGTGGCGGGCGATAGCACCCTGATTTCGTCCATATTTTAGGAAATGACCGGAAAGGTTATATGATTTACCGTCTTACTCGAAAGCGCGCTCCGCGGCACCGATGCATTACTTTAGCACAAACAGATCATCGCCTCATGCGACGTTTCGTGAGGCTGTACAAGCCGGACAGCCCGGGGATAAAGGGCTATTCTTTCCTTCCGAGATCCCTCGATTGGCCCGAGATTATTTCGAGCGTTTCAGGTCCCTTTCAAATGCCGAGATCGCGTTTGACGTGATCCGTCCGTTCGTTGGCGGTGAGATCCCTGATGACAAATTGTTCGGTATCTGCGAAGAAACGGTCGACTTCGATTTTCCGCTGGTTCGCATGACGGATCGAATTTCTGCCCTTGAGCTTTTCCACGGTCCCACGCTCGCGTTCAAAGATGTGGGCGCGAGGTTCATGAGTCGCTGCCTGCGATATTTTTCCGAAGGATCCGACGGTAAGACAATTGTAATAGTCGCTACGTCGGGTGATACAGGCGGCGCCGTCGCGTCCGGTTTTCACGGAGTCGACGGAGTTGAAGTGGTCATACTCTACCCGTCCGGAAAGGTCAGCAAAGTGCAAGAGCTCCAACTGACTACATTGGGTGGAAATGTAACTACATTGGAATTACAAGGAACATTCGACGACTGCCAGGCCCTTGCAAAACACGCCCTTGCCGATAGTGATCTGCAAGCCAAGGTACATCTGACTTCTGCCAATTCGATAAATGTAGCGCGCTGGCTGCCGCAGCAGTTCTATTATTTCTTCGCGCTCAAACAATGGGATGGACCGGCACCTGTCATTTCTGTTCCAAGCGGAAATTTCGGCAACCTCGCGTCGGGCGTCCTGGCGCATCTCTCGGGCCTTCCCGTAAACCGGTTCCTCGCGGCGTGCAACTCCAATGATGTTGTGCCGCGATTTATGACCAACGGTGACTATCGACCGCGGCCGTCGGTCCCGACTCTCTCGAACGCTATGGATGTCGGAGATCCAAGCAATTTTGTCCGCATACTTGAACTTTTCGGTAACGATTTTCCGGAA
>JBGAVC010000001.1:0-116902 GCA_044228265.1 Pyrinomonadaceae bacterium
TCTGGAACGTCCCGCCGAACGGCACGATGCTGCCGAAAAGCGCCATTCCATTCATCGCGGAGCCCATCGCGTGTTCGCGGATGCCGTAATGAATGTTCCGGTTCTCATATGCTCCGGGCTGTATGTCGGCGGATGAGTTGATGTATGTGTTGTTCGACGGTTTTAAGTCTGCAGAGCCGCCGATCAGCTGAGGCAGAGCGTCGGCGATCGCATTGATCACGTCGCCGCTATAGGCACGCGTAGCTTTTGCTTCGACCCCGTCGAATTTTGGCAGCGAGCTTTCCCATCCGCGTGGCAGATCGGGCTTTCGCAACGACCTAAATTCGGCCGCCAACTCAGGCTCGGCTTTTTCGTATTTTCGCAAGAGGTCGTTCCATTCGCGTTGATAGGCAGAGCCGTTCTTTACGGCCTGGCGGAAATGTGTGAGTGCCTCCTTTGGAATGAAGAACTGTCTGTCTTCGGGCCACCCAAGGTTGCGTTTGGTCTCTTTGACCGCATCCGCGCCGGGAGCGTCCGAGTGTGCCTTGCTCGTGCCCTGTTTGGGCATGCCGTAGCCTATTATCGTGTGAACGCGTATCAGCGACGGCTTGTCTTTTACACGCTGCGCCTCGCGTATCGTCCTTTCGATCGCCTTTAGATCGTTGCCGTCAAGCACCTCAGAAACATGCCATCCGGCGGCCTCAAAACGCTTTGTCCGGTCCTCGGTAAACGCCAGGTTTGTCGAACCATCGATCGTGATCTGGTTGTCGTCGTAGAGATAAATGAGGCTCCCGAGTTTCAGGTGTCCGGCAAGCGAAGCCGCTTCGTAGCTGACGCCTTCCATCAGATCGCCGTCCGAACAGATGCAGTAAACGTAGTTGTCGACGACCGGAAACCCCCGCCGATTGAATTTTGCTGCAAGGTGCGCTCGAGCGATGCCCATGCCGACGCCGTTGGCGAATCCCTGCCCGAGCGGGCCGGTCGTGATCTCGACGCCAGGGGTGAGAACATTCTCTGGATGCCCGGGCGTCTTGGAGTGCAATTGACGAAATCGTTTGATTTCGTCAAGCGACAGGTCGTAACCCGTCAGATGCAGCAGCGAGTAGAGCAGCATCGAGCCGTGCCCTGCCGACAACAGGAAGCGATCACGTCCAAACCAATGCGGATCTCGCGGGTTGTGCCTGAGGAACTTGGTCCACAAGACATAAGCCGCCGGTGCCATCCCGAGTGGCAAGCCGGGATGGCCGGAGTTCGCTTTCTGTATGGCGTCGAGCGAAAGCGTCCTGATCGTGTTGATACAGAGCTGGTCAAGGTCGGGCTTCTTTTGTAGTTTGGCGGCAGTCGTCATTTGATCTGGATGCTCCACGAAGGTTTTTCGATATTGTCTATTGTGCCAACACTTTCCGGTGCAGGCAAAACCGCTCTGCCAACTCGATGTATTCCGAGACGATGCAGAACTTTTTTTGGTTTTGGCGCTTTAGGCTATTATTATTTCGATCCGGCGGACTTTAGTGGCCGTGAACCTGCGAGGTGATAAGAACCGATGAAAAAGTGCACAAGATGCGGACATGACAACTCCGACTCGATGAACTTTTGCCTGAATTGCGGTGAGACGCTCAGTTCAGATCAGGTGCCTTGGCCGCAGAGCGAACAGAAAACGTCCGCCTTCGCGGAAACGCCTACCGTTGTAAGAAACCAGCCTTTTGCGACACGTGCTTTTCAGGAGAGCGTCCCGCCGCCTGCGAAATCGGGCGGCAGCAGCAAATTGATAATGGTCCTCGGCGGCGTAGCGGTCCTTGTTCTACTGCTCATCGCCGGCGTGGCGGCGATAGTCGGTTACAACTACTTCGCCCGGTCAAGGTCCGTGGTCACGAACGCCAACGATGCTTCGCCGACGATCGTAAACAAACCGTCGCCCAACAATGCTAACTCGCCGCCGACAAACTCGCCGCCGGCTCCAACGTTTACTCCGCCTCTCGAGCCGACCAAAAACGGTACTTTCACGGTTTACGCAAACGGTGGATGGCAGCTCTCCAGTATTGATACCGTGCCACTCGAGAACTTCCGGACAAAGATACAGGGAAAGGTCGATGTTTCGGGTGTGAAGACGGGTATCACGGCAAGCGGTGTCGACGATGCGGCGTCAAAATCTCGCAGGATCTACCCTGAATTCGCGACGGGTGCGCTTCTGATGCGGACGAGATACGCGGATGGAAAATTCTCCAACGTGATGGCCGTCGCCGGTCGTACATCGACGGGATCGTGGCAAAATTTTCCGGATGAACGCGGGAGGATCGAGTTCTGTATCAATGATAACGCCCCGGAAAAGAACGGCGGTCAATTCACCGTCACTGTGACTTTCACAAATATCGCAAAGCAGAAGAAATAAATGGTGATCGAGCCGAAGTCATCTGCTCAATTGTCCCCGTGGATCACCTTTGCGAACCACCATCGCAAACCGACGAACAAGAAGCGGTAATCTTTGAAAAACTCGGGCGGTTTTCCTTCAAAATAGTGTCCGATGAACTGCAGGACCCAACCTACAACGAACAGGCCAAGGGCGATCCGCCACAGCCCGCCGACAAAGAAGCAAGCCGGTATCATCAGAAGCGAGACGGCGATCATCGGGATGCCGAATTTGTGAGTTAACTTATTGATAGGATTTTGATGACCCTCAGAATACTCGGCAATCCACTCGTCCCATGTTTTTCCGCCCATCATAAGCTTGGTCCTCCGTCACTTGTTTAACGCGACGATTCTACACCAAATCTATTTTCGCAGCATCGTTCTCACGACAATGCCGTCGCCGATCTCCTTCGATACCTCGGTCGTAAACCCTTCAAAGGTCTCTTTGGGGAGAAAGACGTCCGCGTCCTCGACGTCGACCGGTATCTCGGAAACGATCCACTTTTCGATGACGTCCCTGAAAGCTTCAAAGGTCTTCGCTCCGCCGATCACATAAACATCGCGATTCAATAATTCGGCAAGCTGCACCGCTTCGTCGACATTGGCAAGCTTCATTATTTCGCCCGAAGCATCGACGTCGCCCGAGAGCGTGAGTATAACGTTCATCCTGCCGGGTAGAGGACGGCCGATGGAGCGCCACGTGTTTGTTCCCATGACCACAGCGTTCCCCAAGGTCGTTTCTTTGAAGAACCGAAGGTCAGCCGAAAAATGCCAGGGCAATTGTCCGCCTTTGCCAATCGCGTAATTTCTGGATATTGCTACGATACCGATGATTGCCACAGAAAAAACTATCAACTATCAACTATTAACTATCAACTGGATACGGCAAGATTATTGCGAACTAGTCGTTAGTTTTTGATCCTCAGTTGATAGTTGTGCCTTTGTATACGGTTACTTCCGAGCCCTTGGCCAGCAGGACAGAGTACGGCACCTGGCTGCTCAAAAATGCAAACTTGTCGCCGTATGTCGACTCAAAATCGACATCGATGACCTCATTCTTCACCGAAAAAAGTTCCCATTTCGGATGCTCGACCTTGTACTCATCGACACGGTCGCCAGAACGCCTTGTGTAGCCCCAATAGTGTTCGATAATGAACTCACCGTGCGAACCGGCAGGAGGAACTCCGACGCTCTCGTCGATCTCTACGGCGAGGCGGTTTCGGCAGCCCCCTTTTGACCACCCGTAGGCGACGGCCATCTCACCGCGTTCATGAGACATCGACCAACATTCGTAAGGCTCTCCGTAGATGACACGCGCGACGGTCGCGATCGCAAATCGAGGCACGATCTCCTTGATAAAACACACGGCGCGGCGAACCTCGCCTTCGGTCTCGCGCTTCACGTAGTAGCGCAGATTCACCTCTTCAAAGTTGACATGAAACGGGACGGGCACGCCCAACACGCGCGTATCGAGGAACATAAAACCGACAAGACTAATGAAACACCGCCCTCCATCGAGATCGAGTTCCGTGCCGGCCGGAACGAGCCCCTCGAGCAAAGAGGGTTCGACCTCGTAGTTTGCCATGATCAGGTCCTTCCAATAGGCGGTCAGGAATCGTCTCATCGAATAATCACTCTCCTGTCTCCCGCCCGGCGGGTCACCTGGACACGGTCAAAATATTCGAGCAGCGGAATGGCATATTTTCGCGAGACCCCGGCCAGGTCTTTGAATCTGGGGACATCGATCACCGGATCGCCTGCACTTCTGGCCCGCTCTCGGAGTTTTTCGGTAAGCAAAGCGATCGTTTCGGACAGGAAATAGAATTCGTCACTGACTTTGATCAACTCGCCGCCGTCGACCATGAGCCGAAGGACCTTTCCTGTCTGATCGACGCTCATTCCTGCCACCGCCGCGGCATCGCGGACGGCCTCGTCGGCACGCGGGACTTCGATCCCGGCAGAGCGGTATGTTGACCGCAAACTCTCGGCCGCTGTTGTTTCCTGTGTCGAGAGGCTGCTTTGGTGCGAGGCGAGCCGAACGCTCTCGCCGGCAATTGCGATAACGCCCTCCGCTGCAAGGCTTTCGATCACGGCCCTGGCCAACTCCGGTGTCGAGTGTGAAAGAGCCTTTTCGCGCAGGATCTCAAGGGATGTGCCTTTTGCCAGCGGCTCGCGGCGGTGAAATGCCTCAAGAGCCGCCGAAACCCGATGTTTGAGTGCTGAAAAAGCTTCCGCATCTGCGAAGTGTCCGCCGCGATCGACAATGGAGCCTTTTGTCGAAGCGGCGGAGAGCAATTCTCTAAGTACAGTCGTGCGGATCCCAGTTCTCGATCGCAGGTCCGCAAAACTCAGTCCCCGAGGACCGGCAAATCCGAGCAGAGCAGCCACTTGTTTTTCGGGAGCGTCCAGAACTAACAAGATACTTTCCAATTGGCTCCGAACGGCCGCAAATTCCTTCTTACGATGCTTTTCGGCTGAGTTCACGATAACGCAGCCCCCGGCAATTGTCGCCGCAGGCGAATACGACCTGATAATGAAGCGTTCACCCGGCAGCGCCACGACTGGCGATTCGAACCGGACCTGTGCGAGATCGCTCGTACCCGGCTCGATCGCCCCGACATCGTTCAAAATGCTCAGTCGAGCAAGCACCTCCGCCGTCCCGATATTTACCCTCACGCGCTGTCGGGTCCGCAGGGCGGCGTTCGCGTCCGTAAGAACCTCGATCCGCGTGTCGATGATATGCGCAGGCCTTAAAGCGCCTGCTTCACAAAGGGTCATGCCGCGTCCGATATCTTCCCGACCGATCGATGCAAGGTTTACGGCGACGCGGCTGCCGCGGCGAGCTGTCGCGGTCTGTTCGCCATGTTTCTCGAGTCCGCGTACACGTACACGACGTCCCGTTGGCAGTGTCTCTAACTCGTCTCCGGCCGACAATTCTCCCGAAACAAGCGTACCGGTAACGACCGTTCCAAATCCTTTAACGGTGAAGCTGCGGTCGACCGGTAACCTCGCGACCGCGATGTCGCTTTTCCTTTGGACTTCTTTCGCCGTTGAGATCAAGGCGGTTTCCATCTGGTCGAGTCCTACGCCGGTCTTTGCGCTTACTTCGATCATCGGTGCACCATCGAGAAATGACCCGGCCACGAGATCGGACACGTCTAACCGCGCGAGTTCCAAAGTTTCCGCATCGACGGTGTCGACTTTTGTGATCGCTATCAGGCCGGTCGATACACCGAGCAGTCGACAGATGTCGAAATGCTCCCGCGTTTGCGGCATCACGCCTTCGTCCGCCGCCACGACCAGCAAAACCAGGTCAATGCCTGTCGCACCGGCGAGCATATTCTTGACGAACCGCTCGTGACCGGGAACGTCCACAAAGCCAAAATGAACGTCGCCGATCCGTAGCTCGGCAAACCCGAGATCGATCGTAATGCCGCGCTCCTTTTCCTCAGGCAGCCGGTCCGCATCGACGCCGGTCAGGGCCTTGACGAGCGTGGTCTTGCCGTGATCGATGTGTCCCGCCGTGCCGACGACTATTTCCATAGGGTTAAGACTATGTAGAAAACTATCGGCGGAGGGACAATAACGATGATGATGAACGCGGCCGCGCTCACAATCGAGAATATCCACGCGGAGCGTCCCGCGCCGATCTTGAAAATGAGCAGGAACAATCTCTTAAGCAGGAAGAGCAAAACCGGCGGAACCACGACGGCGATCGACGAAACGATCCAGTAGGCGTACTCGGGCGCCGTGCTGCCGGTTCCCGCTGGGCCGAACGTCATCATCAGCAGGATACCGAAGACGAAGAATGCCACGAACCCGCCGAAAAAGAATCCAAGAATGTCCGTAGTCAAAACGAACCCGAGAGCCCGGCCTGAGCCCGTCCAGCCCCGAGAGACCAGCCATTTTGCTTCGGCTATCGCAGATACCGCGAAGAGGACGGCCAGCAGCAAGAATACAAGTGATTCTATGATCGTATCGGACATATGCTGTTTCTCTCCGTTCCTCCTGTCCCGTTCTAATCAGGTGCGAGGACCGGTATATTGTTCGAGCTTTCGGTAAAGCGTCTTCCGGCCGATATTTAGCAATTTCGCTGCACGCGATTTGTCGCCATTAGTATAGTCGAGGGTCGCCTCGATCACCTGTTTTTCGATCTCGTCCATTGCCGCCGGCAGATCGACCTCGATCCCAAACGCCCGGCCTTCGCCGGCCGCAGCAGCTCGTTCCTGCCGGGCAAACGCAAACGCTTCGGACGCGCTCCGGCGGATGGCGTCCGGCAGGTCGTCGAGCTCGATCTGCCGTCCCGAAGCGATGATCACTGCGCGTTCGATCGCGTTCTCGAGCTCTCGCACGTTGCCCGGCCACGGATAATTGACCAGGGCCCGCATCGCTTCTTTTGACACGCCCGACACAAACCGTTTCGATTTTTCTTTGTAGGATTCCAGAAAATGAAAGATCAAAAGGTTGATGTCCTCGGGCCTGTCCCTGAGGGGCGGCAGCGAGATCGGGAAGACCGACAGCCGATAATATAGATCTTTGCGAAACGCGCCTTCGTCGATCGCGCTTTCAAGATCGGTGTTTGTCGCGGCTATGACCCGAACGTCCGACTTAATGACCTCCTTGCCGCCGACCCGAGTGAATTCGCCGTCCTGCAGTACACGCAGCAGCTTTACCTGGGCCTGGAGCGGCATCTCGCCGATCTCGTCCAGGAACAGAGTGCCGCCGTTGGCCTCCTCGAACCGGCCCTGCCGCTGACTGCGAGCGTCGGTAAATGCGCCCTTTTCATGCCCAAATAGCTCCGATTCGAGCAGTGTTTCGGGAATGGCTCCGCAGTTGATCTTTACGTACGGGCGGCTTTCGCGTCCCGAGTTGTAGTGTATGAGGTTTGCGACCAGTTCCTTGCCGGTGCCGGATTCGCCAAGCACCAGGACCGTGGTGTTAGTGTCTGCGACGTTCAAACCCAGCTCGATCGCGCGGCGGATCGCAGGTGCCTGCCCTACGATCTCGCTCTGGCGCTGATGCAGTTCGCTCTTTAGCCGCATCACCTCGGCAGAGAGCTGGTCGCGCTCAAGCGCGGTGCCGATCTGGTCGGCGATACCTTCGACAAGAGCGATGTCGTGATCTTCGAATCGACTTTCCTTACTCCATACAAAGCCGAGCAGCCCGTAAGCCTGGCCCGCGACGTGAACGGGCGTCACAAGAGCTGTTTTGCCGTGAAGCTGTGAATTAAAGAACAGCCTGATCGGGAGCGGCAGTTGCGAATCGACAAGCCGAATGGTCTTGCCATCACGCAACAGTTCGCCGAGAGCGGCGAACGAGTCTACCGACAGCGATTTATCGTGCTGCTCGATCATCTTTAGCAGCCGGCTGAGCTTTATGCCTTCGGCGGATTTGAACGAAGCCAGCGAGATCCGTTTTCCGCTCTGGTCGAGAACCCCGAGAGCGCCGTAATCGGCGCCCACGAGCCCGATCGCCCGCTCAAGCACGCTAGCCGAAACGACTTTGAAATCGGAATGCGAGTTTAGCGTGTTGGCTATCTCAAGCAGAGCATTTGTCCGGTGAGTCTCCTGCTCCTGTGCGACATAAAGACTTGTGTATTGATAGCCGATCGCAAGCTGCTGGGCGATCGACTGGAGGAACGCGATCTCGTCGTCGAGCCACTCGCGAGGCGAGCGCGTATCGTGAAGCCCTAGAAGCGCGAGGACCTTGCCGTTGAGCATGATCGGGACTATCAACAGCGAACGCGTCTCAAGCGCCCTGGTGAAGAACTTCAGCGTCGGGTCCTTTGTCTTCGAGGTATCGTTTATCCTGATCGGCTTGGTGATGTCGAACCTTTCTGTCAGCTTGGCGGCGTCGAACGGGATCGTCGTCCCTTCGCTCTTCGGCACGGACTTGTCGCGTCGCCATTCGTGACTGATCCTGAGGTCCTTTCCTTCGCTGAGTTGAAGCAGATCGCAGCGGTCGGCCTGCATCATGCGGCCGATCTCGGAGACCACTACGTTGAGGAACCGCTCAAGGTCAATGTCGGTCGGCAGGTCACGCGCAAGCCTGTCGATGATGGCTTCGCGAGCGTCGTGCATCTTTGTCTTGCGTTCGAGCGAAAGCGTCTGAACGCCACTGGTATCAACAACCATATGAAACCGGAGAAGGCCTAAGCTCTTCCTGAGGTAGTGTCAAATCTGCTCCGCTCGAGCTAGAATGTCAAGTTGACACACTCATACTACGGTCTGGGTAATTTCGCCCCATATCGTTCGCATGGGCGACCACCATTCTCAAACCTAGCTTAATCCGGCTTTTTGTTCGCGCTCGCCGGTTTCTTCGGTTTTGTGTTCGAGTTTGCCTGACGAACATTGCCGTTTGTCGTCGTCGCGGCGTTTGAATTTACGTTAGCGTTTGCGTTCGAGTTGGAGCCCGGCTTCTTAACGTCTCTGTTAGCTTGGGCAAAGTCGATGCGTTTAGCCCCGGCCTCGGCATCCTCAAGCAGTTTGTCGGCACGTGAGTTCTCAGCGTCCAGTTCGAGAGCCTTTTTCAGCGGCGGGATCGCTTCGTGGTACTTTGCCAGTTTTATCAGGATCGCGCCGAGTTCCGTCTGGTATTCGGTGTCGTCAGGCTTTAGCTTTACGGCTTCGCGGAACGCGTCCTCGGCTTCGTCATCGCGGTTGAGTTTGTTGAGGGCACGTCCCAGGTTAAATTGAGCGACGTCGTCCTTTGGATTCGACTTTATCCATTTACGGTATGCGTCGACTGCCTTTTCAAACTCTCTCTGTGACCGAGACTTGGTTTGTCCGGATTTCTTTGAGTCTGCGTTCGATCCCGGAGGCGGCGTCTCGCCGCCGACCTGCTGTGATTCAGCATCGATCAACGAATACGCAATTCCGAGTTTGAAATGAGCCTCTGCCAGGTTGGGATCGAGTTTGACGGCCCGCCGAAACGCCTCGATCGCAAGTTCGGTCTGGTTATCATCGAGCAGACGGTTGCCTTCGGCCAGTGCCGCAGCCGGGTCGGTGATGTTTGCGAAAGGCGAGTTTGCATCGGCCTCAGATGCCTGGTTAGCGTCGCCATTTGACGACGGTTTTGCTCCGCAGCCGGGAAGCAGCGCTATCGATAGATAAAGTAACAATACGAGGAGACCTTTTCGCATAAACGCAGCTGCGGCGACCGTGTTTTTTCGGATTATCCTGGCGGAAAGATGAACTGCCTGCCACCAAGTAAATGGACGTGTAGATGGAACACAGTCTGTCCGCCGTCACGATTCGTATTGATAACGATGCGGTAGCCGTCTTCGGCGATGCCCCGTTCCCGTGCGATCTCAGCCGCCGCAAGCAGGAGCCGGCCGATAGTCGTGGCATGAGACGGCGAAGCCGTGTCTATAGAATCCAAATGCTCTCGCGGTACAACGAGCACATGCACCGGGGCCTGCGGGCTGATATCATTGAACGCCACACAAGTCTCGTCCTCGTGCACCGTTGATGACGGTATTTCGCCGTTAATGATCTTGCAGAACAAGCAGTCTTTCACGATTCGATCTTGTTTCAGTCCATTAAAGCATACCGAATGGGAAATGTTAACGATGCTCGCCTCATGCAGCTGGCTCTTCCGTCTGACTCGACGAGCCTCCAAGGCGCTCGATGTCGGCGCCGACGTTCCGGAGCTTATTCACGATAGCTTCGTAGCCGCGGTCGATATGATAAACACGATCGATGATGGTCTCTCCCTCGGCACATAACGCAGCCAGCACTAGCGATGCCGACGCTCTCAGGTCCGAAGCTATTATCTTGGCACCCATAAGCGGCGACCGCCCGTTGACGACCGCCGTGTTGCCCGACACATGAATGTCGGCGCCCATTCTGATAAGTTCCGATGCGTGCATGAACCGGTTCTCAAAGATGGTCTCGGTGATCGTCGAAGACCCTTCGGCCTGGGTCATCAGTGCCATGTACTGGGCCTGCATATCGGTCGGAAACAGCGGATGAGGCTCCGTCGTCACACCGCTGCTCCTGAGCCCGCCGGAGGAGCGGCGTACCGCGAGCGTACTCTGATTTAGTTCCTCGATCTCAACGCCGGCCTCGCGTAATTTTGCGATGACGGCCCTCAGATGCCCGGGATCGCAGCTTTTCACTTCTAGCTCTCCGTCCGTGATCGCGGCTGCGACCAGAAACGTACCTGTTTCGATCCTGTCGGGAATGATCGTATGTTCGGCCGCGCCCAGACTTTCGACACCGTCGATCTCGATGACGGTTGAGCCCGCACCCTTTATCCGGGCGCCCATTTTATTGAGCAGAGAAGCCAGATCTTCGATCTCGGGCTCTTGGGCGGCATTCTTTATGATCGTCTTACCCGAAGCGAGCGACGCTGCCATCATCACATTTTCTGTGCCCGTGACCGTCACCTTTTCGAAGTCGATCTCGCCGCCCGCAAGGCGTCCTTTGGGTGCACGAGCCACGACATCGCCGGACTCAAGCGAGACATCTGCCCCTAGCTGCTCAAAGGCCTTCAAATGGAGGTCGATCGGGCGCGTCCCGATCGCACACCCGCCCGGCAAACTGACACGTGCCTGTCCGAAGCGGGCCAGTAAGGGGCCCAGCGCAAGCACACTCGCGCGCATCGTTTTGACGAGCTCGTAGGGTGCCTCAAACGTCTCGATGTTTCTGGCCGTTACCTTATGCGTGCGAAGTTCGGGCGTCAGTACTGTAGCTCCGAGGTCCTCGAGCAGCCGACGCTGCGTGATCAGGTCCTTTACGTACGGGACATTGTGCAGGATGACGGTCTCGCTAGTAAGCAGCGTCGCCGCCAGACACGGGAGCGCCGAGTTCTTTGCTCCTCCGATCTCGATCCTTCCTCGTAGCGGCTTGCCGCCTCTGATTAGGAATTTATCCAAGAATCCTCCACGAACTGCCTCCGTTCGCCCGGACGCGTAAGAATCGTTTATATAGTCGAAAACGAAATGTTATCACAGGCTTTTTGCGCATCGAAATTCGTTGAGTAAGGAGCGCCCGTCAGTTAGCGAACAACTATTTTCGACGCGGCATACATCAAACGATCTGGAACAGGGCGAAATATAGATCTATAAGCAATGATTATTCGTCCTGATCCGCTTTCCCCGGCCGGACAACCCTCCTTTCGGCCGGGGCTTTTAGTTTCTGATCTTCGTCAAAAGCCTTTCGATCTGAACAGTGTGCCGTATTTCGTGGCCGTTTCTCACGATCAGCCATTCGATCGCAGTAAGCTCGCCGAAGTACGGATGGCGAAATGTGTGAGCGGTGAGGTCAAGCGTCTCGAGATCTGTCCTCATGCGGGCGATCTCGGCAGTCGTGGTTTCCAATGAGTTCATTGAGTCGGCGATGGCGACGGTGCCGCTTGGTTCGACGATCTCCGGGGCCGTGAGTTTCTTGTCAAACAGTGATGCCGCACTGGCCACGAAATCGGGCGATAGTTTGACTGAACCGTCTGATAACGATCCTGAAGTGCGCGACTTCTCAATAAGCCTCGCGCAAATGCGCGCCATGCCGGCCTCGACGATCGAGACGTGTTCGACGACATGGCCAATCGACCATTTTTCACCTTCAGGCAGAATGGCGGCCTCGTCCTGGGCAACCCCCGAGGTTACGTCGAGGAAATTTCCCCGTATCTTGTTGTGTGCCGAGTAGATATCGGCGATCGTCTCGTATCTCATAGATTCATTTTGACGGCCCGGCCGCTTGCGGCGTCAGTATCAGCCGATGCCAGCGGGCAAAGCTCGTGACTTCGGGGTCGTTCTTCATTCGCCGGACATACGCCGTTTCGAGATAGAGCATGTCATCGGCGGTCCATGCGAGTTGGACGATGGGGTTATACGAAACCAACAGTTTCTCGTCCGGGAGCGTTGACGAAGGCTGCTCCGAAGTGTTCGCCGGCGCGTTGGAATCGGCGTTGGCATTCGCCGACTGCAATTTTCTTTGTTGGTCACGATCGTACGCCTGCGACGAGATCAGAAGCTGGTTCTTCAGCGGTATTGCAGCCTGTGTCGGAGCAGTGCCGCCGGCGTCGTAGATCCTGATCTGGGCGTCATACGATACGGCGACCTTGGTTGAGTCCGGTGACCATACGGGATGCACGGCCGTAAGGTTGTCGTCGAGGCGACGTTCGCGGCCGTTCTTTTCGACGGTGCGAAGCCTACCTTGCGGTACCATTATTTCGCCTTTGCCCTCGGCTATTATTTCCTGATACCGCCATTCGCGCGCCGTAGAGGCAAGGGCCGAGAGCATCGAACTGTCCGGAGACCAGACAAAATAGAAATATATCAGGCCTTCGTTCTGGGTCACGGGCTTAATGCCCAAGCCTTCGGAATCGCATACATAGATCTGCTCGGACCGGAACGTGAGGATCCCAGTGGGCGCGGCGGGCGTTGGAGCGGCTGCGGGTGTCGGGGTCGCGGCATCGCCCGCGTCCGTCTGGTTGGGATCGGGCGGTGTCGGAGCAGGCGTGGACGGCGACTGAGGAGTAGCCCCGACCGTGCGGTTCGCAGCGACGAACGCCACGCTTTTCGAGTCAGGTGACCAAACAATGGTATCTGGAAAGCGGCCCGCCATCGCGTCCGAGGTCACCTTATGAAGAAGTTTGCCATCGGTTGAATACATGTCGAGACGAATATCCGAAGGCAGATCAACAACGTTGCGATAGACCGCGAGTACGCGTTTTTTGTCGGGCGACGTGATCGTCCTATCGAGCAGTTCCTGCGGCCGGACGTTGTCAAAATCGGACTGAACGGCGGCGTTTCGGTTAGCATCCGACCGCTGAACGTTTTCGAGAGCGGGAGCCGGAACGTCCGCTTCATACCGATAGTTCAAACGAACCGACGGCACATCTCGGATAGACTGCGGAGCGTCGTTCGCTGCCGGCGATACTTGACGTTCGCACGCCGGCATGAAAACACAAACCCCGAGCAGCAGGTAAGCTAATTTATATCTTGACCTCATATATTCACAGGTCGGCGTTCATGTAATCGTGATAAAGAGACTTTTGAGACTCGGTCGGCTGATCCAACCGCGCGAATTGGTACTCTTTTCGCACGTTCGCGCCCAATGTAAGCTCGATCTCCCGCAACTGGTCGAACCGGAAAATGGTCAGACGGACCTTGTCGCCCGGTTTCTTCTCGCCTACATAGGATTGGAGAAATGTCTGACTTGCACGATTTCCGTCGATGGCGATTATCTGATCACCGGTGTTAAGGCCTTGCTCGTACGCGGGCGTTCCGGCGGGTATCGAACGTACGGTAAGTTTGCCTGCGTCTTCGGCCAGATCCGCACCAATATAAGCCTTGTTGGCACCCGGCGTCGTTTTCTTCAGATATAGGCCGATACCTGCGACGATCACGTCATAGTCGATTTCGCTCGTGCCTCGGACGTAGTTCGAAAAGAACTCCTCAAGGCTCTTACCGGCCATCGTCTCGCAGATCCGTTGAAAGTCGGCGGGCGTGTAATTTTTCCCCTTCTTGAAATAGTCGTTATACAGGGCACGCATCACATCATCAAGCGACTTGGATCCGGCCGACGCAGTCCGTATCGTGATATCGAGCATCATGTTCACGATCTCGCCTTTGTCGTAGTAGGAGATCTGATTGTTAACGGCATTCTCGTCCGGGCGGTAATACTTGATCCACGCGTCAAAGCTGGATTCTTCCAGGCTCTGTTCAAGCCTGCCCGGACGCTCCTGCAGCGTCTGGATGCCATTCGCTTTGTGACTCAGGAAATCGCGGTCCGAGGTCAGCCCGGCGCGGCGAAGCAGCAGCCCCGCGTAATACTCCGTACCGCCTTCCGCGACCCACAGCAGCCGCGTGTAATTCTCGTTTTCATAGTCAAACGGCCCCAAAGCATCAGGCCGGATGCGCTTGACGTTGAAAGCGTGAAAATATTCGTGTGCGACCAGGGCCAGAAAGTTTTGATACCTGCTTTTCGGCTTGAATCCGAATCTGTTGTACTGCAACGCAGTCGAATTGAGATGTTCAAGGCCACCACCGCCGCGTAAATTGACGATGAACGTGTAATCGTCGTACGGCAGCTCGCCGAATATCTTGTAGGCCTGTTCGACGATCCTTGAGACGTCTGAAACGATCTGCTTGTCGTCGTAGTTGCCGTCGCCGCTGAATATGATGCGGTGACGTTTGCCCTCGACGACGAAGGGCAGCTCCGTAAAATTGCTCACTTCGAACGGCGAGTCATAAAGCGCGTCAAAGTTCGCCGCCCGAAACTGGTTGATCTTGCCTTCGACCGGCGGCAGCCCGGTTGCCACCTTCCAATCCGCATAAGGATTGACCTTGATATTGGCTCCGGCAGCAAGAGCGTCCTTAACGAACATCAACGTTGCGGCGTTGTTCCAGAATGCATGATGGTCGTTAAGTTCATTCGTACGGACCGTGAGTTCGTTCGCATAAACACGGTAGGACACGGTAATCTGCTTGTGTCCGGCAGTATCGACCTGCCACGTGTTCTTGTTGGCCTTCTGCCACTTGAGAGCGGTCCCGGCGCCGCTGAAGGCGGCAAAATCCTGAACGTGTCGAGAATATTCCCGGATCAAATAACTGCCGGGCGTCCATACGGGCATTTTGAGCTCAGTTTTGCCCGGCATCTGGTCCCATCTGACGGTCATCTCGATCTCTAGCAGGTGCGTCCATGGCTTTGTCATCGATACCGCGTAGCTGATCTCGGGAAGAGTCGGCTTTGACGCGACAACGGCGGTTTTCGCGGGCTTTGGACCCTTTTTTTGGGCTTTTGTTTCCTGATACATAGAAACGGCCATGGCTGCCAACAGCAGAATGATAACTTTTGATCTGTAGCTTAAACGCATTACTTGGGCTATCCCGGACGGGAGTGGTAATGTATTTTTCTTGCTATCTTACAATAATTTGAGGATCTGAGCAGGGCTCGGCCTTAAGTTCGAACCCGAAATGGACCGATCCAAACCCGAAATAGACAACGCGCCGATCGCTAACGAGAGGTTCTTTACAAAACCGATCGCCATCATCTTTGTAACTGTTCTCATCGATCTTATCGGTTTTGGGATCGTTATCCCGGTCCTGCCTTATTATGTCGAAGGCGAGGCTTTTAGAGCCACTCCGCTCCAGCTAGGGCTGCTTGTCGCGTCATTCTCGATCATGCAGTTCATCTTTTCGCCGATCTTCGGCAGCCTGTCGGATAGATACGGCCGGCGGCCGGTTTTGTTCCTGAGTTTGCTCGGCACTTCGGCTGGGTTCCTCCTCGTGGGGTTCGCTACGACCCTCTGGATGGTATTTGCCGGACGAATACTCGACGGCATAACCGGCGGCAACATCTCGACGGCCCAGGCCTATATTGCGGACGTTACGAGCATGAAGAATCGCGCCAAAGGCATGGGCCTGATCGGAGCGTCATTCGGCATCGGCTTCGTGTTGGGACCCGCAATGGGAGGTATCTTAAGCAAATTCGGCCACCATGTACCATTTCTGTTCGCCGGTGCTATGGCTCTCTGCAACGCACTTGCTCTGTTTTTCTTTCTTCCCGAATCTCTGAAAGAGGGTGTTCGCAACACGGCCGAACGGCGAACCAACCGGTTCGTCGAATTGTTCGACTCGCTCCGCGACACGAGGTTCAGGACGGTTGCGGCGATTAACTTTCTTATCATCACCGGGTTTTCGATAATGACGACGTCGTTCGCGATCTTTACGATGAACCGGTTCGGTTACGACGCGGCACAGAACGGATATTTGTTCGCATATATCGGCATCCTTGCGGTGATCATTCAGGGAGGGATCTTCGGGCGGCTGGCCGAAAAGTTCGGCGAGACGCCGCTTGTTGTCGCCGGCAGCTTTTTCCTGGCCGCGAGCCTCGTCGCTGTCCCCTACGTGGGCCCGCAGTCCGGCGGACTGGCCGGTTTACTGATCGGAATGGCGTTCTTCGCCGTCGGCAACTCAATAGCCGCCCCGGCACTCTCAAGCCTCGCGTCAAAAACCGCCTCGGAGCACGAACAAGGCAAAGCTCTCGGCGTGATGCAGTCTGGAGGCAGTCTGGCGAGGGCCGTCGGACCGCTTATCGCCGGCATCCTGCTGAATAACACGTTGGGCCAAAACAACGCGATCAGCACCGTCAGCGACTCTCAGCTGCAGCGGACATTTTGGACCGCCGCGGCCATCATGATGGCCGCGTTCTTAACGGCTGTCTATTTTGTGATAAGAGGGAAGAAGAGAAGCTCTCCCAATAGGGCGGCCTAGCTCACTGCACGCTGCGACTCGGCGCGAGCAGCCGGCAGCGTGATCCTGAATGTAGTACCTTCGCCGGGTTTACTCTGTGCCTCGATCGACCCGGCATGTTCCTGCACGATGCCGTAGGTCACCGCCAGGCCGAGGCCGGTGCCATTGCCCACGCCCTTTGTAGTAAAGAAAGGATCAAACACCTTTTTAAGGTTCTCTGCCGGGATACCCTCGCCGGTATCGATCACCTCAACGATCACGCCGCTGTCATCCGATAACGTTCTCAGCGTTATGGTCCCGCCGCTTATCATTGCATCTCGAGCGTTAAGGATGAGGTTCGTAAACACCTGCTGCAATTTACCGCCGCTGCCGGTGATCGGCGGCAGGTCGGCGGCATAGTCCTTGACGATCTCGACACTCGACTTTCTGAGCTGAGGCTCAAGAAGCTGGAGCGTATCGTTCAGGAGCTTGTTGGTATCGAGATCGGCAAAGTCGGTGGAGCTGCCGGCCCTCGAGAAATTGAGCAAATTGCCGACGATATTCGAGGCACGGTCCGTCTGCCGCTGCATTTTCTGAAGCAGGGCGTGTTTCGGATCGGTCTCGGGTATCATGCCCAAAAGCATCTGAGTGTAGCTCGACACACCGGTGAGCGGCGTATTCACCTCATGGGCCACGCCTGCTGCAAGCAAGCCGATGCTTGAAAGCTTTTCGCTCTGCTGCAGCGTTTCCTCCAGTTTGACGCGGGACGAGACGTTTTCGAGAACGATGATCGCACCGGTCTGCTGGTTCGAAACCGAACGCAGCGGTGCGACGGCGACATTTAGGATAAGAGACTTTCCGCCTGCGTCGTAAGTATGCAGCTTATAGGCGTTATGGATCTCGGTGAGGTGCCATCTCGACTTGCCCAATATATTCTCGAGGTTGCGGGCAAAGCTCGTGTCAAACACGTCCTCTACCATCCGGCCGAGCGTTTCCTCGCGCGAAAGGCCCATCATCTGCTCAAACGTCGAATTGCACCGGATGATCCGTCCGTCTTCATCGACCGCAAGCAGGCCGACGTTGACCGACTCGACTATAGACTCGTTAAACTCCTTGAGCAGAGCGAGTTCCTCGGCGTGCTGCTGCTGTTCCTCGTAGAGGCGGCTGTTGTCGACCGCTACGGCGATGTAACCCGAAACGGTCTTGAGGATCTCGAGGTCCTCGGACGAGAGCAGCGAACCGTCGCTTGCACGTCCCAAGCCGATCACCGCGACCATCTTGCCACGGGCTACGCAGGGGACAAAGTAATGAAGCTCCTGCCGGACGATCGACTGAGCGTGCCCATTGCCGTTTCCATTGCCGTTCTCGCTGTGTTCGCTATCGGGCTGGTCAAATTCGTCCGCCCTGACGATACCGCGAGCGGCAGATTTTTGGCGGATCATCGTCCGAAAATCGGGCGGCATCTTGTACTCATCGCTCAGGCCGAGCGACTTTGCCAGACGGAAATGTGCCGGCGATTCGAGGTCTTCGAGAAATACCGCTACCTTTTCCACATCGAGGACCTGGCGGAGACGTTCGGCCAGCGCATTGAGCAGCGGTTCGAGAGCGGTCGTCGCCGACAAAGTCTTGCCAAAATCGAGCAAACCCTGCCGCAGGTCATAACGCTCACCGTAAAAGAACCGGTCTGCCTTTTCCTGCAGGTACTTTTTAAGCGGTTCGCTGATCATGACGATCGCGCCCATCGCGATGATCGCTATCAACGCACGCAATGTGATCTCGGTCGTCGACAGATTATTCCCAACCGCGAGAAACACAAGTCCCAACGCCACCGCGCCTATCATCATCGCAATCGCGATCGTCGTCAGGGCGTACACGAATGCACGGCGGACCACGACATCGACATCCATCAATCGATACCTGACGACGGAATGGCCAAAACTCAGCGGTATTAACGCGAGAGGCAGAGTGGTGATAGCAGTCGCAAAATTGTCGTTCGCGATCTGCAGTCCGGCCCGCAAAACGATCTGCATCAGCAGGATCGGAACGACCGCGGCGACCGTACCCCACATCGCCCACTTAAGCCGCTGCCGGACGACCACCTGTCTGTTCCTGAAGAACCGCCAAATGAGGAATCCGCCTCCTGCCGCAACTCCCGCGACAAAGTGCCAAAACAGGAACCTGAAGGTCTTTCCGTAGATCGCGTAGCTATCGTCAAACCTAGCAATGGCCTCGGCCGCTCCGGAACGAGTGAACAACGCCGGCACCAGCGATATCACCGTCAGCCAGACCGAGACAAGCACCGCTGGCACGTACAAAATGTACGTCTGCCATTTCTTCGTATCGAAAACATCGCTCCTCACCGGATAACGTATGCAGAAATGAAGAAACAGAGGCACAAAGAAAGCGAAAGCGATATCGTCCAGCAGGCTCACGGCCAGGTCAAAATCCTGTCCGGTCCCGACCGGCTTATACAAGTGAAAGACGAACGCCGCAAGACACACTGCCGCAAAGTGCAGGACAAATGGCGACTGGCTTCCCTGTTTGAAGAGGACAAAGAATCCGACGCCAAGCCAGATCACACCCACGATAGAGAGAAAAATGATGGCCGGCGTCCACCGAGGCAAGCTGTCGATATGATGCAGATCGGCAAAGTAGTAATTGTCCGCGAACGTGTACGCCGGCTTTTGGTAAAAGTAGGTAAGATTGCCATCGATGCCCGCAGTTTCGAGGAACATCTGGACGTCCGCCGGCGAAGTGATCTCCTCGGTCCGGTCACCGTCAAGGCTGATGCCGATAAGGCGGTCACCAGGCGAGATCCCTGCTCGGGCCCCTGCCAGGCCCGGCGTTACCTGCTCGGCATAAATGCCGTCGGCACGCGTTGTCCAGAGGACTCCGTCGGTTGGAGGAAGCTTTTGAAAAGCCCGCTGGTACAAGTTGAGAGCGCCGCCGGTGATCAACAGTACCGACGACACGAGCCATACCAGGCTCCAGCTTGTCAACAGCTTACTTTTCATCGTTTGACGTCATGCATCAAAACCAAATTCTTAAGGCAATAAGCGTTCCATTGGGGTGCCTGGTCTCCAACTCGAAACTTGCTTTGGATTACCCAATTCCTGCGGTCGATCCAGTATCGGACAAATACCGTCAATGCCGATATTTATTCAGTTTTTTGCTCAATAATCCGAGATTTCGGACAAAGAACAAGCCACCGGGATCGAGCCGGAAACCTAAGACCCAATGCGGTCTCATGTAACCCCCATTCCCCGTGGCCGATATCAGAACCGGACAAGTATACCGCCGCGCAAAGTACGGCCCTGGCCATTGATCCTCAAAAATCCTTCGTCGTTGTGCACACCGCCCTGGAAATCCAAAAGATTGCGTCCGTCCACTATCGCCTGTGCTCGTATCGGCAATCCCCACGTCGGAAGCGTTTGAGTAATAAAAACGCTCAGGCCCGGATCGTAGATAGCCAGACGTCCTTTGAAGGGATCGATCGCGAAAACCGTAGCTTGCGGCGAGAGGCGAAACACCGTCTTAACGCTAGTCCCGGATTTGAGATCAGCCGCGAGCTGGCTGAAAAAAGATTGGAAGAACGACGATTCGAAAACGTCGGACGGCGAGGAAATAGCCTTGGCAGACAGTTTCTGCCCATTGCCTAACGAATAACCCGCTGAAACACTGAACGGCCCCGAAAGACGCCGCGAATACACGACCCGAAGCCCTCGTGCATTCCCCTGCTGGCTTGCCACAAAGTCGTTGAGGCTGCCGCCCCCGAGCGGATCGATCGAAATACTGCTTAAGCCTACTCCGCGTTCAAACGTCGTATCGAAGAATGCGTTCGCCTCAACGCTCGAGCGGTTATCCAGCACACGCTCGACGCCGAATTCGACACGGCTAGAACGGTTTATCCTCGGCTTGTCATCTTTGATAACGAGGTCATCGACCGAGACCGGTTCGCTAAAGCTGACCGTCGAGCCTTCCAGTTCCGCAGCGTGTGCCCATGTCCGCTCTTCAGTCTGCGTCGTATAGGCGGAACGGACGCGAGTCCGTGCGTTTATGTCAAACTGGACGCCTAGCCTGGGGCTCAATGAAAAATCGTCGCCGGCCCCGGCAAACCGCGCATAGTCCATGCCGAGGACCAGGATCACGCCTTCGCGAAATCTCCATTCATCGATCGCTTGCAGGGAGACCTGTTCGAGCGACCTTGAGGTTCCGCCTTTCACCAAGTTACCTAGCTTACCGAACGAAGCATTGAGGCGGACCTGGTGGTTATCTTTTGGACGAAAATTCAGGCCTGTCCCGAACCGCAGCGGCGCGTCTCTGCCTTTACCCGTCTGGCCCGAAACGACTATCTCGGTCGTTTCCCCAACAGGAATAAGGCTCGCGAAATTAACCGCCGTGAAGCCGCCGTGACCCGACTCACCGAAATACGTCTCGACAACCCCGCGAGTTCGCCGGCCCGGTGACACAGGCAAATCGTTGTCCGCAACATCGCTATTTTCCCCGGCCTTATTTTCGTCGATCGGCGCATTACCCTCATGGTCCTGATAGATCGACCGCTGCATCTGGGCAGCCCGATATCGCCATTTGGAACTATTGCGGTCCGCCCGTTTTTCAGGCAGAGTATTGCCGCTGCCCGCACGTTCAAGCCGGAACCCATACACAAGATCCGCCGATCTGTTGACCTCCACGTCCGACAGTGTCACCGGATTAAAGCCCTGTGCGACAGCGAGAACCGTGTATGTGCCGGGAAGGATCCTGGCCAAAAACGCACCGTTCGCGGCGGAATGGACCTGCTTGAGCAGCTTCGAGGTACCGAGGCGGAATATCGCAACAGTGGCATCAGCGATGGGATTGCCGCCCTCGTCTCGAACCATTCCGCGAATAATACCTAAGTCGCCCTTATTCTCCAGGATCACGTTAACAGGCGCCGCTTCAGACGACACAACGCCCAAACAGATGAACGCTGCCGCCAAGATCGAAGCGGCTGTAAAACTTGTTAACTTGTTGGAGAAACTCATAGACTATGGCTAGTTATGACAACTCTCGTATTTTGTCGGTTTATCGCAAATGTGTCAAGCTTTTCGTAAAGCTGGAAATACGCTGATACGATGCCTTTGACCTTGACAAAGTTTGCCTTGCCTATAAAATTGTAAGTTGCCCATCGGGCATAGTCGGAGACGTGGCTGAGCGGCTGAAAGCGGCGGTTTGCTAAACCGTTGTACTCCAAAAGGGTACCACAGGTTCGAATCCTGTCGTCTCCGCCATCAACATTGGGTTATATTGAGCTATCGGATCCCCCGGTAGCTTTTCTCGTTTGCAGCCCGGTCAATGCGAAAGACCATTATCATTTATGGCTTGGCGATGGCCGCTCTGTTGGGCGTCCTGAAGCTGGTCGAATACCAGTATTTTGTCCGCGATATTCCGCTCGAATTCTACATTGGCCTGGTTGCCATAATGTTTACGGGTCTCGGCGTCTGGGCTGGTCTCAAACTGACACGCCCGAAGGTCATCGATCGGACCGTGCCGTTCGAACTCGATAAGACGAACCTGCAAAGAACGGGCATCAGCCGTCGCGAGCACGAGGTTCTCGAGCTGCTGGCCCACGGGCTCTCAAACCAGGAGATCGCCGACAAGCTCTTCGTATCGACCAGCACCGTCAAGACCCACGTCTCTAACGTGCTCGCCAAACTAGATGCGACACGCCGAACGCAAGCCGTCAGACGGGCCAAAGACTTGCGCCTCATCCCCTAGTACTTTTGGACGATTTCGGCTATTTTCTGTGAATTCATACTTTTGGCCGATGCGCCGCTGAACCGTAGATCTGTAAATTAGCCGCAGATATCTGAAGATCTGAGGAGGAAATGTTATGACAAGAGTTGTGTTGGTATTTGGTTTGATCTCAGGCGTGATCATCACGGCATTCGTATGGACGACGGCGGCGCTGGCAGAACGAGACGCTATCAAGTTTGAACGGCTGGAGGTCGTCGGTTACGCGAGTATGCTCATCGCTCTGACGATGGTCTTTTTTGGCATCAAGTCGTATCGCGACAATGTCGGCAAAGGCTCGGTGACGTTTTGGAAAGGCGTCCAGGTCGGGTTCATGATCTCTCTGATCTCGGCAGTGCTCTACTGGGCCGGAGCGATCTCGTACGGGTTTGTAAGCCCAAATTTTGAGGCCACGTTCATCCGGAAGTTCTCGGAGGTAAAGATCGGTAAACTGACCGAACAAGGCGCAACGCAGGACCAGATCGAGAGCGCAAAAGCCGAGGTCGCGATGATGGAGAAACTTTTCAGCAACCCGGCTCTTTTCTTTCTTGTGTGTCTTATGGAGATGCTCCCCGTCGGCATCATCGTCACGTTAATCAGCGCCGGCCTGCTGCGGCGGCGAGAGCTGTTGCCGTCAGCCGGATAGCACGATCTGGGTATCGATTCCGAATAAGCTAATAGCTGCTTGTTGACAGCTATTAGCTATTTTTTTGCCGCGGACTTAAAATCTTGCCTTATGTCAGTGAGAGTTAGATTTGCTCCATCGCCGACCGGCTATCTGCATATCGGTTCGGCGCGGACCGCGCTGTTCAATTATCTTTACGCACGCCACGTCGGCGGCAAGTTTCTGCTCAGGATCGAAGACACAGATCTTGCGCGTTCGACGGAAGAATCGACGCGTTCGATACTCGACGGTCTCGCATGGCTCGAGCTCGATCATGATGAGGACATCGTTTTCCAATCAGACAACGCCGACAAGCACCGCGAGGCTGCGCGAAAGCTGCTTGCCGAGGGCAAAGCCTATCGCGATTTCACGCCCCGCGAAGCACCGGCAGACTCAAACGTTAAAGCCAACATCGCCGAACGAGCACGGGCCAATCAAGGTATTCGTAACATGCGTGACAACCCGTACCGTGAACTGTCGACCGATGAGTCCGACGCGCGAGCCGCGGTAGGGGAACCGTTCGCGATCAGACTAAAGGTTGCCGAACATGGCCGGACGGCTTTTGACGATGCTGTCTACGGCATCCAGGAACGCAGCTACGACGACACAGAAGACCTTGTTCTTCTGCGATCGGACGGCCATCCTTTATACAATCTCGCCGTTGTCTGTGACGACATCGAGATGCGGATCACGCACGTCATCCGCGGGCAGGACCATTTAACGAACACACATAAACAAGTCCTTATATACGAAGCTCTCGGCGTTACGCCGCCAACGTTTGCGCATCTGCCGCTGATCATGGCACCGAACAAGGGCAAGCTCTCGAAACGCAAACACGGCGAGGTCGTTTCTATGACGACTTACCGCGACGCTGGATTTTTGGCGGCAGCGTTTCGAAATTTCCTTGCGCTCCTCGGCTGGTCCGCCGGTGAGGAACGAGAGATCTACTCGCTCGCGGAACTCATCGAAAAATTCTCACTCGAGGGCATTCATCGCTCGAACGCTGTTTTTAATTTTCACGAGAACGACCCGCGTCACTGGACCGACGACAAGGCGATCTGGATGAACGCCGAGTACATCCGCACCATGCCACTCGGCGACCTGCTGCCGTTCGTCAAAGGCGAGCTGAAGGCCAACAAGCTATGGCGCGACGAGTACGAAGAAAGTCAGAACCGCCTGCGTGAGCGGGCGGCCAGTTCGCCAGAGATCGGATCAGCCGAGTGGTTCGAGAAAACCGTCGACCTCATCCGTCAACGATTCTTTACGCTAAAGGACTTCTCGGCCCAGGGCCGCGCGTATTTCAGTGAAGACTATGACTTCGACTCGGCAGCGATAGAAAAGAATCTCAACAAATTCCCGGACCTTCGCACATGGCTTCCCGAACTTGCGACGCGTTTCGAAGGCGAATTTGAAAACGGGCCTTTCAACGAAGAAAACATCGAGACCGTCATCAGAGCATTCACCGACGAGAAAGGCACCAAGCTCGGCGTCATAATGAACGGCGCACGCACTTTATTGACGGGAGTTGCTGTCGGACCATCTATGCTGTCGGTGTTTGAGACATTGGGACTGGAGCGCTCGGTGCGGCGATTACGAAGCCAGATCGCTTGGCATGCTTAGCGTGATCAAAGACTTGGTCTTCATCACAAAAGTTCGCGACGTCGACAACCGCAAAACCGACTCGAAATGAAAGTTCTGATACTATGGTGTACCCACGTCGATACAACTTAATAAAGGAGAAGGCACTCGATGACAAATAAAGAGATCGCGCAGGCAGTATACGACTACTTCGGTCAGGGGAATGTTCCCGCTATCCTCGAACTCGTTACGGACGATATTAAATGGACGTGTCCCGGGCCCACCGACATACTGCCATACGCGCAGGTTTATCACGGTAAAGCTGGAGTAGAAGAATTCTTCAGGCTCATTTATGCAAACAAGGATTTTCCGAATTTCGAGGTTTATGAACTCGTGGGAGAAGGCGACAAGGTCGTTGCTCTTGGCCACTGGGATGCAAAGTCGAAGAAAACAGGTAATCCGTATTCCGGCGACTGGGCAATGGTGTTTACTTTCAGAGACGGGAAATTATGCGAACACAAGGAATATTATGATTCCTACGGAGAGGCAATGGCCTCGAAGGGGTAACGGCGGCTGGCCCCACCACCAACCGCGTATCACCAACATCTGAATAAACTGTTAGGGGCCTCGGGCTGATGATCAACGACACCCTTGCCTACAACGACAAACTATCCGCGGTCGATCGCGACATCTGCAGTATTCTTTCCCGTGAGATCGACCGCGGCCTCCCCGAAGCCGAAAACAAGATCTGGCACGCGCATCCTGTCTGGTTTTTGGACGGAAATCCGATCGTCGGCTACAGCAGGCCAAAGAGCGGTGTCAGGTTGATGTTCTGGAGCGGTGCGGATTTTGACGAACCGCAGCTAAAACCCGGCACGGGTAAATTCAAAGATGCTTCCGTGATATACACCTCGCCTGATCAGATAAACATCAACGATCTGCAGCGCTGGCTCACTGAGTCGCGCGACATCCAGTGGGACTACAAGAACGTCATCAAACGCAAAGGAAAGTTGGAAAGGCTCAGATGAATTACGCGTAATGGCAGTGAATAGTCAGACGCAACCTGTCTTTCTCGGCAATGTTATTGGAGATCGGTAACCGCTTTTTTAGTTATGAGCCCTGGCGTTCGTCGAGAGTTCGTCCCGCAATTGTTTTTCCAATATGGGATCGCGCACGTCGTCATTCATCAGCGTCAGATACGATTGGACCGGTGACGCATAATAAACGCTGTTCTCGATCCTTCGGTCGAAGTAAACTGAGCTATCCGACGTTTCGATAAGTTCGATATTGGGTGACGCCTCGTCGGGTTCGAAAATTTGCTCGTTCATTCCGAGTTTGATGTCCTCAACATAGATCCTCGTGATCGCCCCCGCCCCCGGATCGATCGCATAACGCCACGGCTGGTCAATGCAATATTGGATACCCGAATTGGCGCACCGAGCTGCGAGCCGGGAGACGAAATCCGTGACACCCTTGACACGTCCCCTTGATCGAGCGCCGCTTGAGGCGTCAAAGTTTTCTGTGAGACTGTCCAACATCCCCATCGGATCCGTTAGGGTTATCCCGCCGCCTGACCGGTCGATGTACAGATCTTCCTCGAGGGTTTTGAGGACCTTTGAAACCGTACCCAGACTCAATGTGGCGCCGCGCACGCGGATCTCAAAATGCAGTTCCGTAACGCTCGTGAACCGAGGGTGTGAAAAAAAAACGCGTGGGACGATCGAGCTTGATTTTCGATAGACGTTCTTGATCGGGTCGCTCGACGGGTATTGATTTGCCCACCCTATCCTCGAGAACAACAGCTGCTCGGGAATTACCAATTGTATATTCCCCGACAGATCTATTCCGCTGACCTGGTGATCCAAAAGCATCTGCATGACCCGGTCGCTGAGGTAAGGAGCCACGATCATCGGATGTACGGCGTCAGACGGATCCGAGATGTTCGCCCGCCTGTTTTTCAACAATCTCCAGATCGCCTGGTCGACGGCTTTCGGATTTGCCACGGGTCTGACGTCGGCCGTGAATCGAAATAGTTTGCTTCCCCAACTAACCTCGCAGATCGGGTCACGAACACGCGCATCAGGGTCGACCCAGCGGAACGCAAGCGGGGCCATCTCGATGTCACTAAGCAGGTCAACTATCTGTGGTTTGTCCAACCTCATTATTTGGAAGTAAGCGAACAATTAGACGAAAACTCTTTCTTCCGGGCGTGATTTTCCTATCCTATGGTTATTTCGTACGATTTGCAAAGCCACGCCTGCCTTTTCCGGCATTTTATTCCTATGGGATCAGAACTCCAAAACCCGACTCTTTACAGGTGAAGACAATACGATCGTCGTCGTCGTGATGCCATACGGCGTCAGGCGGTCGATGACCTCCTGAAGGTGTTCGACCGAGCGAACGGCGATCTTCATAATGAACGAATCGCCGCCCGTTCCGCGGTGGCATTCGAGCACCTCGGTCGAACCTTCGGCGACCTCGATGATGTGGCTGTAGTCGACGCCGCTAATGCTCATTCGGATAAAAGCAGTGATAGGCAGGCCGACCTTGGACGTATCGATCTCGGCCCGATAGCCCGTGATGATGCCAGCGTCCTCTAGCTTATGTACTCGCTCGATAACCGCCGGCGTCGTCAAGCCGACCCGGCGTCCAAGCTCGGCGTAGCTTGTCCGTGCATCCAGCTGGAGCTCTTTCAATAGATTGCGGTCGATCTCGTCGATCATCGTCTTGGCATTCCGATACGCAATAGCCGTAAATTGGCTGCCGTATATAGTAAGGTAATTCGACTTAGATTTCTAACAATCTTAAGTGCTGTGGCGTCAATACCGCAGCATCGTTATTCACGGCACTGATCGAATACATTAGAATAGTTTGTTACGGATATCTAAATTATTTGCGACCGCATCGAACATATGGAAGGAGCCGCCAAACCCATGCTGACTGAAACCGTTGCAACCGTGGCCGAAGTAGCGATCGAGAATTATCACGTCGCGGACGACGAACTGCCTGAGTTTCGGGATCTCAAATTCGAGAACATAAACGAGCTCCACATAGACCATCCGGGAGCGAACGATCTTGAGTATCGCGCACGACGCGACTATATCGCGGGCCTTGCAAAGAATTTCAGGATGACGGGCCAGATAACGGACGTCGACTACAACGCGCGTGAACAGAGGGTCTGGAGGTACGTCGCAGAGGAACTCGAGGAACTGCAGCAGCGGTACGCATCGCCGTTTTACCTGAAGGCAAAACGAGACCTGGGCATCAGGACCGACAGGATACCGCAGTTGACCGAAATGAACCGTCGCCTTAAAGAACTGACCGGTTTTCGCCTGGCACCTATCGAAGGGTTGGTCGAGACACGCGGATTTCTCTCGTGGCTGTCGTATCGAGTTATGCTCTGCACACAGTACATCCGCCATCACTCGCAGCCGGCGTATACGCCGGAGCCCGACATCGTTCACGAATCGATCGGCCACATCCCGATGTTCACAAACCCGAATTTTGCCGACTACTCTCAGTTCGTCGGCCACGGCGCGCGGATCGCGAACGACCGGCAGCTTGAGGAGCTCGGACGCCTCTATTGGTTCACCGTCGAATTTGGCCTCGTCGAACACGAAGGCGACATCAAAGCCTACGGCGCCGGCCTGCTGTCGAGCTTTGGCGAGCTCGAACACGCCTTCTCCGACAAAGTCGACCGCCGCCCGTTCGACCTCGAAGAGGTCATCAACCACGAATACACCTACAGCGACATGCAGCCGGTGCTGTATGTCATTCCTTCGTATGCGGAACTGAAGGAAGTGACCAGAAAGTACATCGAAAGTTTCTAATTATTAGGTTCTTTAAACGTCATTTGGAAGCCATGATCACTGAAACAAGCGCAGCAATTGATATCGATAAAGCGGTCCAAAACCCGCTGGGTCTTAAGAAGATCCATCACGTCGAATTTTACGTCGGCAATGCCAAACAGGCCGAATTCTACTACCGCAAAGCCTTCGGGTTCTCGCGGGCTGGGTATATGGGGCTCGAGACTGGTAACCGTGAAGTGACGAGTTATCTGATGCGGCAGTCGAATATCAATTTTATATTGTCGACGCCGTTGTCGCCCGATCATCCGGGTTCCGAGCACATCAAGCAGCATGGCGACGGTGTTCACGACATTGCTTTTGAGGTCGAGGATGTCGATCACGCTTTCAACGAGGCCGTCCGCCGCGGTGCGACGCCGGTGGAGAAGCCGCACGACCACGGTGATGAATTCGGCACCGTTCGGCACGCGTCGATCGCGACTTATGGCGACACGATCCATTCGTTCCTGTCGTACCAGCGGGTCCGTAGCCCGCACGTTAGTAAGGGCGCCGCTAACGGCTCGACTACTAACGGGAAAGAGAACCACCCCGTCGCCGAAGCGGCGCCCCCTCTTCTTGGTAAGGAGGGGAGCTATGAATACAGCGGCGTCTTTCTCCCCGGATTCGTCGAGCAGCGTGTTGAAGGCGAGCCGACCGGGATCATGCTGGTCGATCACATCGTCGGCAATGTCGAAATCGGACAGATGACCAAGTGGTGCGACTTTTACCGCGATGTGATGGGCTTTTTCCGCTACATCACGTTTGACGACAAGGACATCTCGACCGAGTATTCGGCCCTGATGTCGATCGTCATGTCCGATGGCGGCCACAACATCAAATTCCCGATCAACGAACCGGCCGAGAGCAAGAAAGGTAAATCCCAGATCCAGGAATACATCGAGTTTTACCACGGAGCCGGTGCCCAACACATTGCGCTGCTCTGCCGCGATATCCGCAGCACGGTCACAAAATTGATGGAAAACGGCGTCGAATTCCTAACTATCCCCGACACATATTACGACGATCTCTCGAGCCGCGTTGGCGAAATAGACGAAGACATCGCATCGCTGAAAAAGCTTGGCATCCTGGTCGACCGCGACGACGAAGGCTATCTGCTCCAGATATTCACCAAACCGGTCGAAGACCGCCCGACCGTTTTCTACGAGATCCTCCAACGCAAAGGCTGCAAGGGTTTCGGCAAAGGCAACTTCAAGGCGCTATTCGTCTCCATTGAAGAAGAACAGCGCCGGCGTGGGAATCTTTAGGTCCGGCGACTACCCTTTCTGGATCGTATGCTTCCGAAATGCTTCGCGAACGGAAGGCCTGAATAGATACCACAAAACAAGCACGCTCAGACCTGTCCTAACAAGTGATAGCCCGACCGTCGACAAACTCAGGTCCGATGCGACAGCGGCCACCTCGACGACTACACCTGCGAGTGAGATCACGGCGATGATGATGACTATCCATCGCGCCCAGTTACGCAGAGTCCACATGCCGTAAGCGAACAAGCCTGCGATCACCGCCATAACAGCGAAGTAGATACCAAGCACAGGACCAAGGTTCAGCAAGGCCTTCGGCCCTGCGCCCTGCGGCGATAACCTCTCAAGCAAGGAACGCAGGACATCCGGCAGAGCGACCGTGAGAACAAGCATTCCGATATAGACAGCAACATTGATGAGGCCCAGGATCGCCAGGATCGTCACCCCCAAGGGCCGTGTTTTGAACGACATGTCTTTCCTCCTTTGTCCCGTTCGGGGCCACAAGCCGCGAACGGGCCTTCGCCAAGAAGTCTGTTGCGTACAACCGATCCGTCCTACGGTAGCATTACGTATTGACCGAGGAAAGCTCGATGGCCGATCGAATCGAGGCGCATGTCAAAAGTGATGCCGGTGCAAAACTCACCGTTCGCGTTTGCCTTATGGATCGCCAACACGGTGCGTCCCAGAAGCACTGGTCCGCCTGAGTCGCCAAAACAAGGGTGCCCGTCGAGCGGTGACGTTTGCAGCCAGCCAGTGTAGCTCGCGCTGAACTGTGAGTATTCGAATTTTCGAGTGCCGTCTCCCGTAAATGAAAAGAGACCCTGGCTATTCGCCCCACCAACATGCGTCGTCGTACCGAACCCAACGGCCTCGAATAAAGGCTGCCGACGGCCGACGCCCCGAAACTGATCATTGAAATTGACACTCGGTAGAGTCGCAGGCGTGATGCCGGGTATTGGGGTGTCAAAGACGATCACGCCGAGATCATTCGGATCGTCTTGTGTTTCCGGACTCGTAAAAGCCGGATCGGTATGGACCGTTCCCCAGTACCAGGTCGCAGTTTCATCCGCTACCGGATCGAACGTTACCCGCGCCTGCGTTTGACCTGCCCGGTCAAAGAATCGCGTGACGTGTCCTGCCGTCACGAGGACAGTTGGCGAGATGAGAGTTCCCGATGCGACGATCGGCGCTCCTGCGAGTCGAATATCAACTGCCCCTACATAGGGATGTGCAGCCCCGTCGACGTAGCCACCAATGATCCCGAAGACAGGGCCTGTTGATGTGATCATCAACGCGACAGCGATAACTGACGTATGGAACAATTTTCTTCTTTTCATTTTTTCCTCCTTTTGATCTCGATGTTTTCATTTCTCCTTTGGTTTCTGTGAACGGTGTTTGATCCGAACCGCTTCAGGTTTGGTTCACTCATTAACGCGACGTGGGAAGCCGGAAAAGCTCAAATTAATTTGGGAAATCCGCATGCGGAGATCGCGTGGCAAAACTCATTGACTCCGAGGCATTTTCAGAAATATCATCAAGGCGGTTTCATGCATTCCGACCCCGAAAAAACGCGGCAGATCACCGAGATGCTTCGCGAGTGGAGTGATGGCCGGCGTGAGGTTTTGGATGACCTGATGCCGATCGTTTATGACGAGTTGCGGCGGCAGGCTTCGCGGTATCTCCGCGGCGAGCGCCCGGGCCACACGCTGCAAACGAGCGCCTTGATCAACGAGACATACTTGAAACTCGTCGATCAACGCCGAGTCGATTGGCAAAATCGGGCGCATTTCTTCGGGATCGCGGCACAAGCGATGAAACGGATCCTGGTCGATTACGCTAAGGCCCGGGGCAGGGAGAAACGTGGCGGGGCGGCTGAAAATCTACAGCTCGACGAAGCCCGACATCTAATATCCGGTCAACCGGAGATCGATCTCGTTGTCGTTGACGAAGCTTTGACCCGTTTGCACAAGTTTGCCCCACAGCAGGCGAGCATCGTCGAACTTAAATTCTTTGGCGGCTTCAGTATCGAAGAGATAGCCGAAGCCCTGCACATCTCGCCGGCGACCGTCAAACGCGAATGGACCTCGGCAAAGGCATGGCTCAGATTGGAAATGACGAGGTGATCGAAGGCGGGCCGTGCGTCTTAGGGCTCGTCGCGTCGCACAAGAATAGAATATGGAGGTGGGTATGGCAGGTCGCTCAGTTATACGGGTAGCTTGCGGTTTGGTCGCGTTGACCGCGTTCGTCTTCGAAGCAACTGGTCAGCGAAATACAAACGACACACACTTGCAGGACATGGCCGCGATCGAGAAGTTGCACCGCCAAGACATCGCTGCGACCTTGTCGAGAGATGCGGCGGCGTTGACTGATCTATGGACCGATGACGCTGTGCGCCTCGGCCCGGGCCGACCGGCGGAGGTTGGCAAAAGAGCTATCCGTGAGAGCAACGAACGCTGGTCCGCTCTCCCAGGTGTCAAGGTGCTGAGTTACGTTCCAGAAACCAAGGACTTGACGATACTCAACGGCTGGGCGGTCGAGTGGGGCTACATCACTGGTTCTTACGTTGAATCGCCAGGTGGTGAGGTTAAGCAGATTCGTGGCACCAGGCTGATGGTCCTGAAGAAGTTGCGGGACGGCCGTTGGAAATGCTTCCGCGGGATGGGAGGTCCGACGTTCACAGCGCAGTTGGCAGGGCAAGTGGTTCAGGCACCGGCAGCGTCGGCTGAAAGCGTCTCGGGGGGCAGCGCTGCGGACCGAGCCGCCATCGAGAAGATTCGCCAACTGGACATCTCCTCGACCGTGTCGCGAGATCCCGTGGCTCTGACGGCTTCTTATACAGATGACGCCGTGCGTATTGGCCCGGTCCCGCCGGCAGAAGTCGGGAAGCAAGTGATCTTCGCGAGCAACCAACGCCAGACCTCGAACAAAGACTTCAAGGTGCTGAGCTACGTCCCGGAACCCAAGGACCTGACTTTTCTTGATGGTGGCTGGGCCGTCGAATGGCGCCAGTACACCGGCTCGTTTGTCGCATCGCCGGGAGGCGCGCCGATTCAGGGTCGTGGCACGGTGCTCATCGTGTACAAGAAGATGCCGGACGGAAGCTGGAAATGCTTCCGCGGGGCGGGGGTCCCTGCGTAAGTGAGTTGACAAGACATGGACGCCAAACGATGGCAAAAAATTAAAGGGCTGTTTGATGCGGCAGTCGAGCTGGATGAAAAAAACCGCGCTAAATTCCTGGCGGAAGCGTGCGGCGGTGACAACGAACTGCTTGCCGAGGTCGAGAAGATGCTTGATTCCTATAAGGAATCCGAGAGCTTTTTGGAGGAGCCGGCAGCGCTCGCGGTTGCGGAGCTAATTCTGGACTCGAACGCGAAATTGTCGGCTGGCCGGACAATAGGGCACTACGAGATCGTTAAACAGATCGGTGTCGGGGGAATGGGTGAAGTTTACCTGGCGAAAGACAATAAACTCGACCGCAATGTCGCGATCAAGATCCTCAACGAAGAATACAGCGCGCACGATTCAAACCTCGAACGTTTTTCACGTGAAGCAAAAGCCGCCTCTGCCCTGAATCACCCAAATATCCTGGTCATCTACGAGATCGGCGAATTCGATCAAATCAACTACATCGCAAGCGAGTACGTTAAAGGCAAAACGCTTCGCGAAGTCATAAAGGGATCGCCGATGAAGACTTCCGAGGTCCTCGACATCGCCATACAGATCGCCGGCGCGCTGTCAGCCGCACACACCGAAAGGATCATTCATCGGGATATCAAACCTGAAAACATCATGGTTCGGCCCGACGGTTACGTAAAGGTGCTTGATTTCGGACTTGCGAAGCTTATCGAAAATGAGAAACCGTCCTTCGGTTCGGAACACGCTACCAAAAAACTGAATCATACGGCGAAAGGCGTCATTATGGGCACTGTCAACTATATGTCGCCCGAACAGGCCAAAGCCGAGAAGGTTGACGAGCGGACCGATATTTTCAGCCTCGGCGTGCTCATTTACGAGATGATCACAGGACGGACGCCTTTTGACGGAGATTCGCCTGCCGAGACCCTGGCCAATCTCATAAACAAAGATCCACAACCGCTCTCACGATACGTGTCGCATGTCCCGGGCGAGATGCAGCGAATCGTCGCCAAGACGTTACGCAAGAACAAGGACGAGCGATATCAAACGATGAAAGGGTTGCTCGCCGATCTCAAAGAGCTGAAAGACAGTCTTGCATTCGACGAAAAACTGGAGCGATCAAGACCATCCGGTGAAAACGAGACCGCGATGCTCCAGGAGACGACGGCGGAAGCAAACATACAGACCGCCGCAACCGAGAATCGTTTTTCACAAGCCATCAAGAAACGCAGCCTACTTGTCTCAGCCGCGCTCGGCCCGCTTCTGGTTGTGGGCCTGGGCTTCGCATATTGGTATTAGGTGAAAATTATCTAGGCCTTGGTATAGCTGACACGGTCATCAGGCGCATCAGTCAAACGGGCGAAATGATTGTGCGCCCGACGAGCGCCGTGCGCCGTTATTTGAACGAAGACACGGACGCGCTGACCGCCGCCAAACAGTTAAATACCGATGCCGTTTTGGAGGGAAGCGTCCAGAAATCGGACGACCGCTTACGTGTCAGCATTAATTTGCTCCGCGCGAGCGATGGCATATCTTTGTTGTCTGACAGTTTTGATATGAAAACGGGCGACCTCTTCACGATCGAGGATAAGGTGGCGCAAGAGGTTGCTTCGCGTTTGCAGCTTCGGCTCGACCCCGCGAAGCAAGCGGGGCTGACGAAGCGTTCCACATCCAACCCCGTCGCCTGGGAATTATATCTGAAGGCCGTTTACGCCTTTGACCAGCGGGTATTGCGCGGCAAAGATCAGTTGGGAGCGACGGTTGATTTTCTGAAACAGGCGATCGAAGCCGACCCGAACTTCGCGCAGGCACACGCGCAGCTCGCCTATGCCTACGCGACGAATGCAACCTTTTTTGAGCCGACCGAACCCATGTGGGCTGAGCGCACAAAAGAGGAGATCAATTGGGCGGAGAGGCTCGACCCACAGCTTGCGGAAACGCACTTAGCTCGTTTCCAGCTCCTGTATGGCGCGTCTGAGGGTTATCAAGGCGAAGCCGCGATTCGTGAAGTTCTGTTAGCGCAGCAAATCAACCCGAACGTCGGTCATGTTGAATTGGCATACCTTTATCTACATCTCGGACTCGAAGGCCTCGGTGGACGCGAACTCGAACGCGCGTTCGAGATCGACCCGACGAGTGACTTTGCCAAAGCGATGACTGTCTTAAGGTATGAGGTGAGTTGTAAATATGATGAATACGCTGCGCATCCAAATCTTTACCGTGACGATTCGATGGACGCATGGTATTTCATGGGCACAGGTCGCCTTGATGAGGCGCAAAAGGCGATTGATGAATGGTCGGCGAAGAAACCCAAAGACGTTAGTTTGGCGCCCAGAAAGGCGCTGCTCCTTGCTTTGAAAGGTGACTTTCGCGGGGCCGAAAGCTCGATTCCTGCGATCCTTGATCAGCATCCAGCCAAAGACCCTCTTTATCATCACGCCATTTACGACATCGCCCGCATCTACGCGCTCGGAGGGAAAGTAGATGAAGCCGTCAAATGGTTGCGAGAGGCCTCTGTTACAGGTTGGCAGCCGTATCCGCTGTTTGAGCGCGACCACTATCTGGACCGCGTCCGAAAAGCACCGGAATTCACCCAGTTCCTGGCGGATATGAAAGCACAGAATGATAAATATCGACGCCTGTTTGGTGAGGCGCCATAGAGAGCGTCACGGTCCGTAGGTTATTTACAACATTCGCTGCAAGGCCAGGGTGTTTCCGGAAATTAGACGCCGCCCGGCTTCGGCAACGAAGTTGCTACTGAGGCGATCGAGGAGGACCAGCGTCAGCGTTGTGATCTCTGAGAGCATTTTTCAGCTACGAATATCGCGAATTGTGCCGACCAGAATTCGTGCGATTCGTATAACTCGTGGCAAGATCATTCTGGCACCGATACAGAGTAGGAGTTTTATGCGTATACTGATTCCGCTTTTTTTGGTGTCTATTCTTTCCGGCTTTTCATTTGGTCAGGCTACCGCCACCCAAGATCGTCGCATCCTTGCGATCACCAATGTCACGCTGATCGATATGACCGGAGCTCCAGCGCGGCCGGGCGTGACCGTGATGGTCGAAAACGGATTGATCTTCTCGATAGGCACGAAGACAAAGATACCCGCCTCGGCCAAGGTAGTAGATGGTAGGGGCAAGTTTCTGATCCCTGCGTTCTGGGACATGCATGTCCATGTGCTGAACTCGGACAGGATGCTGCCGCTGTTCGTCGCAAACGGCGTGCTTGGTGTTCGGGACCTTGGTGTTCATGATCTCGACGAGATCCTTAAGTGGCGTTCCGAAGCGGCGGCCGGAGAGATCGTCAGTCCGCGGATCGTAACGGCCGGCAAGGTGCTTGACGGGCCGCCACAGGCTGATGCCTCGTTTTCGTTGCTTATCAAAACACCCGAAGACGGCCGAAAAGCTGTTCGTGAACTTAAGGCAAAGGGTGTCGATTGCATAAAAGTTTACGATTTCCTCTCCCGCGATGCCTATTACGCGATCGCTGACGAATCCCGAAAGCTGGGCATCACCTTCGTCGGGCACGTACCTTCTGCCATAACCACGACCGAAGCGTCGGATGCAGGTCAAAAGAGCATCGAGCATTTGGGCAAGATACTCGAAGACAGTTCGGCGTCGCCGGACAAGATCAAGGCAGTTCGCGAAACGCCTATCAAGGAAGGCGACTTCTTTGCCTTCACGACACGTTTTGGCCGGACCAACGATGCGATCATCGACACCTTTAGCGACAAAAAGGCAACGGAGATATTTGCTCATTTCAGGAGAAACAAGACCTGGCAAGTCCCCACGTTGACGATAAAATACGGCCGTACATTCATCGATGACCTCGACGCAACGGGCGATCCGCGGGCCAAGTACGTCGAGCCGTCACAAACGAACTATTGGAAGCCAAAAGTGGGATTTTTCTCTCGCTACAGGACCCCCGAATACATCGCCGCGCAAAAACGGTACTTTCAAAAAGAGCTCGACCTGGTCGGTGAGATGCAGCGAACAGGCGTCAAGATATTAGCCGGCACCGACACCCCAAACGCGTACGATATTGCCGGGTTTGGCCTGCATGACGAGCTTGCCCTGCTCGTAAAGGCTGGCCTGACCCCGATGCAGGCGTTAGTTTCCGCGACGCGAAGCCCGGCCGAGTATCTGGGCGAATTGGATCGACAGGGAACCGTCGAAAAAGGCAAATTTGCAAACCTCATACTGCTCGATGCCGATCCGCTTGCCGATATAAAAAACACGACCCGCATAAACGCCGTTATCCAAAACGGCCGGTTCTTGTCGCGACAAGATCTCGACAGAATACTCTCGGAAGTTGAAAAAGCTGCGGCCGCTGCTAAGTAAGCGGTAAAGTCTATCGAGTTGGAAGCCTGGTACGCGGAGGCCGCGATAGCCACAGATAAACACGGATAGGAGAGGAATTTATCTGTGTCCATCTGTGTTAATCTGTGGTTTATTCTCTTATGAAACCCACTTACCAAACTGGTTTTGGAAATGAATTTGCCACCGAGGCCGTCGATGGCGCTTTGCCGGTCGGACGAAATTCGCCGCAGCGTGCGCCGCTTGGGTTGTATGCCGAGCAGTTATCGGGAACCGCATTCACGGTGCCGCAAGCGTGGAACAAGCGGACATGGACGTATCGCATCCGGCCGAGCGTGATGCACAAGCCTTTCAAACGGATAGACAACCGCGGCTGGCAGAGCCGTTTTGACGAGATCGAAGTAACGCCAAATCAGCTCAGGTGGGACGCGTTGCCGATTCCTTCGGAGCCGACGGATTTTGTTGAAGGTATAACGACGATCGCCGGCAACGGCGACAATTTCGCGCAGATCGGCATCGCCATCCACATCTATGCCTGCAATCGCGGAATGGGCGACCGGTATTTTTACAATGCAGACGGCGAGATGCTGATCGTGCCGGAAATGGGCGGCCTCGTGATCTACACGGAGTTGGGAGTCGTCGAAGTGTCGCCCGGTCACGTTGTCGTGATCCCGCGAGGCGTTCGGTTCAAGGTCGATCCAGGTGTCAGTAGCCCGCACGTCAGTAAGAGCGTCGATAGCGACACGGGCGCCCTCCCTAATGGTCGGGCTGCGGACCCGGCGGCCGCCGCATGCCGCGGTTACATATGCGAGAACTACGGCGCGCAGTTCCGACTGCCGGACCTCGGCCCCATTGGAGCAAACGGGCTCGCGAACTCGCGCGACTTCGAAACACCCGTCGCGTGGTACGAGGACCGCGAAGGTGCTTTCGAACAGGTGGCCAAGTTTGGCGGTAATCTCTGGTCCTGCGAGATCGACCACAGCCCGCTGGACGTCGTCGGCTGGCACGGCAATTACGCTCCGTACCGCTACGATCTTCGGCGTTTTAATACGATCGGGAGCATAAGTTTCGATCATCCCGATCCGTCGATATTCACGGTTTTGACATCACCGTCAGGCGAGCCGGGCGTTGCGAATTGCGACTTCGTGATCTTTCCGGACCGTTGGCTGGTCGGCGAGGACACGTTCCGCCCGCCTTGGTATCACCGTAATTACATGTCCGAATACATGGGCCTGATCTACGGCCAGTACGACGCCAAAGAAGAAGGCTTTGTCCCGGGCGGCGGCTCGCTGCACAACCAAATGTCTGCTCACGGCCCCGACCGAGACGCATTTGAAAAAGCCTCGAATGCCGACCTCAAACCGCAGAAGCTCGAGGGCACAATGGCCTTTATGTTCGAGTCGCGATATGTGATCCGTCCGACTAAGTTCGCGATGGAGTGCGCACAGCTGCAGCACCAATACAGCGATGTGTGGCAGGGATTGAAGAAGAACTTCGGCACCTAACTTTACGTATTCAAGAGCAGATCCCGGCGCCAAACTGAATTTTATGAAGAAAGTAAACCTTGTGTTGTTAACGCTCTCTCTTTCGTGTTTGGTCTTCGGTCAAGCGAAAGGGCTCGAAGGGACCTGGAATGGCACCTTAGATGCAGGCTCGGTTAAGCTGCGTCTGGCAGTGGTCGTTACCAAGACTACGGCTGGCACGTATGAAGGCAAATTTGAAAGCATCGATCAGGGAGCGACGATCCCGATCGACACTGTCACTCTCGATGGTGACAAGGTGCGTCTTGAGATGAGATCCGTCGGAGCTGTATTCGAAGGTGCTCTCAGCGCTGACCGTACCGAGTTGACCGGGACATTCACCCAGAGCGGACAATCGTTCCCGCTGACATTCAAACGAAGTGGGCAGGAAGCAGCTCAGACACCGACGCCGAAGCCGTCGCCCACGCCGACACCTAAGCCTGACTATTCCGCCCCGGCCGACGCGCCTTACACCGCGGAAGAGGTGTCGGTAAAGACTCCGGGCGGTTTTACGCTCGCCGGTACTCTGACACTGCCAAAAGGCGCAAGCGCCAAAAAACCGGTCGGAGCCATAGTCACTATCACTGGATCAGGCCCGGAAAACCGCGACGAGGACATTGGGCTCGAAGGCTTTCATCCTTTTCGCCAGATCGCGGATTCGCTTGGGCGAAACGGCATAGCTGTCCTTCGAATGGATGACCGCGGAACCGCCGGCTCGGGCGGCACGTTCAAAGGCGCGACCAGTGAGGACTTTGCCGAGGACATTCGCGCCGGGCTCGCCTATCTGCGTACGCGGCCCGAGATCCGTGCCAACCGCCTGGGCGTTCTTGGACATAGCGAGGGAGCGATAATCGCGCCCATGGTGGCGGATAAGGAGCCGACTTTGCGGGCCATCGTCCTGCTTGCAGGCATCGCCGAGCCCGGCCGCGGCGCACTTCAGTTCCAGATGAAGAACATCGTCGATCACAACACTGCGCTCACGCCCGAACAACGCGCTGCTCAGATCGCCGGCATTCCGGCAAGGATCGATGCTATGATGGCGGCAGATCCATGGATGAAGTTCTTTCTGACATACGATCCCGCCGCAACGATGCGTCGCGTGAAGACGCCCGTGCTTATCCTCACCGGCTCCAACGACAAACAAGCGGTTCCGGAACAGGTGCCGCTCATCGAAGCCGCATTCAAACAGGGCGGCAATAAGGACGTGACCGCTCGCGTCCTGCCGGGCCTCAACCATCTTTTTGTGACCGATGCGGACGGATTTCCTGGCAACTATCAGAAACTCCCTAAGCCGGTGATGATGCGGGATGACGGGGTAAAGATGGTTACCGAGTGGCTGGTGAAACACCTCCGGTGAATTCAAGAATGACCGCGATCGGTAAAAATGACGGGGCCGCCATCCTATTGCGCGGCTTTTTTCTATCTCTGCTCCTGAACGTCGCTTGGCTTCCGGTCGAAGCCCAGAGATCTCCGTACGTTCCTGAAACAGATCCGTTAGTCATCAAAAAGCTCGACAATTGGCAGGACTGGAAATTTGGCCTGCTGATGCACTGGGGAACATATAGTCAATGGGGCATCGTCGAATCGTGGTCGATCTGTTCGGAGGACGTTGACTGGTGCCGCCGCCCGGCGGGCATAAGCTATGTCGACTACGTAAAAAAATACGAGGACCTTCGGAAGACCTTTGATCCGGTCGGATTTGAGCCTGACCGGTGGGCGCGCGCCGCGAAGGACGCCGGGATGAGATATGTCGTATTTACGACCAAGCATCACGACGGCTTTAACATGTTCGATACAAAATATTCGGACTACAAGATCACCGCTCCCGATGTGCCGTTTCACACGAACCCGAAAGCGAACATCGCGAAAGCGGTATTCGATTCGTTTCGACGCCAGGGCTTGGGCGTAGGCGCATATTTCTCAAAACCAGACTGGCATAACAAGGACTATTGGGCTCCCGAATGGGCGACGCCCGACCGCAACAACAACTACGACACTGCTAAACACCCTGACAAATGGCAGCGGTTCAAGGAATTTACTTACAACCAGATAAATGAGCTGACGACCGAATACGGCCCGATCGACATCCTCTGGCTCGACGGCGGTTGGGTGCGGCCGGGCATTCCGAAGGACCCCATCGCGGGCAGCGGCCGCGTACCTTGGTCGCAGGATATCGATATGCCGCGTATCGCGGCGATGGCACGCAGGAACCAGCCCGGCATTATCATTGTCGACCGCGACGTCAACGGGCCGTTCGAGAACTATCGCACTCCCGAACAGAGCATCCCCGACAAGCCGCTCCTGTATCCCTGGGAGACATGTCTTACGATGGCGACGTCGTGGTCATACGTGCCGAACGACATCTATAAACCCTCGCGTCAACTGATACACACGCTTGTCGATATAGTCGCAAAAGGCGGCAATCTGCTTCTGAATGTCGGTCCGAGCCCCAAGGGCGAATTGCCTGCCGACGCCCTCGACCGGATGCGAGACATCGGGGCGTGGCTAAAAGTGAACGGCGAGGCGATCTATAGCACTCGGCCGTTCGCGCCGTATAAACAAGGCAAGATCTGCTTCACCTCGCTGCGGGACGGGACCGTCTTTGTGATATATCTCGCCGACGCGAACGAGACGGAGCCTCCGGCGAATATCACTCTCACCGGCATATTTCCGGCGACCGGAGCTTCGATCCATCTTCTCGGCAGCGACGTGACACTGGCCTGGCAGCGAACGACGAACGGCTCGCGTATCGACATTCCCGACGCCGTCCGCAAGGCCATGGGCGGTCGATACGCGTGGGTCGTGCGGATCGATCGGCTCTCGTGAACAATATGTGTTCCGAGCCAGGAAGTAGATTATGAAAAGCGAACCGGCGATCGGAATGATGCTCTACTGTGCGGTGGGAGCCACAAAGGACGTCTTTTCCGAAGAAAAATACAAACTTCTTGCAGAGGCGTTTGTCCAGGCCGGGATGAAGGTCGAAACGGTCCTGTACAATGACGCGCATGCGGACACATTGCGAAGTGAGCTAAAAAGCCTCGACGCACTCATGGTATGGGTGAACCCGATAGAACAGGGCCGCGACCGCACCGTTTTGGATCAACTCCTGTCCGATCTGGAAGCCGCCGGTGTTTTTGTCAGCTCGGCGCGCGAGACGATCATGAAGATCGGAACCAAGCGGGTCCTGTACGACACGCGGGACCTCGAATTCGGGTCGAATGTCGAGATGTACGACACATTTGACGAGTTTAGGACGGGTTTTCCGGGCACTCTAAAGGACGGTAGGCCAAGAGTGTTGAAACAATTTCGCGGAAACGGCGGCGATGGGGTTTTCAAGGTGCGAAAGATCACTGACGACACGGGTCAGTTTTCCGTTCTGCACGCAAAGCGCGGTTCGACGGAGCAGATATTTGGTCAAGAGGAGTTCTTTGACGAATTCCGACGATACTTCGACACCGGCGGCCCCATGCTCAACCAGGCGTGGAACGACAACCTTACGAACGGCATGGTTCGCTGCTACATGACCGGCAAACGCGTGTCCGGATTCGGGTACCAGGAAATAAACGCGCTCTTTCCGGGCGAAGACGAGCCCGTTACACCTGGAAAGAGGTTCTACTTCACCGAAAATTGTGCACTGTTCGCGGACCTACGCGAACAAATGGAGCAACGCTGGATCGAACAACTGACCGACGCGGTCGGCCTTTCGCCCGACAAACTGCCGGTGATCTGGGACGCTGATTTCTTTATCAATTCGATGCAGCCACATGCTGCCGGCCGCTACACGATCTGTGAGATCAACGTAAGCAGCGTCTCGCCATTTCCGGAAAGCGCGATTCCGAGGATCGTTGCGGAAGTGTGCCGGGTCGTGGGGAACTAAAAGATCGGCTACGGTATAATGTCAGGTCAGACCGATAATTCAATATAGATCTATTCAAAAAACAGGGAGGGACTTATGGGTATCAAACGATCAGCAGAAGCAAAATGGAGCGGCAGTATTATCGAAGGCAAAGGCAGCCTGAAGCTCGAAAGCGGGGCATTTGAGGGGCCGTATTCTTTTAACGCGCGGTTTGGAGACGACACGTCGATGACAAACCCCGAAGAATTGATCGCAGCGGCACACGCCGGGTGCTTTACGATGGCTTTTTCGGGCTTTCTCGGCCGCGCCGGTTATGAGGCAACGAGCATCGAAACAAAGGCGGTAGTTCATGTCGAAAAGGAAGAGGCCGGATTCTCGATCCCGAGCATAGACCTGATCACCGAGGCAGTTGTTCCCGGCATTTCCAACGACGAGTTTCAGGAGGTCGCGAAGAACGCCAAAGAGAAATGTCCGGTTTCTCGCGTGCTGGCAGGAGCGAAGATCACGCTCAGCGCGACGTTAAAGTAGTCGATCAGGAATCTCGATCCTAAAATGATGATGCAATGGGCCGCCATTGTTTTTGCCGGGCTTTGTGGCCTCACGATCACGATCTCGGCTCAACGGCCTTTACTAAGGGAGATCGACGGTTACATCAAAGACGAGATGCGACGCGAGCAGATCCCGGGCGTCGCTCTGGCTATACTCAAGAATGGCCGCGTCGAGATACTTAGGTCATACGGACTCGCGAACCTTGAGCACAACGTTCCGGTCAAGCCTACGACCGTCTTTCAGTCGGGCTCATTGGCTAAACAATTCACGGCTGCCGCCGTCATGCTGCTGGTGCAGGACGGTAAGCTGAACCTCGATGAGCCTGTCAGCCGTTATCTACCGGACGCTCCTGCTACATGGAGGGATGTTACGGTTCGTCGCCTGTTAAACCACACGGCGGGATTGGGCAACTTTGGTGACGAAGTCGACCTTAGACGAGACTACACCGAGGCGGAGTTTTGGCAGCTCATAAAGAAGAGCGCTCTAAAGTTCGAGCCTGCCGCCGACTGGGACTATAGCAATCTAGGCTACGTTACCCTCGGTATCCTGATCCACAAAGTCGCCGGGGAATTCTACGGCGATTTTCTTGCCAGGCGTGTATTCAGACCTTTGGGAATGTCGGCTTCCCGCGTCATCTCCGAAGCTGACATCGTACCGAACCGGGCCGCCGGATATCGCCTTGTCAACGGTGTGCTCAAAAATCAGGAATGGGTTTCACCGTCCAACAATACGACGGCGGACGGCTCGCTGTACGTCACACTGGCAGATCTCATTAAATGGGACGCTGCTCTTAACTCGGGTCACTTAATAAACAAAGCTACGCTCGAACAGATCTGGGCACCGGCCATGCTAAATGACGGACACGAATGGCCTTATGGATTTGGCTGGCATCTCGGGAAGATCGGAGATCATAAAATAGTCTTTCATGGCGGTGCTTGGCAGGGCTTTAAGACGTTTATCGGACGCGTGCTTGATGATAAGCGAACCTTTATTCTACTGGCGAATTCCTGGGACACTCACGAGTTCAAGATCGCTCACCACCTGCTTTCTCTGTACTACCCTCGATTGCGGCATCGTGAATGGACGACAACAAATGACATCGAACCGCAAGCCACAGCGAGAATGCGCCGGTTGTTGATTCAAGTTCTCGATGGCAGGATCTCATGCGAACACAATAGCGAGGGGTGCCTGCCTGCTGAAAAGGCCCGCCAAATTCGGATGCAGCTTCGCTCTCTTAGCCTTCCGATCGCAGTAATTTACACAAGTGAGATGGTAAGCGAGAATACGATCGATGGACACAGGATCTATCGGCATTTACTTTCCGACGTGCTCGAAAGCCTGGTGGTCACGATCGACTTCGGTCCGGACGGCAAAGTCGCGGATCTCAAAGTAGAGCCGTCATGACGATGGAAAAGTTAATAAAATTCACAGCCACACAAGAAAAGGGTGAGGTTTCCGCATTGGTGATCCGGCCGGCCGATGCCGCGTATCTGCTCGTGCTCGGCCATGGTGCGTCGACCAACATGCGGCACGCGACGCTTGAGGCGATCGCCACAGCTTTGGCGGAGCAAGGCATTGCGTCGTTTCGTTACAACTTTCCTTATTCAGAGAACGGCACCGCGAGGAATTCGACAGCGACTTGTGTTGAGACCATTCGAAATGCGGTGAAAGCCGCTAGAGAAGCGGAGCCCGATCTAACGCTGCTCGCGGGCGGACATTCGTTCGGCGGGCGGATGACTACGACCGCTCAGAGCGAAGAGCCGCTCGAAAAAGTTGAGGGACTGGTGCTTTTCTCATTTCCGCTTCATTTACCGGGACGTCCCGACACAAAACGCTCGGATCACCTGGCCAATATAGAGATCCCGATGCTTTTTCTATCAGGCACTCGGGACGAACTCGCGACGCTCGATCTGCTTGAGCCCGTGGTCAAAAAACTTGGCCAGACGGCGACGCTCCATTTGATCGACACCGCGAATCACAGCTACAAGATTCTCAAAAAAACCAGAACCTCAGACGAAGACGTCTTCGCCGAAATGGCTCGAGTTGCCCGCAGTTGGATCGACAAGGTGCTCCGGTGACCTTTGCGTTCTTTGCGACTTTGCGTTGAAATAAGACGGTTTTGCCGAGAAGAACGCAGAACACAGCAAAGGTAAGAAATGTGCCGAAACATCAAGACGCTATTCAATTTTGATCCGCCGGCGACGACCGACGAAGTTTACGCCTCGTCGCTGCAGTTCGTGCGCAAACTGTCGGGAATGAACCGCCCGTCCCAGGCGAACGAACAGGCCTTTACGCTCGCGGTCGAACGCGTCGCAGCCGCCGCTCAGGAAATGCTGAATTCACTCGTGACCGGCGCTCCGCCGCGTGATCGCGAGACGGAAGCGATCCGCGCCCGCGAGCGTTCGGCCGTGCGCTTTGGCAAGCGTTGAAACGTTACTCACTTAAGGACGAGATCGAGGCGCTATGAGTATCGAAGTTCATGGGCTGACGCCGCTCATCCAGGTTTTTAATATGCCGCGGTCGCTGGCGTTTTACCGGGATACGCTCGGGTTTGAAGTAGTCACAGACTCCGGCAACGGCGACAGTTCGAGCTGGGTTTGGCTGCGTCTTGCCGGTGCCGACCTGATGCTCAACGATCAGTACGAACCGGGTCACGAGCCGTCCGTATGCCCGGCCGAACGAGTACGCTGGCACAGCGACACCTGTCTTTATTTTGGCTGCCCCGATCCTGACGCGGCGTTCAAATTCCTGCGAGGCAAGGGTGTCGATCTCGACCCGCCAAAGGTCGCCCCGTACGGAATGAAGCAGCTGCTTGTACGCGATCCGGACAACTATCAGCTTTGTTTCCAGTGGAGGGCCGAGACCGGCGAGATAGAATGACGCGTGACGAACTGGAGACCCTGTTTGCCGAGACGCTGCGCAGCGAAAGGCCGACCGCTGAGCAATTTGCGGGCGTCGCCGATGTGGTATTTGCCCTCGTGCGGTCAGGCGAACCGCGATTTCTCGACCATGTTAGGAACCGGCTCCGAAAACTGGCAGAGTCAGGCGGAGAACAATTAGACATAGGATCGTTCGATATCGGTACTGCGCGCAGGCTGGTTGCCGACGAGATCGGCTTCGCGTCGTGGGACGGCCTGATCGAACATATCGAAATGCGTTCAGCCGGCGATAAGCCGATCCTGTTCAAATACGCCGTTGCGGCGATGGTGAGGGGCGATTTCACCGCATTGGAGTCGATGATCGGCGGGGAGCATTTCGACGAGACTATCATCGACTGGCACGAAAAGGGACTTTTCCGGGACGAACCGAAGACGCTCGCCGAGATCTTTTCGGCTGCATGCATGCTCGGGTATGTTCGCACGGCCGAATACCTGCTCGACCATGGCGTGGATCCGCTGGCCGGACAGAGCACGGGCCTCAACGGCTTTCATTACGCGGCGTCGAGCGGGCGGCTCGACGTGATCAAATTGCTCATCGAGCGCAAGGTGCCGATGGAGGTCAAGAACATGTACGGCGGTACCGTATTTGGCCAGGCGATCTGGTCTGCCGTAAATGAGTGGACGCCGCGTCATGCCGAGATCGTCGGGGAACTGGTCAAAGCCGGAGCCATAGTTGACGAAGGATATCGCATGTGGTGGGACGAGCAGAATGTTCCCGACGCCGGGACGAAGCGACGAATAGCAGAAGTCCTGCGGCAGCACGAAGAGTTTCAGAAGCGGCTCGATTCGGCAAAACAGAAGGTCCAAGCGGCGGAGTCCGAGGGTAACAGTCGCATTTTGGCGGAATCGCTGAAGTCGCTGGGCAACATCTTGAGGCGTCCGCCATTTCTGCGAAACGCCGCGAATGAAGTTTACGAGAGAGCCGCCAACATGTATCGCGAGCTCGGGGAGCCGCTCGAAGAAGCGTGGGTCAAACGTCACATCGGCATCAACTACGAATATGCAGGACGACTCGCCGACGCCGAACGATATTATGACGAGGCTCTAGCTCTGTACCGAAAGCACAGCACCGATGATGATCTGGACTATGCCAATGCCGTTCGCTACCCGGCGGTGATCAAGGAACGCCTCGGTAAAAAAGGCGAAGCGGCCCTCCTCTGGGCGGAGGCCTACGACCGCTACGTTCAGGTCCGCCCCGATGGGCTCGGTGAAGGCGTTGCCGAGGCTGCCGCCTGGCTGACCATTTTGGCGATCGAACGCGGGGATCTCGAAAATGCCTCGATATGGTTCGACCGGGCGAGCGAGGCATCGTCGCGATCTGCGGACCCTGATACGCACAAGTTCATCGGCGAGGTCCGAGAACGTCTCGAAAAGGCCTGAATTTCATAAAGTTTCACAAAATCTAAGGACACGTTTTTCGATAACAGGATAGAACTCTATCCTAAGAGCGAATTATGGAGCCTGAACCGACCATTTCACCGGAGCCCGTTAAGGAACGCATATTCTCGATCGACCTGCTTCGCGGGATCGTGATGATGATCATGCTGCTCGATCATACGCGCGATTTTGTGCACGCGGGAGCGATGCAGTTCGATCCGACCGATCTTTCGAAAACGAATGTCGCCCTTTTTTTTACGCGATGGATCACCCATTTCTGCGCGCCGATCTTTGTTTTCCTTGCCGGCACGAGCATATTTCTGCAAAAGCAGTACGGAAAGAGCACTTCCGAACTTTCGCGTTTCTTATTGACTCGAGGGTTGTGGCTGGTCTTTTTGGAATTTACGGTCATTCGGTTCGTGGTCGTCTTCAATCTTGATTATTACTCGGCCTTCGGTATGGCTCAGGTGATCTGGGCGATCGGCATGTCGATGATCGTGATGGCCGCCCTGGTCTACTTTCCGACAAAATTCGTCGGAGTCATGGGCATCATGATGATCGTACTGCATAATTTGCTGGACCGTTTCCAGATACCGCCAAATATCGCGTTTGCAGGCGAGACTCCGCCTGATGTCTGGCAGGCAATTTGGATCATATTGCATCAACAGGGCGTTGTGCCCATTCCCGGGACGTCCGGTGCGTTTGTCGCCTATCCGCTGATCCCCTGGATCGGTGTGATGGCGGCAGGTTATGCCTTTGGCACGCTGTACGGAATGGAACGCGAACGGAGACGCAAATGGCTGTTCATTCTCGGCGGAGCGGCAACGCTGCTTTTTATCGTTATCCGTTTGACGAATATCTACGGCGATCCTGCGCCCTGGTCGGCGCAGGACACACCCGCGTTCACGTTCCTTTCGTTTATCAACACGACCAAATATCCGCCGTCACTCCTGTATTTGCTGATGACGCTCGGACCCGCCATGATCGTGCTTGGACTCACCGACAAGATCGACGGCAAGGCCGTATGGCAGCGGATCGGGATCACATTTGGCAGGGTGCCGATGTTCTTTTATATTCTGCAGTGGTTTTGGGCCCACCTTTCCGGCATCGTGCTCAGCTTGCTGACCGGTAAGGACATCGGCTATTTCTTCGGGAGTCCGATCAGCGGACAGCCTCCGCCCGAGGACGCGGGTTTTCCGCTCTGGGTCGTTTATGCGGCCTGGATCTCCGGACTGATAATTCTCTACCCTCTATGTGCGTGGTGGGGAAAGGTCAAACGCAAAAACAAGCATTGGGCTTTGAGTTACCTGTGATCGGGTCGGCATCTTGTCGATGAAAACTCTTATCAAACTTTATTCTGCGGCCAGCATTGTTGTCGTTGCCTTCTTCGTCTTTTTCATGGTCCCGTGGGGGATCTTGCCTTTTTCTGACGCGATGGACCTTATTATGGTCGGCAGCGTTTTCGCCGGATTTGCCGCTCTCTATACACTTTATATCTCCAGGCGTGAGGGCTTTGAGTTTGGTTGGTTCCTGACTTTTCGAGGTGGCTTTTGGGTAATTACGGCCGCTTGCCTTGGCCTGGCCATGCTGGCCTGCGGAGCGCTGCTTTTTGTGTGGCCCGAATTATTTACGCCCGCGATAGAGCGTGGCGCTATGCCATTCGGGATCATGCTGGTCTCACTTTTTTGGCTCGCCCTGATCATGTTGATGGCATATCCCGCATTCGGTATGGCCGCAAAGGCTGCAGCGTGCGCCCGACGGTTAAAATTTGGCGAATCAGCGGCCCATGCCCTTATCGCCCTGGTCTGCGCGGCCCTGGCAACGGTCTTCTTCTCGCTGTTTCTCGAGGTGCTGAATGACATATTGATTCCCGTACCCGTTTCTGCTCAGTGGAAAGCGATCTGGGTATTTTTCGGGTTGCTGTTGGGCCTTGGAGTAGTTTACGGCCTATGGGGAGGTCCTAAATTTGTACTCGAAACCGAAAAAGAAGCGTCTCCGGAAAAGAAATGACATGCGACCGAAAAACCACACGAACGCGGCACTCTTGCGGTGAAAGACCTGGCTATCGAGACCGCCTATTACCTCGACAAGCTCGGTTTCGAGCGTGATTTCACGGCGCCGGGTTGGGAGTTCCTCTCGTTCGGCGAATTAAAGGTAATGCTTGGCGAACGTACAGACGACGTGGACGCCCGCGACACCGGCTGCCACTCGTGGTTTGCACACGTTATCGTCGAAAATATTGACGAGCTCTACGCTGATCTTATCGAACGCCGCGCCGACATACTTTCGCCGCTCGAAGATAAACCGTGGGAAATACGTGAATTCAGCGTCGTGACACCTGGCGGACACCGTATCGTTTTTGGTCAGATGATCCGCAATTCGACCGAAGATTAGAATGGCCAGTTTCATCGCGACACTTCTCAGGGCGATAGCACTCTAACCGCATTTGGCCGCAGCCCTTTTGAAAGCTACGATGAGCGTATGAAAATGCCGCTGACCAGATCGCACCGTCTCACTCTTGGTGTTGTCCTCCATTTTTGCCTCCTGGCCTCGATCGTCGCCCAGACGCCGAAGCCTGCCGCAGGCAGCCTTGACGATCTGCAGATGCCGGCTCCGTCGCTTGCCGGCAACCTGCTCGGCGACCCGACGACCCAGCACGTTTTTGTCTATCTTCCGCCGAGCTATAAGACCGAAACCACAAAGCGATACCCGACACTATACTTGCTGCACGGATACAACGGCCGACCCGAGGAATGGGTAAAGAACGGTTATCAGGGAATGAGCATGCAGCCGGAGATGGATTCACTGATAGTTAAAGGCGTCGCGGCCGAGATGATCGTAGTGGCCCCGAACGGCCGAAACGCATATCTTGGCAGCTTTTACACAAACTCGGTCGTCACAGGTAATTGGGAGGATTACATTTACCGCGATCTTGTGAGATACATCGACGGTAAATACCGAACGCTTCCCAGCGCCGTGAGCCGAGGGATCGCCGGCCATTCGATGGGCGGATATGGTGCATTCATGCTGGCTATGAAGCATCCCGACGTTTTTGGGGCGGTCTACTCGTTAAGCCCGTGCTGTTTGGGCCTCGAAGGCGACCTGTCGGGGGACAATTACGTGTGGGGAAAAGCCGCAGCGGTCAATTCCCGCGACGTCTTTGCAAAGCCGCCGGCAACATACGAACAATTTTGGACGGTTGCAACGATCGCCGCGTCGGCCGCCTTCTCGCCGAACCGTGAAAAAGCACCGTTGTTAGTTGATCTTCCATACAAAGACAAGAACGGCCTCCTGATACGCAGCGAACCCGGATATTCGAACTACCGGTCAAAGATGCCGCTATATCTGATCGAGCAATATCGCGAGAACCTCTCACAACTTCGCGGTATATTTCTGGACGTAGGCGAGTTCGACGAGTTCACCCACATTCGACGTGCAACAGCGATGATCTCTAGCGAGCTGTCCATTCGTGAGATCCCGCACACTTTCGAGATCTACAAAGGCGGCGATCACGGGAACAAGATACGTGAAAGATTTGAGAATAAGGTATTACCCTTCTTCTCTGCGGTCCTCGAGAAATAGCTACTCCATCTCGCTCTCGTCTATGTCGAAGTTAGCAGAGACTTTCTGCACAATTTCGTAGTCGATAGGCATCGAGAAGAAAGGGCCGAACCTGAGGCCATATCGTCGGAGTCATTCGTTTGAGACTATATTGAAGATAAATTGAACTTAAATCCAAAGACGTGTGCTGACGGCTTCGGTATGTTTCTCTCTACTAAGTGAGGGAAACTATGGTATTTAAGATCTTCATACGATTCGTCGCATTTTGCGTTTGCTTTGTCTTCATTATCGCCACAGGTCAGAGGATATTGGCCGTCCCACCTCCAAATGACCTACGGTCGGGGGCGGTGACGGTAGGGATCGGCTACAGTGCTCTGCTCGACACGTCCCAAGCTACCACGAACGCGGACGACGCATTTCTAAACTCGTTGGGTTGTAACTTTCCAGCGACCGACGCCAGCGTCTGGTACCACTTCGTAGGCACCGGCGAGACCTTTCGGATCGAAGTCTTCCGGTCAAACTATTCGGCGTCGGTTCTGATCGCTCGAGGATATTCTTACTACGGCTGTGGGACTGGTGGAATGGACTTTCCCACGGTTCCCGGTGAGACGTATGACATGATGGTGCTCGACGATCAGCGCGACGGCGGAGGCAACGGCGGCGTGCTGAATATGTCGATCACTCTCGCCCCGCCTCCACCCGACCAGACCGTCACCCTCGCTATAAACCCATTCGGCACCATTGACGCACGCACCGGCATTGCAACCATCTCCGGGATTTTCATCTGCAACAACGCCGACTCGCTGTCCGCTTTCGTGGAGGTTGATCAGGCCAACAGCCCATTCATCGCCGGTTCTGCATTCAACGATATCCGGATCATAGGCTACTGCGATGGCAAAGTACACGCGTGGTCGGCTGATCTCTATCCCGCCGGAGGCCGGAAAATACACGCAGGCAGGGTCAAGTCGATCATGGCGGCGTCATCGACGGGACCATACGGTGGAGGATCAGCATATGCTGAACGCGAGATCATTCTGCGAGGGCACTAAACTGATGAATACACAAGGAGGCGAAACGATGAATACTAGTAGACTACGCACTTTGACCATCCGGATAATTGTGCTTGCAGCGTTGCTTGCGAGTTCCTTTGTTCCAGACGCCGTGCCTCAGGAGCGGGAGAATAGGGAAAAGGCAATGCCTCGCGGCTTCCGCCGGGATTTCTCGGTGCGGCACCGAGGTGGGTCGCGGCCGGGCAGTATCGCAAACCCGCAAGAGGGTCTGCGACAAATGCTGCTCATGTCCGGAGAGCCGCTCGCCGGCGAGGACGACCCCGTTTCTTTGCTCAGGCAGGATATCAAGCCTTCGGTTTCGCAAAACCGGTACTCACAGAATCGCACGATCGTGGCTCACTCCACGGCCGACGCAGGTGCAGGATCGCTTCGGCAGGCATTGTTGGACGCCTCCCCAGGGGACACGATAAATGTAACGGCTCGCGGGGTGATCGCCCTTACCAGCGGCGACCTCGTGATCAGCAAAGACATCACGATCCGAGGCCCCGGCAAAGCCAACCTCGGCGTCAGCGGAAGCGGCCTCAGCCGTGTATTCCACATCACGCCCGGAGCGACCGTGAGTATCGAAGGACTGACGATCACGAACGGGAGTGCGAGTGGAACGACAGGATTTCCGTCCAATGCGGGCGGAGGCATCCTGAACGACCACGCCCAGCTGACACTGCGCGATTGTGTGGTCAGCGGAAACAGCGCTCGCGTGCTCGGCGGCGGCATCCTTAACAATTCCTATCGAGGCGGCAGCGCAAGCCTGACGCTCGTCAATACGACGGTCAGCGGCAACTCGGCGGAATTTACGATATGGGGGCTCAAGTTTCGCGGGTTTGGGGGCGGCATCTTTAGCGGCGGTGGATTCATAGGCCTCGGCCCTTCGGGAACCGCCTCATTAACCCTCGACAACAGCACAGTCAGCGGCAATTCAGCAGCGTTCGGCGGAGGAATATTCAATGACGGCTTCGCGGGTACTGCGACGGCGACTCTGAACCGCAGCACGATCCAAAACAATAAGGTCGTTGACGGCGTTCAGGGGTTTGTTGTCGGCGGCGGCGGCATATACAACAACGGAGACTCCGGGGTGGCGATCCTGGACCTGCCGGACAGTGTGGTGAGTGGTAATATTACGGGCCTTAATGAACCCGGCGGCGCCGGAAATGGCGGCGGCATCTACAACGACGGAGGTTCCAGCCTTTCCCCTGGAAACGCAACTGCGACCCTTACCAATACCGTAGTCAGCGGCAACGGTGCTTACGGCGACCTTTACGATCTCGACGGCAAAGGCGGTGGTATCTATAACACGGGCAGCAGAGGCGGCAGCGCAATCGTGACGCTAAATAACAGTACGCTCGACCGCAACACGGCAAAAGAGTCCGGCGCAGGTGTTTACAACTATGGTGATTCAGGTGAGGCAATTTTGACGGTTACCAGCTCGCGGCTAACAAACAATGTAGCGAGCCTGATCGTTGACAGTGGCGAGCACTCGGGTTACGGCGGCGGCATCTCCAACTTCGCGTTCTCCGAAAATGACCCGGAACACACCGGCAGCGCCCGCGTGAGCCTGACCAATTCGTTGATCAGCGGGAATGTCGCAGCCGGTTTTGGCGGCGGCATTGATAACGGCCAGGCCGAGGCGCTGGCAACGCTGGCAATAACCAACTGTGAGATCAGCGATAACCAGGCCCCGGGAGGGGCGGGGATATCTACCGACGCCTATCGCGGCAGCACATCCGTCACGATCGCCGACAGCACGATCCAGCGAAACGTGGCCAACTTCCAGGGCGGGGGTATTTACCAGTTCAGCGGGCACGGACCTTCGATGCTCGCGATAAGCAACAGCACTATTCGCGAAAACTCTGGCAATCTAGGCGGCGGCATCATGAACGAAAGCAATCTTGAGGGGATCTCGAATCTGAAAATTGATACGAGCACGGTCAGAGATAATCATGCTGCGATCGGCGGCGGCATCTATAACTTCACCATATCAGGAACCGCGACCACAGCCATCAGCGCTAGTACCCTTAGCGGCAACGCCGCAGATCTTGCTGTTATCCCCGATGCGGACTATGCCTTTTCGCCAGGCGGAGGAGCCGTATTCAACGGCTGCAATCAATTCGCCTGTACCGCGACGGTGAGCCTCACCAACTCGACCTTGAGCGGCAACTCGACCAGGTACCGCGGCGGAGGCATCATGAATTTCGCTCAAAATGGGGGACATACGATCGGTCTGATAGCTCGCGTTATCCTGAGCCATTGCACTCTTGTCGGAAACTCTGCGGTCGAGGACGGTGCGACCATAATGAACGGCAAGTATCCTGCTGTCGATCCTCCTCCGCCAAATCCTTGTCCGACACCGCCACCAGGCGCTCCGCCCTGTCCTCCTCCGCCGGTCGCGACTAAGGCCATACTGGATCTGGGGAACACGATACTGATGCCAAGCGGCTCGGGAGCAAACATCCAGAATACCTACGGCACGGTGAACTCGAATGGCTATAACCTCAGCAGCGATGCCATCGGCGGTGACGGCGGCACCGGCCCCGGAGGACTGCTTAACGCGCTTGGCGACATCCGGAATACCAACCCGCTCCTTGGGCCCCTACAAAATAATGGTGGCCCTACCTTGACTCAGGCATTGCTGCTTGGCAGCCCTGCGATAAATGCGGGCGATCCGGCTTTCAACCCTTATCTTTTCACGCCGCCGTTGCTCTTTGACCAGCGCGGGATAGGCTTTAACCGGATTTTAAGCGGACGTATCGACATCGGAGCCTTCGAATCGAGGTAATTTAGTTTGTGAAAGTAATTAGGTAAGGCCCTTAAGGTTTGGCTAATGTCATATTCGTTTTCGGCCGTCGGCCGGTTACTCCATCTCGCTCTCGTCTATGTCGAAGTTGGCATAGACCTTCTGGACGTCGTCGTTGTCGTCGAGGGCGTCGTAGAGTTTGAGCATGGTCTTGGCGTCGGGGCCTTCGAGTTTGATGTAGTTTTGCGGGATCAGTGAAACTTCAGCTGCTTGTGGCTCGATGCCGGCGGCTTTGATGGCGTCGTTGACGGCGTCGAAGTTTTCGGGCGTTGTGTATATCTCGAAAACATCGCCCTCGTCCTGCATGTCGTCGGCGCCGGCCTCGATGGCGATCTCGAACAGCTCATCCTCGCTTTTTGCGGCTTTGTCGACGACGATGTAGCCTTTCTTATCGAACATCCAACCGACCGAGCCCGACTCGCCCATATTGCCGCCATTTTTTGAGAAGATGTGGCGAATTTCGGCGACCGTTCGATTGCGGTTATCGGTCATCGCCTCGACCATCACGGCGACGCCGTTCGGGCCGTAGCCTTCGTATGTGACCTCGTCATAGTTGGCACCATCGCCCTCGCCCAAGCCGCGTTTTATGGCGCGGTCAATGGTGTCGTTGGGCATGTTCTGCGCTTTGGCGTCGCTCACGGCTTTGCGTAAACGCGCGTTAGCGTCGACATCGCCGCTGCCGCCGGTTTTCGTCGCCACGGTGATCTCCTTGATCATCTTCGTGAAGATCTTGCCGCGTTTCGCGTCCAAAGCACCTTTCTTGTGCTTAATTGTGTGCCACTTGGAGTGTCCTGACATTTTGTTAAAAACCTATGAATTATTGAGGTAAACTAGAATATCCGAATATATCACGCCAATATTTAGGGAACAAAACTCGTGTTTCAATCCTCCCAGCGTATCTCCCTGATATGCGCCCGGTCGCGCAGGGCGTTTTGGATGAGATCGCAGAGCCTGTCACGGGCGGGCGAGTCCTTTGCACCGAACGCCGTCCATGCACGGACCTTTTTGACCGTAATGTGCCATTCCGCCTGGTCGTCGCCGATCGACTCGTCCATTATCACAAAGCCCACTTTGAATTTCTCGTTCTTCGACGCCACGTCGACGGCCCAGCCTCGATCTTCCTGAAACGGCACACCGAATGTGAATTCACTGTCAGCCGCAGCTTTCGCCAGCCAAAGTCCGACGTCCTCGCCAAAACGGCCATCGTTGATGGAATCTGGTTTTACGTCCTTGCTCTCGAATATATCGGACGTGAATGATATCTGTGTTCTCATATGATCATTTCCTCGAACTTCGATCTTGACAGGTTTGAGATCTTAATTCGCTTCGACTTTGACGTTCCTCCCCCGACGATCTCGACATCGGACCTCGAAACCCGAAATTGTTTCGCCAGCAGCTTGATCAACGCGTCATTTGCGGCGCCGTCCACTGGCGGCGCGGTGATCCTCACTTTCAGGGCCCCGTCGTGTTCGCCGACGATCTCGTTCACGGCGGCACGCGGCACAACTCTTACGGCAAACGTAACGCCTGTCCCGCTTTCGGTAATTTCCAATGCCATTGCTGGTTCCGAAATTAGCTGCAGTTGCGATATTATAGCTCACAATTCCACCTTAGCATTACAAGGAGCCTTAATGCCCAGAACCGTCAAATCTCGCTCTCTGTTCATACTCGCTCTCGTATCCGTTGTCTTTGGAACCGTTTTCGTCCTTTTCGTGTCGCGGCCGTCAAGTGCTGATGAGCCGCTTGCAACGGAGACGATCGATCCGGGAATGCTGCTGACACCGGCCGGCAAGCTTATCGTCGATTCCAAAACAGGGCTGCCGGCGGTAGCTCCGTTAACGATGAACTTTGTTCGATCTCCCGATACGGCCGGACCGGACGGCAAGGGGCGTTTCCTAATAGCTGTGAACAGCGGCTACGGCATCGACTTCACTTCGAAGAGCAAGCATCAGCAGACGCTCTCGGTCATCGATCTGAACAAGAAACCCGAACCGCAGGTCGTGCAGGACCTGTATTTCCCATCCCCGCAAAGCGCCAATGTCGGCCTGGTATTCGATCCGGTGCTTCAGCGTGACGGGAAGTACCGTTTTTATGTTTCGGGAGGGTTTGAGAACAAGATCTGGATCTTTGGCCTCGATGCCAAAGCGGACGTGCCCGTCGCACCTGCAAACAAGCCCGATGAAGAGCAAAAAGGGCCAAAGATCGATATTGGCGGACTAGCATCGTCCGCCTCGTCGCCCAATTACAACCGGGACACGCCGCCCGTTTACCCGACGGGCATCGCGCTCAGCCCGGATGGCGAGACACTTTACACAGCGAACAATTTAGGCGACTCACTAGGCATCATTTCGGACCTGCGAGACCAGAGGAATATCCAGCGGGTAGCCCTCGGTCGGCCCGGATCAAAACAGTTTTCCTACCCGTACGATGTACGTGTCCTTGCCGCCGGTCCTCGTGTCGGTAAGATCTATATTTCTTTATGGGGCGACGGGACGGTCGCGGTGATGAACCCGGCGACGCAGAGGGGAGTCTCCTATATTCCCACCGGCCGTCACCCAACGCTGATGATGTTCAACAGCTCGCAGTCGCGTCTCTACGTCGTCAACTCTGACAGCGACAGCGTGTCCGTGATCGATACTCGAACCGACACGGTCATCGAGACCATCAACGTCAGTGTCGCCGAAGGCCAGCCGGCAGGTATGACGCCTGAAGGCCTTGCCCTAAGCCGCGACGAAAAAACGCTTTATGTGACCAATGCCCACGCCAACTCGGTAGCGGTTGTCCGACTCGCGGATAAACCGTCGACGTCGTCACGCTCAAAGCTGGCAGGCTGCATCCCGACCGGCAGCTACCCGTCCGCCGTGGCAGAGGTCGGTGATCGGCTGTTCATTGCCAACGGCAAGGGAACCGGAATGGAAAACTCCTCGCTTCACGTCACTGACACCGGAATGTATCCGAACATGCCGAACAAGGATTTTCCCGGTACTGCGAGCAAGCGCGGCATGTACAGCGCCGTCGTCGTAAGTGGAAACATCAGCATGGTGGATGTCCCCGACGAGAAACGGCTTTTTGATTACTCGCGAGCCGTACTTCGCAACAACGGACTCGTCGGCCGAGCAAACAAGAACATCTTTCCCGGCGGCAAGTCACCCTTCAAACACGCGATCTACATTATCCGCGAAAATCGGACCTACGATCAGGTCCTCGGTGACATAACTCGGAGCGGAGACGGCAGCCCCGCTGACGGCGACGAATCGGTGACGATCTTCGGGGCAGGCAACACCGCCAAGTCGCCAAAGGGCGAAACGCAGAGCATCACGCCGAACGCTCACGCGATCGCAATGCGATTTGGCCTGCTTGACCGGTTTTTTGTGAACGCCGAGGCGAGCCCTGACGGGCACAATTGGTCGACCGCTGCATTCTCGAACGATTACGTCGACAAAGCGTTCCGATGGGACTACAGCGGCCGCGGCCGCGGCTACGACTACGAAGGGTTTAACCGCCTGCCTTCGTTCAGTCCGCCGTCGGGACAGCCGCCTGTGGCGCTTCCTGCGGTCTTTGACCTGCCGGCTACGGTCGATTCGATCGCGAATTTTCAAAAGAAATACATACCGTACTACAACGGAGGGCGTGACGTCGCCGAGCCGGAGTCGCTCTATCTGTGGGACGCCGCGAACAGGGCCGGACTGAGCTACCGCAACTACGGTGAATTCGTGGCAACGATCTCGGTCGAAGATGTGCGCGAAATAAACGAGCAGAAGGCGAAGAAATATCCGGACCTGTCGCCGAACGCCACTGCTTTCGCCGCCAAAAAGTCGCTCGAAGGGCACTTGGCGCCGCAGCACCGCAATTTCGATCAAGACACGCCCGACATAATGACGACCGACTCGTACAAGGCCGCGCGTACGACCCAGGGGGCCGATCCGGCGATCACAAACTCGAATCCCAATACAGCCTTCAGAGGCAACTCGCGATTTAATGCCTGGCGGGACGAGTTTCGGGGCTTTGTCGCCGACCTCCAAGCCGGCCGCGGAGACCATTTGCCAAACCTCTCGATCGTGCGGTTCTCAAATGACCACACATCCGGCATGAGCCGTGGAAAACCCACGCCGCAGTTCTACGTGGCTGAGAACGACTACGCGATCGGTCGTGTAGTCGAGGAGGTGTCAAAGAGCCCGTATTGGAATGAAACCGTGATCTTCATTCTCGAGGACGACGCACAGGACGGGGCTGACCACGTTGATGCTCACCGCTCTCCCGGCTACGTCATCTCGGCCTACAACCGGCCCGGCGCTCTAATACATGAGTTTCACAATACGGTCAGCTTGATCCGTACGCTCGAGCTATGCATCGGGCTGCCGCCTATGAATTTTCTCGACGCGAATGCCGTACCGATCGATATTTTTACGTCTAAGCCCGATCTAAGGCCATTCGAGGCCCAGCTGCCGAATGTCGCACTCGATAACCTGGTCACGCCCCAGCGGCCGGCCAATACGTCTGAGGCCTATTACTACAGACTGACCGATAAACAGGATCTAACACACGCCGACATGGCCGATCCGCGGGCGCTGAATGAGATCATCTGGTACTCCGTCCGTGGAGATGCCGCGATGCCGGCAGTAGCCAGGCTGCCGGTTTTTGACCTGATGAAGGCGGGGCTCAAGGAAGAGGCGGAACGCGAGTCACACGACGCGGACGACGACGATTAGCTCTTATTGGTAAACAAAGATCCGAAGTACGATCGACTGCAGAAACCCGATAAGCAGCAGAACCAGCATCGCGGAGATGTCGAACATTCCGATGGGCGGGATCAGACGCTGCACTGGTATCAGGATCGGATCGGTGACTCGTTTGACGAGGTCGAGGAACGTCCCTCGCGCGAATACGAACCAGGACGAGATAAAGCGAATAAAGATAAAGAGCACAAGCAAACTCAAGAGCCCGTAAAGTACGAAACCCACGAACACCTTCGCGTTTCCCGTCAGGATCCCGGCGCTAAGGCCGTCGATAACAAAGAACGTGTTACCCACGATCTGGGTGAAAAAATATGTAAGCACAAACCCGATAAACATCGTCAACAGCGGCGCCAGCCGCGTGTCGATCCGGTACATCGCAAAGAACCGAGCCGCCGGGTAGACCCATTTCTCCGTCACTTTACGCACCTTGAACCCAAATCGGCCAACTGCACCGAACGGGTTGGGATCCGAGTAATTAAATATTAGTCTGAGGATCAAGATCCCAAGAAACACCCCAAAAAGCGCCCAGACGACGAGACTAAATATTGGATAAACTAAAGTCGAAAGCATATTGTCCGAAGTGGGAACCACAGATGAACACGGATAGACACAGATATTTAAATTATTGACTTATCTGTGTTTATCCGTGTTCATCTGTGGTTCCATAGCTCCTTTCGCCAAAGATCGCCGTTCCGACCCGTACGACCGTTGCACCTTCTTCGATCGCAACTTCAAAATCATGGCTCATTCCCATCGAAAGCTCTCCGCGGCCGTGAAATGAACCCTGCGCATCAAGACGATCGCGAATTGCTCTTAACCGCATAAAGTACGGCCGCGTCATTTCCGGATCTTCAAAAAAAGGCGGCAGCACCATCAAACCGTCGAACCGCAGGTGCTCGCACGTCTTTAGATACGCGACCAACTGGTTAAGATCTTCTTCCGCGACACCCGATTTGGTCGCTTCGCCGGCCAGATCGACCTGCACAAAAACAGGGAGCGATCCGCGGCCCGTCTCTTTACAGATACGCTCGAGCCTCGTTGCGAGTTCGACGGAATCAACGGATTCGATCACGTCAAACAACTCGACCGCCCGTCTCGCCTTGTTGGACTGCAAGTGTCCGATCAGGTGCCATTCGGCCGCGTGACGACCTATGGTCTCGATCTTTTGCTCGGCCTCCTGGACTTTGTTCTCACCAAAAATGCCGGCGCCGGCAGCGATGGCTTCCTTAATGACCTCTGGCGGGTGCGTCTTGGAAACCGCAACCAGTTTGATCTCGTTCGGATCGCGCGACGCGCGTTTAGCAGCCGCGTTGATCCGCTCACGCACATTTTCCAGACCAGCCTTGATACCTGACGACATCGGTTCAAATATAGCAAACCGCTTGGACAATCTTGAATTCGGCCCCTCGAATTCGTATCATCGATAGTTCGCCCCCGTGCGGACGTGGCGGAACTGGTAGACGCGCAGGTCTCAGAAGCCTGTTCTCGCAAGAGAGTGGAAGTTCGATTCTTCTCGTCCGCACCAAAATCTGATGGTCATACACCTGAGACAGGAGACAGGAAAGTTACCTGTCTCTTTGATTTTGCAAGTGTTTCTTAACGCCAGACATTAGGTGTTGTGGAACGTTCCACAACCGATAACGGTCTCGAATGATGCTAACTTTGTTCAAATGCGCGAAGAGCTTATCATTGCGATCGCCCGGCATAAGGCGGCTTTCGGTATTGACCTGACAGCTCGAGTGATCGATCGTCTGGCCGGCTACTACGAGCTGGTTCTGGAACACAACCCGATCCTTCACCTTGTCGGGCCGTGCTCGGCCGAGGAATTTGCCACTCGGCATATTCTCGAATCGTTGACGCTTCTCAAACACCTGCCTGCGAATTCGCGTTTTGCGGACGTGGGCAGCGGAGGAGGACTCCCGGCGATCCCGTGCCTCATTGCCCGCGACGATCTACACGGCCTACTTGTCGAAGCCAAAGAAAAAAAGGCCGCGTTTCTGAAAACCGCGGTTGAACGACTCAACCTGGCGACTCGCGCACAGGTTACCGCAAGACAATTTCACGAGATCGACGCGGGAAATTGCGATTCGATCACTTGCCGGGCTCTCGACAAATTTACGGAAAAATTACCACGGCTCTTAAAATGGTCCGGAAAACGAAGGCTGTTGCTCTATGGGGGCGAAAATCTTGAAGCGGCTCTCAGACAGGACAACGTCCGTTTCGAACGCGAGCTGATGCCTCTCAGCGAACAGCGATACCTGTTCATTATCGACAGATAGACGCTCGTCGTTTATTCCGATATCTGCAGCAGGTTGTAGAGCAGCATTTGCAGTCCGGCCTCGGGTTTGATCACATAATCGCCGACCTTTAGCTTCACCTCGCTGCCGTTGACGATCTTGTCGAGCACGGATCGGTCGATCTGATACGTAAGTGTTTCACGGGCCATGCCGGAGGTCATTGAAGCCTCGCGTTTCGGCTTGCCGACGAGCGTTTTTTTGTCGTCACAGATGACCGTAAGGTCGTTGTGAGCAAGAAAACGCATCGCTGACGACTCCGATACGACGGTGACGACAAAAACGCCTCGCCGTTTGTTCTGGCCGGTCTCTTTATAGAAATACGTAATGTCCACCGCCGTTTTGGCGTCGCCGGCTTTTTCGGGATCGGTCTCTTTCACACCCAGAAACGACGTTCCGACGTATCCGCTCTTAGCCTCGGCATTGTAGCCGTTGGCGAGGACGCCGACGTCGCCGAGTGCGGGGTTCTTATCGCTCCAGTAGCCGCGCCTGACGGGAGGCTTAGTGATCGAAGCGACCATCGTATCTCTGGTAGGCGGTGGGGTTTTGGGCAATGACGACGGCTTGTTCGTCCGCTGTTCCCACGAAGGTTTTAGACCGACGACGGCCCACACGCCACGCTTTTCGTCCCTGGCGTTCTTTTCGGTTGCGGCATAGATGTCGGACTCGCCCGGCTCCTGCCCCGATCCCACGGTGCGGTCGTGCCAAACAGCGCCGTCGCGGAGCATCTGAAGGCCGACATCTACATTGTTTAGCGTCAGACGGCCGATGGTACGGTCCGCGAGCAGAGAGACGGCGCGGTACTGGACCGTTTTACCCAACACCAGTTTGGAGAGATGCTCCCTGACGATCGCATATAGCGGTTGGCTCTGTTCGGGAATATCTATGTATTGCAGCTCCGCCTTGACCTTACCGGTCGGCATCGCGATCATCACCGTTTTGCCGTCGAGCACCTCGATGACCTCGCCGGTGACCGTCATCTGGGCAAACGACGGGTACGCGAAAAACGCCATGCAGGCAAGCAGTAACAACGGACGTAACTCCAGAATTTTTGTCATAATGATCACCCGATCTCAAGGTCGTATTCGCGAAGCCGCCGGTAAAGAGTGGACGGCGATATTCCAAGTAATTCTGCGGTCTTGCCGCGATGCCAGCCGGTCTTTTCAAGCGCGCCGATGATCTGTTGGCGCTCTACGTCGCGAAGGTTCGACGGCGACGCGTTATGGAACGCGCTCGGTGCATTGCCATTTGGCGGATTGTAGCTGACCGAAACGGACGGAGGTTCCGTCCGGTAAACGACTTCGGGAGGCAATTCCCGTATCGTGATGCGGTCGTTGTCCGCAAGCAGGACGGCACGCTCGAGGCAATTGCGAAGTTGCCGAACGTTGCCGGTCCAGTCATATTCCCGCAGGGCCGCAAACGCCTGAGGCACGATCTCTGGAGCCTTGGCGCCGGCGATCTTGTGCAACAGATGCCTGGCAAGCGGTTCGATATCCTCTCGCCGTGTACGGAGCGGCGGTATATTGATCTCGAAACTGTTTATTCTGTACATGAGGTCCGCACGAAAGATCCCTTCTTCGACCGCGCGGCCCGGATCGCGATTGGTCGCGGCGATCAGCCGAACGTCGACCTCGACCTTTTTTACACCGCCAACGCGAAAGAACGATCGTGTTTCGAGGGCACGGAGCAGTTTGGACTGCAATGCCATAGGCATCTCCATTACTTCATCGAGGAACAGCGTGCCGCCGTCGGCGATCTCAAAAAGCCCGAGTTTTCTCGTGCGTGCTCCCGAAAATGCTCCTGCTTCGTGACCGAACAATTCGCTCTCGAGCAGCGTGTCCTGCAGCGCCGCACAGTTGAGGTCGATGAACACTTTGTCGCTGCGGCGGCTGAGACGATGGATCGCCTGAGCGATTAGTTCCTTGCCGACACCAGATTCGCCCGTTATGAGGACAGATGTGTCAGAGGGTGCAACTCGCCGGACGAGCCGCAAGGACTCTTTCATTTGGGATGATTCTGCGACGATCTCCGGCAGCGAGCCGGTGGTCCGCGCGATCTGCGCCCGCAGACGCTGATTATCGACCTTTAGCTGCTGTTTTTCGGCCGCCTGAACGACAAGAGCCGAGAGCTCGGCGATCCTGTAGGGCTTGGTCAGATAATCATAGGCACCGAGCTTCATCGCCTCGATCGCACTTTCGACCGTCGCTTGTCCGGTAAGCATTATCACTTCCGGCGGGTTCTGGCTTCGCTCGCGGGTGCGCCGCAGCAGGCCGATGCCGTCGAGCCGCGGCATATTAATGTCGCAAAGCACGACGTCGTAGTCCTGTTCCTCGAGCATGGCCCAGGCGGCCTCGCCGTCGGCAGCGACATGGGCCTCGTGGCCCTGACGGGTCATTTCCTTTTGGACGACCAGTCTCAAACTGTTTTCATCGTCTACAACGAGTAATTTCGCCATTATTTGTTATTTGCTCGTAGGGATGGGGAGCGCGATCGAGAACACTGTTCCCTTACCAAGATTGGACCGAACATTTAAGCGGCCGCCGTGCTCCGAAACTATGCCGTAACAGACCGCGAGTCCGAGTCCGGTGCCTTTGCCGACCTCTTTTGTAGTAAAGAACGGCTCGAAGATCTTCGACATATTTTCAGGCGGGATGCCGCTGCCGTTGTCCGCGACCTCGATCAAAAGGCGGTTCGTTTGGGCAAAAACCCGAAATGTGAGTTCGCCGCCGGTCTGCATTGCGTCGATAGCGTTCGTTGCAAGAGCGATAACCGCTTGCTGTATCTGGCCGCCGTCCGCATCGATAAAGGGAAGATCGTCGTCAGCTTCCACGTTGATCTGAATACGGTCGCCGCGTTTTTGATGTGAGATCAGGGTTGCGGCCGATCGGACAACCTCGGCGATATCGGTCGAAACTCGTTCGCCCGTTCGCACACGGCTGAAATCGAGCAATCCCGTCGTTATGGACTTGCAGCGAAACGCTTCAGTTTTGATGAGGCCGAGGTATTCGGTGAGGTCATCAGCGGCGTCCGAGGCGTCGAACGCGCCTTCGTCGATCCGCTGCTCGAGAGCCTCGGCACACGCAGCGATCGTCGCAAGCGGGTTGTTTATCTCGTGGACGATGCCGGCCGCAAGACGGCCGACCGCAGCGAGTTTTTCGGCCCTGCCGATGGCGTGGATCGCCTCGACCCGCATCGTCACGTCTTCGCCGACCGTGATCACGTGTGTGACCTCGCCGGTTTCGGCGTCTTTCATCGGCACCTTGCTCACCATCCAGTGACGGGTCGAGCCGTCGTCGGCTACCGTTTGCTGTTCTATCCGCTCGATCTCGCCCGTCCGAAACGCACGCTCGAACTCTTGCCTCAAACGCCCTTGCGGATACTTGGCGAGCACCGTGAAAATGTCGCGTCCGATCGCCGAATCCCGCGGAATTCCCTGTACGCCGACCTCGCGGTGACGGTTCCACGTGACGATCCGGTAATCGCGGTCCACAACGTAAAGTGAGACAGGCAGTGCATCAAGGACGGCTTCGGTAAATCTCCGATGCTCGTCGCGCGCCTGGTTTATCGAATCGTTCAGCGCCGACTCGAAATGTGCCGACAGATTGACGCTCATCGCGGCGACCTGTGTCGCGGCGTCGATAAGGCGGGCCTTTCGCTCGTCAAGATCATCCCCGGCACAAAATCCGACAAGTATCGCGCCTTTGATCTCGCCGTTTATGTGCAGCGGCGAGACATACTCTACGGAGTGCTGAGTGTCCGCTATCATAAACGCCGCAGGATCTGTCTCGGCATAGCCGACTTGAGGAGGCATAAAATCGAGCCAGTTATCAAATGCGGCTCGCGCAAGCAGGTCGCGGTCCGACACACCCTCGCTGCAGACGACTGCGCTGACAAGGCCAATGCTCGGAATCTCTACGGCAAAAACGCACGAGTCGGCATCCAACTCATAGCGGAGTGCGTCTGCCACGCGGCTGGCCACCTTCTTGGGATGCACAGTGAAAAGCAGGCTGCGTCCCAGGTCGGATATGAACCTGAGATGAGAGACGGCGTCACCCCTCGGCAGATCGAACTCGGTCGGCCTCGCGTCTTTTTTGGGCGGCGAAGTGGATCGCATTTAGAAATTGGTCGCTGCCGACAAGTCTTTTAGGAAACTACTGCAGGCGAGGAAATTGACGAAAGAAAAGGATTGGGATCCTCCCCTTAAATTAAAAAAGATTTTAAACAATTTGTCAACGTTTTTAACGGGCGAAGGATCTCGTTGACACGCCCATACAATCACGCAAAAATAGGATCTGAGGCTTTATGAAAAGGGGGAAACAAGCGCTTCCGAGTGCCGTTTTTGCGACCGCGGTCATCGCGCTTTGTTTGGCGGCAGGCAGCGCGCCTGCCTTCGGCCAGGAGATGGTTGATCGGACGGTCGCTGTCGTCAGTGATGGTTTACGTCGCGAATTGATCACTTATTCGGACCTGCTCTGGCAATTGGCGTTACAGCCGAACGCCGCTCTTGACCCGCCGCGGACCGACGACCTAAACGCGGTGCTCAGGACCGTCATCGATCAGCGTATCTTTGCGCTCGAGGCCGACAGGCTGCCGCGGGCCGCTCCGACGGAGAAAGAGATCGCCGACGAGATCACACGGACGCTTGCTTATTTTCCGTCAAACGCCGCTTTCATCAAACGGCTCAATCTGGTCGGCATCGAATCGGTCAAGGATGACAATTTTCAGCGCCTGATCGCTCGACGGGTGAGCTTTGAAAAATTCATCGATTTCAGGTTTCGCTCGTTCGTTGTTATCACTCCCGAGGACGAAGCCAAGTATTATCGCGATGTATTTGCACCGGAATTTCGCCGAAAATATCCCGGCTTGCTGATGCCCACGCTCAACGAGAAAAGGGCCGAGATCAACGTGACTTTGACCGAAGAGAGGGTGGCCGCACGGATCGAGAGTTTTCTCGATGACGCCAAGCGGCGCATCGTGATCGAGTACATAGCGGAACCCCAGCTCTAAAGACCCGAACAAACGTCTGGCCGCAGAAGGGCGATTGATGAAAAGTGCAGTGTTATTTGTCTTCGCGGGTTTCTGCTGCCTGTTCGCGGCATCCGAACCGCGCCTTGTCGCCGGCGGCATCGCGTACACGACGCCTGATCCTCCGCAGTTCAGGCGTGCTGTCGCATTTGCAGTTTCGGCTCCCGCGGCCGAGATCGCGTTAAGCTCCGAGGCCACGGTAAACGCGATGCGCCGTGTAGCGAATACGCGCGAGTTGTTGTCTCCCCGGAACCCGGACAGCGGTGTCGTCGGGTTGCACGACGTGGATGCGTCGGTGGCAACGCTCTCGGCCGTCCCGATGCCGACGCCTCTTCTCTCTTTTGACGGTCTCTCAAACTTCAACAACATTGACGCTTACGGCCTTGTGATCATTCCGCCCGATATTTCCGGCGACGTCGGGCCGGACCGGTATGTGCAGGCGGTCAACGCGCTGGTGCGGATCTACGACAAGAGCGGCGCCGCGGTAACGCCGCCGTTCAGGATGAGCGCCCTTTTTTCCGGTCTCGGAACCCCTTGTTCGACCCGGGACGATGGGGACCCGATCGTCGCGTACGACCCTCTCGCGGACCGCTGGCTGCTAAGCCAGTACTGCACCGCGTTTCCGCCGTTCCGGCAGATGATCGCTGTCTCCGTGACAGGCGATCCGGCAGGGGCCTATTACACATACGAGTTCGTAATGCCGAATGTCCGGCTCAATGATTTTCCCAAGTTCGGCGTGTGGCCGGATGCGTATTACGTGTCGACGGAAGAGTTTCTCGGTTCGGATTACGTCGGTGCAGGTGCCTTCGCATTCGACCGCGAGCGAATGCTCCGGGGCGACCCCTCGGCCGGCTATATCTACTTTTCGCGGCCGTCCGACTCGGCGGAGCGCCGACGAAATCTGCTGCCGTCCGATCTCGACGGCCTCCGCGCACCGCCCGCGGGAATGCCGAACATATTCGTCAGCTACACCGCTACCGAATACGGTGACGCGCAGGACGCTATCCGCCTGTTCGACTTTCACGCCGATTTCGCGAACCCGACTAATTCCACATTTAGCGAACGGCCGGAAAGTCCGCTGCCCGTGGCCGCATTCGACCCAACAAGCCCGCCGGGCCGCACCGATATAACCCAGCCGCCTCCGGGCGACAAGCTCGACTCCAACTCGGACCGCGTCAACTACCGCCTCGCCTATCGCAATCGCGGTACCGCGGGCGAATCGCTTGTTTTTAACCAAACGGTCCGGCTGACCCAGGACCCGGCGCCATACCGAGCCGGAGTTCGCGTCTACGAATTGGACCGAACGACGTTGCCCTCATTTGCCGTCACCGAGCACTCGACGATCGGAGATGCGGCGAGTTCCCGCTGGATCGGGAGCGTGGCCCAGGACCATCAGGGCGACCTGGCGGTTGGCTACAATTACGTCGCGGACGAAAAACCGCCATCCATTCTTTACACGGGCCGCCTCGCGGGCGATCCGCCGGGCAGTTTTCGCGGCGAGATGGCGCTCGTTGCCGGCGACGGTGTGCAGAAAGCGTTCGGCTGGCGGTGGGGCGATTACGCGGCGCTCACCGTTGACCCGAGCAACGACTGCACCGTTTGGCAAAGTGGCGAATATTACACAAAGGCGAGCGAGAACGTCAGCGATTTTACGTGGCTGACTCGAATTGGGACATTCCGATTTCCCGAGTGCACGGATGCACCTCGATCAAGCGTTGCCGGTGTGGTGACCGATGCGTCGACGGGGCTGCCGATCGCGGGAGCGAGCGTAGCAAGTTCGCCCTATTCTCGTGCTACGTCTGCCGACGGGCGATACCCAAAGATGCTGGTCCTGCCGGGTAATTACACCGTCACCGTTTCGGCACGCGGATATCGTACGCAGTCTGCCGTCATAACGCTCGCGAACGGACAGAACGCGATCAAGGATTTTGCCCTCCAACCGGTTGCGGTCGTCGAAAGTGCGGGCAGTAAACTGGTAGCCGAGAGCTGTGCGGTCAACGGCGCGCCCGAACCCGGCGAAAGCGTCACCTATTCGATCTCGCTGCGAAATACGGGTTTCCGCGACGCGGCTAACCTCGTAGCAACGCTTTCGGCGACAGGCGGCGTGACCGCTCCCTCGGGCCCGCAGTCATACGGGGCTGTCACCCAAGGGGGTCAGACGATCACTCGCGATTTTACCTTTACGGTCTCGCCGTCTGTCTCGTGCGGCGACAAACTAACGCTCACGTTCGTACTGCAGGACGGCGTGGAAAGTCTCGGAAACGTAACGATCGAGGTCCAAACGGGGGTCTCTCGGGTTCCATTAAGGGAGGATTTCGACCGGACGCTCCAAGGCCAGCTTCCTCCGCGGTGGACACGCTCGACAGAGGACATCGACCGCATGCCCGAGTACATCCGAAATTGGCGGGTGAGCAAGGGGCATTCGACCTCGGGTTCAAAATCCGCATTTTCGCCCGACCTCAACCACGTCGGCGTCGGCGAGATGTATTCACCGGCGTTCAGGGTCACGACGCCCGACGCACTGCTCACTTTCCAAAACTGGTACGATCTCGAAACGACATTCCTCCGCAACCGCCTCTATGACGGCGCGATTCTCGAGATCAGCATCGACGACTCGCGATTTAGGGACATCATCGACGCCGGCGGCCTGTTTCTCTCAGGCGGTTACGACGGTCTGATCGACAATTGCTGCTCGAACCCGCTCGGTGGCCATTCGGGCTGGTCCGGCCGCAGCGGTACGGGCCAGACGGCCGAGTTCATAACAACAGCCGTCAGGCTCCCGCCCTCGGCCGCCGGCCACAAGGTCCAACTCCGCTGGCGCGTCGCAACGGACGTAGGCACATTTCGCGAAGGCATCTACATCGATGACGTCCTCGTCACCGACGGCTTCGCCTGCGGCTGCACGCAGTAAAATAGTTCTGGTAATCGCCCCCCTATGTCTGTATCATATCCCTCGAAGGGGGTGATATTATGAAACATAATTCCAAAGAGGTGAGTAGCCGGTAGCTCAGTCTGCCGGTCTGCTGACCGACAACTTAATAATCAGCGGCACGTCCTAACCGGCGTGCCGTTTTCATTTCATCTAGCTGCCAAACGACTCGAAGAGGTTGGCGTCATGGATCAAGGGTAGCGCCGGATCGATAACTTGCGTTAAAGTGGCAAGAACCAACGTGTGAGTGATATGAAAGGACCTCAATTCATGCCGCCTAGGGTGTGCCTTATCCTAATATTGGCATTCCTTGGTATTGGCGCATTTGCTCAAAAACCAACCCCGAAAACAGAGGACTATAAATTCGGCAAATTGCCTCCAAGCCAGTTAAGCACCTGGGGACTATACGGTGTTCGGGCCGAGATCGTCCTGTATCATTTGATCGATCCGGAGCTTATCAAAAGAGAATTGCCGAAGGGGTTTCGACCCGTAACGGTCAGTGACCTCGCCAAGAACGTTCCGACGGTGGCAAAATGGCTGGAAACGCACCCGAAATATTCAGGGTATATTAGCGGCACACTGTTATTCACTTCACTTGATTCGCTTGAGATCGACGGACACGACATCGGACAACGTGGTCCTGTGGATTTCGCTTCCTGGTGGATAGAAGGGTTTGCCACCGCTCCCCTCGATCTGCACGTTGTTAGTCAAGCCGGGATCCAACTTGCGAGCTGGTACCCGGAGTCGGGCATTGATCGAAAGGGATTGCCCTCCGACCCAACGATCGCGTTTGGCAAGGTCGAAGTGGTCAATACCAAACCCGGCGAATGGCGAGTCCACCTGAAGTTCAAAGGCGGGGAGATCACGGGCGAATGTCACGAAGCAGGTGTACGCACAGAAATGAAATACGACCTGCCGGCGTATTCAACCATATTCTTTGGCGGGCCCGATCCCGGACATTACGTTGTCTATACTTACTACGGACACTACTCGCGGGACATGCGAGCGGACTGGAAATTCTCGGGCAACGACGCCCTGATAAGCTCTTTATCGTTTTCGAAGGCGAACTATCCGATCTTCACTATTTTGTCGGACGGCTGGCGTGCACGCGCCGGATTTTATGAATTAAAAAAATGACCGGCAGTTCGCTGATGGGGGAGTTCTGATCCATCTCCATTGCATCGAATTGAGGGGACGGCTATACCTCGCCGTTAGGGCAGACGCGCAATCACCGAAACCGGCCACGGAGCCATTGTTGGGCGAGCTTGGCAACGGGCTACAACGCTTTTCTGTCGGCGGACGAGCCGCCTCCGAAGATCAAAATTGGAATCGCGATGGTCGGGCACAGCCGCTACCGCAGTGCTGCACGGCACAGCCCTAATGGCCGTATCGCGTAGGACAGTCCCTCGGTTAAGGCTATTCACACACCATCATCTTTGGCATGGGCCGACGCTGAAAGTTAGAATAGAGAACAAGGATCATTTCCTAAATCGATGGAGATCTACTATAACCTTGTTCGCGATCCCGCATCGCTCGTCAAGGCCTGCGAGGAAATGCGGGCCGCGGACCTGCTCGGGTTTGACGTCGAGACGACCGAGCTTGACCCGTACAAGGGTGACATCCGGCTTGTCCAGCTCAGCGACGGCAACCGAACACACGTCATCGACCTGCTGCCGTTTCGCGCCTCGGGCGATCTGCGCAAGATGCCCGAACTTGCTCCGCTTCGCGATCTGCTCACCTCGGACAAGATCAAGAAGGTCGCTCATAACGCGAAATTTGATACAAAGTGGGTCAGGCATCACCTCGGCACCGAGGTCGGAGCCGTTTACGACACTTACTTGGCGAGCCTGTTGATCTCGGCTGGCGACGGAGAGCGCCGCCACGGGCTTGCAGACCTTGCACAGTTCTTCCTGGGCCGGACGCTCGACAAATCGGAACAGGTCAGCGACTGGTCGGCCAGCGAGCTTACTCAATCGCAGATCGAATACGCCGCGCGTGACGCGGCCATCATGCCGGAGTTGTATGCGATCCTCGAAGACCGTATCGCGGCGGATGGGCTCAAGGAAGTCCTCGCCCTCGAGAACGAATGCGTGATGCCGATCGCCGAAATGGAGCTGAATGGCTTCTTCCTCGACCGCGAGCGATGGGGCTTGCAGCTCGATCGTATGCGTGCGGAACAGACAAGAACCGCCGCCGATCTGCAGCAGATGCTCTCGTCCGGGGTCGCCCAGGCTTCGCTGTTCGGGATGCCGGAGATCAACCTGGACAGCAACGCGCAGGTGACCGACGCCCTCGTGAATCTCGGCGTTCCGATGCCGAACACTACACGAGCGTGGGAGCTGCAGCCGCTTGCCACGCAGTACCCGGCCGTCGCCAAGCTGCTCGAATATCGCGGCGCGGCCAAGGCGGCGGGCAGTTTTGGCGAGAACATACTCGAGTTTATCGAGCCTGCGACGGGCCGTATCCACGCCGATTTTCGCCAGATCGGGGCGCCGACCGGACGCTTTTCCTGCTCAAAGCCAAATCTGCAGCAGATACCGCACGATGGAGTGTATCGCCGGTGCTTTCGCGCTCCCGAGGGCCGAAGCCTCGTGATCGCCGATTACTCGCAGATCGAGCTTCGTATTCTCGCCGATTTTTGCGGTGACGAGAACTTTACGAGAGCGTTCGAGTCGGGACGTGATTTTCATTCTGCGACAGCCGCCCAGGTCTTCAATATTGCGGAAACAGACGTCACGCCCGACCAGCGTTCGTTCGCCAAGCGGCTCAATTTCGGGGTTGTTTACGGCATCGGAGCTTCGCGATTTGCGATGATGACGGGGCTCACCCAAACAGAAGCCGAGAACACGCTTCGCAAGTACTTTGCCACCTATCCGCGTATGGACGAGTGGCTTCGCAACCAGGCCAAAAGCGTGCTCACCGAACGACAAGCTCGCACCCGATCAGGACGGCTCGCAAAAATGCGATTTGACGAGAACGACCGTTCGTCCGTCGGCGCTGCCCAACGCTACGCCAAGAACATGCCTATCCAGGGCACATCCGCCGACATCCTCAAGCGCGCCCTGAGGCTGCTGCACGACGACATCGCCGGCACATCCGCAAAGCTTGTAAATATCGTCCACGATGAAATTATTGTCGAATGCGATACGGATGAAAGCCCGCAGGTCACTCAAAAACTCGAGTCAGCCATGCTGCGGGCAGGCGCAGAGTACGTCAAGCGCGTGCCTGTGAAGGTCGATATCCACACGGGGGAAGAGTGGTCAAAATAGAGAGTTATTTGAAGGTCTGACATTGCCGGAGGTCACCGGCTTGAAAGCCTTTGGTGAACCACTGCATTCGCTGCTGGGCGGTTCCGTGGGTAAAGGTCTCGGGCTGGACGTAGCCCTGCGTTCGTCGCTGGATCATGTCGTCGCCGACGGCGCCGGCCGCCCGGATGGCTTCCTGCGGATCGCCGGGTTCGACCTGGCCTTTCTTATTGGCAAAGAACGCCCAAACGCCCGCGTAACAATCGGCCTGCAACTCAAGCGCGACCGAAAGGCGGTTGCTCTGTCCGGCCCGCTGGACCTTGTCCATCGTACCCAACAGGTTTTGGACATGATGGCCGACCTCGTGGGCGATCACATAAGCCTGGGCAAAGTCGCCCGGAGCGTGAAATTCGTTTTGCAGATCTTTGAAAAACGCGAAATCGAGATAGAGCTTTTGATCGCCCGGACAGTAGAACGGACCCGTCGCGGCGCTCGCGTATCCACAGGCGGAGGAGATCTGATCGGTGTACAGTACGAGCTTTGGCGCCGTGTACCGGACGCGCAGTTGCTGCGGCAGTTGCTCGCCCCAAACGTCTTCGGTGCTCGCGAGCACGACCGACGCGAACCGCTTCTGCTCGTCCGGCGATTTGCGGTTCGCGGCTTGCGGCGGCTGCACCGATGAAGTGTCCGGCAGGTTCTGGAGCAATTGACGCGGGTCGCCGCCGCACAGGTATATCGCAACCGCGAGAATGATGATGCCGATACCGCCGCCGCCGAACGCGAGACCGCGCCCCGACGACCCGCGAAGGTCTTCGACATTGTCACTTTCTCTCTGATCGCCCCAGCGCATGTGATGAAAGATCCGCCTGTTGATCCGCTCCTGTGCCGCTTCACAGCGATTCTAGCACCGTTGCCTGCAGAGGCGAAGCGTCATGATCCGGGGCAGACGAAAACTGACGCCTGAGGCATCGCCCGCTATGCCTCGAAATGCGATGTTCCTCGGCCCATAAAACCTTGACAGATGTGGATTTACAGGATTATGATTCTATGGCGCTTTAGTTTCGGTTTACATTCCTCACGTTTCCAACCGTTTAGGAGGCAGAATGATCAAACTAGACATCGTCAACCTGGTTGCCGACCGTACCGGGGTGCCGAAGCAAAAGGCCGAACAGGTCGTCGACTCGCTTTTTGAAGCAATGAAAGACGCCCTTGCGAGTGGTAAACGCATCGAGCTTCGCGGCTTCGGCGTTTTTGTCGTCAAACCGCGAAAACGCGGGGTCGGCCGGAACCCGCGAACCGGCACCGAAGTGCCTATTCCGGCCGGTAAGACGATCCGGTTCAAGCCGGGAAAAGAGCTTTCGGCGAAAGCGGTCGGTTGACAGTTATCTGGGTTGATTTGAGAAGATATAAAGGATCGCCTGGGTTGCCCTACGAGCATAGAGCACGTTCAGCAACCGGGCGGCCTTTTTCATTTTTATGACGGAACAGGAACGCATCAAACTGCACGTTCTGTACGAACGCCCTGCGTATCGTCCTACACTTGCGGGCTGGATGCGCCATATCCTGCTGCTTCTTCTCACGTTCTGCACCGCGACCATTGCGGGCGTTCTATACCCATTCGGGTTGATCGGGACAATGCCCGACGCGGACCCCCAGACGGCCTCAGAGGTCCTCCAGTTCATCGCGACCTTGCCGATACGATATGCGTTTCTGATCGGCGAGACCGTCCAGAAGCTATTCGCCGACCCGACGTACCTGAGGTACGGGCTCAGCTTTTCGATATCGCTGTTGTTCATCCTGATCTGTCACGAAATGGGGCATTACATCGCGTGCCGGATATATCGCGTCGACGCGACGCTGCCCTTTTTCATACCGACACCGCCCATGATCGGGCCCGCCGGAACATTCGGCGCGTTCATAAAGATACTCTCCCCGATGCCGTCACGACGGGCCGTTTTCGATATAGGAGTGGCCGGTCCGATAGCAGGTTTTATCGCGTTGATACCCGTCGCCCTGATCGGCATCGCGACCATGCAGATCGCCACGCCGGAGCAGGTCGCCAATTCGCAAGGCGGGTTGTCATTCTCCGACCCTTTGTTGATGCGGTTTTTCGCTTACCTTTTCGGCGTCGATCTCAATTTCGGGATTGGCAACGCGTTTTACTACGCGGCCTGGGTAGGATTGCTCGTAACTGCCCTCAACCTGATCCCGTCGGGCCAGCTCGACGGCGGACATGCGATCTACGCGGTGCTCGGTAAAGCCGTCCACCGATGGACGGGCCTCATCGCTTTTGTCGTGATGGCTGCGTTATCGGTCCTCGGACTTTATTTCTTCAACAGCCCGAGCGGATTTCTCATCGCGATCATCCTCGGCGTCATGATGCGCGTCGGACACCCCGAGCCGCTCGACCAAACTCCCCTGGGCGCCAAACGTACCGTCATAGCCGTGCTCACGCTCCTGATCTTCGCCCTCTGCTTCGTTCCGTTCCCGATCAAAATATCCTGACCGTTTAGGCTCTACGTGCCTGTAGTTACCCTCATGAACGCTGATTTCTCTGTCTTATGCGTGCGAGATCGTTTGATAGTTGACACAAATGGTATAATTTATTTAGTTGGTTGCTCAACGATGGGCGGCCGCGATCTTTGACAATAGATCAGTCTTCAGCCTGAAGTCGCAAGTCGTGGGCAGGAAGGAGTTTCCGGTTCATGGTTCCCGGTTCCGAGAAATAAGTCACAGGTCGTAGGTGTCCTTGGTCCCCAAGGCCCGGGAGACAGTTTCCGGTTACTGTTTTCGGGCTTCTGGTTGTCAATCTACTTTTGGACGATACACCGGCGGGATTGTCTCAGTTAAGGGCGAGGCTTTTTCCAAGTGAGACGATTTTCTGGATTAAATGCTGCAATAACGCAGTTTAACCTGTCTCATTTCGGAAGATATTTGAGACAGATATCGGGAACGTATTCCGTTTTCAAGGACAAGGGGACCTTTATCGCTTGAAACACCTTTGCCGGCTGAGATCCCGACCTTTGTTGGGCTTATGCAAAACAGAAATTCCGCTCACAAAAAAACGCGGCCGGTCATCGGGCCGGCCGCAGGTCACTAGGACTAGTGGAGAAGAGACTAACTCGGTGAGAGCTTGTGCATAACCCTTTTACTTGTTGACCAGCCTCATGCGTCCGTCTTCGAGTCGGATCGCGATCGGATTCGGTTCGTAAACGGCCAGCGGGCGGGCGTCACGCTGAGCCAATTTCGCTGCCTTGTCGCCGCTGACACGCATTGCGGTCGAGGCGAACGACGGATTTGAGATCGAGCTGTAACGTGCTGAAATGCGCCGAACGTATTCACGCGTCTCGGCGAACGGCGGTATCTGGTTGCCGTAGCGCATAACGGCGCCTTCGCCCGCGTTGTAACCGGCGAGGGCGAGGTTGACGTCCTGGCCGAACATATCGAGCAGCATGCGCATGTACTTGACGCCGCCCTCGATGTTCTGTTTGGGTTCGTAAATGTTGGTGACGCCGAGGCGTCGGGCCGTCGCGGGCATTAGCTGCATCAAGCCGCTTGCGCCTTTGTTCGATGTCGCGTGGAGCTTGAATGAGGACTCCTGGTGCATCTGCGAATAAATGAGCAGCGGATCGATCCCGTAACGATGGCTCGAATCGACGATGTAAGAGTCGATGACAGGACTGCCGGTTGTGAAGCCTTTCATGCCGGCAGCGATGGCCATCGTCATTCGCGGGGCCGCCGGAGTTTCGCGCTCGGCAAGCCCGTCGAGCACGCTCATCTGTGAACGCCTGCCCTTGGTTGTTTTCGTGACTTGAGCGGTCTTTTCAACGAGTTTTTTGTTCTTTGCTTTTGCCGAAACGGGCTGCTCGGGCCTGATGACCTGGACGCCGCGGTTCGTGTCCCAGTTGTCAAGAAATCGTGGTCTTTCCTGGCCGAAGGCGGGGATAGCGGCGGAAAGGCTCAGAAGGAGGATCAGGTGTGTTCGCTTCATTTTTTGATGGGTAGACAGACGGGTATCGGCACGTCGGGGTGACGTGGATCGGCCTTTTCGAACTGACCTATTTATTAAAAAACGCACAAGCCTCTCTCGTTTCCACAAAAGCCAAAAATATTTAACGATGTTGGCCACTAAGGAATTTGCAGCTCGGGAAGGCAGTCGCCGGCGCGGCTGGAACCTGCTTGGGCGAACGTCATTCTGTGCTAATCTACTCGCCAGATGCTCTACGTTTCTCAGATCCTGAACAAGCCCATTCTGGACGCCCGCAACGAGTCGATCGCGGCGATCAAGGACGTCGTCGTCCGCTACGGGCGCCAAGAGCATCCGCCGGTCATCGGGCTGGTGGCGCGGTATCGCCGCCGCCTCTTTTTCATGCCACGGCGCGACATCGAGGAGCTTGGGCTGCAAGGGGCAAAGATGCGTTCGGCCGTATTGGACCTCAGTCCGTTCGTCAGACGCGATGGCGAGGTGCTGCTCGCTCGTGACGTGCTTGACAACCAGTTGATCGACGTCGACGGCAAACGCGTCGTGCGGGTGAACGACGTCCAGTTGATCGAGGTCGGCAATTTCTGGCGTGTGACGGGAGCCGACGTTAGTTTACAGGGGTTTGTCCGGCGCCTGATGCCGCAGGGATTTTTTGGCAGCGACCGGCCCGTAGAGGTCATCGACTGGGCCGACGTGGGTTATCTCGCGACCGACACGACGACAGTCACGGTGCAGCTCAAATCTTCCAAAGACAAACTCTCGCGTCTCCATCCCGTCGAGATCGCCCAGCTTGCCGAAACGCTTTCGCCTATACACCGCACCGAGGTCGTCGAGAGCCTGGATGACGAGATCGCGGCTGATACGCTGGAAGAGATGTCCACCGAGGCACAGGCCCGCATTCTCGAGGACATGGACGAGGAACGCGCCGCCGACATTTTGGAAGAAATGTCGCCGGACGATGCGGTCGATGTTCTCGACGAAATGGACGACGAAAAGAGCGAACAGCTTTTTGCTTTGATGGAAGACGACGAGAAGGCCGACGTCGCTGAACTCATGGCGTTTGAGCACGACACGGCCGGCGGGCTGATGACGACCGAGTTCGTTGTCTTTCCGCGAACGCTGACGGTCGGCGAGACGATCCTCAGGCTTCGCGAAATGGCCGAAACGCCGAACATGATCTACTACCTGTATGTCGTGGAGGAGGAAGGTTCGTGGAAGCTGTGCGGGCTGATATCCCTACGTTCGCTCATACTGGCGGATCCGACCCGCAAGCTCGAAGAGGTTATGCGCAGCGAGTTTCGCTTCGCTCACCCCTCGGACTCGTCCGAGGAGGTCGCCCAGACGATCTCGGAATACAATCTCCTGGCCCTGCCCGTGATCGACGACGAAGGCGACATCGCCGGCATAGTCACAGTCGACGATGCGATGGAAATATTACTGCCGAAGAACCTGCAGCGACGGCTGCCGCGGCTCTTCAGCTGAAACCTGAGATTTGTGTGCGGCGTAAGACAACAAAACAGCTTGTGGCACGCGTCCAAGGGTTGATAAACTTGAAAACACCAAATAGATCGAGATATCGAGGTAACGAAATATGAAAAAAGCTGTATTTTTGTTCACCGTTTTGTTTGCTGCGGTGATGACGGCGAATGCTCAGGGGCTTACGGTCGGTTCGAAGATGGATAATTTCTCGCTTCCTGATACGGACGGTAAAGTTCAGACGCTGGACGGCCTCAAGGGAAAGAACGGAGCGTTGATCGTTTTCCTGTCGGCCCAGTGCCCGGTGGTTAAGGCCTATCATCAGCGAATAAACGAGTTGGCTGCGGCCTATGAGGCGAAAGGGATCGCGTTCATCGGCATTAACTCGAATGCGACCGAAGACCTGAACTGGGTCAAGTCGAACAAGACCGAATATGGCTACAAGTTCCCGGTCCTGATCGACAAGGGCAACGTTTTCGCCGATAAGCTGAAGGCCAACAGCACGCCGGAGGTCTTTTACGTCGATAATAAGGACGTATTGCTATATCACGGAGCTATCGACGACGACCAGAAGGGCAGCAATATCACGCGGCCTTACTTAAAGATCGCGTTCGAAGAGTCCCTGGGCGGAAAGGCCATCTCTCAGCCCACAACGAGGTCGTTTGGCTGCACTATCAAACGTGTCGGCGACTAGTCTCCGGGGAGCGATGAAACTAATTGATCTCGTGAGATCGGGCGCGGTCCTTGTGGCCGCGCTCGCGTTGTTATCGGCACTGTCTTGGGCTCAGCCTAAACCCGCGCCGACCAAGCCAGTTCCCTCAAAGCGCGTCACGGTCATCGATACAAAGACGCTTGAGTCGCTGATCAAGCCGAAAGGCAAACCTTTGCTCATAAATTTCTGGGCAACCTGGTGTGACCCGTGCCGCGAGGAGTTTCCCGATCTGGTAAAACTCGACGCAATGTATCGCGGCAAGGTCGATGTGATCACCATTTCGCTCGATGACGTCGAGGACATCGACGGAGTCGTGACGAAATTCCTCGCGGAAATGAAAGCCGAGATGCCGGCCTATTTGCTCAAAACGGACGACCAGGACGCGGCTATTCAAATGGTCTCAAAGGACTGGGCTGGAAATTTGCCGTTAACCATGTTCGTCGATACCGCGGGCAAGGTCGCCTATTTGAGGAACGGCAAATTGCGCTTCGATACGGTGAAAGAAAACATCGATCGCGTTCTCGGGACGGTGCCTGCAGGCAACACCATCCTCGAGACGATCGACTTTATCAAGGTAAAAGACGGTAAACGCGACGAAGCACGCTACTACTACGAAAACAACTGGCGATTCTATCGAGCTGCGGCCGTCAAGCGTGGATTGATAGATTCATTCGAGTACATCGACACGCTCGCCGGTAACGACGCCGCTTTTGATATCATTCTCATCACAAGGTACCGCGGCGATGAGCAATACAGGAATCGCGAGACCGCTCTGGAGCCGATCATCAAAGAGCTCACGCCGAAAGGACCATTTCTCAAGGGGATGTCGAAACCGGACGAGTTCCGGCAGGTCGTCTACTCCTACGCCGGAAGGGCCGTCTTCACGTCCTCAAATTGACGGCCATCGCCGACTATTTCCGCAAATCGACATCGACGGTCAAAGGCGTTAGAATGACAGTTTCGTTTTACGACGGAATTGTCCGCCTATGTCGACCGAAACACGAGTCACGCCTGAGATAGTAGAGCAGCACGGCCTCACTCCAGCAGAATACGACAAGATATGCGAGCTGCTCGGGCGTGAACCGAACATCACCGAACTCGGCGTTTTCAGCGTGATGTGGTCGGAGCATTGTTCGTACAAATCTTCTCGAATACATCTAAAGCGGCTTCCCACGTCCGGCCCTCGAGTGATCGTGCCGCCGGGCGAGAACGCCGGCGTCGTCGATATCGGCGATGACTGGTGCGTGGCCTTTAAGGTCGAGTCGCATAATCATCCGAGCTTTATCGAACCGTTCCAGGGAGCCGCGACCGGCGTCGGCGGCATCCTTCGCGACGTGTTCACGATGGGCGCGAGACCTATAGCAGCGATGAACTCGCTCCGGTTTGGCCCCTTGTCAGAACCGCCTGCGTCAGCGGGCGGCCAGTCTGATGAGACAGAAGCACGACGAAGAGTTATCAGCCGCAATCGCGCCATCCTGAAAGGCTGTGTCGAGGGCATCGGGCATTACGGCAACTGTTTTGGCGTGCCGACGGTCGGCGGCGAGGTCGCGTTCGACGACTCGTACAGCCTCAATCCGCTCGTCAACGCGTTCGCGCTCGGCATCGTCAAAAAGGACCAGATCTTTTTCGGCAAGGCGACGGGCGTCGGAAATCCGGTGCTGTACGTCGGCGCCAAGACGGGCCGCGACGGTATACACGGAGCGACGATGGCGTCGGCCGAGTTTGACGAAGCGGCGCTCGAAAAACGGCCGACGGTCCAGGTCGGCGACCCTTTCCTCGAAAAGCTCCTCCTGGAAGCGTGTCTCGAGGCGATGCGTTCGGGTGCGATCGAGGGTATTCAGGACATGGGTGCTGCCGGATTGACCTCGTCGTCCGTCGAGATGGCGGCGCGTGCCGGCACGGGCCTCGAGATCGATCTGTCGCGCGTCCCGCAGCGCGAAACTGAGATGACGGCCTACGAGATGCTGCTCTCCGAATCGCAGGAACGGATGCTGATCGTCGCCCGTCAGGGCCGCGAAAAAGAGGTCGTCGAAATATTCAGCAAATGGGACCTCGACGCCGTGGTCATCGGCAAGGTCGTCGAGGGTAACCGGCTGAAGATATTTCACAGCGGCGAGCTAAAGGCCGATCTGCCGGTCGCCGCACTGACGGACGAAGCGCCGAAGTATGAACGGGAAATGAGTCCCAGGTCCCAGGTCCCAGGTCCCAAGTCTGAAGGTGCAGCGGACCTGAGACTCGGTACCAGGAACTTGGGACTTTGTCTGACGCGGCTTCTTTCCTCTCCGAATATATGCTCGAAGCGCTGGGTCTATGAGCAATACGACACGATGGTGCGGACCAACACGGCGGTGCTGCCCGGGGCCGATGCGGCTGTCATTCGCATCAAGGAGACACGGCGCGCCGTGGCGATGTGTCTCGACGGCAACGGCAAATTTACGGCGATCGACCCATGTATGGGTGCGAAGCTCGCCGTCGCCGAGGCTGCACGCAACGTCGTGTGTGTCGGCGCCCGGCCGATCGCCGTGACCAATTGCCTCAATTTCGCTTCGCCCGAGCGGCCCGAGGTGATGCGCTCGTTTTCGGACGTTATCGACGGTATGACCGAGGCGTGCGAGGCGTTTGAGACGCCGGTCGTCTCGGGCAACGTGTCGTTCTACAACGAAACGGACGGCCGCGGCATACTGCCGACGCCTGTGATCGGAATGGTCGGCCTGATCGAGGACACGCGAAAGATCGTGACCCGCGGATTCAAGCAGACGGGTGACCTGGTCGCCATTTTAGGCGAAACGCGCGACGATCTCGCCGCGAGCGAATTTGCACAGGCCGTCGCCGGACGCTCGACCGAAGAGATCGCAGCCGCCGGCGTGGTCCCGAAGGTCGATCTGGGGCTCGAGCGGCGTATTCAGGAAGCGTGTCTCAAGATGGCGGACGAGATGCTGCTTGCTTCGGCTCACGATTGTTCGGACGGCGGCCTTGCGGTAGCCGTGGCGGAAAGCTGTTTTTCTTCGCTCGGACGCACGGCGCTTGGGGCCGAGCTGAGCCTCACGTCGCACGGGCTTGCGGCGGAATCCCTGCTGTTTGGCGAGACGCCGTCGCGGATCGTCATCAGTTTTTCGCCCGAAAACCTGATCAAAGTGACGACGCTCGCGGCTGACTGCCCGTTCGAGGTCATCGGCCGCGTTGGCGGCGAGACGCTTTCGATCGCGATCGATGGCAATGCAACTCTCAATCTGCCAGTCGCCGAGCTCGAAACGGCCTGGGACATGTCGCTCGAAACCCGCCTTGACGCCCAGCCGAAGTAGCTGATATTTTCTCTCTGTTTCTCCACGATCCATCCGTTCTTATTCCCGGCGAGCGCGTACACGCGCCTGCCCCACAATAATCACTGGAGGAACGAAAATGCGAACCAAACACTTATTGTTTGCGGCTGTGCTCGCGGCAATGTTTGCCGTGTCCGCGATCGCCCAGAACGACCCCACGGGACGCTACGCGATGCGCGATCGAAACGACGAATTCGTGATCAACATCACACGGGCCGGCTCGGCTTTCGCGGTGGCGGGCTCTTACACGCTGGACGGCCAGACCTGTCAGGTGTCGGGTACTTACTATTCGGCGACCAGAAAGATCAAGGCCCAGTGCCGGGACGGAAGGAGCGCGGTCCCTGTGGACGGCATCATCGAGTTTCGACAGGGCGAGATGTCCACGTCGGCGTACCTCACCCTGACTATCCATAACAGGACCAAGGGGACATATCGCGACGTCAAGGCCATTACGGGTGCCTGGCGCGTGACCCAGACGGCGGCGAACGGAGCGCGTTACACGGGCACATTTCGAATAACCCAGAACGGGACGAAACTCTCCGGCCGGGCCGAATGGGATAACCACACCAATGGCGAGATCAGCGGTACGGTGTGGGACAGCGGCGTGCAGATCATCATAACGTACGCGGAGGGCCTGGTCGGCACCTACCACGCGGATCTGACCAATGGCGGCAATACGATGGCGAACGGACGGGCCACGTCCAACCGAGGCGGCGGTTCAGTCTCGTGGTCCGCGACAAAGACGCAGTAGTCTTTAGAGCGGCCCGTACGTCCCTGGATCAAAAGCCGATAAACGGCAGTAGCGAGGGAACTCGCGCCTTCCATTCGTCAAATTCCTTCCCGAACGCCCGGCTGAGCAAGCGGTCTTCGCTGACGGTGCGGATCCGCGTGCCGATCAGGTATACGACGACCGCGATGCAGATCGTGATCCAATGGCTGAACGTCAGGCCGGTCGCGATCAGCCGCGCGAGCAGAGCTGTGTAGATCGGATGCCGGACGAACGAATAAATGCCGGTCGTGACAAGCTTATGGCCTTCTAAAACCCGCGCTTCGAGGCTCCACTGTTTGCCTAGTTCATTGAACGCAGCTATCTCCATCGCGACCGACGCGACGATCAGAATGACCGCGATCGCCTGCAGAATGATGTTGAAGGCATATTGACCGGCAAACACAGGCGAAAACATCGGTGTCCTGAACACCGATCCGACGCCGATCACCGGAAAGCTCAATATCTGAAGGGCGAAGCCGATCCACGAGCGGCGCTCGTGCGATGCGTGCGGGGCCGAGCCGTGTTTACGCCGGGCGATCAGGGCCCAGATAAGGACGAGCCACATCGCCGCGACGATGGCGAACGCAGCCGCGTTGATGTAATACGAGATCTGTTCGAGAGTCATCCGGAACTGGGGCCGCTGGTTTTACCGGCAATGGCCACGGTGCTTTTTTGCTCCCGCCGCCCTAAAATGTATCGTATGCCCGCCGGTGTCTATTTGCACATACCGTTTTGCAAGTCTCGATGTTCGTATTGCGACTTTGCGACGGACGTCTATCGCGACTCGCGCGGCGTCGAGCGCTACGTCGATGCGATCTGTCGCGAGATCGAGCATGTCGAAACCGCCTCCGTCAGGGGGCGGCCAGTTGCTTCGGATCCCACGAACTGGCCGCCCGCTTACGCAGGCGGTTCTGACATCGACACGGTCTATTTTGGCGGCGGCACGCCTTCGCTGCTATCGCCGAAACAGGTTGAGCGTATCCTGAGCGCAGTTCGCGAGCGATACGCCGTTGCGGCCGATGCGGAAATGACGATGGAGATGAACCCCGCGACGGTCACACCGGAAAAGCTCTCTGAGTACCGAAAACTGGGCGTGAACCGAGCAAGCTTTGGCGTGCAGACGTTCGACGACCGTGCCTTGAAATTGCTGGCCCGTGGGCATACGGCGGACGACGCGCGGCAAACGTTCGAGATGCTTCGCGATGCCGGATTTGAGAACGTCAGCTTTGACCTCATCGCCGGCCTGCCGCATCAGACCCTGGCAGATTGGAGCCGAAACCTCGATGAAGCCATCGCACTCGGGCCGGAGCATATCTCGCTCTATCTCCTCGAGATCCACGAGGGCACGCCGCTTGATCTACAAGTGCGAAGCGGCCGGCAGCCTCGGCCCGACGAAGACCTGGCGGCAAAGATGTACGAAACGATGCTCGACAGGCTGGCCGCAGCGGGATATCGGCAATATGAGATCTCCAACTTCTCACGGCCCGGCCGCGAGTCGCAACACAATACCAAGTATTGGACGCTCGATCCGGTGTATGGCTTCGGCGTCTCTGCCCATTCGTTCGACGGTCATGAGAGATACTCGAATGAACGTGATACGGCGAAATATGTCGCGATGATCGAGCGGGACGGCAGAGCGGAGACAACGCGCGAGACCGCGAATGTTGCGTCCGAGGCTGCGTTTCTTGGGCTGCGACTCGAACACGGCATCGACACCCGCGAATTTGCCGCGCGATTTGGCATCGACTTGTTAAAAAAGTACTCTGTCGACCTCGAAAGCCTCTCGAGATCGGGGCTTATTGAAGCCTTCCACGGCAGCATTCGGCTGACGGCAAAGGGCAAACTGTTCTCCAATGAGGTCTTTGAGGTCTTTGTCTAGCGCTGGTTTTTATATGGGGTGGATCTCAGTCGTTATTGTTCTCATACTTGCGGCCCTTGGATCGCGGGCCCAGGTGCTGCCCGAGGTGCCGCGCGAATTTCGCGCCGTTTGGGTGGCGACGGTCGACAACATCGACTTTCCGACAAAAAAAGGTCTTTCGGAGAACGAGCAGCGGCGTGAGCTGACGGCGATCGTCGAACTGGCCAAAACGCTGCGGCTGAACGCCATCATCTTTCAGGTGCGGCCGATGGCGGACGCCGTTTACCGCTCGCAGCTCGAGCCGTGGTCCGAGTTTCTGACGGGGCAGATGGGAAAGGGGCAGGACTTTGACCCGCTGGAATTCCTGATCGCCGAGGCACATAAACGCGGCATTTTGGTCCACGCATGGTTCAATCCGTACCGCGCATATCATCCCGCGGCCAAAACTATCTCGGACGACCATGTTTCCAGAAAGCAGCCGTCGATCGTGCGTCAATACGGCAAATACATGTGGCTCGACCCGACGGACAAGGCCGCCCGCGAAGAGTCGCTTGCCGTCATCAAAGACGTCGTCCGGCGATACGACATCGATGGTGTGCATTTTGACGACTATTTTTACCCGTATGCCGAAAACGACGCCGCCGGCAAAAGGATCGAGTTTCCCGACGATGCCAATTGGAACGAGTATTTAAAGACCGCGACCGGCCAATTCGGCAGGCCGCTGAGTCGTGACGAATGGCGGCGGGCGAACGTCAATACCTTTATAGAATCCGTCGGCCGCGAGATAAAGCGGATAAAGCGAGACGTCGTGTTCGGCGTGTCGCCGTTCGGTATCTGGCAGCCCGTTCCGGAAAAAGGAATCACCGGTTTCAATTCTTACGCCGAACTTTATGCCGATTCACGCAAGTGGCTGCAGGACGGCACGGTCGACTATCTATCGCCGCAGCTTTATTGGGAGACGGTGAGAAAGGGCCAGAGTTTTCCGGTCCTGCTCGACTGGTGGCAAGAGCAGAATGTCCGCCACAGCCACATCTGGCCTGGGATCGCGGCTTATCGTGTGGGGTCGACGCCGACATTCACTGCGAACGAGATCGCATCGCAGATCGCTAAAACTCGGTCGCATCCCGAAACGTCCGGAGCGGTGTTCTTCAGTGAAAAGTCACTGCGAAACGACCTGGGCGGCATTCAACAGACGCTTCGCGAGAAGATATATAAGACGGATGCGGTCGTTCCGCGGTTCGAGTGGATACGTGTCGAGCCGATGTCGACGCCCAGAGTTACGATAAAGCGCTACAGGAGATACGTTTCCGCGACGTGGACCGAAACGGGCAAACGTCGTGCGTTCTGGTTCGTAATCTACGCGAAAGATAAGGACGGTTGGAGCTGTTCGGTGCTGCCGGCGGCCGAAAGGTCGATATCGCTTTCCGCTAAGCGGAAAATCAGCGAAATCGTCGTTAGAAGCGTCGATCGACTCGGGAATGAGAGCCGTTAGCCGACTTTGAGGTGCGTCCGCGCTTCCCAGATCTCGGGGAAAAACCTCTTGTTGATCGTCGTCATCAGATAGCCTACTCCGTCCGATCCGCCGGTTCCGCGTTTCATGCCGAGCATTCGCTCGACCATCAGCACATGGTGGTATCGCCAAAGCGAGAAATTCTCATCGTGATCGATCAGCAGGTCCTGCATTAGAAAGAGGTCCGAGTATTTCTCGGGATGAGTGAGTATCTGGACGATCGCCGCGACCCGTTCCTCGCGTGTTCCGGCGGCAAACCCGTTTTTCTCCAACAATTCCCAAAAGGCATCCGCGAGACTTGGCGAATCGTATCGAGATCTTAGACGCGGATAGGCGAACTCGTCCGATCTGAAGCTGTCTAGTATCTTCTCGTCCTTGCAGCCCGACACGAATTCAAGTTCGCGAAACTGCATCGACTGGAATCCGCTCGCGGGATTCAGCTTATCGCGAAACTCGAGAAATCCGATCTGGGCCATCGATTCGAGAATATGGATCTGCGAGACGATGACCTTTTCGATCGCCGTTACTGCCCGCAAGCTGTGATTGACCCTGAAAGCGCGGCCCTCGCCGAGCCAGCCAATCGTCGCGTCGATCTCATGGAGTAGCTGTTTGAACCACAGCTCGTAGGTCTGGTGGATTACGATGAACAGCAATTCATCGTGGCTGGCGGGGTCCGAATGCCGTTCCTGCAGGCCAAGAAGTTCTCGCACCTTTAGATATTTGTTGTAAGAGAGCGGCGGATCTTTTCCGTATTCAGTCGCCATATTTGACCGGAAATCTCATCGGTAAGCGTTGATTTATCATCGTTTATGGGGCTTTTGATGTCAATTTTGGCGTTTTTGGCGACAAACGAACAAGAAATGTCTTGACACGTGACCGTGATTTAGTTAAATTGGCGTTCGTCAACCAATAACACACTTAAAAATTAGCGGGAAGATCTTGTAGTTTAAGATCTATTTTGTTTCGAAATGATAGATCCGAAATAGGCTTGCTACAACGGCGATGTTTGCCGTGACGCTAAGGTTGAAGTGTGTTATTTGTTTGCTCCTACACCTCGGGCGTGTGCCACATGCCTTCGGTACTGAGTTTTGTTGTTTTAAGTTTTTAGGAGGATTTATTAGAGATGTCAAAAGCAATCGGCAAGGTCAAGTGGTTTAACAACGCCAAAGGATACGGCTTTATTGAACAGCCCGGCGAGCAGGATATATTCGTGCATTACAGCGCGATCGCCGGCGATGGGTACAAGACCTTGATCCAGGGCCAGGAGGTCGAATTTGAAGTGACGAACGGCCCCAAAGGACCGCAGGCAGAAAACGTGGCAAAGGTCGCGTAATATCTCAAAGATCGGCACGATCCAAAACAGCAAAGGCGGGAACCCCGGAGAGGCCCGCCTTTTTACACATCTTTTGCTTTGACCACACTAAACGAGTTCTTCGCCCTTTGCCTTTAACCCGCGACGCCAGAGTTCGCGATACGAGGTGAACCGTGAAACAAGCGTATTGAAATAGTATCGTTGTGCGTAGGTCAGCGTCCGGTTGTCAGCGACCCTCTTGATATAGGATTCAAGGCGAGCGCGCGATTCGAGCGGCGCCCGTTTGGTCGCACCATTGAAATAGATCTCAAAATCGATCTTAAGCTTGCGAATATCTTCCTCAAGCCTTGCAAGCTGCTGGTCGATCTCGACCGTTTCTTCTTTTTTGAACTGTTCGCTCCGATAGAGCCTGTTTCCGATGAGTGCCATAATTAAGCGGTGTGGGAGTTTTAGGTCGGGGGGAGACCTACTTTGAATAAATAGCCAAAACGTCCCCGGTTCCCGATTTTGCCGCTCGTAGATCTGTAATGCCCGTAATGAACAGTCCCGAAACCGCCGAAACTCGGTCAGGAGCTAGTGCATTGCCCTCGATCGATGAGTTGCTGCGCACGGAGACCGGTCAAAGGCTCACCGCGGCACTCGGGCGAACGCACTTGACCGTGCTCGCGCGTGACGCGGTTGCGGCCATCCGGGCCGAGCTTGTCGCTGATTCCTGCAAACATGAAAGCCGCTCGGCCGCGGATCTGCTTCAGGACGCTGCCAGCCGGATGGAAGACGCGTGGGCCGCGGAGCAACGGACGTCGCTGAGGCGGGTGATCAACGCTACGGGCGTGGTGATCCACACCAATCTAGGACGGGCGCCGCTCTCGGAAAACGCCCGCAAGTCGGTAATTGAAGAAGCCGCGGGCTACTGCACGCTAGAATACGATCTCGCAACGGGAAAGCGCGGGCGACGCGGCTTGCGGGCAGAATCGCTTATTGCCGAACTTACGGGTGCCGAAGCCGCGGTGGTCGTAAACAACTGCGCTGCGGCCGCATTCCTCGTGCTCAAGGTTTTTGCGGCCGGCGGCGAAGTTGTTGTCTCGCGCGGCGAACTCGTTGAGATCGGCGGCGATTTTCGCGTGCCGGAAGTGCTGGCCCAGTCGGGAGCCGTTCTCCGCGAAGTGGGCACGACGAACCGCACAAAGATCAGTGATTATGTCAGGGCTATCAGCGACGACACGCGGATGATATTGCGGGTGCATCCGTCAAATTATAGGATCATCGGTTTTACGTCTTCTCCGGCAGTCGACGAGTTAGCGGCCCTAGCTCGCGAGCGCGGGATCGTATTTTTTGAGGATCTTGGGTCCGGCTCTCTCGGATATCGAGGTGGAACTGCATTTGCGGACGAACCGTCGGTCAGCCAATCGGTTCGCGACGGAGTGGACATGGCCGCATTCAGCGGGGACAAACTGCTCGGCGGCCCGCAAGCGGGGATCATCGCCGGCAAAGCCGAGTGCATTGAAAGGCTCCGGGCCGACCCGCTCTACCGCGTCCTGCGGTCTGATAAGCTTGCTTATGCGGCACTCGAAGCTACTCTCGACTCGTACCGCAGAGAAACCGAAAGGACCGAAATACCTGTAGTAAGGATGCTGGCCCTCGGGGCGGACAAGATCGCTGAGCGTGCCAGGAGGATAAGCGGGACGCTGAGCGATAGCGGACTGCGCGTCGAGACCGTAGACGGTTTTTCGGCGGTAGGCGGCGGCGCAGGCCCGACCGCAAACCTGGCAACAAAACTGCTGGCATTATGTCATGACCGGCTAAGCGCGGACCAGATCGAACTTCGGCTGCGTTCATCGAATCCTCCGGTCATCGCCCGGATAGTGGACGGACTTGTTATGCTTGATCTCCGAACTGTAGACGAGTCGGAAGAAACCGAGCTCGTGAAAGTGCTGTTTCGCGTGATGAGTTAAGATCCGATCTTCAGCCGTTTCGGCGAGCAAAATCTCGCATCAGATCAACAAGAACCTCGACACCCTGCAGTGGAAACGCGTTGTATATCGATGCTCGAATGCCCCCGACCGAGCGATGGCCTTTAAGTCCGATGAGGCCGGCCGCTTCGGCTTCGGCGACAAATCTCACATCCAATTCGCTGCTAGGCAAGCCGAATGTGACGTTCATTAGCGACCGCGACGAAGGCGCGGCAAATCCGCGATAAAAACCGTCACTCGAGTCGATCGCGGCGTATAACAGCGATGCTTTTTCTCGATTACGCCGGGCGATCGCCTCGACGCCCCCTTCGCCTCTCAGCCAATCGCAGACCAGGCCGATCATATAGACGCCCCACGTGTTAGGAGTATTCAGCATCGAGCGGTTCGCCGCGATCTGGCGATAGTCTAATGGCGGATGCAGGCCGTCGGGCACGCGTTCGATCATGTCATCCCGAATGATCACCAAGGTAACGCCGCTGGGCCCGATATTTTTTTGGGCTCCGGCGTAGATAAGGGCATACTTCTCGAAGTCTATTGTGCGAGAGAGTATGTCGGAAGACGCATCGCAGACGACGGGTATGCTGCCGCCGTCGACGTCGTAGCCGAACTCGACGCCGTCGATCGTCTCGTTGGATGTGTAATGGAGGTACCGTGCGCTTTTATCGAACCTGACTTCACCTAGCTCGGGTATGGCGAGCAAGCCGTCAGACGCCTCGGCCGACAATTCGTTAACATTTCCACAGAGCCGAGCGGCATCCGCCGCCTTGCGGCCCCAAGCTCCGGTGATCAGGTAATCGGCCGACGTGTCGGGTGCGAGGAAGCTCATGGGCACCATCGAGAACTGCATAGTCGCCCCGCCCTGGAGGAAAAGGACGCGGAAGCTCTGCGGGACATCGAGCAGTTCGCGCAGGCCTTGTTCGGCTCCTTCAAGCACTTTGGCGAACTCTTTTGAGCGATGGCTGATCTCCATCACGCTCACTCCCAGTCCTCCAAAGGAGAGCATTTCTTCTTTCGCACGCTCCAGGACGGGTCCGGCGATCATCGCCGGTCCGGCACTGAAGTTGTATATGTTTTGGGTCATCGTCCGCACACAAGGCCGGCCCGGATCTGTCCGATCGGAAGTCATAAGATACCACAAGCGGCGGGCGGCTCGATAACTACGGAAGCCTGACTGAAAAGGCACGGAACCCGGTCTTGGGCGCGCTTCTTTTTTATGGCTTTTTTGAGTTAGAATAGGCCTTTAACATCAAACTCATTATCCGTGTTTGTCATCAAAGGTAGCGTCAAGCGGGCTTCATAGAATATCGGAGGAAAGTAATGTTTCGGAGATCATTTTTAATATCAGTATTACCTTCATTAATTATCGTACTGTCCGGCCTGGCCGTTTGCGCTCAGAACGCTCCGGTCAGCGGTGTCGTCGAGTTGGATAACAACGGGGTTCGGACGCCTGTCGCCGGAGCATTGGTCGAGGTGTATCGGACGGATATAAAGGCCGGCTTTCCATCCGCTACGACAAACAAGAGCGGCGGGTTCGTATTTGCCGGAATGCCGTTAGGAGCGACGTTTGTCTTTTCGGTGAGCGCGTCGGGATGCTCCCCAAATTACTTTCCGGGTGTAAAAGCAGGACAGGAAAAGCTGTTGATCGTTCTAAAACCGGGTGACGGGCGAAAACTTACCGAAACCGAAGTTCGCGGACTGGTCGCAAAAAGTGGCGGTCCGAGCACACCTGAGATGTCAGCCGAGGACAAAAAAAAGAAAGAAGAATATGACAAACAGGTCGCCGAGGTGAACGCCAAAAACGAAAGGATAAAGGCTGGCGACGCCATAGTGGCAAAATCGAACGAAGAGGGCCGTGCGGCCCTCGATGCCAAGAACTGGGACGTTGCGATCGAAAAGTTCAACACCGGCGTACAGGCTGTTCCGGACTTTGTCGGCAGCACACCGGTCCTGCTGCTCGGTAAAATGATCGCTCAGAAAGGCAAGGGATTTGAGATCTATCGCTCGGGTACGACGATCAGCGATGCAACGGCCAGACGCGAAAAATACAACGAGGCGAACAGATATTACGACGACGCGCTTGCGTCGTTTGCACAGGCGATGGAAGTAATCAAGGCAGCTGCACCGCCGGCCGATGCGGTCGAACAAAAGAAGCGTGACGCAGTCAAAATGGAATTGTATTCCAACGCAGCGGAGATACACCGCATTAAGGCCGTGGCTGGTGTCGACACATCAAAAGCCGAAGAGGCCTCGAAGGTCTACGCCGAATATATCGCCATGGAGGCCGATCCGGCACGCAAAGCGCAAACCCAGCTCAACTACGGCGACATAATGAGGCTAACTGGTGATTTTGATAAAGCCGCCGAAGCCTATCGCTCGGTGCTCGCGGCCAAGCCTGACCAACCGGAGGCGATGGCGGGCCTCGGACTTTCGCTCTTTGCGGCCGGTGTCGCGTCTTCGCCGGAAAACAAGGAGAAGGAACAGGAGGGCCTCAACTACATGCAGAAGTACACCGAGATCGCACCCGTCAGCTCGACTGATTCGGACTCGGTAAAGGCCTTGAAAGTCAGCGTTAAAGAGGCGGTCGATTACCTGAAGTCTCAAAAGATGGCTCCTCAAAAGGTGACGACAACGCCGAAGAAGAAACCTTAACGGCCGTAAGAGGCCCAAAACCTTGGCTGTGCAGGCATTAATGTCGGGCACGGCCTTTTTTTGTCACAAAATCGTGGACTGCGGTGTTTCTCATTCGTCTAGCAACTTTTATTGCGAAATCGGACAGAATAACGGAGGACCCGCTAATGCGAAAACATGTTTTCGGGCTGCTCGCCTCGCTTACTGGAGCAGCATTTATAGTCATAGTCATAGGTTCTTATGTGATCGTAGCCCAGACGCCGATCACCGGTGAATGGAGGAGTGAGGCCAGCGAAAACGACGGCAAACTGCAGCTGAACTTTGAACGTGACTCTAACAAGGGTCACAATCAGTTCGGATCCAGCTTTGACTACTCGGATCTGCAAGGCCTGACCCGCGACCAGACCAAGAACGGGAAAGTAAGTTTTCGCCTTGTCCGCGAGGCGGGAACCGTTGAATGCGAAGGTACATTTACGAATGGAAAGGGCGCGGGTACGTTCCGATTCACTCCAAACCAGTCGTTTATTGACGGAATGAAAGCCCGAGGCTTTAATTTTGGTCCTGCAGAGCCTCCAACGGATAACGTTACTGGAGTTCAGATCCGCAAAAAAAGAAGTGGAGAAAGCGCTGAAGACAAGCTCCTGTCTGCGGCACTGATCAATGTCACGACGGCCCTTGCCGATGATCTGAAGTCTGTTGGTTTTGGGCAGCTCGACGTTGACGACCTTTTCAAAGCCGCCATCTTTAAGATCGACTCGAAGTTTATGGCCGAAATGAAGGCAACGGGTTTTCCAGATCTCACGATGGAAGACCTGGTAAAGGCGCGCATTTTCAATATCGATGCCGATTATGTAAGACAGGTAAAGGATATGGGCTTCGCCGAGAAGGCGGATTTCGAGGGCCTCGTCAAGTTTCGTATCTTCAAGATCACGCCTGAGTTTCTGGCGGCTCTGAAGGCCGAGGGATTTACAAATCTCTCGTCGGAAGAGGTTGTGAAGTTCAGCATATTCAAGATCGATCCGGAGTTTATCCGAAAGGCGAAAGCCGAGAATCCGGATGTCACGGTTGAGGACATGGTGCGGATGAAGATCGGCGTCTATCGAAAGAAGGACACCAATTAGGCACCGTAAAAATGAGAAAGAAATGGGGAAGCCGCAACGCTTCTCCTTTTTTTATTCCACGACCCCCAGCGCCAAATAGTGCGAAAAAAGAAGAGAGAAAAAACCGATTTCCGGTTATCTAATCCGAGGACCGTTTACGGCCGACAATATGCAGGGCGATGTAAGGAGCAAGATTGAAAAGCATAATACCGATCTTGTAAAACGCCATTCCTGCATAATTCAAAACGTCGAATTGATTGCCGGAAAGCCCAAACCATCGCGTCTGCCAGTCGCGAATCCAATCATGCGCCGCCATCGTCCCAAAAAACCACAAGAGCAGGACGACATAGTTGATGACCACACACCAAGCCAGAACTCTTCGCAGCGTAATCGTATCCATTGTTTTTTCTCCACGCCGATCTGACTGTCAGTCCAAGGGGACTATTCAAATTGCTTCCTGAACTCCTGAAAGGTTTGCTTTAGTTCATCGATGTCGGATCGAAGGGCAACGATCTCGTCTTCCAGTTTTTCCATTCGCTCCGCATCCGCTCCGCCACGCGTCGCCCGTGTGGCCTGGGCGGCCGCCAGCGCTTCGACGTCGATCTCGCCTGCGAGCAAGTGGGCGAATCGGGCCTCCTTCTGACCCGGCTGAACGGGAAGGCGGACGACGAGCGGATCGTCCCGACGCATCAGGCCGTCGAGCGTTTCCTGCACCTCGCCGAGTCCCGAGAATTCGTGCAGCCGGTCTGTGCGCCCGCGAAGTTCGCCCAGGGTCTGTGGGCCGCGGAGCATCATTACGCACATTACCGCTACTTCCGAGGGTTCGAGTTCGTAAATGCTCGGCAGCATGTGTTTGTATTTGGGCACGCGGCTGGTGCTGCCGTAAAAAACATAAACGATGTTGCGATCACGAAGCCGCTCCAGCGCTTCGGTAACCGTTCGCTCGTCGTAATTGACGACCGGGTGACGGTTGCTTTTCTGATTGCACGCGCTGACAAGGGCGTTCAGGGTCAGCGGATAATATTCAGGAGTGGTCAGCTGTTTTTCGACAAGCGAACCGACGATCCTTGTTTCCGTCTCGGACAGTATTTCGGGCATGAATCACACTGGCTAAACGATCAGGTTTCTACTTACTGACTAGTAATTTACAATTTAGACAATGGATATTCTAGTTGCGCGGACCGCGGCCGAGATAGAGGCTGCTTTCGACCGTCTCTCAGGCGCCGCGTGTATCGGCTGCGACACCGAAACTTCGGGCTTTAATGCACGTCAGGGCAGGCTGTTTTCCGTGCAGTTCTCGGATGGTGAGTACAATGTTCTCGTCCCTGTCAGTGAAAATGTTCCTCTCGGCGGGCTTGCACGTTTACTGGACGATGTTAGGATCGTCAAGATCTTTCACAATGCCAAGTTCGATCTCGATTTCCTGTCGGAGAACGGTATTCTTGTCAAGAACATCTTTGACACGATGATCGCTGAAAAGGTCCTCACACGCGGCGCAAACCAGTCAGCGTCGCTCGCCGAGACCCTCTATCGGTACTTCGCCGTCGACCTGGATAAATCGCAGAGAGCTAAATTCAACCGGCGATGGGACGGGATATGGACCGACGAACTCGTCGATTACGCCCTTTCGGATGTCGTCCACCTGCCACGGCTGATGAAGGAGCAAGCTTCATGGCTTGAACGATTGGGCTTGGTAAGCGAATTCGAAAAGCAGCTAGTGAAGGTCATGAGTCAGTAGTAGCCCGCACGTAAGTAAGGGCTCAACCCGGCGACCGAAGAGCCCTTACTTATGTGCGGGCTACCGACACGAAGCTACCAGCGATGGTAAGCCGGATGGCCCTCTTTGACCGCGACGAATGTGCCACGGCACGTCGCACAAACCTTGTCATTTGCGACAAGCTCGGCGTCAACCGTTGCACGGTCTTCGCGTGAGTCGACAACCCGGGCTCGCAGGTGGATCGTTGCGTCTGACGGCGTCGGGCGAAGCAATTTGACGTGAAAATCCGCCGTCACGGTGCAGTCAGGCTCGTCCTTGCCGTCCCGTTTCATCAGGAAATACGCGGCGGTCCAGTTTGAGTGACAATCGAGCAAAGCGCCGATGATGCCGCCGTTCAGCATTCCAGGAAATGCCTCGTGGTGCGGCGAGGCGTGCCATTCGGCAACGACTTCATCGCCTTCAGGAAAACTGTTGATCCGCAGCCCTTTCTCGTTGGCGGGGCCGCAGCCAAAGCATATACTTGCCGGGGCAAATCTCTCTTGCAATGAAATCTCATTACCCATAGTATTATTCCCAAGACTAGCACAATCTCCCGACAACTATGGAGCAAGTAACCCCATCGGGGCGGCGCACGCTGCTCGACATGAACGGCTATCAATGGACCGTCATTTTGGCAGCCTGGCTCGGGTGGGGTTTCGATGTATTTGACGGATTATTGTTCAATTACGTCGCTCCCAACTGCGTTCCGACGCTGCTGGGCCTCGAGATCGGATCCGCGGCGGGAAAGTCGGCGACGCTCCAATGGACCGGCATACTGACGTCTGTCCTGCTCATTGGCTGGGCCGTCGGAGGGGTTGTCTTCGGCAAGGTCGCCGACCGCATCGGGCGAACCAAGACGCTGCTGCTGACGATGCTGCTTTATTCGGTCGGAACCGCGGCCTGTGCGTTTGCCCCCAACATCTGGGTGCTTCTCATTTGCCGGGTCATTTCGAGCCTCGGGATCGGAGGAGAGTGGGCCGCAGGGGCGGCGATGGTCGCTGAGGTCGTGCCCGAGAAGCGACGCGTCGAGGCGGGCGCCATACTCTATACCTCGGCCCCAATGGGATTGTTCCTGGCGACATTCATCACTTTCCAGGTGACGGGGGTTTATTTTAACGATCCGGCCGTGTCCTGGCGGTACGTATTTCTATTCGGACTCGTGCCCGCCGCGGCAGCATTTCTGGTCAGAATATTCGTAAGAGAACCCGAACGCTGGAAAAAAGTCGCTTCCGAGAGTCATGCCAAGATCGCAGAGCTTTTCACACCGAAATACATCAGGTTGACGATCAGTGGATTTTGCATGGCGGTGACAGCGCTGATCATGTGGTGGAGCTGTAATGCGTTCATCCCCGTCGTCGCAAAGGGACTGGCGTCGCGCGAGGCTCAACTATTAGGACTCGACGTTGTCGGGGCCGAAGCGATGGGACAGCAATGGGTCAAGACCGCCACCAACAGTTTTAATCTAGGCGGCCTGATCGGTACGCTGATGACAATACCGATCGCGAAGTTCTTTGGCCGGAAAAAGATGTTCTTTATCTACTATCTGACCGCCGCCGCTTCGATAATGTGTGCGTTTGGGCTCCCGCTTGAGCCGCATACGCGGCTGTACTTTTACTTTCCGATCGGATTGACAGTGTTTGGCGTATTTGGCAGTTTTACATATTATCTGCCGGAACTGTTCCCGACTCGTCTGAGGGCAACGGGGGCCGGATTTACCTACAACGTCGGACGTCTGATCGCAGCATTCGGGCCGTTCCTGGTCGGCAGCATCGCAGCCGCCGGCGCAAACGCTCTTGACAGCGCAATGTATGTGCTCTTCTGGGTGGGTATAGTGCCGATCCTGGGTATCTTTTTGTTGCCGTTCGTGATCGAAACTAAGGGCCGGGAGCTGGCGGACTAGCCTAAGATTCGCTTTTGATTCTTCTGCCTATCGCGATCAGGACTCGCCAAATGGCACCTTTTCAAGCGTACGAGTAGTGTGGTCCGTGACACTCAAAACCGGCTCTCGATATTCACGTAGCTGCGGCGTCGAGGTGTTCGAGATCTGCTTGTCTTGCTTGTCTTCAGACCCGGTACTGAATGCCTTCAGCCTCGCATCGATCAACTTTGGGATCTGTCTTGCGAGCATAAAACAAATGCCGAATACTGTAGCGAGATAAATGAAGACTATCGACGCGAATATCTCCGACTTGACGTTGTTCGCCAGCAGCACGGCCACAAGCCCTATCAGTATTCCGAGTGTCAGAACGGCCGTCCAAAAGAGCGTGTCCAGTATATCGTCGAGCATCCTGGCCGGTGAGTCCGTATTCTCATCATTTTCACGCCCGAGACGTTGGCCGCAGGCGTTACAATATTTGAGCTTCTTGTCGACCGACTTACCGCAATTAGCACAAAACATAGACTTTGGCCCCCAGAGTAGAGATCAACCCGTTCGACGCGGAACGCTATCGAGCGTTCTGGTTGTATGATCGGTGACGCTTGCGGGTGGTTGTTGAGGCTCGTTCAGTTGAGCCGTATTGACACTGCGAAACGACTGCGGCGGTGCGTAATCGTCAAAATTTAGCCCTCCCTTGATCCGGATGTCTCCGGAATTCTTCCAAACGTGGCCGATCAATACCGCGAACATTAGGAGAACTGTGACCAGGTATGCGAGCAGGATGACCAGTATCATCGGCTGCTCGAGATTGCTTCTCAGCAATTCACGAAGAAGCGGCACGAACGCGAAAAGGCCGCCGCCGCCGATAAATATCGCGGCGAACGCGAACGGCTTTGACGACGAGTTGCTGACGACAAGCGCGTTGCGCTCGACCCGTGTTCCACAACTGTTGCAGTAATTGAGGTTGCCGTTGAGGGTTTGTCCGCAGTTTGAGCAGTACATACCGGAAAAGAGGTCAATTCTTCGGACTTATCTTTTCTTCGAGCCAATTGGTCAGGTCCTCGATGGATTCGATGTGCACCGGCCGGCCCTTAAACGCCTTGATCGCGAAAATGATCAGCATGATCATGGTTACGAGATTGAAAAGCCCGTTGCCGAAGGACGCAAAACTCACTACCTGGGCGAGGACGCCGAGGATAGTCGAAACAATTAGGATCGCAATGTGAGCTGCCAGGCCTTGGGCCGCGTGAAATCTAACCTTTGCCTCGCTTCTCGGAATGAACACGAGCATCAGCACCGACGCCACCATTCCGAGATACCACGGAATATACGGCAGCGCGGTCATCACGTTCTCAGGCAAGCCGACCCTCGCTACCTTGCGGCTGCGGGAATTGTCGACATTGCCGAAACTGACCGTCTGGTAACTCGCGGGCACGTTTTGGCCGCTGTATGGGGAAGCGAACGGTGCGGCGTACTGCGACGAGTAAGCCGAGACTTCCGGCTCGGCGAACCTACGCGTCTGCTGCTCTGCGGTCGGCGCTACGTATGGAAATGCCTGAGTCTCCCCACCGGTATAAGGCAGAGTTTGAGTGTCCAGCCCTTCGGCTGCCGTCTTTGCCTTTTCCGGAAATTCCGGATCGAGCGGATTTGTGTCGTATTTTGAAGGCATCTTCCGAAATGATTCTACGACAAAAAAGTGGGATTAGTTCAATATTTTGACCGCCTAGACCAATCTCGGTAAGGTGCAGTGAGCGATGGATTCGGGTCTACGCTTCGGGTTCCGAAACTTCAATACCCAGTTCATGAAGTTGTTCCTTATCGACGGTGCCTGGCGAGTCCATCATGAGGTCTTGTGCCGAGGCGGTTTTCGGAAACGCTATGAGGTCGCGAATGTTGTCCGTCTGAAGCAGCGCCATGAGCATTCTCTCGATGCCGGCGGCAAACCCACCGTGGGGTGGAGTGCCGTATTCGAGAGCTTCGAGGAAGAAGCCGAACCGCTCGCGGGCCTTTTCCTGTGACAGTCCTAAAGCTTTGAAATTGAGCGCTTGTATATCCTTTTGATGTATTCGGATCGAGCCGCCGGCGACCTCGATGCCATTGATGACGGCGTCATAGGCCTTGGCACGGACGCCGCCGAGGAACTCGCGCTGTCCTGTTTCTACCGCCTGCTTGAATGTTTCGAGATCCTCGTCCATCGGTGACGTGAACGGGTGATGAGCTGCGTCGTAATGGTGCTCGGCATCGTTATACTCAAACAGCGGAAAGTCTATTACCAGCAATGGTTTGAAGACGTTTGCCGGGATCAGGTTCTCGCGTTTCGCGATCTCAATCCGCAACGCCCCGAGACTCGCCCGGACGACCGATTTGCGTCCGGCAACGATCAGAACCGAATCGCCTTTTTCGGCTCGGGCCGCCGCTGCGAGCTCAGCGATCTTTTCCGCTCCGAGGACCTTGAGCAGAGACGATGTGGTCTCGTCTGCTCCGAGCTTGATCCACGCTAAAGCTCCGGCACCGTATCGTTTGACGAAATCCTGTAATTCGTCGGTCTGCTTTCGGGAATAGTCGGCTTTGCCGTTAGCCACGATGCATTTGATCTCGCCTTTCGCTTCCAAAGCCGCGGCGAAGGGAGCAAAATCCGTATCTCGCAGATGATCGCTCAGGTCGACCAGCTCCATTTCGAACCGAAGGTCCGGCTTGTCCGAGCCGTATCGCCGCATGGCCTCGGCGTAGGTCATTCGCGGCCATTTTGCCGGCAGTTCGACGCCGATCAGTTTGAAAACATGGCCGAACATGCCTTCGATCTCGCGATATGCCATTTCCGGGTTGGCGAACGACATCTCCATGTCGAGCTGCGTGAATTCGGGCTGCCGATCGGCCCTGAGGTCCTCGTCGCGAAAGCAACGGGCGATCTGGTAATACTTGTCGAACCCGGAGATCATCGTCAACTGCTTGAGGATCTGCGGACTTTGCGGCAGGGCGAAGAATTTACCCGTATGGATTCGCGACGGAACGATAAAGTCGCGGGCGCCCTCAGGCGTCGATTTGAGGAGGATCGGCGTTTCTATCTCAATGAATCCGCGCTCGTCAAAATACTCGCGGATCGCCGCCACAGCCTTTGCCCGCATACGGATGTTGTGCTGAAGCTGCGGCCGCCTGAGGTCGAGATAGCGGTACTTTAGCCGCGTCGATTCGTCCGCGAGGTTTTCGCTGCCTGCGACCTCGAGCTGAAACGGCGGCACCTTGGCGTCGTTTAGGATCAGGATCTCGTCCGCATGGATCTCGATATCGCCGGTGGCGAGCTTGGCGTTATGCGTGCCCTCTCGTTCGACCACTTTCCCCTTGACCGCGATGACAAATTCGCCGCGCAGCCCCTTTGCCTTGGCATGAGCGTCTCCGGCGTCCTCTTCGTTCAATACGATCTGAGTGATACCGTCCCGGTCCCGAAGGTCGATAAAGGTCAAAATACCAAAGTCGCGCTTTCTCGCGACCCATCCCATCAGCACGACCGCCTCGCCAGCGTCCGTCAGCCGAAGTTCACCGCAGGTGTGCGATCTTTCCAAGTTTCCAAGTACATCCAACATAAGAGTATCTAACCGCAGATAAACGCAGACGGTCGCAGATTTGACCTACATATTATCTATGCTTATCTGCGTCCATCGGCTGTTAATCTTCCTGTTAACAAATAAAAACGCCTTTCGAAGTTTAGACAATCGAAAGGCGGAACGCGAAAGCTGCTGCGTTCTCACCTCACGTATTATTGTCGTCTACCCGCAAAATGGCGTTCATCTCTAAAAGTAAAACCGAGCAAAATAATACAGTATCGGCGCGCCGAATAGCAAGCTATCGAGCCTGTCGAGCAGGCCGCCGTGGCCGGGGAGGATCGAGGCGGCATCTTTGGCCCCTGCGCCGCGTTTCATCGCGCTTTCACAAAGGTCGCCCAGCACGCCAACCGCTGCGATAACGCTCGCAAGCGGTATCGACCACCGGTACGGAAGTTCTGGAAAGAACCAGAAAGTGGCGAGAACCGCGAAAGCCGCGGCCGCAAGAAGCCCGCCGATCAACCCTTCTACAGTTTTTCCGGGCGAGATCGATGGAGCAAGTCTGTGCTTGCCGAATGCTCGCCCTGCAAAATAAGCGCCCGAATCGGACCCGAAAGTTACCAGAAAAAAGAACCCCAAGAGATGGGTCGACAATCCGGGCCACATATCGAAACCGGTCCGGGTCGACACCAGGAATCCGCCAAGAAACGCAACGTAGAGTACTCCCAGCACGGTCACGCCAGTGCCGGTCAGCATCTTCGAAAAATCGGCACGAAACCTGAACGCCTGGGTAATGAGAACGGCGATCATGAACGCACAAACGGTTGCCAGCAACAGATCAGGAGCTTTTGCAGGTGCGTCGACCACGAACCAGAAGAACAAAGCGGCGGCCCCAACGTACGCGACGCCGGCGTCGGCCTTGAGCTCGAGTTTCTTGGTGAGCGAATAGAACTCGAACATCCCGGCCGCAAGAGCGAATGCGGCTATCGCGACGAACAGCCAGACCGTTACCGGAAAATACGACGGCAGCACTATCGATACGATGATGATGGGCAGCGCGACGGCGGCAGTTATGATGCGGGTTTTCATTTTCTGGCCGCCTCAACCTTGATGCCGCCGTAGCGGCGGTCACGTTTTTGGTAATCGATTATCGCCTCGAATATCTGCGGCCTTCGGAAGTCAGGAAAGAGCGTCGGCGTGACGTAGATCTCGCTGTACGCGAGCTGCCACAACAGAAAGTTTGAGATCCGAAATTCACCGCTAGTGCGGATCATCAGATCGACCTCTGGCAGGCCGTGAGTATACAGGTATCGCTCAATGTCCTCTTCGGTGATCTCATCGGAGTTGTCACCGATCGAAAGCCTGAATTCGGCCGCTCGCCGGCACGCATCGACGATCTCGGCACGGCCGCCGTAGTTGAGGGCTACATTCATCACCATGCCCGTGTTGCCGCGTGTCTTTTCGGACGCTGCGGCAAGCTCGGCCTGGACGTCCGGTGCCAGGCCATGGAGGTTTCCCATCGCCTGAAATCGAACATTGTTGCGGTGGACCTCATTGAGTTCGCGGCGAAGCACTTTTTTGAGCATCGACATCAGTGCGCTGACCTCGGCTTTTGGCCGTTTCCAGTTCTCGGTCGAGAACGCATACAGCGTAACCGCCTTGACCTCGAGGCGGGCTAGCGTGTCGATAATGGCCTTGACCGATTCTGAACCTGCCCTGTGACCGAATATCCGAGGTTTTCCGCGCTGCTTTGCCCAACGCCCGTTGCCATCCATGATGACCGCGATGTGAGCAGGGATGCGAGCGGGATCGATCGCCGCCAGCAAGCGGGCCTCGGTGGAATTTGGCTTTACGATCCCTATGAAATTTTTGTGCATGGCGGATATCATGCCTGAATGGACCTCAAGACCAGATCTTCCGATCCAACGATCGCGCCACGATTTATCGGCCCGTAAATGTGCGGATATATCTCGCCGCCGGTCGATGGCTCGTTAACGAGCCTTGAACTTAGCCGCTCGGTATCTACTGTTAACACCACGACACGTTCCACACCGCTGTAATAACGCTCGAGCACGACGGGAAGCTGGCCCTCGAAACTGCAGTGGATAAATCCTTCGTCGTGAAGGCTCGTCGCTGTATAAGTATCTCCGGTGAAACCCGCCCAATCGTCCGGTTTCACGATGTGATAAATGAGCATCAGGAATCTGCGGCAGAGCGTTGTTTTCAGGTCGAACCTTTGCGAAACGAGCTGCTAATCGTACTCCACACTCATCAGCGTCAGGCCCTGAGCCGATGCCGTCTTACCCGCAAGATCTCGGTCGCCCGTGACAATGGCCGTCTGAATTGTATCAAACTCCCTCTCGCCGCGTCCTAGCTCCAGCATCGTGCCGACGATCGAACGGACCATGTAGCGCAGAAAGCCATTGGCAGTGATACGAAATTCGATCAACGCCCCTTTTGCCCGGGCGTCCCAGTGCGACTCGACCGTGAAATCCAACACTTCGCGAACGCGATTTTCGCCGTCAGCCTGTGCCGACGAGAATGCGGTCCAGTCGTGTTCGCCGACAAAGAGCCTAGCCGCATCGTTGAGGCGTCCGACGTCCAACGGTCGCCATTCATGATGGGCGAACCTTCGCCAGAACGGTGACATGACCGGAGCGTTGACGACACGGTAAACGTAAGTCTTCTTTTTCGCCGAAAATCTTGCGTGAAATTCGTCTGGCGCCTGCTCGGCTTTCATCATCCGTATGTCGCGCCAAAGGTTGCCGTTTATTGCCTGTTTGAGCTTCTCGGGCGTAAAACCGCGATTTAGATGAACATTTGCGACCTGTCCCTCTGCGTGCACGCCGGCGTCAGTCCGGCCTGAACCGACGACCTTGACGTCACTGCCTTCGAGCATTCCGATGACGCGTTCGAGCTCGCCCTGGATAGTCCGCGAGTTCTCCTGCACCTGCCAGCCGTGAAAGTCGGTGCCGTCGTATTGGATCAGAAGTCTATAATTCATCCGGCGTGATTCATCATGCGGTCAAACGCGGCAGCAAAGCGCCGAGGCGCACCGTCGTCCATTCTCAAATATAGTGCCGGTTCAATAAGCTCCAACTCCATCAATGCAAAATTGTCGTCTTCGGTGCGGACAAAATCAACCCGGGCATAAAGCGGGGTCGGGCTGATCGTCTCGAACGCTTCGCGACCCGCCCGGCGCAGGGCTTCGCTTGAGGTCACGGCTGTAATGATGCCTCCGTGTTCTTCCTGAACACGGAAATCGGCCGCCTTGGGCGTTTTCAGGATGGCGTGGCTGTATTCGCCGCCAAAGTAGAAGAGCGAGAACTCGCCTTCGGTCAATATACTCGACATGAACGGCTGTACCATGAACGGCCGCGACTCAAATATGTCGGCGAGCGACGGATCGAATTTTGAGAGGCGGTACGTGTTCTCGGCGGTCGCACTGACGGTCGGCTTAATGACCACTTCGCCCGCGGCGAGTTCCCGAAGCCAGCTGTCGAATGACACGTCATCGTAACGAGCGCCCCAAATTGTCGGAACGATTGGTACACCGTCCTCCTGGAGTAGGCGCAGATAGCTTTTTTCTATATTTCCGCGGACGATGTCGAGCGAATTTTCGAGCCTTGCTCCGCTCGCCTCGATAGTTCTTAAGACTTCGAGAAAATGGCCGGGGTCTTGCTGGTAGTCCCATGTCGTACGAATGACGACCGCCTCAAATCGGCTCCAGTCGGTCTGTGAGTTGCGCCACGACACGGTATCGACTTGCCAACCGAGATCGTTTAGCGGCCCGACCGCCAGATGGTCGTCTGCGATATAGCCATCGAGACTGTCCATCGACAAAAAGCAGCATCGTCGCATATTAGCTCGCCACGGTCGTTCGGCTTCCGGGTTTAACGGCTTCGGTACCGGCAGCACACATCGGGCAGCGGTCGGGCGTGTAGCTCTCTACTTTCAGGCTGAGCAGGGAGGTTCGCGGGACGCCAACGTCGGCCGTCCCGCCGGAGCGATCGACCAATGAGGCAGCGGCGACTACGCTGCCGCCGTTCGCCTCAAGGGCCGCTATGCACTCACGTGTAGAGCCGCCCGTCGTGATCACGTCTTCGACAACCAGGATACGTTCGCCGGGCCTAAGTGTGAACCCGCGTCGCAGCGTCATTGCGCCGTTCTGCCGTTCAGTCCAGATAAATCGCACGTTAAGGGCCTCGGCAACGGCATATCCGATGATCAAGCCGCCGATCGCGGGAGAAGCGACGGTTTCAATACTTGCATCCGTGTTTTCCTCGGCGATCGCACGTGCAAACTTCGACGCGTCAGCCGGAAATTGCAGTGCCAGTGCACACTGCAGATATCTAGAGCTGTGAAGGCCGCTGGAGAGTACAAAATGCCCTTCGAGAAGCGCACCCGAGGCCGAGAGGTGCTGCAATAAAGTATCGTCAATACCCATCATTTATTCAGGTCGACTACCTGCCAACCGCTCAGCAAAAGGTCAGGCAAAATCCGGAATAGACCCGCTCGACCGATAGAACTAAGATATTCAAGATATGTCTCCGGGTAAAGACGGCACGCTGCGCTTGGGGGCAAAGGCGAAACAGAACGAACTTTGCTACACTTTCTGATGATGACGCCGTTTCCAAACTTAGTCTCTGAGTCACTCCTGATAACCGACACGATCGACCTGCTCCGATCGTTCGGCGGCAGAGCATCGGCAGCAAGTGTGGTCGATTTCGTGATGAAGATCCGAAATCCGCCGCTCAAGCTGGCGATCGCCATCGCCGGAGACCTGATCGAACGCGACCCGCGGCTTAGGTTGAATGGCGAGATGGTCGAACTGGCGGCTGACGGATTTGAGACACGTGAACTCGCCGGAACCGAGTTTGTCGTCTTCGACCTTGAAACGACCGGAGCCAAAGCACCGCCGTGTCGTGTGACCGAGATCGGAGCTTACCGTGTCCGCGAAGGCCAGATAGTCGGCGAATTCCAAACTCTCTTGAATCCCGGAATGCCGATTCCGCCGTTCATAACGGCTCTTACCGGAATATCCGATGAAATGGTCCGTGACGCACCGTTGTTCTCCGAGGTTGTGCAGACTTTCCTCGAATTCATCGGCGACTCGGTATTGGTCGCGCACAATTCGGGGTTCGATATGAGGTTTTTGAACCACGAGATCGGGCGCGTGTTTGAGGACTACCGACTCGCCAACCCGTGTCTCTGTACGGTACAGCTGTCGAGACGGCTGCTGCCGGATATTGCAAATCATAAGCTCAAAACGGTTGCCGAACACTACGATATCGATCTAGTTAATCACCATCGCGCCAGTGCCGATGCTCACGCAACGGCCCACATTTTCATAAATCTTCTAAAGCGAATGCAGTCGGACGGCGTCCGCGATCTGGCTGCTGTGAAGAGATTCAGCTATCGAAAGCACACGCATGTCAGGCAATAAACCCGCAACGGCGACGAATCTGCAGGGGCTCGACATCCGTCCGACCCCTCGGGACGAAATGGGCTTGTACCCGCTCGATACTTTTGCGTACGAGTTTGCGGGCAGCAAGATTTGGGTCGACTTCGAAATGACGGAATTTACCGCTATTTGTCCGTTTTCGGATTTTCCCGATTTCGGAACGATCCGGCTGCGGTACGTACCCAACGAGTTGTGCGTCGAGCTCAAGAGCCTCAAGCTTTATATCAACTCCTTTCGCGAGGTCAAAGTGTTCCACGAACACGTGGTCAACATCATTCTCGAAGATTTCGTCGCTGCGTGTGACCCGCTAGAGGTCGAGATCGAGGGCGACTACAACGTGCGCGGCAACATAAAGACCGTCGTCAGGGCAAGCTACAAAAAAGGCAAATAAAGCGTCGGGTGGGTTAGTGAACGGCAACCGCCATCACCGATGGCTGCGAAAAGACGTGCTTAGAGCATGCGGCCTCCACCAACGCAGTCACTCGGCTATCCAAATGATAGCTGTTTTTTGGGTCGGCGTTTGAGATCTCAGATATGATAAGAAATCTAGACTTTTCAAGCAAGGTTTGCTCTCGAAATGACAACTTCTTCTCATGACTGAGAAACGTAAGCATCTTCAGTACATCGGCGGCCTGGAAAACATCGCCGGAGCGTAGTTGTTCGGTGAATCTGCGCGAGCGTGTCTTCCAATCGCCCGAAACCGGCTCGAAATCCTCTGACAAGACATCGATCAAGCGATGACACTCGGCCGAACTGATCAGCGGACGAATGCCGACGCTTTCGGCGTTGGACGTTGGCACGAATATCGTGGAATTGTCGTTGAGGACCCTCAACAAGTACGCACTGATGACGGCGTCAGCTATCTCGCGCTTTTCGATCGACTCAACAAGACATACGCCTTGCCCCGGGTAAGCAACTTTTTGACCAATTTTGAATTCCATGTCCGCCTTCACTGAAATTCAAGGGAGAATGGAAAGGAAAAGCCGGCCCCAGCAAAGCCGTACTCTGACAAAAAACGGCAATCAATATGTTATTAGTATAGCACGTAACAAATGCTAATTGGAACAGATTTCTGTGTGTTGATAGTGCGATATTTCGTAAGCGACGAACCGTCAACGCGGATCTCTCGGCCTTAGGACCATCCTTAAGTCTCCGCATTTGGCGGCGGCATCCGGCCACTTCTCGATATTCAGATCAAGCACAGCCAAAGCGGCGGTCGGCATTGGTTCGACAATGCCCGTCAGTACGCGGATCAGGCCTTCCACTCCAGGGTTGTGTCCGACGATCATAGAGGAAGGATGGTCCCCACTGATCGATGAAACAACTTCGAGCAGGCGGTGCGGACTTGCCTCGTAGACCCGTTCATCCGACAGTATGTTCACGTTGAGTCCTGAGGCCTCGACGACGAGTTCCGCCGTCGTTATTGCTCGTTTGGCGGGGGAGCTAATTATGATGGATGGCGCCAGTTCTCGCTGTTTCATGATCGATCCCATGAACGTAGCGGTCCGGAGTCCCCTTTCGTTCAACGGACGCTCAAAGTCGGAGAGCGATGCATCGTCCCAGCTCGATTTGGCATGACGCAAAAGGTATAGGGTCTTCATGTTCGCCAAATATTACCGTCCATCGTGCCAAATCTTCAATCGGTTGAGTTAGAATTGCGCCATACGAGCGTAACGCTCTAGCATCCTAATGTTAATGAATTCGCTGGACGCCGCACTCCTCATAAACCTCATCGGTTTTACGGTGGGCGTAGCACTCTATGGGCTGATCGCGGTAATGGTGATACGTCACCGTGCCGTCCGACGTCTGCAATACGTTGACCGGCTGCTGCTTACTACCGCCGGACTAGGCCTGCTGTGGAACGTAGGCCAGCTTTACGCTTTCATCCGCCAGGATTTTGCTCACGACGGGAGCTCACCCCTGCTGGTCGCGCTCTCGTTCTCCGCTCTCGGATTTCTGCCTTCGGTGGTCGTGCACTCGGCCCAATCCGATGAAGAAGGGCCTCGCTGGCTCACAATTGCCGCCTATGGCTTGAGCACGACTGCCGCGTTGCTCCATCTCTATGCCGCCGCGGCCGGCTCGAGCGTGCCGTCGGCCATCGCGTTACAGGCCGAGACAGTCGGGGCGGTGGGACTTGCGGCCGGCCTGTTGATCTTCAACTTTAGGCAGACACTCGAGAAAAAGTCTGTTTGGGCAAGCTCACTGCTTATCTTCGCAGTCGCGTCTTTGCATCTATCGGGTGCCCAAACCGAAGGCGGATCGTGGCTTATCGAATTGATCGCCCACCAGGCGTCACTGCCGCTCGCGCTCACGATCCTTTATCAAAACTACAGGTTCGCCTTTGCCGACCTATTCCTTAAAAGGGCCGTCTCGCTGATATTGCTCGCTCTGACGTCGTTCGGCCTATACGCCCTTGTGGCGGCTCCGCTGCTCAAGTATCACGACAGCCACGAGCGCTATGATCCGCAGGCCGTTGGCTTTGTGCTGACCCTTTGGATCGCGACGGCCCTCATGTATCCGTCGCTGCACAGGCTTGCAAATTGGATGGTCGACCGCGTGCTGCTCCATCGCGCCGACTACGCTGTGCTGCAAACCGAACTCGCCAGAGAGATCGAGGCCCTCGACTCGGCGGATGCCGTGCTGGATGCCGTGTGCGAGCGGCTCGCACGTGTGCTCACCGCCCGCGACTCACGCTGGAAGGCGATAGAGTCAGTTCCAACAGGATCGAACTTGGCCGCGGTCCATTTTACCCCGGACGTCGCACGAGTCCTCATAGCAACGGCCGAATCGCCATATTTTGAGATCGCGCTGGGCGACCTCTACGGCGGCAGGCGGCTTTTATCCGACGAGATAGCGACGCTCGAAGCGATAGCCCGGATCGCGGCCCGCAGGATCGACGTCATTCGGGTCGCCAACGAGCGTTACCAACAGAGGTTTCGCGAACAGGAGTTTGCCAAACTCGCCACCGAGGCTCAATTGACCGCGCTTCGCTCTCAGGTAAACCCGCATTTTTTATTCAACGCTCTTACGACGATCGGTTACCTGGTCAAGGCGGATCCGGAGAAGGCGTTCGACACATTGCTTCGTTTGACGCGTTTGCTCCGAAGCGTCCTTAGCTCGACGGGCGAGTTCTGCACCCTCGGCGAAGAGATGGGACTGATCGGCAGCTACCTCGAGATCGAACGCGCTCGATTCGAAGAGAAGCTCAACGTCCAGATCGACGTCCCGGCGGAGCTGAACGAACTCAAGGTACCGGCGCTGATATTGCAGCCGCTGGTCGAGAATGCGGTAAAGCACGGAATCTCGGAGAACCGGAACGGCGGCACCGTTCGGATAACGGCTTCAGTCGTCCGCAACAACGGCGATTCGGTCCTGACGCTCGGCGTCTGGGACTCGGGCCCGGGCCGCAAAACGTCAAAAAAGTCGCGAAATGACGGCGTTGGCCTTCAAAATGTCAAAGAACGGCTCGCCTCATACTACGGCGATAAAGCAAGGCTCATGTTTCACCCCTCAAAGAACGACGGAACGACGGTCGAGGTCAGTTTCAACGTAAAAAATGGATAAGATCCGAGTGATCATAGCTGACGACGAGCGTCCCGCACGCGAGTTTCTCAAATCGCTGCTCGCCGAATTTCTCGAAGTCGATCTAGTCGGCGAGGCGGACAGCGGAGCGGATGCCGTCGAGCTGATCCGGACGTCAAAACCCGATCTCGCGATCCTCGATCTCAAAATGCCCGAGATGTCCGGCATCGACGTCGTTCGGCTACTCCGAAAGACCCAAATGCCGCTTGTCGCCTTTGTTACCGCTCATGATGAATTTGCCGTCCAGGCATTCGAATTGAATGCCGTCGACTATCTCCTAAAACCCGTCGAACGGCCCCGCCTTGCCGAGACGATCAAACGTGCGGCCGAACGCCTCGAACACGACGACTGGCGATCGATCGAGGCCGGCCGGGTGAAAAAGGCGGCCGAAGCTTACGGCCGGGCCGAACAGGACGAGACACTTGACCGAATACCGGTACGCAGACGAGACGAGATAATCCTGGTGCCGGTCTCTGAGATCGCATCGATCGTGGCCGATGGCGAATTGCTCAGGATCACGACCGCCGCGAACGCCCGATACGTCATCAACCACAGGTTAAAGGACCTCGAGCCGCGGCTCGATCCCCGCTCTTTCGTCCGGCTGTCGCGTGGAGCGCTTGTTAACTTATCAATGATCGATCGTATCTCGCCTATGCCCGGCGGAACTTATCTCGTGACGCTCGCGAATGGGCAGGAGATCGCGTCGAGCCGCCTGCAGTCGCGCTTGCTGCGAACACGATTGCTAAAACTCTAGCTTCACCGCGTCATCCCCTCAACCTTTTGACCGCGGCCGATGGCCGGTGCTACATTCGCGTGCGGGGAGGAAAACACAATGCGTAAGGACCAATTCATACCGCACGTTGTCGTCAGCGACGGGCTTGCCGCTCTCGAGTTCTACAAGGCTGTTTTCGGCGGCGCCGACGGCCACAATATGATGGCCCAGGACGGCAAGCGGCTGCTGCACGGCGAGGTCGTCGTCGACGGCCACAAGCTGTTCGTCTCGGACGAATTCGACGCGGCCGAAGGCGGGACGCTGCAATTGCCTTCGCGGCTTGGCGGGACCTGCGTGAGGATCACGCTCGAGGTGGACGATGCAGATACGGTCGTCGCCCGTGCGGCGGAGCGCGGTGCACGCGTCCTGATGCCTGTCCAGTACATGTTCTGGGGCGCCCGTTACGGTAAATTCATCGATCCGTTCGGACACGAATGGGGCATCAACCAGCAGGTCGACGAGGTCTCGCCCGGCGATCTGAAATCCACGCGAGGCGAAGGCGATTAAGCCGCTGCTCCGGTCTTCCCGGTTTCGGCCGTCGTCGGATCGATGATCGTCGTGACCTCGGAGATTCGGTTGGCGGGGAAGCCGCCGCGTGTCGCGTGTTCGCGGATGATCTCTTCGTTCGGCGCGATATAGACGCAATATATCTTGTCGCCGGTCACATAGCTCTGGACCCACTGAATACTCGGCCCCAGTTCCCGCAGGACATTGCACTACGTCTGCGAAACTGCCTGCAGGGCCTCGGCTGGTGACGCTCCGACGCCCGCGATCTCACGTTCGATAACGTATTTCGGCATAGTTTTCCTCCCCAAAGTATCTTCTGCTCGGTTTGGCGATTATATCAGAAATGGTGCCCTCCGGCGGTTTGACCTTGGTGACGCCTGTGCGCCAAACTCTTGGAAAAAGATCGCTAGCCGACACACCAAACATATGAAACGAGCGTTATTGGCCCTGGCCCTATTGGCCGTTGCCGCTGTCACTGTCCCGGCTCAGACGTGGCAGTTCGCGTTCTCAGGCGACTCGCGCAATTGCGGCGACATCGTTATGCCGGGGATCGCAAATGAGTTGTCAAAGACCAAGGCCGAGTTCTACTGGCATCTCGGCGACCTGCGTGCTATATCGGACTTTGACGAGGACATCATGAACCGCGCCGGTGCCACACGGCCGTCGATCTCCGCCTACTACAACACGGTCTGGCAGGACATGATCGAGAACCAGATAAATCATTTCAAAGTGCCGTTCTTTCTCGGCATAGGCAATCACGAGACGGCGTACCCGAAGACCAGGGGCGACTTTATCATCCAGTTCGCCGACTGGCTCAATGCTCCCGTGCTGCAGGCCCAGCGGCTAAAGGACGATCCCAACGATCACAAGCTCAAGGCCTATTTTCACTGGCGCCAGGCGGGCGTGGACCTCATCTACCTCGACAACGCAACGACCGACCAGTTCGACTCGGCTCAAATGGCGTGGTTCAATCGCGTTATGGACCGAGCGGACGCCGATCCGACGGTCACAACGATCGTCGTCGGCATGCACGAAGCATTGCCTGACAGCCTGTCGTTCGACCACAGCATGAGCGGGTACGCGGCCGGTGTCGTGAGCGGCCGGGACGCTTATCGACGGTTGCTCCGCTCGCGCGATCAGGCCCACAAACAGGTTTACGTGCTCGCCAGCCATTCGCATTACCTGCTCGACAACATATTCGACACCGAATACTGGCGGTCGAATGGCGGCGTCCTGCCCGGCTGGATAGTCGGCACCGCGGGTGCCCAGCGTTACGTGTTGCCCCGCGATTCCGCTAAGGTCTCAAAGATCGCCCGCACAAATGTTTACGGTTACATGCTCGCGACGGTGAACCCTCCGGGTGGCCCGCCGGGATCGATCAAGTTCGACTTTCAAGAGCTGAAACAAAGTGACGTGCCCGCTTCGGTCGAGACGCGATACGGCAAGGAACTCGTCAAATGGTGCTTCGAAAAGAACTCGCGGGCACTGTGAACCGTGCCAGGTTTGGCCCGCCGCCGCTCAAGGGTTTACAATCGCACCTATGAGATCAGAGTCAATGTCCTTTGATACCGCAGGCGGCCCGACGACCGCCTTTGTCGCCATGCCAGAGGCCGATACAGAACGTGCGGTCATCGTCATCCAGGAATGGTGGGGCGTCAACGATCATATCCGCGACATCGCCCGCCGATGGGCCGCCGAAGGCTTTATCGCCCTCGCTCCCGACCTCTATCGCGGCCAGATCGCCGCCAATGCGGACGACGCGAGCCGAATGATGCACGATCTCGCCATCGAAGACGGCATCGATACGATCCGCAACGCCATGGACGCGGCCGTCGCGGGCTACGGCATCTCGCATTTCGGTATCACGGGCTACTGCATGGGTGGGACGTTTGCCCTGCGTGCCGCGTGTGAGCTCGAAGGCATCAGCGCCGCCGCTCCATTCTACGGCGATATCCCCGAGGACGAGGTCCTGATGAAACTGACAGTCCCGACAGTCTTTATCTCGGGCACCCAAGACAAGTGGATCAACCCCGAAAAAGTCGCCGCTCTCGAAGACGCCGCCGAACGCTACGAACTGCCCATCCACTCGGTCAAATACGAAGCCGACCATGCCTTTTTTAACAACACACGGCCCGAAGTTTACAACGCCACCGCCGCCCGCGACGCCTGGGCCCTCGTGACCGGATTTTTTAACGACAAACTGTGATCCGAGTTCGAACGTTGTCGTCAGCGACGGGTTTCAAAGCCCTGAGCGTTCCGGAAGCGTTCCAAGTAGTCTGTGAACGCTGTAACTATTGTCAGCAATGATGTTACAGCGATATTTTTGCCCTGTTCGCGAGAGTTTTGCGCAAAATTTCCGTCGTCAGCGAAATTTTGTAAGTGTTGAAACGACTGGATTTAGCAAATCGACGCTCCGTTAGCCGCCCGAACAGTGCTCGAACGCTTTTTCAGCGCCGGACTCCAGATTTCGGATTTCCGACTGCTCTTTTCCTACTCAAGACTTAAGACTCACGACTAAAGAATCGCAATTTTCAAAGATCCCGGCCGTCCTCAACCGCCAATGATCCACCATCGACGATCAACGATCAGGCCACCGTTTCCATTTTACCATTTGTGTCAACTATAGGTGATATTTGCAGTGATACGACAATGCTACAGTTTATTGATGATAGTTTGTCGAGTTTAAAAACCGAGAAACGTAATAAAGTTTTTTTTTTTTTTTCCTCTATAAAATTCCTTCCTTATAAAGGCGGTGTATTAGGTTTCGGCCTCTTGTCACCTCTTCGTTTCAGAGGATTCAAAGTACAACTGAGTTCTCGCGAGCTAATTTAGTACGCATTTCAGCGAGTTTAATTGCGTAGTCCTTGTTGCCTGGATCGAGGATCAAAGCTTTTTCAACGAGGCTCAGTCCTTTTGGGTTTTTGAGTATATCAATATAGAACTTTCCACCCTCAAAAAAGCGACCGGCGGCAGAGGACTGTAGCTCGGGAGCAAAAACCTTGAGAGCATTGTAGAATTTCAAGCCGGACTACCTATCGTTCCCCAGCATTTCGTCTAGAAGCACAAATCAGAACCTCTGATCATAAATAGGGGAAACAGGTCGACGATCTTTGTACGAAGTTAACAACACAAGAGTGTTCTGCAAGCCTTCTCGGGCAATTAAATAACGTAGTTGACGAGGTGTCGGTGGAATCTTGCTGTTCGGATCATACGCCGGCGGAGCTGTGTGACCCTTAGGAACGATCTCCGCGACGGGCCCGGCGCCTTCTACAGCACTGTCGACGTATCGTATCCCCAATTCCGCTTGGGCTTTTGTGTCACCTTTGAGCCTGGCATCAAAGAAGGTAAGCACGTACCGGCAAGGGCATCGTACCCGTCCCGGACGTTGATCAATGCACGCCCCGTTTCCTCGACATCTTTGCTGCGTTTCCGTGCGATCTCTGCGTCAAAGATCCGTTTTTGAACGCCTTGAGCGATAGGTCACGGTGTTGCGCGTGTTTTGAAATGTCAGATAGTAACGATCCGAATCCTTCAGCCGATCGAACATGTCAAAGATCGCCTCGCGGCCCGCGACAACCAGCGTTGGAACATTCATACAATTGGGGCGAGCGAGGACATCCTGCGTTAATCGCCACCAAATTTCACTTGTCGAACAGGAGAATAATCTTGCGTGGTGTCAAACCACGATCGCGTCAGCACCGATCCCGCATTGCGACTGCATTATTAACGTCGTTTGGGCTCCCGCACTATGGCCAATGAGAGCCAATTTTGTCGGGATCTGGCATTTGGCAAGCTTCTGGCAAATTTCATCAAGAATCTCAGGTCAGACGCTGCATTCTCACGTTGATCCGGAGCCAGTTCTGTTCCGTCCGCTTTTTCAAAGGCGCTTCCGATCACTACGAAGCCGTTACTAGCGAGGAACCGCACAAAACCGATTGTTCATCGACCGACGAATCTGAACCGCCATGATAGACGACGATCGGAAACCGTCCCTTAGCGACGCGAGCGCCGAAGGTGGCAGCAGTCGGTTCGTCCAGTAGGTGCCGCAATACAGCTTTTTCGGCGTCGTCCAGATCGGATTCTTTTTCTTTTCCCGTGATCTCGGTTACAAATACGCCTCGTTCATACTCCGACAAGGCAGCTGCAAACGTGCTAACCTGGGATCGTGCAACTCGGCCCTCAGATCGAGATACCGGCTGTGCGTCATTCGTGGCCCGTTGTTTTTTGCCGGCGGGTACCAGATGTTAATTAAAATGGGTCTGGGCTGCTTGGCCTTTACGCCATAGGTTTGTCCGTCTTTGAACGTGGCGGCATAGAAACGTGAATCGTCCAGTCTCCACTCACGGCGGAATCCGACCGCGAACGGACCACGCAATTGCTCATTTCTTAACGAGCTGGACACTTGCGCAGCGGCGGTAGATCCGAGAAAAAGAAGAAAAAGCAACACGAACGATCTGGGAAATCCCATCGACTTTCTGCCTCCGTGTAAGTTTGAAACGTCTGGACAGAATAATATCAGGCGGATCACAAAGACCGTCAAATGAGCGAAGGGGGCCGCGAGTATTTTCGCTTGTCGAAAGCAAAAAAAGCAGGAAGAAGGCTCTCCCTGCTGATCAGCTACTGCGTCCCGGTCTTCGGACGACCCGCGACCGTTTATTTGAAAACCAGTTCGTTCACGGGCTTCTCCGCGGTGGGCGGTGGTATGAGGCCTTTGCGGATCTGTTTTTGGCGGTACATTTTGGCGTCGGCGGCTTCGATGGTGGCCTCTAGTTTCGCGAGGTCGTCGAAGTCTTCAAATGCGTGCGAGACGCGGATCGAGAGGGGCTGGAGGACGCCTTCGATGCGGACGTTGGAGAGCATGTTCTCCATACGCGAGAGGCGTGTGGTGGCGGACTCGGCGTCCAGGCCGACCATCAGGACAAAGAACTCATCGCCGCCCCAGCGGAAGACGAGGTCTTCGCCGCGGATGATCTCGCGGATCGCGCGGACGACCGCCCGGATCGCGATGTCGCCGACCGCGTGCCCGTAAACGTCGTTTATCGTTTTGAGGTCGTCGATGTCGAAGAAGCCGACAGAACCTGTAACGCGCGCGCCTTCGCCGCCGCGGCGTTTGAGATAGCCGTGGAACGCGTGCCGGTTGAGCGCGGTCGTGAGCGGGTCGATATGGGCAAGCTCTTCGAGCTTTTCGGTAGCTTTTTTGAGGTTCTCGTTCGCGATCTTGGCGTCCGATAGGACGATCTCGAGCAGGATGATCACCATCCCGAAACCGAGCAGTATCTGGAGGACGAGATCGAGCACCGTCGTATAGGAAAGTATTCCGTCCGGAAGATGTACGAACTGATTGACGGCGTACAGGATGAAATACTGAAGATGGTCCGCGACGAGCAGCCCGAGAGCTATCAACATCACCTTCCAGCCAAAGGTGCCGATCCGTGTTCGGTACAGCTCGACGCTCGCCACGACAAAGAAACCTGCCAGTATCAGCGAATGCAGATTCAGGACCAGATTGAAATCTTCTGCCACGAACGGCAAGGCGAACGCGACGATAATGAACGGCAGGATCAATATCTCCTGACGAAACGGGATATCGCCAAGTTTGCCGAGGCTTCGGCAGCCTGCGACGACGAGGAATCCAAAGAAATACTGGGTAAAGAAATAAAAGCTAAAGAGCTGGATAGAATAGGCCTCGTAACTAAAGGCCAAACGGAGACAGAACAGTGCGAACGAAAGGCAAAGCCAA
>JBGAVC010000076.1:0-19369 GCA_044228265.1 Pyrinomonadaceae bacterium
AACAGTGACGCGAGTCTCGTTTGGTATTTCAGCCCCGGTGCTGACGGCCAAATGAAAACGCTCTCCTGGGGACTTGCCGGAGATCAGTGAATCGAGTTGAGCAAAGGTCGTCCTTGCGTTATTAGGTGAGTACTTGATTCATTCGGGCGGCTCGGCGAGATCCGAATGGCGATCGGATCGCCAGTCCATTTGCCTGCCAGTCTTTCCTCAGCGGTGCGCGTCGTACACTTCGACGCGACCGCCAACGAAGTCGGCGCGCTCGATTCCTGCAAGATTTCTTTCGATAATTCTTCCCGTGTCTTTTAGGTGTCGAGGTTCATCTTCCTCAAAAGCGAATCATATCTTGGGTCCTCGCGAATTGAGTCAAAAAACGGATAGGACTTGATCGGGATCATCATGTGATCCCGGCCTTCGACCGCGCGGTCCAACCAAACGAACGCATCGTCTATCTCGCCTAGTCCCAGATGGACCCAGGCAAAACTCGAAGGCGGTACGTACGACGTCCCTGCTATCTCACGAAGTTGTTCAAGCACTGCCCGCGCCTCGGCTTTCTCGCCGGCCTGCCCCAATGCTAAGCCCAGCCAACCGATCAAGAGCGGTAGACCTCCTGAAAGCTCAACGGCCGTGCGCTGGGCCTCAATGGCATCCTTTAAGCAGCCGTGGTCTCGGTAGATCATACCGAGCATCCAGTAGCCGGTGTATGCCTGGGGGTCAAATTTCACGATCATTTTTCCGTGGTCGAGAGCTTTTTTGTACTTTCGGTCTAGCCACAATACGACCGTTAACCATGACCTAAAGAATGTGGAAAGCGGATCGGACTCAAGTGCCGCCTCTATCTGCGCTGCCGCTTCCTCGAGTTGCCCCTGAGGCATCAACCACGAGGCGGCATACCAGACCCTGACCAGCGGCGACTTTGGGTCGAGTTCGCGGGCGAGATCCATCTCCCGCTTAACTTCTCCCCAATCGTAATCGAGCTCTTTGCGAAACATCGCCACCAGGGCATGTGTTTCGGCCAATGTTGCGTCGAGCTCCAGTGCCCGCGCGGCATAGCACATCCCGGCAGTGGACACGTCTTTAGCAGGAGCAACCCCCGCGAAACCCAGATACCAGTAAAGGTCGGCCAACCCCACATATGCAAGGGCGAAATCCGGATCGCGGGAGATCGCTTCTTCGTAGTACTCTTTCGCTTTCGCGATGTTCTCAGGCGTCCGATCCATGAAGCGGCCCTTTAGATACAGGTTGTACGCGACCGCGTCCTCGGTAGGCTTCGTTCTCGGGTTCGCCCTAGAAGCTCGGGGCGTGATCCCGATCTGCTCAGCGACCGCCTCCGCCATCGTCGTCCGCATATTGAAAAAGCGATGCGTATCGACCTCATACCGTCGCGATAAAAGGTGCATCTGATCGTTTGCCCGGATCAACTGCAGGGCGATAGCGACCCGATCATCGCTGTGCCGGACGCTGCCCTCGACCAGGTAGTCAACGCCCAGCTCGCGGCAGATCTGCGCCACGTCTTTCTCAGTGTGCTTGAAGCTCATGGCGGTCGTGCGGGCGATCACCAACAAGTTGTTCGGAGCCAGCGCCGCAAGCTCTGTGATGAACTCCTCGGTAAAGGCGTCGCTCAAATACTCCCGTTCGGGGTCCCCATCCAGGTTGACAAACGGCAACACGACCATTCTAGCCTGCGGTGACGCCTCATCTTGAGCCTCGCGAACTGGCGAAAGCTGATCCAAATGGCCAATAAAGCGGTAGCCGTGCTTGCGAACTGTCTCGATCAAACGCGGGGAGCTGGCATCGTCGCCGATCGCCTTGCGGATGTTCTTGATCTCCTGCGTCAGAGCGCTGTCGGTAACAAACGACTGCTTCCAAATCTGCTCGAATAATTCGTTCTTCTGGATCACCCGCCCGCGATTTTCGATCAGGAAGATCAATACTTCGAAAGCGCGCGGCTCGAGCGGCAGTGGCTGACCGCTCTTAAGCACGCGGAAATTACCGGGCTCGACAATGATATCGCCGAAGGCATAGATGTTTGAGGGAACTTGGGTAGTTGACGTCACGGCCGTCATAAAAACCTCATCAGTTAATCAGGTTCTCTTCATTACAGCTGACGCGCCGGGAAATACAATGATACTCGACATACTGGTTAATCCAAAAGCCGGCCTGTTCTCTTGCAACTGCTCACACGCAGAACACTGGTGGGCCGGTCGATAGCAAAGGGTTGACCTAAAAAATGAAATGGGAGGTCAAAACAATGCTAAGACACGAAATTCGAGGCCTACTGGCCTCGGCGATGGTCGTATTATTCTTATGTGGCTACGGTTACGGTCGCCACACCTTCGTGGCCGGCCTTAACGCGGGACAGGTCGTTCCTTCATCTGGCTCGACCGCGCGTGCAGTCTGCACCGCGCAGTCCAGGGCGCTATTTTCGGACTGGTACGCCTGGTTGGATGTCAACTGTAACTGGAGCGGTCTATCGAGCCCGATGGTCGCCGCGGAGATGTTCCTGGCGCCAATACCGCAGCCTGTTTGTGATCTCGCCACCACCGGCGGTACTGGCGGGGTTTTGTCCAGCACTTGCGGGCCCATAGGCTACGGGTTCCCGTCTTCCTGGGACTACGTCGCGATGAAAAAGTCGCTTAGGTTGGTCATACGCACCCAAAATTTTCCAAACGGCGAGATCCAGGGGACTCTGAAACCAATGACGCTCGATTACGACATGGACGGCGACGGACGCACCGATCCGTTCGTTTTTCGTCCGGACAATTTCCATGGATACATGTTCTGCAGCACAGACGGTGATACCGTTAGCCATCTGTTCGACAGGTTTAGCGGCGAAGGCCACTCACCGTTTATGGCGGACTTTGACGGCGACGGATTGGCAGATGTCGCGGATACGCACATGTCTGTTATTTCCGGCGGATCCATGTCGACAGTCTATACACGCAGCAGTGATAATGTATTCGTTCAGGTGCCGTGGGGAAATGCAAATCTTGGCGATCAAGTGGCGAACGCAGATTATGACGGTGACGGTAAGATAGATATAGCTGTCTTCCGCGAGACTGACGGCAACTGGTACATCCGGCAGAGTTCGGATGGCCAAATGCGAGTGGATCACTGGGGCATGACAGATGACAAGGCTGTTCCCGGTGATTATGACAACGACGGCAAAGCGGACCTTGCTATCGTCCGATCGGAGAACGGGCGCCTTGTCTGGTATATTCGCCGAAGCTCAGACGGGACCTATTACGGCATGCAATGGGGACTCTCGTCGGATACGTTCTATCCTGGCAAACCGGTGGACCTGGACGCCGACGGGGCGAATGACATTTTGGTATCACGCGATGTCGCCGGCTCGAGATACTTCTACGGACTGCAAAGTTCCAACGGAGCTTTATTCGCTCGTCAATGGGGATTTACGAGCGACGCTGTGAAGCTCGGCGATTTCGACGGCGATGGAAAGACCGAGATCGCCGCCATCAGGAACAGTGACGCGAGTCTCGTTTGGTATTTCAGCCCCGGTGCTGACGGCCAAATGAAAACGCTCTCCTGGGGACTTCCGGGAGATCAGTGAGTGTCGTTCGGTAAGGATCTTTGAAATGCTTGAAGCTCCCACGCGAAGAGACTAATTGGGAGGACAAGACAATGCAAAGCAAGATACTTCGATATTTTCTTGCCTCGGCGCTTGCTGTGCTTTTTACCGGCTACGCGGCAGCACAACAAAAATTCGTAGCGGCGCTTAATTCGGAACAGGTCGTTCCGCCAACTAATTCGACTGCACGTGCGATCTGCAATGCGTTCGCCGCTAATATACTAGGCATAATCGTTGATTGTGATTACAAAGGCCTGTCAGGAAATTTAACGGGTTGGGATATTTACGTACTTTCCGGCAGCTCTGAGCTTCGACCTTGTCGACGCACGGAAAGCGGTGGAGCTAGCGGCAGAATTTCGGGAGGTTGTATTATGCCACCCGGTTTCTGGATCACTAGCTTAACGGGAAAGAAGGTGAGCGTCGTACTAAACACCGCGAACTATCCCAGCGGCGAGATCAGGGGGAAACTCAAGATCGTAACCCTTGACAACGATATGGACGGTGATGGCCGGAGCGATCCGTTTGCCTATCGTTCGAGCGATTCCCACGGATACATGTTCTGCAGCACTGACGGTGAGACGGTCAGTCATCATTATGATGGATCCACGGTCCACCGGCCGTTCATGGCCGACTTCGACGGCGACGGCTTGGCGGATGTGGCCGATACTCGCGTCAGCCTTGCGAATGGCGAGCTAAGAACTGACTACATACGGAGCAGTGACAATGTGATCGTTCAGGTGCCGTGGGGCAGCCTCGCGATCGGCGACCAGGAGGCGAACGCAGATTTCGACGGTGATGGGAAGATAGATATCGCGGTTTTCCGGGAAACGGATGGTAACTGGTACGTCCTTCGAAGTTCGGACGGCACGATGATGGTCGATCAGTGGGGTATGTCGGCAGACAAAGCTTTTCCCGGTGATTATGACAAAGACGGCAAAGCGGATCTCGCGATCGTCCGATCGGAGAACGGCGGTCTCGTGTGGTATATCAAGCGGAGTTCGGACGGAGCTTACAATGAGATAGCTTGGGGACTGTCAACCGACACCGTATACTATCGAAACCCGATCGACATTGACGCTGATGGTGCAAATGATGTACTGGTCTCACGCGATGTCGCTGGCCTGCGATACTTCTACGGGCTGCAAAGTTCTGACGGCGCTTGGTTTGTTCGGCAATGGGGATTTACGAGCGACGCCGTGAAGCTTGGCGATTTCGACGGCGATGGAAAAACAGAGATCGCCGCTATCAGAAATGAGGGCACCAACCTCGTCTGGTATTTTAGCCCGGGGGCCGATGGCCAGATGAAAACACTCTCCTGGGGACTTCCCGGAGATCAGTGAGGGTCGTTTAGTACAGATCTTTAAATGAGTTCATAGAATTTATTCAATTGTTCAAAGCGGCGGGTTCGACGATCCGAAGGGCGATCGGATCGCCCGCCCTTTGGCTTGCAGTTTTTCCCCTTCTATACTCTTCGTGCAGCTCGCTTCCGAACCTGAATATGATCAACCCTCGATCTAACGATCAGGTCCTCGTTGATCCCGGTCTCTATACGATCCTTCTTGCTCTAAATCGGGTTATCCATTAAAATCAAGGATTTTAGCTTAGACTGAGATCCTGACAATCAACTATTTATTACCAATATGAAACGTGTAGGCATATTAGCGGGGCGTGAGGTCACGTTTCCCGAATCTTTTATCAAAACGATCAACGAAAAAAGCGGCGGCGATGTCGTGGCTGAAATGATGACCGTCGGCGGCATCCGTCTCGATGAGCCCAAGCGGTACGACGTCATCATCGACCGCATCTCGCACGAGGTGCCTTATTACAGGGCAATGCTAAAGCGGATGGCTCTCGAGGGAACGTACATTATCAACAACCCGTTTTGGTGGTCTGCCGACGACAAGTTCTTCAATTTCAGCCTCGCCGCCAAGCTCGGTGTCGCCATCCCTAAGACGGTCCTGCTTCCGCAGCACGCATATATCAGGGACATCACGAGTGAAAGCCTCCGAAATCTCGAATTCCCGATCAAATGGGAAGAGATCGTCGAATATGTCGGCTTCCCTGCTTTTCTCAAACCGCATGACGGCGGCGGATGGAAAAATGTCTCCAAGATCCACAATTTCGAAGAATTGTTCGCTGACTACAACGACAGCGGCACGCTCTGCATGACCCTGCAGGAAGGCATCGAGTACGACCATTTCGTCCGCTGCTACTGCGTCGGCAAGGAAAAGGTGCTGATCATGCCGTACGATCCGTCAAAGCCCTATTTGAGCGGAATGCAGTACGTCAATGTCGACAACTATCTGACGCCCGAGGTCCACGCTCGCGTCGAAAAGGATGTCAAAACGATCTGCACGGCACTTGGATACGACCTCAACACGGTCGAATTCGCTATCAAGGACGGCGTGCCGTACGCGATCGATTTTATGAACCCGGCGCCGGATGCTGAGCTGGCTTCGGTCGGCGAGTACAACCACCGCTGGATCGTCGATAACATGACCGACTTCGTCTTGAAAAAGTTGAAAGAAGGCTGGGACGTTGCCGATTACAACTGGTCCCCGATGCTCAACCCGTCGGTGAAGAGAACGGCTTCGGTAAGTTCTAAGGAGACGCCCGCTGCCAAAAGGACGGCACAGAAACAAAAACCTTCAGCCAAAGCTAAGAGGGCGTGATGGGTTCATTCACCGGGATCGAGGGCGGCCGCTTCATACGGAAACGGCCGCCCTCTCTACCCGCAAGTGGAGCCGAAAACGGCGTCCGGTGTCAGAGCTTGCGGCCAGTTAGAGCGCAGGCTGGTTGTCCTTTGATCTCAATTGTTCCGTGAAGCGTCGGCTGTTCGTCATTCTCCAATCGAATGGATGCCGGATAACTGGTCGTAACACCTTGCTCCGTTTTTTTGAATTCACCCATACCTGACATACCCGTCAGCTTTGTAACATAGGTCGAGCGAACGGCCTTTTGTTCAGACGTGGGCTCCTTTCCATTGAAAGCAGATATCTTACCGGTCAGCGTAAACACATTGTCAGAGACAGATGCATCAAACAGCCAAGTCACCTTGGCGCCGCCGAATTCCTCCGTGCGCTCTTCGATGACCTCCCATTTACCTGTCAGCATTTTGTCACGGTCATTCTCCGCCTTGGGCGACGAGGAAGGAGAAGGCACTGACGGAGAATGTGCTGACGAAAGTGCCACAGCAGTATTAGCAGGTCGGGTGGTGTTTGTGTTCGATCTCGAACCGATCGCACCCGTCGAGTAAAGAGCCGTAATAAGCCCGGTGATAGCAACGATAACGGCGCCAATACCCGTTAATATGCCTTGCAGCGATGACCAAAACGGCGGTTTGGACTCGGTTTTATCTGCCATAAGCGGAACTTACCTCCAGTGTAAATTAGCTGCGTATTTCTACTGATAAAGCCGTGTAATAGTGTATGTCTGCCTGTCCGTTCGAATACTTATACCACAAACATTGCCAACGCGAGGGTACTGTCCCGGATGATCTCTGAAGGGGTGTCGGCCGTTGCGTATCGTTTTGGTGGTGTTACTCGTCCGCGTCAAGCAGCTCGTACGGGATCCGTGGTGACAGCATCCTGGACGTTATTAACAGGCCGGCCCAGATGAGAAGACTGACCGTCGAGACCGCCCAGCCGATGTCCGCGACCAGGGAATCATCGCCGAAAACGCCGATGAAAATGGCCGGAAATCCAAGGAAAGCAATGCGCAATGACGTTCGGCTCGCTTTTTCGAGCGTTTCGAGTAGATTGACGCGCGAGATCTCCATCTCCATATACTCGTCGTCGTCGTTGAGACGCGAGAAGTACTCGGCTTCGCTGCTCGTCCAGCGACGGAGGCTCGCCGTCCCGGCAAGCCTGTTAGCGGTGGAAAAATGGTGGATGACGTGTGCGATCTTGCCTTCGCGCAGAGCGATCTCGGCCAGCCCGCGGGCAGAGCGGAACCCTTCGCCGACGCTCCCGAGGGCCTTCTTAAATACGCGTGCTGCACGCTTCCATTCGCCTGCCTGAAAGTATGTCTCGCCCAGGCGTTCGAGCAGGTCGCCGTCTTCGCCGGCTCGTCTCTCAGCAAGCCTCATAACGGCTATCGCCTTTCGCTCAAGTTCCGGGCTTCGCTCGGATCCCGCGAACGACTGAAGGCAGCGGGCGAATTCGAAGAGCAGTCGACCGTCACGAGGCTTGATCACCAAGGCCCGGCGAAACGCTTCAAGGGCCTGCAGCAGGTAGCCGTTGAGCCTCAGTTCATTGGCCAGGCTTCGGAGATAATCGGCCCTCGCTGGATCACCGCCCGCGGTCTGAGGCAGTGGGGATCGACGACGGCCCGCCGGATCGGCCGACTGCCGTAAGACCTCCGGCCCCGGGATGTGCTCGAACTCGGCCTTCATTAGAGTCTCTTTTGGGTCCGCAAGATGTTCCCTCAGCTCTATCGACCGCGTGTCCATGACGTCAGGGCTGAGCCTCGGCAGAATGGCAGAGATCATCCTCCGGTAGTCCTCGCCGCCTGAGGCGAATGCGACCTGCATTTCCTTACCGCGGATGGTCGTTCTATATCGGTAATATACATTTCCTGCGCGTTTAAGCGCCCTAACTGCCTGTGTATCGACCTGTTCGATATCCGACAATTTGAGCCGGTGGCGCGTGGCTGTGAACCATGACCACAGCCGCGGTATCAGGCCGGTACGCGTCAACCGTTTTCCGTCAAAAGCGATGTGGTCGTTAAGAGCAAAGAACGGCAGAAGGACCCATGACACAATAAATAGGACAAAGCCCGCCGTATCAAATCTGAGGTAAAACGACAGCGCGGCAAAGAATGTCCCCAAAACGAGCGTGATAAGATAACTGTTCGGTGAAACGCGGATCGATGCGGGTGTCGAGAGCGACGGCTCTTGCAGCTCTGCCGTGTTCGCATGCATCGCCCTTTGCCTTGTTTCGGTCATCTCGCTCATCGTCGTCATCTTAGCTCTATATACGTCGATACTTTAGAAATAACGAAAAGGTGCGACTTTTTCAAATCGCACCTTCGAGTTCCGTCCTTAAACTGAGCGTGAAACTACATCACGATAGGATTGCCGCCTGCCGTTCCCGTCGCCTCATTGTCCTTGATCTCGGCCGCTCGGGACGGGGCGAGTTGAGTCAACTTTGTCTTGGCATCGCGGGCCGTTTCGCTGATCGGAATGGGTTTGCCTTCCGTGTCTTTGGCTTCGCTCGCCATCTTCGCGATGTTGTAATAAAGATCGACCGCTTCGTTGATCTTGCCCTGCTTTTCAAACACTTTCGCCAATTGAAAATTGAGCGTGTCCTTAGCGATCACCGGATCGGGCATACCTAAAAGATCCTGGTAGATCGCCGCGGCATCGTCGAGTTTGCCGTCTTCGACACGCGTTTGGGCAATTGCGAATTTCGCCAATTTCCCTACCTCGGAATTCGCGGTCGCTAGACCCTCAAGCTCCTGGATCCCCGCCGGCCTATCGGTGGTCAACTTATTGACGGCGATGAAATACCTTGCCTTTTCACCGACAGTACCGCCGAACTTGTCCACCACGCCTTGAAACTCGGCGATGGCCGCTTCCGCACGTTCCTTTTCAGACTTGTAGGTCTTTTCCGTCGACCCGGCGGGAACCGGAGTGTCGGTCACACGGGCCTGCGAGGTCTGGATCGCTTTGCCCAGAGCAGCCTGGGCGGCACCGGTCGATCGGCGGTTCCATTGATAGATCAAGCCGGCCAGTATCGCAACCACGACGAGCACGCCGAGCGCGTAAACGATAGTTCGGCCTTTACCTTCAAATACTTGCCCGACCGATTCCAGCTTTTGTCCGACCGCACTTTGAAACGGGTCCTGATACCGGACTTTCTCTTTCGGCTCATTAGCCGCTACGACCTGTTCCAACCGTCTCTTTTTTTTAGCCATGTTAAAGAATTATTGCAATTTCTCGATATTCGAACGTTGTATAATTGCCCCACACGGGCGATTTCCAAAACAGCTAATGTAGCTTAAAAAGGCGTTTTTTACAAACTGAAAAGGAGATCGAAAGGCCGTCGGGGTCCGGAGAAGGCGGATATCGCCGACATTTATTTTGTTCCAATGCGGGAACAATGTCAATAATTCGGTGTCTAATTATTTCAGTTCACCGAGGTCGAGGCGAACGGGCGGCTCGAGAGTGCTCGGAAAATTTCCGGGTTCGGATCCAGAGGAAATGGTCTTCACCAAGTCAATGACCTTTGACGAAGAGGAATTCCAAGATGCCGCCTCGGCGGCACGCTCTGGTTCTGCCGCTTCGGACCACGAACTTGAGTTCATTGAAAGACTGAAGGCTCGCGACACCGAGGCATTCGAAACAATGGTTTCGCGGTACTCTGACGGTGTATTCGCTTTGCTGTACCGGTTGACCAACAGCATGGAAGAGGCGGCCGACCTGACGCAGGAAACATTCTTGAGGGCCTTGCGCTCGATCGGAAGCTTTCGGGGCGACGCAAAGTTAAAGACCTGGCTTTACCGGATCGCAGTTAACGAATCGCGTAACAGGTATCGCTGGTGGAAACGCCGCAGGGCCGACCACACCGTCTCGCTGGATTCCACCGTAGGCTCGTCGGATCTGCTCGTCGGCGAGACTATCGCGTACCGGGGGGCGAGCCCCGAGGACGACCTTTTGCTTCATGAGAGGCGATCGGCCCTGCAGATGGCGCTGCTCGATCTGCCCGAGGTATTTCGCGAGGCCGTCATTCTATGTGACATCGAGGGCCTGTCTTACGAGGACACGGCAACGGCGCTCAATGTAGGCCTTGGTACGGTAAAATCGCGGATCTCGCGCGGCCGTGAAGAACTGAGGAAGCGATTGAAGGATCTTTGAGAATTAAATGAATGGCTGACTCACCCCGGTTTCATCCAGTAGACAAAAAATCGGTGCCAAACGATAGGTCAAAAGTGAACGAATATTGGGGTCTGAGGTCAGCAGTAATGGACGACGGTAAGATGTTTGATCCGACCAGCAACAAGAAGAAAGAACAACCCGGCGTCCGTGAAAGCGGCTTGAGCCTCAAAAATGCGTTGTTTTCTATGTTAGAAAACAGCCGGGGTCAGTGAGCCATTCATTTCCCGCGGGACCCGGCCCAAAGCGGCGGCCCGCCAGTTTCAATGCGATGAATTGCAACGAAGTACAATTGAACGATTCCCTATACATGGACGGGCTGCTCGACGGCGGTCAGTCCGAGGTGTTCGAACGTCATCTTGCATCATGCCCGCTCTGCCGTGAGCGCGTTAGCGAGATCCGTTCGATCAGAAACGATCTGCGAATGTTGTCTCGCCGTGCTGTGCCGGCTTCCGTCTCGGACCGGACCAAACGCGCTGTTCGCGAGGAGATCCGAGCAGGTCGAATTTTCAACATACCGGCGGCAACCCGCGAGTGGATACAGATGCGGCTTATTCCGATCGCTGTCGGGGTCGTGGCGTCCGTCGTGATCGGTACGTCGATCCTCTCGATCTTGTTTTCGAGCCGTATCGGGACTGCCGGTATCAATGGTGCGGTGGCACGAACGGACTCCAGGATCATGATCGACACCAACAAGGATCCGTATCGCAGAGACCAGCCCGGCGATATCTTGGCTGCAGATTACGCAAGGACGAGGCTCGCCGTCGCGGGCGAATCCCCCAGCATCAATCCGCAGGGGGCGTTGATCGCGCTTTCGCGCTCGCTGGTTAGGGGTGGAATGAAGAACGACGAGGTTGTGGTAGTGGCCGACGTATTTTCCAATGGGCTTGCACAGATCGCCCAGGTTGTCGAACCCTCGCGGGACACGCGCGCCGTGGATGATCTCGAAAAAGCACTGGTTTCCGATCCCTCTAACGCGCCATTCGTCCCCGCTGATCTCGATAAAAGGTCGGACAATGTTCGAGTGGTGTTAAAGTTCCAGAGCGTGGAAGTGAACACCCGCAAGAGCCGGCGCTGAGTCTTTACCCGACCCGAAAAGAAATGGCATGCTTCACCAAACGGTGTCGCATGCCATTTTCGTATTTGAATGGTTCCGCGAGAGCTACATCTTGTCGATCTCGGATTTGAGCTGCGCGGCCCGTGTCGGATCCAGGGCCAACAGAGCGTTGTACTGTTCCATTGCGCCCGTTTTGTTTCGCTTGAGGACCTGTATGATCCCGAGATTATAGCGGGCTTTTATAAAGCGCGGACTCAACTGCAGGCACCTGCCGTAAGCTTCGATCGCCTTGTCCCGCTGATTGTCTGCGAAATAAGCGTTACCCAGCAAATAGAATCCGTCCGAATATTCCGGATTCGCCTTTGTGAAGTCGATCAATCCCGCGACTGCACGTGCGTAGCTCCGTGTGGCATCATCCTTTTTTCCGGTCAGGTCGTACGCTCGTGCCAGGTAGAAATAGGTCTCGCCGTCTTTCGGATTCAGCCTTAACGCGTTATTGCATGCAGCGATAGCCTGCTGATAAAGCTTCAGGTCGTTAGATGCCCGGCACAGGTTCGTGTAAGCCATGTACTGGTCCGGAAGCAGTTTGATCGCCGACTGGGCCGCTTCAGCGGCCTCGCTGTGCTTGTCCGCCAGACTGTAGTACCAACTCAGGTCGGTGTAAATATAACCGTCGTTCGGATAGTACTGAAGCGCTCGTTTTGAAACGTCTATTGCCTCACCGAACCGGTTCTCGCTGCGAAAAAGGTCCGCCAGGTTTCGATACGCCTGATAATTCTGCGGCTTTGACGAGATCGCCCGCTGATACGCTGCTATGGCACCTGGAACGTTCTTTTGTTTTTGGTACGCGTCGCCGAGAAGATAATATGCCTCGGCAAGAAGCTGGGTTCCGAATTGGATCGCCTTATTGGCGGCGACCGCCTGAGCGGCGCTGTCGTTCAGGCCAAGGTAAACGCGGGCGATGTTGTAATAAATGTCACCGTCCCGAGGCGCTGCGGACAAGGCCTTCTGAAAAGCGCCGAGAGCTCCCTGGAGATCATTTTGAGCGTACTTGATCTCGCCCATCGCCTTAAGAAAACTGAGATTATTCGGCTCAATGGCGATGCCTTTGTTGATGTCGTCAAGAGCTGCATCAAAGTTCTTCTGCTCGTAGTAGATGTACCAGCGAAGCCTGTAAACCTCTATTGGCTTGAAACCCTGAGAGAGCGCGATGCCGAGTTCACGCACGGCCTGATCGTTCTCCTTGAGGTAATAGTGCCCATAGCCTTTCCAAAAATGCGCGTAGGGATTATTCGGTACGATGAGTATCGCCTGATTGTACGAGTCCACCGCTTCCCGGTAATTCTTCTGGTTGAACTGCTTGTTGGCCTGGTCCGTCAGGTCCTTGGCCTTTTTGAGGTCTTTCTTGGACTGAGCTACGGCACCGCCCGCCAGTGACAGGGCGATCGCGAAAGCCGTCGCTACGCTTATCGTTCGGAAAAACTTATAACTTCGCATGTCTTCTCTCCGCATTACTGCAAAATGACGGTCCTGTCGTTGCCGGAAGTCTTCTTAGGCGTCGACTTGGCTCCGGGCGTCGGAGTTGCCTTTCCGGTTGCAGGCGTCTTGGTCGGCCCGGTCTGTGGTGTTTGTTTGGTTACCGGCCCGGTCGTCTGTGTCGGCTCCGGCGTCGGCGCAACAACGATGTCCCTGTTACTTTGATCTGAATTCGTGTTCTCCGGTGTCGGCTCGATGGTCGGTGTCGGCGACGGCGAGGCTTGAACGACCGGCGTCGGCGTCGGCTTTACGTCCTTCCCGGCAAAATACCTCGTATAAGCAAAGTACCCGCCTCCGGCGGCGATGATCGCCAATACAAAAATGCCGGCCAGTGCCCCAAGAAGCAGACCTGCGCGCGACTTTGCTTTTTGCGGCGGCGGAGCCTGACGCATCGGTTCGGCCTCGGGCGGAGTCTCGCCCGGCGTCGGCACGCTCACCGTCTGCCCGGGCGCCGGCGTTTCGATCGCGGCAGTCTCGAAAAATGCCGGTGTCGCGGGGCTATCTGGCGGCGGCTCGGTCGAATCGCCCATGTCGATCAATGGAACGGTGGCCGCCGGCTCAAACCGCTCCTGCGCAACCTCCTTTGGGGGTTCGGAACCTGCGAACGGCTGCTCAAATTCCACAGTACGGGGCGGTTCGCTCGTCGAAGGAGGCGGCGAATGAGGCGTCTCAGCCGCCAGATCCGATCCGAGAAATACCTCCGTCTTGACGTCCGCCTGACGAAGCGGCTGCTCGGCGACCGGTGCCTCCACGACTGGTGCCGGCGCGTCCATCTGGATCGTTTTCTCCATCGAAGGAGCGTCTTCGACAACCTCGGCTTCCACGACGGGTTGGATCGGGGCTTCCGCCTGAGTTGCAAGGAAAGGGACAGCCGGAGTGATCGTCGCCATTTCGGAAGGAGCGACCGACCGACCTCTGTCGATCGGCGGCGACGTCGAATGAACATCGGCACCGACGTGATCGGCGATATTGAACGCGACCGTGTCCGCAGTCATCTGCCCCTGCATCTGTGCATACGCGGACCGGAGCGCTTTCTGCATCTCGCTCGCAGTCGAGAACCGCTTGTCCTGGCTGACCTCGAGGCCTTTGAGGATCACGTTTGAAACGGCAGGAGAGATCTCAGGATTGATGTCCGAAAGGGCCTTGATCGGGTCAGGTTCACTGCTGAGCATCGCGTCCGCACGCGACAAGGCGTCCACGGGCACCACATCGGTCATTAGCTGGTACAGTGTTGCCGATAGGGAATAGATATCGCTTCTGGGATTTGTTCCCGTCCCACGGATCTGCTCCATCGGAGCGAAGTGCGGCGTGTAGCCGACGACGCTGCCAGACGATCCTGGTTTTGAAGCGACTGACTGAAGCGACGTGTCCTTAGAAAGCCCAAAATCCAGCAATACGATATGATTGTCGTCGGTCAATTTCAGGTTCTGCGGCTTGATGTCGCGGTGAATGATCGGCGGCTCGTGTGAATGAAGGTACGACAACGCATCGAGCAATTGATCGGCCCAAAACATTACCCAGCTCACCGGGAACGGTTTGCCCGATGTCTCGAGCCGCTTCGAAAGATCGTCTCCCGAGATGTGCTCCATCACGAGATACTGTTCGCCGTTCTCGACAAAATGGTCGCTTACCTTCGGCAGTACAGGATGACGCAAACGCGCCAGTATCTTAGCCTCTCGCTCGAACGCGGCAGCAAGCATCTGGTCATCGGCAAAACCTGTTCGTTTCAAAGCAACTGCGCTGCCCAGCCGCTGGTCGACCGCGAGATAGACTTCGCCCATTCCGCCCTTGCCGATCAGGTGAACGACAAGGTAGCGGTTCTGGATCATCGTGTTTGGGGCTAGTGGTTTCATTGATTTGTTTCGCGATCCTCGCGAACGGGCCAAATTATCTGACCTAACCTACTCTCAATTTCTCCGGCGGCAGCATCGCCGGCATTCCGGTGTGCTGATAACAACGAGTATAACCTTTTACGCGTCTCGTGCATGGCGTGCCTTTCTTTGTTTGGGCACCGCAGTAATAAAGTGCTTCGGAAGCCGCTTCCCGTTCGGGGACACCGGGTTTCGCGGCCGGTAATGCGGCGAGTGTCCGGGCATTCGGCGGCATGGTATTTGAGACCTTGTTGGCTTGCGGGACCGCATTCTCATTAGTTACGGAAACTGACGGCGCAGGTTCCGCCGTTTTCCCCACGGGCAAGCCTGTTGGACGCTCATTGCCGGGCTTTGGCTGCCTGAAAACCGTCTGTTCGCCCTGTCCGGACCCTCCTCGCAAACACGTCCCCACCCCGATGAGGAATGCAAGCACGCTGCCTCCCGCTATCACGCGGGGAAGCAGGTCTATCCCCTTGAATTCGGTCTCGCACACGGGACAAAACCGTCTGCTTGTCCAAAGATGCCATTCTTCACGCTCGATCTTTTCACCGCAATTGGCACAATAGCTCGGTCGAAAGAGCATCTAGTTCACCTTTCGAAGACGTAAGCGGGTTTTTGATTTTGCTTTACCGCGATCCGTCAGAGTAAGACCGTGATGTTTCGGGAACGATTATAAACCAAAACCCGTAATGTGTTAAGACCTGAACTCCCGCGGCGCGGTGTGCAACCCCGGCTTCGTGAATCAGCGTCTGATTGTTAAGATTTTTCTTATGCTTTTTCGAAAGGCGTACATTTTACTCCCGCTGGTTCTGGTTTGCGCTGTCGGCGCCCGGGCCCAGGGCGACGATCCGATCACCGTGGATTCGTCTATAGTCCGGCTTAATGTAGGCGTCGTTGACGGACGCGGACGCCCCATTACCAGCCTCGACCGCACTGATTTTACGATCTTCGAGGACGGCGTAAAACAGCAGATCAACAGGTTCGAGCCTTCGTCAGCCCCTTTCAGCGTTGTCTTGATGCTCGATATGAGCGGATCGACACTGGGATTCCGACAGGTCATAAAGTTATCGGCTGCGCGGTTCATCGACGCGCTAGGGCCGGACGACCGCGTGGCCGTGGTCGAATTCTACGACAAGATAAACCTGAGAAATGATTTTACGACTAACCGAGAGACCATCGCCTTCTCGATCGGCGCGTCCAATGGGCGTGGTAAGACGCAGCTTTACAAAGCGCTCGAGTTTGCTCTCGATAAGCTGGAGCACGAAAAGACCCGTCGAAAGGCAATTATCGTACTTACTGACGGTGTCGATACGGACGCCCGAGATATCGACCGCGAAGCCCTGGAAAAGGTCCCCGATGATAAGATACTTACATTTCTCAAGCCCGAAAACAGCACTCTCTTGAATCACGTCTTGAACCGAGCAGACCGTCAGGGCGTGACGATTTATCCCCTGGAGCTTCCGACTGGTGACCCCGCCAAACTCGCCGACCCGACCCCGCGGCAGGTTGCAATGTTCACCGCCGCCCGCGAGCGTCTTCGGATCGTCGCAGAAAGGTCTGGAGGTACCTTGAACGCGATCGAGCGCCTCGAACAGATGGGCACTTTGTACGCAAAGGTCGCCGCTGACCTTCGCACGCTCTACACGATCGAATATCAACCAACCAACGACAGACGCGACGGTAAATGGCGTTCGATCAGGATCGAGACCAGAAACCCTGACTTAATATCGCGAACGAGGACCGGCTACAATGCCCGTTAGCTGCCGCCGCGCGCCAAAGCTTGACACCTCAACCGTCTGTTTGTAGTCTATTTACTTGCCTTTGTGCACCCGTAGCTCAGCTGGATAGAGTACTTGACTACGAATCAAGGGGTCGCATGTTCGAATCATGCCGGGTGTACCATCAAGATCTGAAGTGAACGCGGGCCGAGCAATTTGCGGCCCGCGTTTATTTATCTCCAGCGTTTTGTCTCAAGGATCTGAATATAGTTGCTTCGCTCGAACGCCGCCGGGTCCGTGACACGTTCCTGGCTCATCGTGCCGCGAAACGCATCGACGGACTGGAACGGCATGTCGTTCATATAGTGTTCGAGATCAAGCAGGATCTCCTTTATCTTTCCGATCCCGTTCCTCAGGACGGTAGATGCGACCATCCCGACGTCGGCCCCGGCGAGTATGTACTTGATCAGCTCGCGGGCACCGTGGATGCCGGTGGTTGCCGCCAGCGAGACCGGCACACGGCCATAAAGCACGCCGATCCACAGCAGCGGCAGCCTGATCTCGTTGGTCGTGCTGAGGTCGATCGTAGGCAGGATCGTTAGCTCCTCGATCTCAAAGTCGGGCTGGTAAAACCTGTTGAAAAGCACCAAGGCATCGGCCCCTGCGCGGTACAGCGACTGCGCCAGGTGCCCAATTGATGAGAAATACGGATTCAGTTTGACAGCGATCGGCAGATCGACCGTATCGCGCACGCTCTTTACGATATCAAGATACCGCCGCTCGACATCTGCCCCCGACATCGAGATATCGCCGGGTATGAAGTAAATATTTACCTCGAGACCGTCGGCCCCGGCCTGTTCGATGTCGTGCGCGAATTCGATCCACCCTTCTGGCGTCACTCCGTTGAGGCTTGCTATGATCGGGATCCCGGTTCGGGCCTTGGCCTGACGAATGATCTCGAGATACTGCTCCGAACCGACCGCGAACTCCGCAGGAAAATAATCGGCGGCCTCGGGAAAAGCGTTCGATGTAGAGCCATAGATCCGCTCAACGCGCGAGGCTTCGCGGCGGATCTGTTCCTCGAAAAGCGAGAACAGCACGACTGCACCCGCACCGGCGTCCTCCATTGCGACGATATTGTCGACTTTCTGCGACAGCGGGTTGGCCGACACTACAAGCGGCGTTTTGAGGTCCAAACCCATGTATTTTGTCTTCAGCTCGGGCATTTTCAAGCTCCTGTTCGTAAACAAGGGTCACTAGTAAACGGGTTGAAATGAACTTGCATCAAATCCCGCCATTTCTTCGTACGTTTTCCATCGCAGATCGACGATCTCCTGAGCGAGCGTCATCAGCCGCTCGGCATCGTCCGGAGCGGTCTGGGTCAACATTTTGTAGCGCAGCTCGTTGTACGCGTAGTCCTTGAGCGAGATGACCGGTCTCGGCGAATCGAGCACGAACGGGTTAAGGTTGGCCCGTCTAAGTACAGGGTTGTACCGGATCAGCGGCCAATAACCACTCGCGACCGCCAGTTTTTGCTGGTCCAGGCCTTTTTCCATGTCGATCCCGTGGGCGATGCAATGGCTGTACGCAAGCACGAGCGACGGGCCGTCGTATGCCTCGGCCTCGCGGAGTGCGAGCAGCGTCTGCTGCGGATTGGCTCCCATCGCGACCTGCGCGACATAAACGTTGCCGTATGAGATCGCCTGCAGAGCGAGGTCCTTTTTGCCGACACGCTTTCCGGCGGCCGCAAATTTCGCCGACGCGGCGGTAGGCGTAGCTTTTGACATCTGACCGCCCGTGTTCGAGTAGACCTCGGTGTCGAGCACAAGTACATTGACATTGCGCCCGCTTGCCATGACGTGATCGAGCCCTCCGGCACCGATGTCATACGCCCAGCCGTCACCGCCGATCAACCAAACACTGCGATAGATCAACTGGTCGGCGACTGAGAGTAGATGACGGGCTTCGGGCCGGTCGATCTCGCGAAGCCTCGATTTCAGCACGGCAACGCGTGCTCGCTGCTGCTTGATCTCGCTTTCGAGATTTTGAGGTGCTTCAATAAGTTCATCGACAAATTCCGCCCCGAGTTCGTTCGTCAGGCTCTTCAATAGCTGGCGGGCCATTGCAACCTGTTTATCAGCCGTGAGCCTCATTCCCAGGCCAAATTCGGCGTTGTCCTCAAAGAGCGAATTCGACCACGCGGGGCCAAGCCCTTTGGCGTTCTTTGTCCACGGAGTCGTCGGCAGGTTACCGCCGTAGATCGACGAACATCCGGTCGCGTTCGCCACGAGCATTCGGTCGCCGAACAACTGCGTCAGCACCTTGATGTACGGGGTCTCGCCGCAGCCGGCACACGCTCCCGAGAACTCGAACAGCGGTTCGAGGAACTGTACGCCGTGCACCGTCGAAAAGTCGATCTCCGTCTTCTCGTTCTGCGGCAAACTCTCAAAGTACGCGATCCGCTTCCGTTCAGGATCGAGGTTCTCGTCCTTTTCACCGAGGTTTATCGCACGGCGGCCCTTGTCTCCCGGCGAATCGACCGGACACGACTCGTAACACAAATTGCAGCCCGTACAGTCCTCGGCATAGACCTGCAGCGTGAATGCCGTCTCGGGAAATCCGCGGGCGTTTATCGGCGCCGTCTTAAATCCATCCGGCGCCGCGGCAAGCTGGTCTTTGTGATAAAACTTCGAACGGATCACGCTGTGCGGGCAGACAAAGCTGCAG
>JBGAVC010000077.1:0-19217 GCA_044228265.1 Pyrinomonadaceae bacterium
CCGCACATCCAGGCGGTGCAGCGTTCGATGCCCATGCCGAAGCCGGCGTGAGGGACTGAGCCGTAGCGGCGGAGATCGAGGTACCATTCGAAGGTCGCCTGGTCGAGTCCGTGGTGTTTGAGTTGCTCGATCAGAGAGTCGAGGTTTGCGGCACGTTCGCCGCCGCCGATGATCTCGCCGTAGCCTTCGGGAGCGAGCAGGTCGATGCCGAGGGCGTATTTGGGATCGTCCTTGTCGACCTCGAAGTAAAACCCTTTTATCGCGGCAGGGAAGTGATGGACAAAAACGGGCTTCCCGAACTGGCTCGAAAGATACGTCTCGTCCGGCGCCCCAAAGTCGCCACCCCATTCGAAATTGTTCTCCAGTTCGCCCTTTGCGTGGCCCTCCTGAAGCATTTTGACGGCATCGTCATAATGCAGCCGCGGGAATGGAGCTGCGATCGCTTCGAGCTTTGAGATGTCGCGTTCGAGCGTCTTTAGTTCTTCCTGACGGTCACGCAGAACGGCCTCGACAATGGCAAGAATGAGGCCTTCGCCGAGTTCCATCATGTCTTCGTAACCTGCATAGGCGACCTCGGGCTCAACCATCCAGAATTCGGTTAGATGACGACGTGTCTTTGACTTCTCGGCCCGAAACGTCGGACCGAAAGCGTAGCTTTTACCAAATGCCGCAGCAGTCGCCTCGTTGTAAAGCTGGCCAGACTGCGTCAAATACGCCTTTTCATCGCCAAAATAGTCGACCTCGAACAGGGTCGTGGTCCCTTCGCAGGCAGCCGGCGTAAAGATGGGCGTGTCGGCAAGCGTAAAGCCGTTGCCGTCAAAATAATCACGCGTTGCCTTTATGACCGTATGCCGGACCTTCAGGACCGCATGCTGTTTTTTCGAGCGGATCCACAGATGACGATTGTCCATCAGGAACTCGGTTCCGTGTTCCTTCGGCGTGATCGGGTAGTCGTGAACGTTCTGCAGCACCTCGAGTCCGGTCACATCGAGTTCGACGCCGAGCGACGAACGCGTGTCTTCTTTCACGGTCCCGGTCACGATGATCGAGCTTTCCTGTCCGAGTCCATCGGCCACATCGTACAAAGCCTCGTCATTCGGCTTAAATACGACGCACTGCACGATGCCGGTGCCGTCCCGGAGCTGTAAAAAGACGAGCTTTCCGCTCGAACGTTTGTTATAAAGCCAGCCTTTAAGCGTGACCGATTCGCCGATGTGGCCCTTTAGCTGGTTGATGTATATTTGGTTCATTCGTATTTGCTCCATGACCGGAGTCAAACAATCATTCTAATAGAAATGACAACTCGAGCAAATGGCATCCCGGCGACACGTCCGGAACTCGTGATCGCTCAACCTGGGAAACTGCATAGGGAAGCAATGGCGGCTATTTCAAGTCTATGGACCAGATATTGCCCGTCGTTTCGGCATACTCGAAAGCGATCTTGTCACCCAAAGGCGACCAAACCGGATATAGAACGTACGAACTGAGCTTTGTGAAGTGCGTCAGCTGATCAACCTTTAGCGTCGTTTTTGAAACTGAATAGACATTCCACACATTGTCTACAGCTCTTGCGATCAGCAATCTGTCGCCATCAGGCGACCAGTCGTTCTGCAATCCGTTTATGGGAAGTTCGACCGCCTGGCCACCGGTAAAAGGAATTACTCCAATTGTCGAGGAATCACCGCGTGATAACTGAACGGAGAGGAATTTTCCGTCCCGTGACCAAGCGGGAAAACCAGTCGGATCGGAGTTGAAGGTTATCTGTTTAGGCTCGCCCCCGGATATTGGCACTACCCAAACGTTTCTAACACCAGAACGACTTGAGTGGAATGCGATCTGGTCGCCCAATGGAGACAGCGACTCGGCAACGACATCTCCGTCGAGAACTAAGATCTTCTGCTTCATTCCGCCTTCGGCCACGACTGAGTAGAATTCAGTTGAATTGGATGAATGCACAGAATAGAAGACTCGACGGTCATCGGGAAACCAATGCGGGCGGGAGCCGTTATCTGCAAGCGGCAGTCGATGACCGCCATCCGCATCCATCACCCATGTCTGAAAGCCGGATCCGACCTTGAATGACGAATAAACGATCTTCTTTCCGTCAGGAGAATAGGCGGGCGTGGTGTTCCGCATGCCTTTACCTTGGGTTAACTGCACCGGTTTGGCTGTTGAGCCGGAACGCCCTGCATTAGTATCAACGGCCCAAATATCCCCGGATGTCGAAATCGCAGAATAGACGAGTCTCTTACCCTCCGCGGAGATGGACAATTGACGAATACGTGAGGCACTTGCATCAAGCAATTTTTCAGACTCACCCACCGGATCGCCGTTCGGCGAAATTCGCTGCCGTTGCACTGCACTACCCGAGGACGTCACAAAGTAGATCGCTTTTCCATCCGGTTCGAAGACCGCATCTGTCGCATTCATCCCTTTTGAGATCGGTCTGGGTTCTCCTCCGCCAGATGGAATGCTCCAAACCGAGTAATTGCCATAGTCACTCGAATCAAACGCGATCCTGGTTCCATCAGGCGACCATGTCGGGGCTCCGTGCCCTCCAACGGGTTTGCCCACTTCCGTGATCTGCACGGCGGTCCCGCCCGCCGACGGAACCACCCAGATCGTTGACGGCGGTTGAGCGTTAGCAGCATTAAATCCGACTTCGCGAAAACTCGCGGATTGAAATGCGACATGTGATCCGTCCGGCGACCACGACGGATGAGAGCCAAAATCTGAAAGCTGGCGCGGCGTGCCTCCGCTGACCGAAACAAGCCAAACTCCGCCGCGGCGATTTGAATGGTACGCGATCCGGCTGCCATCAGGTGAAAACGCGGGCTCAATATTTTGCTGTTCGTCAGATGTAAGTTGAACCTCGTTCGCAACAGGCGATATCTGTTTAACGTAGATCTCGAAACTGCCTGTTCTGTCGGACGAAAAAGCGATCAAGTTGCCGTTTGGTGAGATCGTCGGGTAAAAGTCGAGGCCCGACCACGTCGTCAATTGTGTGGTCCGCGTGATCGTCGGTGGCTGGTCGATCTTACGGCCCCACAGCCAGACCACGGATAAAACCGCTGTCGCCGGGATGAGAACTATCCCTGCAAACAAAGCCGCTCTACGGATATGCCGCCCGCTAGTTCTACTCGAATCGCCGGATGTTTTATCCGGCGCTGAGGGAGACTCACCTTGCCCGCTTTCTGATCCACTTTTTTTGCCCATCAGTTCGGGCTCAGATACTGTTACAGGATCGCCGACAAACCGGTAGCCGCGGCCCGGGATCGTAATGATGAACTTATGCTGTTTACGGTCCTCGCCCAGAGCTTTGCGGAGGACGGCGATATTCTGGGCGAGGTTAGATTCCTCAACAAAACTGTCCGGCCAGAGCAGTTCCATCAGTCGTTCTTTCTCGAGGACCTCGCCGGGATGCTCTAAAAGTACTAAAAGTGTGTCGAAAACCTTTGGAGTCACCGACACCAGTTCCTCTCCACACCACAGACGGCGCTTTTCCACGTCTACACGAAAGTCTGCAAATGAATAATACAAAGGGTTTAATGCTTCAGAGATCACTTTTAGAAACTCTTAGATAGTTTTAACTTGGTTTTTAAGACTTTTATCACAGGACTTTGCGAAATTGGTCACGTCACGACCCAAAACCTCAAAAGGGCTCACTGAAAAGGAATCGGGGACATTGTAAGAAAAAAACATATTAAGTTGAAGGAGAAAACCAAAATGACAATCCAATTCGCAAAAATTACGATGGCGATCGGCGTCGCGTTATTCCTGGGAGCGATCTCTGCATCAGCTCAACTGCACAGCCGACTTGTGGCTGACATACCGTTCGACTTCTATGTTAACGGCCAGAAATTCCAGAGTGGTACGTACGAAGTGACGAGCGCAAACCCACAGGCCGGCCAGGCAACTTTGATCTTACGTCGGAAAGAAAACCCGGCGGCCGGATCGATAGTTATGCTAATGCCGATGGTGCTCACCAAAGAGAATTCCCGGCCATCACCGCAGCTTACTTTTAACCGATACGGATCCATCTATTTTCTGCGAGAGGTACAAAACTCAGCCGAGAACTACGACGCTCGGGCCGGCAGATCAAAGGAAGAACGAACGATCGGGCGACAGTTCGGACAACCCAAGCAAGAGAACATCGCGCTTTCAAAGCAGCGTTAGCTCACCACGTCTGACTCGGAACCGAGCTGGTTAAGTGTTGTTGGGGGGCGGATTGACCTCGTGCCTTTCAACAATACAGCAGAAAGGGGTTGCAAATCCAGCAACCCCTTTTTGTTTGACATTTCCGGACCGCGAAATCAGACTTACCGAAATGGCAGAGAAAGACGAGAAGAAAAAGAAAAAGATCGACTATTCGAGCGCCTGGGCCGAGGCCCGGAAAATAATCTGGGGCGCCCGTTGGCGGCTTCTTTTCGGAAGCGTCCTGATGCTGATCTCGCGGCTCGCGGGCATGGTGCTGCCGGGTTCGATGAAGTACATCGGTGACGAGGTATTTACTAACAAGAACTACAGCCTGCTGAAATGGATCGCGCTCGTGATCGGCGTTTCGACCCTGATCCAGGGCATCACGGGCTTTGCACTCTCGCAGATACTCGGGGTCGCGGCGCAGCGAGCGATCACCGAGATGCGCAAGAACGTCCAGGCGCATATCGAACGTCTGCCGATCTCATATTTCGACTCGACGCAGAGCGGCCAGCTCATTTCGCGGATCATGAACGACGCCGAGGGCATACGCAATCTTGTCGGAACAGGCCTCGGGCAGATACTCGGCAGCCTCGTGACTGCAACTATCGCGATCGGCGTGCTGTTTTACATCAATTGGCGCCTGACGTCGGCGACCTTGGTCGTATTGCTTATATTCGGTGGAGCACTGTTTTACGCCTTTAAGGTGCTTCGGCCAGTTTTCAGAGAACGCGGAATGATCACCGCCGAGGTTACTGGCCGTCTCGGTGAATCGCTGGGAGGAATTCGGATCGTAAAGGCATACACAGCCGAAAAACGCGAGGAACTGTCGTTTGCACGCGGGGCACATCGCCTCTTTCGCAATGTTGCAAAGACCGTCACCGGTGTTTCGGCGATCTCGTCGTTCTCGTCCGTCATTATCGGCGCGATCGCTGTCGTAATGATAATTATCGGCGGCAACGCAGTGCAGGCGAACCAGATGACGCTCGGCGATTTTCTGATGTACATCTCGTTTACGTTCCTGCTCGCGATGCCCGTCATAGAGCTGACGTCGATCGGCACGCAGATCACCGAGGCCCTCGCCGGGCTCGATCGCATTCGCGAGATCAAGGCGATGACGACCGAGGATGACGAAGACAACACTCGCCAGCCGCTGTCGCGAGTGGAGGGAACGATCGATTTTGAAAATGTACATTTCGAATACGAGCCCGGCGTACCTGTCTTAAAAGGCATATCGTTTCACTCGGAAGCGGGAGCGACTACTGCTCTCGTTGGGTCTTCCGGCTCGGGCAAGTCGACGATCCTGAGCCTGGTGCTCAACTTCATCCAGCCGACGCGGAGCGCGGACGCCCCCGTCCGCGACGTCGGAGCCCACGCGGAAACGGACGAGGGCGTCCGCGCTCCGGGTCGTATCCTCATCGACGGCAAGGACCTGCAAACGGTGCGGCTGCGAGATTATCGCCGGCATTTGGGTGTCGTGTTGCAGGACAACTTTTTGTTTGACGGCACTATCCTCGACAATATCCGCTTTTCGAACCCGGAGGCGAACCTGGACAAGATCAAAGAGGTCTGCCATATAGCCAATGCGGACGAATTCATCGAGAAGTTTCCAAACGGCTACGAAACAGTCGTCGGAGAGCGCGGCGTCAAACTCTCGGGCGGCCAGCGCCAGCGTATCGCGATCGCAAGAGCGTTACTGGCCAACCCGCGTATTCTGATACTCGACGAGGCGACCTCGAGCCTCGACAGCGAGTCCGAGGCGTTGATCCAGGAAGGCCTGCGACGCCTTCGCGAAGGCCGCACGACGTTCGTCATCGCTCACCGGCTTTCGACGATACGCAGCGCGGACCAAATTCTCGTCGTCGAAGCAGGCGAGATCCTCGAGCGCGGCACACATGACGAGCTGATCGCGATGGACGGACGATACAAGCAGCTTTATGATAAGCAGTACCGTTTTGAGCAGAACCTGTTTGTGAACCCCGGTGAGGACTTCACGGGGACGAAGTCTGAGGCGATGGCCCAGACAAAACTGTAAAAAAAGGAGCAACCATGGCCGACAATCAAAACTACTCAAATCACACGCGGTGGTATCCGTTGTTTCATTTTGTGATAGTGCCGCTTCTGCTGTTAAACCTGATCGAGCACATCGTGCGGATCTTCACGGCTCCCAACGCCGACGCCAGGCTCGAGCAGATCTTCTGGTCGATATTCAGCTTCACGCTCATTCTTTTGGCGCTTGCGGCCCGGCTGATGGCACTCAAGGTGCAGGACCGGGTGATAAGGCTCGAGGAACGTCTTAGGTATCGCGATCTTCTATCGGCCGAACTGGCAGCCAAAGCCGCCGAACTGCCGGTTCGTCAGATCATCGCTTTGCGATTCGCTTCCGATGCTGAGATCGGCGGCCTTGTGGAGCGGGTGCTTAGTGGCGAGCTGAGTTCTCAAAAAGAGATCAAGCTCGCGATAAAACAATGGCGAGGCGACTATTTGAGAGCATGATCGATCAGTCCAGCTCGCGGCCCAGGATCTCCCTTATGAACGGGAATCGACCCAGGCTCTCGGCGGCGCGGATCGAGATTCGGAACATCGGCTTGATGAAAGGGATGAAATACGTCTTTCCGCGATTGACCGATTGATACGAGAACGTCCCTGCTGCCTTTAGGCAGCGTTGGATGGTCTGGAGACGAAATTCGTAAGCAAATTCTTCCTCATCCAGACGCGGCAGCCCGAGTTTTACGCGCATTTCGAGGAAGAACTTGCGTTTGTCGGCCAGCCACTCGCGAGACGGCAGATCGGTAATCCGATCAAGCAGCAGCGAGACCAGATCGTACGCCGGAGAACCGATCCGAGCGTCCTGATGGTCAATTATCCGCATTCGGTTCCGCGCATCCAGCATTAGGTTGGCCGCGTGAAAATCGCGATGACAGAGCACAGTCGCAAACGTGTCGAGTTCTGAAGCGAGTTCCTGAAACTCCCGCGAGATATGTTCATCGTCGGTCGGTGAAAGCGGGCGATTTCGGTAAGTCCCGAAATAGTGCTCTTTGAAGAAGTTCAGCTCCCACCCAAGCTTTTCCGTATCAAATCTCAGGCGGGACGCGACCGATCTCATCTCGTAGGCTTTGACCGTGGCCGCCTGGATGCGGGCGATCAACGAGATGGCCTCGTTTCTGAGGCGAGACCGCTTTGCGACGTCGTCTCCCATCATCTCATCGCGCAGGACGCGGTCGCCGAGGTCTTCCTGCACAATGATCCCCAGATCGTCGTCGACATCGTAGATCTCAGCGACGGGCAGACCTGCTGCTATGAAGAGCCGCGAGACATCGAGATACCAATCCTTAGCGGGATCCATCGGCGTGGGATACACACACGCCACCGCGGTGTGTTCTTCCCATGCGATCCGAAAATATTCGCGCGTCGAGGCATCGGCCGTCAGAGCCTCGAACGAAGTCTCCTGTCCGCGTGAATTAAGAAACTGACTTAGTCTTTCAACGTGATCCGGCATAAGTATGATGACCACGTGGCAGTAGCCCGCACGAGAGTAAGGGCTCAAGGTGGTCAATACGCAGCAGCGAGCCCTTACTTACGTGCGGGCTACCGACACTAATTCAACGGAACAATGTAGTTTTCGCCCTGTACATAACCTCGAAGGGCTTTTTCGGGTATCTCGTCGCAGCTTCGCACCATGTCGGCGCGGACAATAGCGACGTTCTCAAAGTGCTCTCCGGGCTCGATCGTCACACCGTCTGCGATTATCGTCCGATAGAGCGATGCGCCGTCTCCGATCGTGACATCGTCCCATATGATCGAGTCTTTGAGGCTGACGGCTCCGGCCATAATGCAGTTGCGTCCAAAATGAACGTCACCGGCCTTCATCATCGCCAGACTTACGTCGAGATATCTCGGGATAGTCGAAAGCTCATACCATTCGCCCTCGCCGACGTGGGCCGCGATCTTACCGCCGGCTTTGATATACGGAATGTAAATGTCGGTCACGGTATCCGAATAAACTCCGTGAGGGATCAGGTCAAAGATAGCGGGCTCGACGATATGGATGCCCGTAAACATCAGCGGTACCGGTATCTCGTGTTCCGTATCGCGGAGTTCGGCCTCAGTCACCGGAGTGGCATGCGGCCCGAAATGATCAATGTACCCGTCACGCGTGTGCACAACGGTAAACTTTTCGCGCTTATGATTTTCCTTAAGGACGATGGTCGCTACGGCTCCCAGGCGTTTGTGGGTCTCGATGGCCGCTGAGATATCAATGTCGGTGATTATCTTGCCATTTATGATGATGAAGGATTCGTTGCCGAGACGCCCTTTCGCATGGTCGAGCGCTCCCGCAGTCCCAAGAATATCCGGCATCTCCACCGAATACTCGATCGAGACCCCGAATTCGCTCCCGTCGCCGAGAGCCTCGATCACCGACTGTGGCTGGTGGTGAAGATTGACCACGAACTGCTTGATCCCAAATCTCGCGACATACTCCGCGACGTAACCGACAAGCGGCTTGCCTAGAAATGGTATCGCAGGCTTTGTCCGGTCGATGGTCAGCGGGAAGAGCCGTGTGCCAAACCCGGCAGCTAGTATCATTGCCTTCATAAATGAGTTTCGGCAGGCAATGGCCGAAACTGTAATGATAAGTGAACAGGGAAGTTTTTGAAAACGCGGCTCGGCGCGATATGTTCCGCTTTCGATGGGCATGTTAGACAATTAACGAGACGTGCTCTATTGTGAACGAGTGTTTTACTGGCACTTTTTCGCCAACGGCAATTATGGACAACAACATACCGGCCAAGAACAACCGAAAAGAGATCTTCGGATGGGTCACTTACGACTGGGCAAATTCGGTGTTTTCGACAACTGTCGTTGGCGTATTGATAGGCGATTACATTACCGTGTTGGCTCAAAAGGCTGTCGGCGAGAACGGCGTGATCCTTGCGATGGGCGGATACGATCTTGTTACCGCAAAGTCGGTATTCTCCTACTCGGTCGGGCTCTCGGTCTTCTTACAAATATTCTTCCTGCCGGTTCTGGGGGCCATCGCGGATTACACTCATCTGAAAAAGACCTTTATGGTGTTTTTCTGCTTTGTGGGCGCTTTCGCGTGCTGTCTTCTATTTTTCATCCAGGGAAATCTCTATTTACTCGGTTGCGCGTTCTTCATCGTTTCGAACCTTAGCTTTGGCGCTTCAATCGTTTTTTACAATTCATTCCTTTCGGACATCGCGTCCGAAGACCTGCGTGACAAAGTCTCGAGCTGGGGGTTTGCCGCGGGTTACGCAAGCGGATTCCTCGTGTTGCTGGCGAATCTGTACTTTCTCATGAACTGTGAAAGTTATGGTATCTCGACGGGAATGGCGGTCAGAATATGCCTGCTCGCATCGGGGATCTGGTGGGGCGGATTCTCGTTGGTAACTTTCGCTCTGGTCAGGCAAAGACAGCCGGAACGTGCTGTGCCGGAGGGAAAGCACTATATCACCGCCGGACTTTCTGAACTGAAGGAGACCATGATCGAGCTATTCAAGCTAAAGCATACGCTGCGATTTCTGATCGCATATCTGCTTTACAACGATGGGATCCAGACCGTGATCACGGCTTCCTCCATATTCCTTTCACAAGAGCTCTTTGTCGCACGCGGGCTGGAGACCGATCGGACGGTCTTGATCATAGCCTTCCTGATAGCACAACTCGTTGCCTTTTTTGGTGCTCTCATTTTTGAGAGAATTGCCAGTGTCACGAGTACAAAGACCTCGATCGTTATCACGCTGGCGATCTGGTCGGGGGTTGTGATCTACGCGTACGGCTTTCTCAATTCGGTCAGCGAGGCGTATTTCATGAGCGGAATGATCGGACTGGTACTGGGCGGTTCCCAGGCCTTGTCCCGCTCTCTATTCTCAAAGATGATCCCGGTGGGCAGGGAATCGTCGTTCTTTGGGATCTATGAGATCTCGGAACGGGGAACGTCGTGGATCGGCCCTGTCGTTTTCGGCCTCGTTGCTCAACTCACCGATTCGTACCGGCCCGCGATCCTTGCCCTCATCGCGTTTTTCATTATCGGCAGCATCATACTGCTGTTCACCGACACTCAACGGGCGATCCGCGACGCCGAGATGAAGCCGCTGTCGGAACCCGGTTCCGCGTGAAAAAAGGCCGGAACGATTTGTCCCGGCCCCCATCAATTAAGTAGCAGAACCTGCCTCAGTGAGAATTGTAGTTCGCGGTGGGAACATCGCAATTGACCGGCGGCCCGGCCTGGCACAATCCCCAAGTGTAGTTTTTATAGCCTGACATGGAACCGAGTACGTGGAATACACTGCCCGGCGGAGTTATCGTTGAAGGCCGCCAGACGGCGACGTCCGTTATACCGTCTCCGTCATAGTCGCCTTGCACGGGGAAGTCCGTAGCAAACGAACCGAAGCTTGCGAGGAAAGGCTCTGCAGTTGGATTGGAACTCCTCCGAACATACCAGTTCATCGCCGCGCCAACGCCGCGCACGACCGCGATATCAGTTATGCCGTCGCCGTCATAGTCTCCCGGAACGATCGTGTCACCGAGCGTGTTAACGTCGCCCGATAATCCGAACAAGAACGTACTTACGGTGTTGGTGCCATTTGTCCTTAACCAAAATACGAAGCGGCCAGTTCCGTCGTTACGGGCGACCATAAAATCCGACTTTCCATCACCGTCAAAATCCCCGGGGACGGGATAATCACCTAACAGTGTCGGGCCATCGTTCGTGCCCCACGGCTCATAAACAGTGCTCCCGGGAGTGGCAAATGGTCCGCTGCTGGCGCGGTAGAAAAAGTAGCTCTGGCTGCCCTGGCTGACACCCTGCCTGAAGACTGCCGGATCCGCCTTGTGGTCCCCCGTGTAGTCGGCGGTAACAGTCGGATCGTCACCGTCCTGGCCAAACTGCTCGAAGCGCAGTGTGTTGTCCATACTTTGGACAATGTAAAATCCCGCGACAAACGGAGCCCCTTTTCGCCAAACGGCGATATCCGACTTTCCGTCTCCGTCAAAGTCCGCGGGTATCCAAACATCGCTCGCGAGGCCGAACGGCATAGACTGAAAACAAGCGGGTTCGGGAACACCGTTATAACAGTTGTACCACGTCGCCTGAGCGTTCGGACTGACGCTTGCCTGGCGGATCACCGACCAGTCGGTCTTACCGTCGCCGTTGAAATCGACGACATGCTGAAGCTGCCGGATCCCGGGGAACTCAAGCGTCCAGCCGCCGGCGATCATGCCGGTATCGCCCGTGACGAAATCGACCACATACAACTTCCATGCTCCGTTTGGGTTGGTCCCGCCAAATGTCGAACTGAACGTCGATGTCCCGCCGCCGGCTGGACCGGGATTACTGTATGCGGTGCCGGGCCCCGGCGCCGGGAAAGAGTCGCCGGCGAAATACGCCGCTGGCTTGTAAACCCCTGCCGTCCATGCAGTCAGATCGGGCAGTGGGGCCGAACCCGCGTCGCTGAGCGTGTAGGTGACATTCGACATACTCGAATTCGTGTCGCCGACTCCGTCCTGCAGCAGCAGCGCGGCTCCGGTTGGCCCAACCAGAACTATGCCGACGTCGTTGGGCCACGTGTGACTGAAACCGTTGAGAGTGACCCTAACGCTCCCGGGCGTAGCGGAAATATTGGCCAAGACGCCTGAGACGTTGATCGTCGAAGGATACGGGTTAGCCGGCGACGTGTCGTCTATGGCGATCGGGGCTGCATTTGTGAACTGAGCTTCGGGCCGTTCCGGACCTGCTGTTACCTGGGCGGACGTTGTTTTGGTAAAAGTCTCCGAGAAAAACAAAACGACCAGGATCGAAAGTGGTAAGCACCACAGGATCTTACTTCTCATCAGAATAGCCCCTCCAACTGTGATCAACTGCTCCGAATAGTCGACGGAGCGATCAATTGTCACAGTACTTCTTTGTCAGATTAATTCGACTCAGTATATCAGACGTTCTCCCGCCATCGAAAGACCATAATTTTGCGAAAGCAAAAGGTAATGCGTCCCAGGTGTTAACTGAGACAGCTGAGGCGATCAGCTTTCGGGAAATTAGGGGCTATTTAGTAAACAAACGCATTCGGCGCCGGCTTGTCCTCAGCGGTGCCGAAAGGGAAGGCGGTGAATCCTGACGTCGACCGCTGCTCATACCAGATCCCCTCGCTTGGGCGGTAGACGGCGAAGTCCGCCGCGCCGTCGTCGCGTGCCGGCCGATCGCCTGCAGCGCCGAATTGCTCGCCATTTCCTATCGCCCCGGCAACGGTATATCGCCGGATTGTCCAAATTGGATATTGGTTGAGTTTGCAAGTCTCCATGTCAATGCTGATGTACCCGAATAAGACGCTATCTCCGCGAGACCGTCGCCGTTGTAATCGCCGGGAACCGGAATGCCGCTCCAGTTGGTGCCCACTGACTGTGCATCAGAGCTGCGAACATAGATCCAAAAACCGTTTCCGTTTACAGCGAGTTCGGAGATCCTGTCGCCGTCGTAGTCCGCGATGACCGGCGTATACCCAACGCCTCCAACTATCGGAAACCTCACAACGCCATCGGAGCTGCGCAAAACCCTGAACGTCGCCGTTAGCGAGTTCCAAAGCGCTAGATCGGCCTTTCCGTCGCCGTCGAAATCACCCGTGACGGGAGTTTCGCTAGGGTCGCCAAACTGGTTGGTCGTGACAGATCCGTCAGAACTGTTCAGTATGTACCATGTTGCCGTGCTCGGACGGAAGACGGCCAGATCGGCCTTGCCGTCGCCGTCAAAATCGTTCGGTATCGGTATATCACCCATCTGCCCGAACTGCACCGCCACAAAGTCGTCGGAATTTATATCCGTCTTGTAGTACCAAATCCCATTTGACGGCCGGAATACGGCGACATCGGTTTTGCCGTCATTCTCGTAGTCCTGTGGGACCGGAATGTCCTCACTGGTGCCGAACGACGTTTGGATCGACTGCCCGCTCCAAGTTCGGATGTCCCATAACGACTGGCCGGTTCCGCCCGGATCGCGGCGGTAGACCGAAAGGTCCGTTCGACCGTCCCCGTCAAAGTCGCACAACTTGGCCAGAGCTCCATCGGCGAAGTCGGGTTTGAGTCGCAAAATGACGAGGGTTGAGAAAAACCCATTATATGTCGGAGGAGAAGCACCGCCGACAACAATGATCTTTCCGTCCGGCTGGATCGCAACGCTGCCACCGCTCGAAGTTTGAAAATCGGAGAACGCGGCCTTAGTAAATCGCTCCAACGTACCGTCGTTGGTGAACCGCTCGATCAGAAGGCGCTGGGTCGAATTCGTAGGCACGATATTCCCGACCACGACGATCCTGCCGTCAGCCTGGACCGCCGCACGCGAACCGGTCGCACCAGGAACGACCTGGGTATCGACCAGGCCGTTCGTTCCGAATGCAGCGTCCGGCCGGCCTCGCGATGTGTACCGGATCAGCTTTGTGCCCGAGAATAGGAACTTTCCGTCGGTCTGACGCAGCATGCGGCTAAATTGAAGGCTTGCACCCGCCCCCGCATACGGGACTGCAACCCCCTGCCGCCCAAAACCGTGGTCGAGGTTTCCATCATTGTCGAACCTGATCACGGAACCGTCGTTAAATCCGATCGTGAGCTTGCCCTTCTCATCGAGAATTGCCCCCACCATCGTGCCCCGCAGACGCGTGAAGGGCAAAGCTTTGACGCCGCCCGGTCCGAAGGCTTCGTCCCGGGTACCGTCCGGGTTATACCGTATGAGATTAAAGGCCGAAGAGCCGTTATATGCAACGATAGTCACCTTACCGTCCGCACCTAAGACCACGTCACTCCCCACGTTGGGGATCGACGGAACGGTCGCGCTAAAAGTAGGGTCAAAATCACCGTCGGCGGTAAGCCTGAACAGGGAATAGTTTGTTCCTGCATCGGGAGCCGACGCCGAGTAGCCGATCAAGATCTTGCCATCCGGCTGCATGGCTGTTCCGAGAAGAGAATAGCTCCAATATCCTCCAGGGCTGCCAATACCGATCCTCCCGGATGTTCCAAATGAGGAATCGAGGACTCCCGATCGGTTCAGCCCGGCGATCTGAATGATATTTATATAGAATATGGCGCCGCCGGTATAGATGCCGTATATGGAAACGATACGTCCGCTAGGTTGAGTGAAGACGTAACCACCGCCCGATGTGCCCCCGGGGACCGAAGTTGTAAATCTGCCATTCGTCGCGAACGACCGATCAAGGTTGGCGGCATAGGCCGACAGTGCGAACACTAACACGATCAGAATGATCCGAAGGTTGGCGGAAACTAAGAACTTAACGCGGCCTGAAACGCAAAACATAGGTCAAATCTCCTACTAAGAGAAACGGCATAGGCACCTCAATTGTCTCAAATTGCGCGGCCCCGAAGCGATCGGGTTTTCAGCAAGATCAATAAACAAACGCATTCGGCGCCGGCTTGTCCTCGGCGGTGCCGAAAGGGAAGGCGGTGAAGCCCGACGTCGACCGCTGCTCATACCAAATGCCTTCGCTTGGTCGGTAAACGGCAAAGTCCGCCGTGCCGTCGCCGTCGTAGTCGCCGGGAACGGGCATGTCGCCGGTCATGCCGAATTGTGCGCCGTAGAACGAAAGGTCTTCGCTCTTGAGTACGTACCAGGTCCCATCAGATGGTCGCCACACGGCTATATCGGTCTTTCCGTCACCGGTGTAATCTGCCGGGACTACTTTATCGGTGGACATGCCGAATTCCGCGGCAAAAAACGAGCCGTCGGAACTGTTCAGCCTATACCAAACGCCGGTCGAGGGCCTGAACACCGCAATATCGGCCTTGCCGTCACCGTCAAAGTCACCAAGTGTCGGCCGGTCACCCGATGCCCCAAATTGAGTAGCCGAAAATCCGGCGGTCGACTGCTGGAGATACCACGTCCCGTCCGAAGGCCTGAAAACAGCCAGATCTGCCTTGCCGTCCCTGTCGTAGTCGTTCGGAACCGGAATATCTCCGCTAGTCCCAAACTCCGCTCCATAAAACGAGTTGTCCTCGCTCCGAAGCACATACCACATGCCTTCAGACGGCCTGAAAACAGCGACATCCGTTTTCCCGTCACCCGTAAAGTCCGCCGGCGTCAAAACATCACCCGCGGTACCGAACTGATAACCAGTGAAGCCGGAGGTGGAACGATTGAGATACCATATGTTGCTCGACGGACGGAACACCGAGACATCCGTTTTACCGTCGCCATCGAAATCGAGTGGAGCGTGTGGGGTAGTGATACTGATACGAGCCAGGTATGGGATTGTGGCTTGTTGGTTTCCTGAGCCGATCGAGGTAAATTGTCCGCCTATCAGCATTCGACCTTGACCGTCGACCGTTACACACAGCACTTCGCCATTGACCAAACCAAGGTCGGAGTCTAATGATCCGTCGGAGTTGAGCATTGCTAGGTTGCGCCTTGGCTGTCCGTTATACGTTGTAAACAAACCGGCCACTATCAATTTCCCGCTCGCCAATACCTCCAAAGCATTTATCTTTCCGTTCGCGCCCGCTCCGGTGTTGAACGAACCGTCAACGGTACCGTCTGAGTTGAGTCTGTAGACCAGACTCTGCGATAACGTTCGGGTCACGATCAGTATCTGGCCATTCGATAAGACTGAAAGCGCAAATACCGGTTGACCGTTAAACTCTAGACGTTGAAAAGCAGTGTCCGTCGTTCCGTCCGAATTGAGCCGGGCTATGAAGCCGCTGGAAATAGAATTGACGCCCACGATATTGTCGTTTCTGCCGGCAACCAGAATTTTCCCATCCGATTGCACAGCGAGGTCGAAAACGACGACGGTATTGCTAGAGGCGAAGAGCCCTGGGTTGAAGGATGTGACCCGAGTGCCTCCGACGTCAAGAAGTAACGGAGTACTCATAGTATCCGTCAGACTGAGCCGCGTCGTTCCCACGAGCACCTTCTGATCCGCGCTCTGCACCGGTTTGTTCGTCGAAAGACTGGTAACACTAAAGTACTCGTTAATGATCAACGAGGGCACAAAAGTTGGGTCTATTGTTCCGTCGGAAAGCAAACGGACAACGTTTTGTTTCTGGACTCCATTAACGAAATAGGCAAATCTGCCGCTGATAAGAACCTTGCCGTCACCTTGGGCGGTAATGTTGTACACGTCAGTTAGTGTCGAGAAGTAGTTTCCCGAAGCAATGGTATTCACCTGAAACGACGAATCGAGCGAACTGTCACTGTTAAGACGAGCTATTTTGGCTCGCACTGCACCGGCTACACGATCAAAGTCCCCGCCAATGAGGATCTTTCCATCGGCTTGGACTCTTATTGTTCGGACCTTGCCCGCTCGAACGCTCTGAAAGCCCGTGCCATTAATATTGAACGTAGGATCTTGAATTCCACTTGGCAGCAATCGAATGAACTTGTTTGACGGGGTACTGCCGTCGCTCCCATCTCCATTGACAACAGATCCGTCCCCGAAAAGCGCACATATGGACGGTTGAAAAATGTCAAAGATATCGTAGGCAGTGAAACTGGGGTCGGGCAGCCCGCTCGGCAAAAATCGTCGGATCCGCATTCCGTTAGGGGATGTAAGGGTATGCGAAACTGTTATCCTGCCGTCATTCTGCAAGAACAACTGTCGGGAAAAGGACTGAAAAGTCGCGGGCTGTGTAAAACCTGCGTCCATGCTTCCGTCCTGATTCAACCGGATCAGTTGTTTGTCAAGCAGGACCAATATCTTATGGTCGATCTGTTCAGTGATCGAATGCACATTAGAGATAACGCAATCAAATGAGTTATCGGGTGAGCCGTCCTCATTAATTCGAAAGATCTTCTGTTGACCGTTCGCGCTGTCGAACCCCAAATATAGTAATTTGTTGTCTTGCGTAGCGGTAAATACGAGATTCGCCGTCGCATTGCCCAGAAGCTGCGGTGAGAACGAGAGGTCGACATCGCCATTGTCAAAGAGCCTAAAGTACCTCGATGCAATACTAATTCCATTTTGGTCGTAATGAAGGGCGCTACCTGAACCCACAACGATCCTGCCGGCCGCGTCGATCTTGAAATCATGTATAGAACCCGTAAGCTGATAAACGAAACTATTGTCGAGCGTTCCATCTTGATTGAGTCGCAAAATCTTGTTTGTATAGCTCGTTCCGTCTGTGAATGTAAAACTGCCCGCTACCAACAATCGGCCGCTCGAGTCCAGCAACATTATCGGTGTAATTGGGCTCACGAAAAGATTGTTATTAAATGTAGGGTCGAGTGTTCCGTCCGGATTTAGTCGGATAAGCCCGCCCACGTGTTGACCGTTATAAGTGTTGAAAGTGCCTGCCGCAACTATCTTTCCGTCTGGGCACGCAATTAGGGAGCTTACTCTCTTGTCGAGATAGGTCGTAGTTTCGACATGGGCATTGAATGAAAGATCAGGGACGCCCGCAGTTAATCCGGATGATGCCATGAGCATAAGAGCAGTCAAAAGCAACGTCCAACGGGGTACAGAAAGCATCGGTTGGATGCTCAATTTGAGGGCTGTTTGCATAAGAGGAATTGTTCGATGATCACGTATTTCACATTATATAAGTTCGTCTGTCGGCCTCGTCGCAGTGTGTTGGAAAGGTCGGCGGTTGGCATCCAGATTACACCGCAGCCGTGCACGACTGCCGGGCGTGCAAATCAAATAATCGTCCCGAGGATCTTATGTTTGATCGACCAATTCATATGAAGGAGGCGGACACGGTTGCTCGAAATTCTTGGAAACGATTCACCAAACGAAGGGGGCAGGTTCGAAACCGGTGAGGCCGCTGGCGAAAATACTGTCAAAGACAAAAAGCACGCCGTTTAGCTCTTGGCTTTATTATACGCCGCCTATCAAGTAAAAAACGTCGATAACGTGGAATTATTCTGGAATTAGTGCATCAATAAACAAACGCATTCGGCGCCGGCTTGTCCTCGGCGGTGCCGAAAGGGAAGGCGTTGAAGCCCGACGTTGACCGCTGCTCATACCAGATCCCCTCGCTCGGGCGGTAAACGGCAAAGTCCGCGGTTCCGTCGCCGTCATAATCGCCGGGAACGGGCAGATCGCCTGACATGCCGAATTGAGCACCATAGAACGAGGTCTTCGCTCTTGAGCACGTACCACGTCCCGTCCGAGGGCCGCCACACGGCTATATCGGTCTTTCCGTCGCCGGTGTAGTCCGCCGGCACGACCTTATCACTGGACATGCCGAACTCCGCGGCAAAGAACGAGCCGTCGGAACTGTTCAGCCGATACCAAACCCCGGTCGACGGCCGGAACACCGCGATATCCGTCTTTCCGTCACCGTCAAAATCACCAAGCGTTGGCCTGTCCTCGGATGCTCCGAACTCTATTGCCGCAAAACCTGCCGTTGACTGCTGCAGGTACCACATGCCTTCGCTGGGACGATAAACGGCGAAATCCGCCTTGCCGTCTCCGTCGAAGTCCCCCTGGCACCGGAATATCCCCATTCGCCCCGAATTGGACTCCGTAAAAGGTACGGTTCTCGCTCTTCATCACGTACCAGGTTCCTGTCGACGGCCGAAACACCGCGGCGTCGGTTTTCTTGTCCCCCGTAAAATCTGCCGGTGCGAGGACATCACCCGACGCCCCAAATTGAAAGCCCGTATATCCAACACTCGAGTCGTGCATATACCAAATATTATCCGAAGGCCTAAACACCACTTCGTCGGTCCTGCGGTCGCCGTCAAAATCCGCCGGGCCCCTAATACTGGAAGAGGTTGACAATGGGTCAAAGATCTCCGAACTCTTCATGGCTGAATTGTTCCAGCCCCCCGCGACGAGCACTTTGCCATTGGGCAGCAGCGTCGCCGTATGACGTTCACGGGCGGTCCAGAGGCTGCCCCTCGCGGTCCACGTTCCAGATGCAGGATCGTAAAGCTCGGCGTTTGCGGGATAACTAGTAGGGTTACGACCGCCTGCTACGATAACCTTGCCGCTCGGTAGAAGGGTCGCTGAGTGACCCGAACGCCCGACCCGAGGCCGCCTGTCGCAGCAGATGACCCG
>JBGAVC010000078.1:0-19420 GCA_044228265.1 Pyrinomonadaceae bacterium
ATTCGCTTATCAAAAGTGACGACGAAAAGCTGATCACTGAGCTGCTCGTGGCCTGGAACGTCAAAGGAACGACCGAGGACGAGCTTTTTGCGATGGCGACGATCATGCGTGCCCGTATGAAAAGGATTTCATCAGACAAGCCAAACGTGGTCGATATCGTTGGTACGGGCGGTAGCAGGTCTAAAACGTTCAACGTCTCTACCGCCGCCGCTTTCGTCATCGCCGGGGCTGGTGTACCCGTCGCGAAACACGGCAACAGGGCCGCGACAAGCAGTTCGGGGAGCGCGGACGTGCTGGCGAATTTGGGGATCAATGTCGATGTTTCGCCGGAAAAGTCGCAAGCGTGTCTCAATGATATCGGTATCTGCTTTATGTACGCACCGCTTTTCCATTCACTTTCGCCGAGCCTGGCACGAGCCCGGCGGGCGTTGGGCCGTCCGACGATCTTTAACAACCTCGGCCCGTTGTGCAACCCGGCCGGAGCCGAGCATAAAATGATCGGGGTTTGGGAAAACGAACGAGTAGAAAAGACTGCAAGAGTATTGGCCCGGTTAGGGACGAAGCGTTCATGGGTAGTTTTCGGCGAAGAAGGCCTCGACGAAATAGCGTTGTATGGTCGGACATTCATCGCCGATGTCCATGACAACGGAGTGAACGTGCTTTCGGTCAACGCTTCGGATTTTGGGTCGGAAACGACGAGCGGCGAACTGCCGAGAAGCCTTCCCGCGGTCGAAAGCGCTCGGCTGGTTCGTGAGATACTGGACAATAAGCAACGAGACAACGACGCCGAAAAATTGGTCCTGATAAACGCCGCCGCCGCCATTTTCGTTGCAGGCTCAGCTGCGGATCTACCGGAAGCGTTTTGTATCGCAAAGGAAAGCGTTAGAAGCGGCGCGGCGATGAAAAAACTATCCGCGTTGGCGAAAGCGACAAATTGAATGAGCGTGACCTTCCTCGACAAGATCATCGGCATTACTCGCGAAAAGGTCGGGCTTCAGAAACGACGGGGCGAGGCTGCTGAAGTCATCCGAAATGCCGAAAAGGTTCGGACGGATGCCACTCCGTATCGATTTCGAGCGGCCCTCGGAAAAAACGGGCGGAACAACATAATCGCGGAGATCAAGCGCTCATCGCCTTCTAAGGGGATCATCAATGACGAAATCGATGCCGTGGACGTTGCTTGTTGTTACGAAAAGGGCGGGGCTGCTGCGATTTCCGTTTTGACTGAGGGTGAGTTTTTTGGCGGCTCACTTGATGACCTAAGGAACGTTCGCCGGGCGACAGAACTTCCCCTACTTCGCAAGGACTTTACTGTTGACGAGTTCCAGATATACGAAGCAGCAGCAGCCGGTGCCGATTGCGTTCTCTTGATCGTCGCGGCACTTTCCGAGGCCGAATTGAGAAAGCTACTTGGGACAGCTCACGAGCTCAGCATGGATGCTCTGGTCGAAGTTCACGACGAAAACGAAATGGAAACCGCGTTGGCCGTTGGAGTCGATATCATCGGAGTGAACAATCGCAACCTGCACTCGCTTGATGTCTCACTCGACGTTTCGCGAGATCTGATCCGACGTCGCCCGAATGATGTTCTGATGGTCGCGGAAAGCGGGCTTTCGAGTCGAGATGAACTCGATGAGCTTCGAGAACTCGGATTTGACGGATTCCTGATCGGTGAAACGCTTATGCGGTCCAAGGACGCGGCCGAGACCCTGAGGAGGTTCGTTTGAGCAGGCCGCACCTTAGATATAAAAATCAGACCCGTCGGGAACGGACGTGGACGATCCACCTTATCTCTCTCGAAAAAGTGATAAAGGCCACGATCCTGCTAGTGGTGGCGTATAAGCTGCTCTCCCTTTTCAACCGTGACGTGCACGCATGGGCCGAGGATTTTGTAACACGTCACGGCATCGATCTGGCGAACCGGTACGTGCATGCGACACTTGAACGCCTCGTGGGCTTTGGAAATACACAGGTTGTCGAGATCAGCGCCGGAGCCACCGTTTACGCTTCGCTGCTGTATGTCGAGGGTATTGGACTCTGGCTGCAAAAACGTTGGGCTGAGTACCTGACCGCGATTCTGACAGCCTTGCTGATCCCGGTTGAGCTATACGAAATCTTTGAAAAGTTCACCTGGGTTCGGGTCGGCATCCTCGCCCTCAACATATTTATCGTTTGGTATCTCGCCACACGTTTACGTGACGAAAAGAAAGAGCAAGGTTCGAATGACGAAAACGAACGCACACAGATCAAGATCTGCGGGATAACAAATCTCGAGGATGCAAAGCTGTCCGTCGATTATGGAGCCGATCAGTTGGGTTTCAATTTTTATCCGAAGAGTCCGCGGTATATTGATAGCGAAGCGGCTCATGCGATTGCCGCTGCACTACCCGACAGTGTATTCAAAGTCGGCGTTTTCGTTAACGAAACCATTGAAACAGTGTGTAAAACCGTCGACGAGGTTGGACTCGACGCCGTCCAGCTGCACGGCGACGAGGATGAAGCATTTATTGCCGAGATAAAAAAGCTGCGGCAGATCGTTGTAATCAAAGCTTTTGGCGTTTCCCCGGAATTTCAGCGCGAAGATCTGGCCGCGCTCGGCGCAGACGCGATCTTGCTAGACAGCTACTCGGAAAAGGCCCGCGGAGGTACAGGCGAGACTTTCGATTGGTCGGCCGCGAGGGCAGTTAGCAAGCTATTTCCTGACGTCTATCTCGCCGGAGGTCTGTCGCCGCAAAATGTAGGCGAGGCGATCAGGACCGTGCGGCCATACGCGGTCGATGTTTGCAGCCGGATCGAATCGGAGCCCGGTAAGAAAGATGCGGCAAAACTAAAACAGTTTATCGACGCAGTACGAAAAACGATATGAATTACGAGCCAAATGAAAAGGGCTATTGGAATGAATACGGCGGGCGATTCGTGCCCGAGACGCTCGTTGCGCCTCTCGACGAACTGACGGAGGGTTATCTGGCGATTCGTGACGACCCCGCATTTCATGCGGAATTTGACGATCTGCTGCGAAATTATTCCGGCCGCCCGACACCGCTCTACTTTGCGAAAAGGCTTTCGGAACAACTCGGCGGTGCCAAGATCTACCTTAAGCGCGAAGACCTGAATCACACGGGCGCGCACAAAATAAATAACTGCATCGGCCAGATCCTGCTCGCTCGGCGAATGGGCAAAAAACGGATAATTGCCGAAACAGGTGCGGGCCAGCACGGAGTCGCGACGGCAACCGTGTGTGCGTTGTTTGGGCTGGAATGCGTAGTGTACATGGGAACCGAAGACATGCGGCGGCAGGAGCTGAACGTTTTTCGCATGCGTTTATTGGGTGCAGAAGTTCGGGGCGTTGATTCGGGTTCGCGAACGCTGAAAGACGCGATAAACGAGGCCCTTCGTGACTGGGTCACAAACGTCGACACGACCTATTACCTGCTTGGGTCGGCTCTCGGGCCGCATCCTTACCCGCTCATGGTCCGCGACTTGCAAAGTGTGATCGGTCGCGAAGCACGTCAGCAGATTCTCGAAAAAGAAGGCCGCTTGCCGGACTTACTTGTTGCCTGTGTCGGCGGCGGATCAAATTCGATCGGGCTATTTCATCCTTTTTTGAATGACGATGTCCGGATGGTCGGTGTCGAGGCCGGCGGACGAGGCCCGGAACTTGGAGAGCACGCCGCGAGGTTTATGGCGGACGGAACCGTCGGTGTGCTTCAAGGAACGAAAAGCTACATTTTACAGGATGATAACGGCCAGATAGCTCTGACACACTCGGTTTCCGCGGGGCTCGACTATGCGTCGATCGGACCCGAACATGCGTATTTACATGACCTTGAACGAGTCGAGTACACTTCGGTAACCGACGACGACGCCCTTTCAGCATTTTCGCGGCTCGCCGAGACCGAAGGAATTATACCGGCGTTGGAGTCGTCTCACGCCGTGGCATACGTGATAAAGACGGCTCCGGAAATGAGATCGGACGAGATCATGATCGTTAATCTCTCAGGCCGCGGTGATAAGGACGTACACACTGTCCAGGAGGAGATGGCCAAACGCGCGAGATGAGCCTGATCACGCAAACTCTCATCGACGCCAAGCGGCGCGGAGGCGGATTCATCCCGTTTGTGACCGCAGGTGATCCCGATCTCGCGACTTCCCTTTCGATCGTCGAGACCCTCGCCGCTAACGGAGCGGATGTCATCGAGCTTGGGGTGCCTTTCAGCGACCCAATGGCGGATGGCCCGACGATCCAGAGATCATCGCAGCGTGCGATCGAAGCCGGCATCAGCCTCGAGCACGTGATCGAACTCGCTGCGAAATTTAGAAAGTCGAGTTCAGTCCCGCTCGTGCTCTTCAGCTATTTCAACCCGATCCTTCGATTCGGCCTCGACAAGTTCGTCGATGCAGCGAAAGATGCCGGGATCGAAGGCGTTTTGCTCACCGACGTGATCGAGGACGAGGCCGCCGCAATATCGGATTGTTTCGCCGCAAATGACATCGATCTGATCTCGCTTGTGGCTCCGACGACCACCGATGAGAGGCTCGAAAGGATCTGCAGCCATGCTCGCGGATTTATCTACGCAGTCTCGCGGGCCGGTGTGACCGGAGCTCGGGAAACGACGAGCGAAACGGCCGAAACTTTGGTACGCCGAACCAGACAATTCACGGATCTTCCTATCGCGGTCGGTTTTGGGATTTCCACTCGCGAACAAATTTCAGACGTCTGGAAGTACGCGGATGCCGCGGTGGTAGGATCGGCCATCGAAGCAACGATCGAAACGGCCGCCGACCCGATCGCCGAGGTTAGTGAATTCGTCCGGGGTTTGTTGCCTTAGTTTGCAAACTGCGGCCGTGAAACTTAGAGTTAATGTTTTTGTACCATAAGGGGTCATCCAATTTATGTTGATAGTTATGAAGCCGGACGCCACAGCGTCCGATATAGAACGGGTCTTGAGCGTGGTCGAAACACTCGGGTTCCGCGGGCATCAATTACCGGGTGAAAATCGCACGGCGATCGGTATCACAGGTAATCGCGGGGCAATTGATCCGACGCATTTCGAGAACCTGCCAGGCGTTGCCGATGCCATTCGCGTCACAAAACCATACAAGCTGATCTCAAAGGACGCTAAGCCGGAGAGATCGGTCGTCAGGGTCGGAAACGCGACGATCGGCGGCCCCGAGCTCGCGATCATTGCCGGTCCGTGTGCGATCGAGAACCATTCGCAGTTATTCACGACCGCGGAGACCATAGCCGCAAGCGGAGCACGATTTTTTCGCGGTGGAGCTTATAAACCCCGGACGTCACCATACGCTTTTCAGGGTCTGGGTGAAGAGGGGCTCAAGATGATGGCCGAGGTCCGTGACCAATTTGGCTTGAACATCGTGACCGAAGCGATGGATGAACACGGCGTCGACGCGGTCGAGAAATACGGCGACTGCATTCAGATAGGCGCCCGAAATATGCAGAATTTCTCACTGCTCCGATACGTCGGCAGGACAAGAAAGCCGGTACTCCTTAAGCGTGGGCTTTCTGCAACGCTCGACGAACTGCTGCTCGCGGCCGAATACATCATGGCCGAGGGAAATTATGACGTCATTCTTTGCGAACGAGGGATCCGTACCTTCGCAAATCATGCACGGAACACTATCGACCTATCGATAATTCCGGCTGTGCACCGGATGACCCACCTCCCGGTTATTGTCGACCCGTCACACGGAACAGGTCACAACTACATGGTCACGCCATTGGCTCGGGCCGGCGTGGCTGTCGGGGCCGACGGCCTGATCATCGAAGTCCATCCGTGCCCGGAAGAGGCCTTGTGCGACGGAGCGCAGGCTCTGACTCCGGCGCAGTACCTCGACCTTGTCCTGCAGGTCCGGGCGATTTATGAAGTTGTAAACGCCAATGGCTCCGAGGAGATCACTGGTCGACTTGTTTCCGACAAGGTCGTTGCGTAACATCGACACCATCTAATTGAAAAAGGTCTGCGAGTGTTCCCGAAACACTCGCAGACCTTTTGTCTGTCTCGCGTTTGGCGCCTTTTGCCTATTTGGCCAAACGGAGCTTCATCAAACCATAGAATTGAAAATAGCAGCTTGCAATTGCGGCTACTATCAAACACGTCATCGGCAAGAGAGACAGGGTGTCCGGCAGGATCGTGCCTATAGCCTTTTGAAATCCGACACCGAGAAAAACACCAAACAATGCGATGACCCCGCGGCCGACGAGCCATTGACCAAATGCCGGAGGCTCTACCGTTGACGGAACAAAATACGGCAAAACAGCGAACATCAAGGTAGTGATCGCCATCAAAAGTGTGTCGAACGCAAAAAAGTCCGCGCTTCGCCCCAATTCAATAGCGAGAAAAAACAACACAAATGTCGTGTCGATCGAACAGCTCCCGCCAAAGTTCATCTCGTTGTCTCGTGTCATCATCGCCTCGTGTGAAATCAACTATTTCCTAGGTTTGCTGAATTGTTGGTATGCCACCCTGAACAGCTCAGAGAGCGCCTCGGCAGTCTCGGGCGAGAGCTTTCGGTCTGCCCTGAGATGCGCTTCGACAATTTCGGGCGTCGGCTCGTGTGGATAATAGATGACCGGTTCGACCGATTCATCATTACCGCGCATCAGCCGGTCCACCGGCATATCGAGCCATTGCGTCAGACGAGCGATATTATCGGCATCCGGCCGGCCTGTGCCGTTCTCTATACGTGAAAGCGTGGACGCGGAAACGCCGGTAAGGTCGGCCACGTCACGCAGGCTGAGATCGAGTTCCTCGCGGTGCCTTTTTATCGCTCGGCCGAGTTCGACCGTATCGATCAATCTTTCGTTCTTGAATCCCATTTTCTCCTTTATCCTCCATGATTTGTGCGTACCATGAGTGCATGGCATATTTCACGGATAAAACATAACACAGTATTTTTTTAATTGCAACACCTCGTTTCACGCTTGCAACTAAAAAATTTATCTGCTACATTGTTGCATGGATGCAACGTATCCGAGAGGATCCGGCAGCATCTTTTGACAACTAATTTCTGAGTCGCGAGATGCCTTGCCGCGGCGAACAGGGAGCGAGATGTACGAGATCAAGGGCACCGGATGAAAGGCGTCCGGCCCCAAAAACAATAGATCTTGAGCAGTTCGCTTTTGGAAAACACATCAGGAGAAAATTACATGAGACAGCAAAAGCAAATTCAACCGCCAAAAGAGACCGAAGCAGCAGCGGAAATCCGCGAGAGCAATGTACTGGATTTTTCTACGACGCTTCGCGAGCTTCGCAATAGCGTGGATCCGCAATTGGTCCGTCAGCGGGCGGCGCGGCGCGATCGCTCCGGCAATCTGCATATGGTCGACTATGTCGAGTGGCACACCGTCGCCGACATCCTCGATGAACACGCCTCCAACTGGGAACACACGGTCAAGGACATCAGAGCGATCGGCGAATTTGTCACGATCACCGTTGCGATCACGATCGACGGCGTCACACGCGAAGGCATAGGTACTGGCCGTGCGAATAGCGAGATGGGCATCAAAAAAGCCGAACATGACGCGCTGAAAAGAGCGGCTGTAAAGTTTGGCATCGCCCGCGAGTTATATAAACGCGAGTTCGATGCAGTCGGACAGGAACAGATCGAAGAGCTTGACGCCCCACAGCCGCTATCGATCGACGATCCTATCTCGAAAACGCTCGGTGACATGGTGACGACCAAGCAATTGGGCATGATAAGGGCGATCTCGCGGGAGGCCGGACTCGACGCGGAGGCCGAGTGCAGTTTGCTGCTGCGATGCCGGGTCGATGAGCTTTCGAAGAGGGCCGCGTCGAACCTGATCGACCACCTTCAGTCAAAGCTCCGGGATGCGGCCGTTTCGGCACCGATGCCAATACGGCGTGCCGGCTAGGCCACAAGATCCGGCGAGGGTAATCGATGCTTTTACCGGCCCGTTCGGTCATCCTCCATAAACCGACACTCCCACCTAAAGTTCGGTTTCCTTTGCCGCTTAAGCGGCCGGCGATCTCGATCTCCGGCCGCTAAAACAAAAATGACGAGAGTGCGTAGTAATATCTAACTTCTATAACAAGAGGGCTTCCCACCATATCAGGCTTTAAGGAGACAAATATGGCAGAACAAGCAAGCGAAATGGCCGGATGGCCATTGCCAAAACAAGGTGAATTCGTCTGGACCGAAATTGGCGTCAACGACGCCGACAAATGCCAGGCGTTCTACGAGAATGTGTTCGGCTGGAAGTTTAAGTCGGACGGCGCCAGCGTTCCGGGAATGGACTACAGAGAGTTCTGTACCGGCGGAGACAATCCAATCGGCGGGCTTTATCAGATCGATCCGGCATGGTTCGGCGGCAATCCGCCTCCGCCGCATTTCATGACGTATGTCGCGGTTGACGACGTGGACGAGACCGCGAAACGCGTCGAAGAATTGGGCGGCAAGGTACACAAAACGATGGATGTGCCCAACGTCGGCCGCATGAGCATAATCGAAGACCCTTCAGGAGCGATGGTCGCGACCTTTAGGATGAAAAATTAAGGAGGGACATTATGGCCGAATTTGAAATACCCGGACACGGAGCGGTTTGCTGGCGCGAGCTTGCGACACGCGATCTCCAGGCCTCGCTCGAATTTTATTCAAAACTTTTTGGTTGGAACCTGGAGCAATCAAAAGTCACGCCGATGGAATATAAAGAGATCCACCTCGACGGAAAAGCCGTGGGCGGCATGATGGCGATCGACGAAAAATGGGGCCCCGAGCCTCCGCCGTCTCACTGGACGACATATATCGCTGTAGATAACGCAGATGAGACCGTAGAGAAGATAAAATCGAACGGTGGTGGCGTGCGTGTTCCGCCATTCGACGCTCCCGGCGTCGGACGCATGTCGATGGTCACCGACCCGTCCGGAGCCAATTTTGCGATCATCCAGTTCGTTCAGCCGCAGTAATGCGAGACGGCTACGTTGCGTTCTTTGCGTCTTTGTGTGAAACGGTTTTTGTCACGCAAAGACGCCAAGATCGCAAAGAGCGAAGAGATAAGCGATCTAACAGGGCGGAGAGATCAATTCCTGTTTCCTACAAATGGGAGCGGTTCGGCTACCAGCGGCGCTGAGATAGTTCCGCTCATCGTGTTACCGTCGACCTTGCCCGATATCTCGAAATTGATCGACTGTCCCATCATTTCGGCATTCGCGGTCGCGGTGAGTTTGCTCCCGGAGACCTGGCCGCCGGTGATGCTTCCATTGCCAATGGTCGTCACCAGATTTCCATTCACAAGCGAGCCCGACTGTTCAAGCGTCAGTGAAACCGGCATTTCCTGGCCCTGAAAGTCGATCTTCAGCGACCATTCCCCGCCGACATCCGCGGTTCCTCCCGAACCGGCCGTTTCGTACTTTGCCACATCCTGCTTGACGCCTTCCGTATCAAAGATCTCCACCGATCCCGCAAATTCCTTTGCTTGCGGCAGGACCTCCTCGGCATCTCCGACGATAACGATCGCCATTTCATCTGGCCGGATGTGCTTTTGCGCCACACGAAGCACTTCGTCGACAGTAATAGCATTTATCTTGTCACGATATGTCTGCAAGTAATCTTCGGGCAGTCCGTATAAATACTGATTAAGGATAAGATTCGTCAGGCCTTCCTGCGTCTCGGCGCGGATCGGAAAAACTCCGGTGAGGAAGTTTTTCGCGTCGGCAAGTTCGTCTTCGCCGACCTTATCGACACGGATACGCTCAAGTTCGTAAAAGAACTCTTTCAAAGAATCGCCGGTCACTGCCGTTCGCACTTCAGCGGTAGCTTCCAGATCGCCCGCGAGTTTCTTGAATTCAAGCCGCGTGTAGGCACCATAGGTATAGCCCTTTTCTTCGCGAAGGTTCATAAAGACCCTGGAAGACGCGCCCGCCCCGAGGACCTGGTTCATCACGATCAGAGGGAAATAGTCCGGATCGGAACGATCGACACCTAAATGGGTTAGCACGATGTTGGACTGTGCCGATCCCGGACGGTCCACTATCGTGAGGCTGCGGTCCTGACGCTGCGGCGGGCTGGCGAATTCCCTCGCCGCAGGAGTTCCCTTTTCCCAGTCTCCAAACAGTTCATTGATCTCCGCGATGAATTCGTCCCGCTTGATGTCGCCCACAACGATCAGCATCGCGTTGTTCGGAATGAATGCGGCGGCATGATGAGCGGCAAGCGATTCGCGCGTCAGTTTTTCAATATCGGATGCCTTTGGTGAATATCGCGAGTACGGATGGTCGCCGTATATCAATCGTGAAGCCTGTTCGCCGGCTAAGAATCCGGGCTGAGAGCGCTGGAACTTAAGGTTCTCAATGGTGTTTCGCCTGTACAGGTCCAATTCCTTTTCGGGAAATATAGGCCGCAGCACGACTTCGGCCAAAAGATGCAGGACGTCGGAGCTGTAGAGCGAAAGACTTGATGCCGAAACGATCGTGAAATCGTCCGACGAACTCGCATTTAGGCTGGCTCCGAGACGTTCCACCTTTTCGGCGAGCTGCAGGCTTGTGTATTCTTCTGTCCCCTCGGTCACCTGGGCGGCTGTTGCGGAAGCGAGTCCTGTCAGGTCGGCAGGCTCGCTCGTCTCGCCGGACATAAATGCAAGGCGATAGCTTACAAGAGGGAGTCGCTCATGTTCGATCAAAATAAGCCGCAGGCCGTTATCCAATGTTGTCTGGTAAGGCTTCGGAACGTCGAACTTGATGGCTTCGAGCGGCGGCGGCGGGTTCTTACGCAATGCGGGCGTCATAGATCTATCCTTTTCCTGCTGGTACAACGTCAAGCAGCGCTCGATTTTCGGTATTCAAGTACTTGGCCACGGCATTTCGGACCTGTTCCGGGGTTATGGCGAGCAATTCACCTAGTTCCGTATTTATGAGCGTCGGTTGGCCGTCGTATAGGGCAAACTCCGCGATTTGCTGCGCCCGTGACATGGACGACTGACGCATCCGGACGGTGTCGTTGAGCAGCTGATTTTCGATCTTCTCCATCTCACTCGGCGCGGGCCCGTTGGTTGCAAGGTCCTTGATCTCCTGCATGATCGTCTCGCGGATCTTGCTCAAGTCCTCTTCGGGTTTTGGTATCGCCCCAATGAAAATGCTTGACGGCCCTCGCCGTTCGTCTGTGAATCCAAATAGCTGGATGACCGACTCCTTTCCTTTCACAAGTTTTTGGTAGAGGCGCGAGCTTTCGCCGTCATAGAGCATCTTTCCGGCCAGATAGAGAGCGTTGAACTCCGGAGTACGGCGCGGCGGGATCTTCCATCCGATCAGGAACGCGGGAAAAGGCGCCAACTTATCTTCCCACTCGCGATAACTTGTAGCGACCTCGGGCGTTTCGCTCACATCGAGCGGCGGCGGCAGCGGCTGACTGGCAATGTCGCCAAAATATGTCTCTATCAGTTCCTTGGCCTTGTTGGGATCGAAGGCGCCGGACAGTGTTATCACGGCGTTATTCGGTGCGTAGTAAATGCGAAAGAATTCTCGTACATCTTCGACAGTTGCTTCGTCCAGATGCTGCATCGAACCGATGGTCGAATGGCTGTTGGCGAAGTTGGTGTAGATCATCTCGTTGATCAGATCGAAGATCTGACCGTATGGTTGGTTGTCGTACCTAAGCCGCTTCTCTTCTTTCACCGCCTCACGTTGGTTGTCGAGGTTTTCCTGCGTCACGGCCAGGCTACGCATTCGGTCGGATTCGAGCCATAAGGCAAGCGGGAGTTGGCTGGCCGGAAGCGTTTCGTAGTAGTTCGTTCGCTCGCTCGAGGTCGTGCCGTTCATCGTTCCGCCGGCCTTCATGATGTACTGAAAGTGGCCGGCTTTGGGCACGTTTTCCGACCCTTGGAACATCATATGTTCGAATAAGTGAGCAAACCCAGTGCGGCCTTCGCGCTCATTGCGGGAGCCGACGTTGTAATAGACCGCAACGGACACGACAGGGACAGCGGGATCAGGATTTAGAACCACCTTCAAGCCGTTCGCGAGGCTGTATTCTTCGAGTTCGAGGTCAGGTAATTTGAACGCTTCAGACATATTTTAGTAGTGCGCGGCCTCCCTCGGTCGCCTTCACAGCATGTGTTTATCAGAACATTTTGAAGGGTAAATTGCAAAACTGACGCCCCCGAGCATTCCTTCAAAAAGAACCGCGCGATTGTGACCAGCGCCACTAGATTATCCGACGCCGAGAGCATAGGATAAAAGCTGAACGGCGCACTGACAGTGAGGAACGGGCTTGTTGGCAGGGCCTCACACGTATCATCTACAAAAGGGCATGACGGAGGTTCAAGATCATGAAAAAGACGGACGAAACACGGATCGAAAAAGAGGTCCGCGAAGAATTTGAAGACGTTGCCGATCTTGGCGATCCTGGAAGTGATCAGCTGGCAAGAAAACTGCGAGAGACTCACGGAACCTCGCCCGTTCTGTCGGGCGGTGACATAGACGCAGCGTGGGAAGATGCAGACGTTGGCGAAGAGTCGGTCGGCGGTGACAATCCGACGCCCGATCAGAGCGTGGTCGAGGACCTCGGCCGAGCGGTGGGCTTGACCTATCAGGACGACGAACCGCTGCACTCAGAATCAAAGATCCACGAACGCGACATCCATCGATGGGAACTTGACCCGGCGTCTGCAGAAGATTTTGGGAAATAGCCCGGCGAGACCTGTCAGTTCGGTCGCTCGGTGTTTTCGCGGGCGATCGCGTAGAGTGCTGATTTTACCTGGAACGGCGTCAGGTTTGGGTAACCCTCGACAAACCGCGCGATGATACCGACGATATGGGGGCACGCAAAGCTGTTTCCCGTCAGATTTCTGTGGCCGCCTCCAAGCCATGCGGTTCTCACGTTCACGCCCGGCGCGGTCAATTCTATGACCTCTCCAAACCGAAACCCAAAATTCAAGGGGTCGGTCTCTTCGCTTTTGATCACCGAGATCACCGAAGATGAAAAGACCGACGGAAAGCTGGGCTGCGGCAGGTTATTGGCCGCCGCGACGACGATGCAGCCTGCCTGGTAGGCACGGTCGAGCATGTCGTGAAGCGGCGCGAAAAACTGCGGTTTGGTAGTGCCCAAACTCAGATTTATTACTTTGTACCGCTTGTTTATCGCATATTCGAGCCCGGCGAGGAAGACCTGGCCGTCGCCGAGTCCCCCGGCCCCAAGCACCTTGACGCTCGCGAATTTGGCATCGGGAGCGATCCTCGAAATGATGCCGGCACATGCGGTTCCATGGCCAGCAGAGTCACCAGCGGTGGACGATTCAAAAACGACGCGGTTCCCCTCGACCCGGGCCTCGACAGCTTCCACCAGCTTGCCCTGGATCTCTGGATGTGAAGCGTCCACGCCGCTATCCACGATCGCGACGGTCACGCCGCGGCCGGTCGCTTCACGCCAATTGTGCCGCGGCTTAAAGTAGCCCGACATCGTCGCCAGAAACTGTGATTCGTCGACCGACATTGATCAGTACTTCAGATAGCTCTTCTCGTTCTTTTCGTTAGAATAGTTGATCACTGACTCGAGCAATTCGCGGCACAGCTTTCTTTCGGCGTCGCCCCGCATCGCGATCTCCCGAACAAGCATTGCGAGATCGAGACGCTCACGGTTCTCCTGCGAACCGCGGATCTCTGCGACCCATCGCCGAACCTCATCAAAGTGCACTTCCCCGCTGCGTGACAGAACCTTGTCGCTCAGATCGCTGAAGAGTTTGGCTGATTCGTAGGCATTCACCATCGCAGCGATCGAATCTGCATAGATCGCGGCCTTGTCCATTTCGTCTGAAGTGAAAGGGCGGTACGGTGGAGCACCGCGGCGATTGACGTATTCGAGCACGCCAATGACCTCTCCGCCATACCGAAGCGGTGTTGCGAGAATGGTCTGCGTCGAATATCCGGTATGACGGTCAACCTCGGCGTAAAACGTGCTTTCGTCGTCGGCATCCGTCACCGCCATCGGTTGACCCGACGAAAATACGAATCCGGCGATCCCTTTACCAGCCGGTATGCGAACTTCCATTAGACGGTCGGCGACCTTTCCGGTTGCCGCCAGAAACCGCAGATCACCCTGATCGCCGTCACGAACGAGCACGGACGCCTCTTCTGAATCGAGTCCCGCAGCCGACACCTCAAGCAGCCATTTGATCGATGTGGTCATCGGCTCGGTCATCAATCGCGTTATATCGATCGTTTCGATCAACTGCTGCAGTTGATGTTTGAGAACGGCCTGATCGTCTGTCGACATGACTGCATTTTCCTCGAATTTACGAGGTTTATCAAACGTTCCTGAAACCACCCGCTTTGTGGAACGACTTTGCCTATCGTTGTTTATGCAATCAATTAAAAATAACGGTTATACCGTTGCCGAACACTCTGCTCTGCTTACGTCGCCGCCGGCGTCACACGTGCATTTATGAGATCTGTCCGATGCATAATTCTGATCCTTTCCGGCCTCGGCGTTGTGTCGCCTCAGACGACTATCAGGTCGGCCGAGCCGGAACCCTTCAGAATAAGGGCGGGAAGCAGTTTTGCAGCATCGGCATCGTCAAGTTCCAGGAACGCTGCCAACGCCGCTCGGGACCGAGCGCGTATCATGGAGGACCTGCGCGAGGCCGAGGCCATTATCTCTAGTAATTATGCCGGCGGCCGCACGCCCTCAGTCTCCGACCTGACGTCTGGTGCTCTTCGTTCCGCCCTGCACGCTCTCGACCCGCATTCGAACTATTATGGCTCTTCAGAATGGAAGGAAATGCTTGACGAGCAGCAAAGCGGGTATGCAGGCATTGGCATTTCGATCGAATCGTATCGCGAAAAGGACGCTTCTTTTACCTACGTCCTGGGAACTTTCGCAGGATCACCGGCCCGCCGCGCAGGGCTCGGTTTTGGCGACAAAATAGTGGCCGTAGACGGCGTTTCAGTGGTCGGCAGCGACACCGGAACGGTGAGTAACAGGATACGCGGCACCGTCGGGACCAATGTCCGTCTGACCATCGAACGCAACAGAACTGGCCGGATCGAAACGCTCGATCTACGTCGCACTTTGGTTTCGCAGCCTTCGATCCCGGACCATTACATAATTCGTGATGGGGTCGGTTACATCGCGCTTACCGAGGGATTCAACTTTACGACCTCGGACGAATTTTCGTCGGCCCTCGCTGATCTTCATCGTTCGGGGATGACCTCGCTGGTCATCGACCTGCGCGGAAACGGCGGCGGCATCGTCGACCAGGCGGTGAAGGTGGCTGAAAAATTTCTCCCGGCCGGGACTCTCATCGTTTCTCAACGCGGGCGAACCGCCGCCGAGACCTTTGAATGGCGATCGAGCGAACTGCGACCCGAAACGCTCCCGCTCGTTCTGCTTGTGGATGAGAACACAGCTTCGGCGTCCGAGATCGTTGCCGGAGCTCTCCAGGACACTGATAGGGCAATGATCGTCGGCCAAAGAACTTTCGGTAAAGGACTTGTCCAGAGCGTGATCGATCTTCCGCAAAAAACGGGGCTGACCCTGACCGCAGCACGTTATTTCACGCCGTCGGGCCGCTCGATACAAAGGGAGTATGCCGATCTCGGTCGATACGACTATTACAGCCGCCGCGGAACAGCTTCGGCGATAGACACGCCCTATTTCGAAGCACTTACGTTGACCGGCCGCAGGGTCAAAGGCGGTGACGGGATCGAACCCGATGAGGTTGTTGGAAGCGAATCGACGACGAATTCGCAGGCCTCCCTTATCGATCCGGTGTTCCTGTTCGTGCGGGACCTAATGGGCGGCCGGATCCCGGGCTTTTTATCGCCCGCGAAACAGGTGAGCGCGGGCCGCGGGAAACAGGTAGAACTGTCGGATCTGCCGATTTCAGACGCTTTGGTCGATCAATTTTCGGAATTTGTCAAAAAAGGATCCAGCGACATATCCGCCGAAACGGTCCGTGCCGAGTCACAATTCATAAAGACACGCCTGCGTTACGACATTGCCATGGCAATGTTTGACACCATGACCGCGACGCAGGTTTTTATGCATCAAGACCGCGACGTTGCGGCAGCGCTAGACGTGCTTCCTCGCGCAGGTCAACTCGCGGTTCAGGCAAGAAAATATTCCAAATAAAGATCCCTGCCGCGTTGTCGACGCGACAGGGACTTTGTTGGGCTATCAAGCGTTCAATGAGCCGTTGGAACGCACGCGAATGGTTCGTAAATGCCCGTCAGGGCATCGTAAAGTGCCTTGCCCATCTTATTACAGGCGTCGAGCACCGCAGCAGATTCCGGCTCGCTCGTATCTTCCATCATCTCCGCTAATAGGCTCACTTCGTCGTAGTCGCCGGTATGGAGCCGAAAATAATCGGAACACGAGTTCGGCAGGTCTGAATAATGTTCTTCAAGGCCACGCATTTTGCTTTGAGCCGTCAACGGCTGCTGCACCTCGAAGCAGTAGAGTGCCCCGAGAGCCGTCGCCTTTTGCGAAAAAAGCTCGGCGGCGGTGTCGACAAGTCCTCCAACCTCCGGGATTTCGGGCTCGCTAACGGCAGTGTTCAAAGCCGCGGCAAACGATTCGTTCCAGATTTTCGCGTGTGCGATCTCGTGCTTGACTATCGATGGTTTTCCAAGCGTCTGCCAGCCGGCAGGGATCCTTTTTATAAATGCACCGTACTCGGCCGCGTAGCTCTGCAGTGCCTCAACGGGCAATGTGCCTTCGTTCCAGGCCTGATAAAACGGGTGGTTCAAAAGACTGTAATTTGCCACAGCCTTGTCGCATTCATCTTTTAGTTTATTAATCTTCTCGTTCATAATCCTCCCCCGAACTTTTCAAAAGCGAAAAAAATGGGCGCTGTACATGCACTCCGATCGATATCTTATCTCAAATGGTCGGCTAACCAAATTCGCCGATCTCACTTCGTATAGCCCAGCACAGTGCCCTTCGCTCCAACTGCCCAGCCGAATTTCTTCGTCATCATCAATCCGTAGAGATTCGAAGCGGTGCCGCTCTCTTGCCGGACCCATGTCATACCGCGATCGGTCGAACGAAGCATCGTGCCGCCATAACCCACGATCCACCCGTTTTTATCGTCAGCGAAACTCACACGCAGAAATGTCACCGTGAAATTCGTCGCGACGGTTTGCCAGGTCGATCCGCCGTTCACGGTCCGAAGTATCGTGCCCGACTTGCCGACGGCGAATCCATCATTGTCATCGCGAAAATCGACGTTATACAAGGTTTTGGTCGTGCCCGAGGTTTGGGCTTGCCACGTCGAACCTCCGTCGCCTGAGAAAATGATCATTCCGTCGTCGCCGACGGCCCAAACGTGCGAGCTGCCGTGATAGTCGAGATGCATCAGTTCCTTGTCGGTCGGCACGGCGATCCGCTGCCACGTGGACCCGCCGTCTTCGGTACGCATCAGCAGCGAATCGCGAACAGAGCCGTCGCTGTTGAGGACCGAACCGACGACCATCCCCCGTTTCTTGTCGGCAAACCTGATGCTCAGGAATTCAGGCGATGTGCCCGCTGCAAAATCGTTGTCGCGGTAGATCTTTGTCGAGCGCCACGTTCTGCCCGCATCGCTGGTGATGAACAACAGCTTACCCGCGACAAGATAACCGTCTTTATCGTTCCGAAAATAGATCTCGTTGATGTCCTCGGTCGTATTCAGCGGATATTTGGTCCATGATCGGCCGCCGTCAGTCGTCGACGCAAGGTAGCCCTCGTCGCCCGCGACAAATCCGGTCGTTGCGGACGTGAAATATACTGCCACGAGATCGCCGCCGCTGCCGGTACTCTTTGCGATCCAGCCGGCCTGTCCATAAGCCACCGAGCCGATCAAACAAGCAATTACAAAAGCTAAGGTAAAACGCACGATAACCGCTCCTCTCGAAACACAAAGAAAGTGATCCTTGCCCTTTAGGATAAACTCTGACCGGACAAAAATCACTTTCGTTTATTCAATGGCCTTCCGGCGCAATGTTGTCGTCACACGGTGACGCGATAAACCTTGCCCTTCCACACAAAGACGACCTGGTTGCCAAGTGCGAGATACGGAGCGAGTTCACGGTTCGAGGTCACTAGTTTGAAATACTCGTCGCTGCCAAACTTGACCGTGACTTCCGGCAGGCGTGAGCCATCGGTGAATTCCGAATCGATCCACACGTTGTTCTGGTTCGTGAAGTTCTTGTTCTGAACGAACTGGTTCTGCGTCGTGTTACGCAAAACGACCTGTTCGCTTTCATCCTTTCCTTCCACGGCGACGACCTGGGCGTTCATCTGCATCGCGTTCTGCTGGACGCTGTACTGAACGGCACCGGAACCGCTGCGTTCGGCCACCTTTTTCGAAGCGTCACGTGCAATGCTGGCAGCCATCGGGCTGTCCTGCCGCACGTTGGCCATTTTGCCGTCGGTCGCCAGGTACGAGGTGTAAGGCGTCACGAGGCCGTAACGCGTGCCAAGTTCGACGATCTCGTCGCGGACCTCCTTGGTCTCGCCGTTCGAGCGGACCTGCTCGATCAGCCATCCGACACGGCGGCTCGCCCACAGACGCGGCAAAAAGTCGTTCTCTTCATTACGCACCGGAAAATCGAGGTTGCTGTAGTTAAAACTCCGCGTCTCCTTGCCCGTCTTCCCCGTCAGCTTGAGCGTGATGTTCTTGAGGTCGTTGGTGTTCTTATAACGCCCGATGATCGTGAGCTGCATCCCGCGAAACAGGTCCGTGATCTTTCTCGGATACGTGTACTCGGTCAGCACCGGCCCGAAATCGAGATCGAGGTCCGCCAGAACGGGCGAGCTGACACGTGAGAAGAAGTTCGAGACCTTGACCTCGAGGTCTTCCTTCGGCTGCACGTAGTCCGAAATGCCCGAATTCTCCGATCCGATCCGGTCGAGCAGCGTCGTGTTGACGTCATACCCAAAACCGAACGGGAAAATGCGCACATCCACATTCTTTTGTGCTTTCAGATTGGCGATGATGCTCTCGGTATTCGTGACGCCGACCGTCGGCAGCCCGTCGGTCATAAAGACGAGCATCTTCGGCCTGTCGCCCTTCTCAAACTGCTTCAACGAAGCGATCAGCGAATCGTTGATGTTCGTGCCGCCGTTCGGGTTCAGCCGGCTGACGAATTCCTCGCCGCGTTTTTTGCCCTCGGCGTTGGCGGCGATCAGCCCACGTTCCATCAGGTGCTCTTCGCCGGCGAAGTTGATGACGTTGAACCTGTCGCCGTCCCGCAGCGTCCTGATGCCAAACAGCAGCGCCTTGCGTGCCTTGTCCATCTTGCCTTCGTCGGCCATCGACCCCGAAGTATCGAGCACAAAGATGATGTCCTTGTTCACAAGCTCTTTCTCCGAAAGCTGGTCCTTCGGCGAAAGCGTCAGCAGAAAATAACCGTCCTTGCCCGGCTCGCGATACGTGATCAGCGACATCCCAAAGTCGTTGTTCGAAAGC
>JBGAVC010000079.1:0-19032 GCA_044228265.1 Pyrinomonadaceae bacterium
CTTTACAGGCAAGGTTGGTTTACGAACCTGCCGCTGCTCGGAGCGGGAGTCCTAACGCTGGCCCTGCAGCTTGCAGTTATTTATTTGCCGTTGATGAACAGGCTGTTCAGAACACACCCGCTTTCGCTCAACGAACTCGCGTTTTGCCTCGTGATGTCAGCCATCGTGTTTCACGCCGTGGAATTGGAGAAGTACCTTAGAAATCGGTTCACGGCGAGATCAGCTCTACCGTAGGAAAATATGTCCTGTAGCGGGCGGCGTCGCGTGTGAGAAGCTTGAGGCCCTCCACGGCCGCGTGAGCGCCGATATAAAAATCCGGCAGAGGTGAGGTTTTTAGTCCGCCACGCCGTTTGTAGTCGACATAAGCCTTGCCCGCCAGGAACGCTGCGGCGTAAGGGATGGGGCGGCGTTTGAATCTCTCCGGCGGAAATGTCTCGTCAAGGTCTTCCACAGTTGCGAAGTGAATGGAGACCTCTGCAAATATCAATGGGTTGATAACGAGTTCACTTGTGTTTGCGGCTTCGCCTAGCAGATCTGATGACCATCGATACCAAATAGGATCGATCGTAAAAATGTCCAATAGCACATTGCTATCGATCAATATCATCATCTTCTCCCCAGCCACGCGTCAGTTTCATTATTTCATCGGTCGTCATCTTTCCGGAACCTCTGCCAGTCAGGAACTTGACTAGTTCTTCGCCCCGCGTTGGGCGGCCATTTCGTGGTTTCACCTTTATCAGCTTGACCGATCCACCACGTACGACAAACTCGACCTCAGTGCCCGGAAAGATACCGAGCTTTTCTCTGATCTCCTGCGGGATCGTGACCTGGCCCTTTGTTGTAACTCGCATGGTATTACTCCTACCGGTAATACTATTACCAGTAGGGATAGAAATCAATTGTTTTTTTTGACGAGAAGAAGTGAGTCGCGCGGCTAGTATATCAAATACGGCTTTCGGGCTTCTCTAAAAGCCGCGAGGCCATCAGCCCATCCAGCCGCCATCTCGGCGAGCGGAACGCTCGATTCGATCTGCTTGCGGATCTTGTCTGTTCCACATACGACGTCGAACGGGTTCTTGTCGAAGACATATTCGTACGCCGACTGTTTCCACTGAAATTTTTCGGTGTAGAGGTCGTGCGCGGTCTTGACCATCGCGATGCCGACTATGACCGGCGTGAACGAATCGCGGTCGGTGACATGGATCTGAACGCCTCCGCATGTCTTTCCACCCCATTTTTGAAATGTCGGCCGGAAGAAGCTGTGGCGGAACTTGACGCCTTCGAACCTAAAATTTTCAAGCTCGCTTACCCACTCGTACGGGTCGATGAACGGCGCACCGTTGATCTCGAATGGTTTTGTGGTGCCGCGGCCTTCAGAGAGCTCGGTTCCCTCGATATGCACCGTCGCGGGAAACACGACGCACGTATCGACGGTCGGAATATTCGGACTCGGCAATATCCACGGCAGGCCCGTCTCGTCGCCCCACATCTCTCGCGTCCAGCCTTCCATCTTGACGACCTCGAGCTCGCAGCCGATGCCGAAATGGTCGTTGAACATTAAGGAAAGTTCGCCGATGGTCATCCCGTGCCGGGTCGGCAGCTCATATTGGCCGACAAAGGATTTAAACTCGTGCTCGGTGATATTGCCCTCGATCGCGAGTCCGCCGATCGGATTGGGGCGGTCGCATACGACGACCTTTTTCTCGAATCTTTTGGCAGCGATCATGCAGTTCGCCATCGTATAGACGAAGGTGTAAATTCGGCAACCGACGTCCTGCAGATCGACCACGAAGGTGTCGATGTCGCGGACCATTTCCTCGGTCGGCTCGCGCGTCTCTGAATAGAGCGAGTACACCATCCTCCCGGTCCGCTCGTCGACGGCGTGGGGCGTCTCGATCATATTGTCCTGAACATCTCCGCGGATGCCGTGCTGAGGGCCGAAGAGTGTCGTCAGCGTAAAGTCGCCATTTGCCCCGAAAACGTCCGCGGCATGCTCAAACGTATCTGGCAGAACCGACGCCTGATTGCAGACCAGCCCGACCCGCTGGCCGCGGATCTTGTCGATCTCCTCTTTTAATAGGCGTTCAACCCCGAGTATCGTCCTGGACATATCAACCTCAATACAGCAAACCCGCACGAAAACCAGAGACATCCGAGGTACCGGATCGGTACCGTCCCTGCTCGTCGCACGGGCCGCTTAATTACCAGCCTTTGCTATTTGGCGTCGACGACCGGTGCATCAGGCGCGTTTTTGCCAACTGACGCAATGCCGTTCTCCATCGAGGCCTTTGTCTTATACATTTCGCTTTTGCCGATCGGTTCGCCGTTCGACGCCTTGAGGACAAAGTACGAAGAACCGTCCTTCGCCGACTTTCGCTCAAAGCGCTTGTCGTTGGCCGCATTCTTCTTCACCGAAGTGATCCCCTTAACGGCCGACGCCCGCGAGTCGTAAGCCTCGCTCGTCAAAATGATCTGGCCGTTGCTGGCCTTAAGATTAAAGCGAAATTTTCCGGTCTTGCCGGCCTTGATCTCAAATTTACCTGCCATTTGCTTTCTCCTGATCAAAAATCTTTGGTCTTATAAACTTGGGAGCGATAAAAATATCGCATAGTGCCGAAACAACAGCAAATTCGCTATTCAAGAAAATCGTGCGGCATGTCGCGCGGCTCGAGATTGTTTCGGGTAATGACGCGAGCACACCCGTTCCAGCGGAGAATGGCATCGTCATTGCCCGCCGGCCGCGACGATTCGGCTTGTTCAAAGCATTCCATAGCCTGCCGGAAAAGTTCGTAGGCCCCGACGCCGCTCTTTTCGAGAACGGCTTTGGCCCGCCGCTCGTAGACGATCCCCGAATAGTAGCTGCGTTCGTAGTCGCCGTGGATCCTCATCAGATATTCGGTGACGCGTTGATCGCCCACAGCATAGTCTTTGCCAAACCGGTCGCTCATAGCGAGGACGATGCCTTCGAGGGCTTCCTGGTTATCGGGATCGACCGCCAATATGTCTAGGTAAATACTCTCGGCGGCTCCAGGCTCGTTTAGAAGACGATATCGCTCCGCCTTTTCCAGAGCTGACGGTATCGCGTCCTGATGTAAAGGTTTTAGTTCGAACATAGAGTTCACCCTCAGTTGCCGGCGGCTGCGAATGCTTTCTCATTTCGCCGCCAGTTTATGTAGCCGATAATGAGACCAAATAGGACGCCGTGCAAGAAGAACCGGGCCCATGTCATAGGAGTTGCAAAATACTGCCCGAACGTCTGGCCTTCATCCCGCAAAAAGAAATATCCGATCCCCTGCATGAGCACCGCAAACGGTCCGCCGGCAAACACAATACCGTCCAGAAGCAGGTAGTGGCCGAGTCCTTTCTCTCGTTTTTCGAGCCAAAGCTCACGCGAATACTTCATCGCTTTTTACGAAACAGTCTTACGAGGCGCCCCAACGGATCGTAATGCTCATCAACAACTCGCTCCTTTAACGGAATTATCGCATTATCAGTGATCGTTATGCTCTCCGGGCACACCTTTGTGCAGCACTTTGTGATGTTGCAGTAGCCGATACCGAAGAGGTCCTTGAGGTCCTCTGTCCGGTCAGCCGTGTCAAGCGGATGCATCTCAAGCGCGGCCGAATAGACCAAAAAGCGCGGCCCGATGAACTCGTCGTGTTTTGCGTGGTCACGCAGGACATGGCAAACATCCTGACAGAGATAACACTCGATGCACTTGCGAAACTCCTGGACGCGGTCGACATCCTCTTGCTGCATTCTCCACGTTCCGTCCTCAGCATCGGGAGCACGCGGAGCGAATTTTTTGATGCGCTTCTTGACTTCGTAGTTCCACGAGACGTCGGTTATCAGGTCTTTGATCGGCTTGAAGGCCCGCATCGGCTCAATGGTAACTGCCTGATCAAGCGGGATAGTATCGAGCCGGGTCATGCACATCAGCTTTGGTATACCGTTGATCTCGGCCGAGCAGGAACCGCATTTCCCGGCCTTGCAGTTCCAACGACACGCTAGATCCGGTGCCGACTCCGCCTGGATCTGATGCACGGCGTCAAGCACGACCATGCCCTCGCTGACCTCGGTCTCGTAATCGACCAGCTCACCGCCCTCTCGCCCGCCTCTTCGTATCTTAAAGGTTGCTTTCATGCCACCACGACCTAGCCGCAGATAACGCGAATGACGCAGATGAAATCGATCAGATCTTCCTGATCCCGGGCTATCTGCGCGATCTGCGGCTAATAAACGTTAACCCATTTCTTCTATTACCTTTTTAAGCTCCGCCGGCATTTCGGGGATCGGGACACGGCTTATATCCATCGCACCGTCGTCGGCTTTCTTGAGCGACAGGTTGAACGTGGCAAACTCCGGGTCTTTGGCCTCGTAGTCTTCACGAAAATGCCCGCCGCGGCTCTCACGTCGTTCAATCCCGGCTCGCGCGATCGCCTCAGACACGGTCAAAAGGTTGTGCAGATCGAGGGCCGTGTGCCAGCCGGGATTAAAGTCTATGTTGCCCGGCACGAACGTGTTCGCGGCACGGTTACGCAATACATCGATCTCGTTGAGCGCCCGGATCATCTCATCCTCGTTCCGGACGATACCGACGAGGTCCTGCATCATCTCCTGCAGGTCATGCTGTATTGAATACGGGTTCTCTCCGCCCTCTCGTTCAAACGGCGCGAGCGCCTCCTTTGCCCTGCGGTCGACCTCGGTGGCGTCGATCGTTCCATGGCCGTTCTCCTTTGCAAAAATCGCGGCGTGCTCGCCCGCACGCTTGCCGAACACGATAAGGTCCGAGAGCGAATTTCCGCCCAGACGATTTGCACCGTTAATGCCGGCAGCACATTCACCCGCGGCAAAAAGTCCCGGGACACTCGACGCCTGTGTGTCGGCATCGACGCGAATGCCGCCCATTATGTAATGCGTCGTCGGGCCGATCTCCATCGGGGTCGTCGTGATGTCCAGGTTGGCAAGTTGTTTGAACTGGTGGTACATCGACGGGAGCTTTTTCTTTATGTGCTCCGGTGCGTTTTGGATCTTTTCCTTGATCCAGGCGATGTCGAGGAACACCCCGCCGTGCGGGCTGCCGCGGCCTGCTTTTACTTCACGGACGATACACCTGGCGACGTGATCTCGTGTCAGCAATTCGGGCGGCCGCCGTGCATTCTTGTCTCCGGTCACGTATCGCCAGCCTTCTTCCGGGTTGTCGGCAGTTTGATCTTTGTAATTGTCGGGTATGTCGTCGAACATGAACCGCTTGCCTAAACTGTTTTTCAGGATCCCGCCCTCGCCGCGAACGCCTTCAGTCACGAGCAGTCCGCGGACGCTCGGCGGCCAGACCATTCCCGTTGGATGAAACTGGATGAATTCCATGTCGATCAGTTCGGCTCCTGCGTCGTACGCCAATGCGTGCCCGTCGCCCGTCCCTTCCCAACTGTTGCTCGTGATCTTGTACGCCCGTCCGACGCCGCCTGTAGCCAGGATGAGGGCCTTTGCTTTGAACACGCGGAAACGACCATGTTCACGCTCGTACGCGAGGCAACCGACGACGCGGCCGCTGTCCTTGAGAAGCGAAAGGACGGTGACCTCCATATAGACCTCGATCCCCTGGTGGATTCCGTGGTCCTGTAGAGTGCGGATCAGTTCGAGACCGGTGCGGTCGCCCACGTGAGCAAGCCGCGGATAGCGATGGCCGCCGAAATTTCGCTGGAGGATCTTGCCGTCCTTCGTACGGTCAAATACCGCTCCCCAGGCCTCGAGTTCGCGAACGCGGTCTGGAGCCTCTTTTGCGTGAAGTTCGGCCATCCGCCAGTTGTTGACGTACTGGCCGCCGCGCATCGTGTCAGAGAAATGGACCTTCCAGTTGTCGCGGTCGTCGACATTGCCCATCGCCGCCGCCATCCCGCCTTCGGCCATGACCGTATGGGCCTTCCCAAGCAGCGACTTGCAGATGAGCCCGACGCTCACACCCGCGGCGGACGCTTCGATCGCGGCGCGAAGCCCCGCACCGCCCGCGCCGATGACGATAACGTCGTGTTCGAATACTGGATAATCCATCAGGAAATGAACCGTCGAGACGCCGAGACGCGGAGAACTCCAATAACTCGTACCTCTGTAGAAAGCATTTGCCTAACCTCCGTGTCTCTGCGTCTCCGCGGTGTCAAAAAAATCGGTAGTCGTGCCAAACGCCCATCGAACAAAGCCTTATGTAGGCGTCCGTAAAGCCCACCCAAAACAGACTCAGCCAGGCGAAAAGCATATGTCGCGTGTTCAGCCGGCTGACAAACTTATAGATCTTAAATCTCGCGGCCCGCTTTGAGATCTCGTCTAGCCGCCCGCCGACGAGATGTCGCAGGCTATGGCAACCAAGCGTGTACGAGCCGAGCAATATCACGTTCAGCGTCAAAACGAGCGAACCTACGCCGATGCCAAAGTGCCTTCGGCCGTCGGCGGCAGCAAAGAAATACCCTTCGACAGCGTCATACGCGAGAATGACGATGAACAGCAGCGCGAGATATAGAAAGTACCTGTGAACGTTCTGCAGGATGAGCGGGAATTTACGCTCACCGCGATAACCCGAACGCGGCTCGCCGACGGCACACCCCGGCGGGTCTGCCCAGAACGCCTTGTAGTAGGCTCCGCGATAGTAATAACAGGTAAACCGAAAGCCGCCGGGCGCCCACAAGATCAACAACGCCGGCGTCGCATACAGGATCTTCGGGATCCAGGCCGGCCACGCTCCGAGCCATGAGTGCTCCGTGAGCGGCTGATTTGCCGCTTCCCAGATGAGTGGCGAATACATAGGCGACAGATACGGCCCGAACGAGTAGTGCGCGCCCTGAAATGCCGCCCACGTCGAATAAACGATGAAAGCCGAAAAGCCCAGAAAGGTCAGCACCGACGGAACCCACCATCCGTCCTTGCGCATCGTCTGACCAAATCCACGCCGCTCGATCGAAACCAGGTTTGATGCCATACGAAAGCCCAGACGGGAGCGGGAACCTCTTCTAGCTGCAGTAATTGGAAACTGCTAAACGTTTTACGTCAAAACGGCTTGCAAGTCAAGCAAATCAACAGGTTACGGGCTTGATTTACGATCTGTAAAGCACTTCGAGCTTTTCCCCGAGCTGCTCGGCGGCGAGATCGCAAGTAAATCCACGAAGAAGGTCCATTCCGCCTTCGAGCAGCCATGCCTTTTGAATATCCTTGCCGTCAAGCACCACCGGCATTGCCCGGTGATAGGCTGACATGAACTCGTTGGCCTCGGTCGTGATAACCGCGAATGAGCGGCGCATGGCTCCCTCGTCATACCATGTTGACCATAACCCCGCGAGCGCGAACGGATGCCTGCCGGCTACAAAAACCTCGACCGGTGGCCTGCCTTTCGCTGGCCATTCGTAAAAACTCGTCACCGGCATGATGCAGCGCTTTTGCTTTAGCAGGTTTCGCCACAGAGGGCTTTTCTCGAGCCGCTCGATATTGGCATTGAACGTCGCGTATTTGGTACTCCATTCCCTCGTGCCGTCCAGCTGACACCACCACTTGGCCTCGACCGTCGATACTTCGTCACGGTCATTAATGACGATCTCGACATCCTCGGTCGGCTTGATATTGCCGCGAAAAAGGTCGCCCTGAGGGTTGAATTCGTAGACGTAGTTTCTAAAGTCTTCGCGTTTACCGCGTTGCGATGCTCGTCCGCACATATGTTTCCTGGTTTTCGCTATGAGAACACTTATCTGCCTCACATTCAAGGAATTGACGCGAGCCGCTCATTTACACGGCTGTACTCAAACTTGTCCAAGGAGTCTATCGTAGTATCCTTTACATAATGAATAACGAGATCCGTTCGCTATTTCCTGCTCTCGAAAAGTATGTGTACCTGAACAGCGCGGCCGTTTCGCCGATGCCGACGACGGCGATCGAGGCAATAAATACACAGTTATGGGATGTCGCAAGTCACGGTGCTCTTCACTACCAAGACTGGGTCAACACAAAGGAGCGTTCGCGGGCGCTTATCGCCGAGATGCTGCATGTCCGCCCGGAGGAGATCGCGTTCGTGCGAAATACGTCGGACGGCGTTTCGTCCATAGCCAACGGGCTGAAGTGGAACGCAGGCGACAATATCGTCAGTTTTTCGGGCGAGTTTCCCGCCAATTTCTACCCCTGGCGGCGGATCCGCGACCAGTACGGAGTCGAACTGAGGCTCTGCCGTGAGATCGACGGCCGCGTTGACGTCGACGAACTACTCTCGATGATCGATGCTCGTACAAAGGTCGTTGCCCTAAGTGCTGTTCAATATGCTTCCGGATATCGTGCCGACCTGGAGCGAATCGGTCGCGCCGCCCGCGACGTTGACGCGCTTTTCGTTGTCGACATCATTCAAGGCTTCGGAGCCATGGCATTCGACCTGCCGGCTACCTTTGTCGACGCTGCCTGCGGAGCGAGTCACAAATGGCTGTGTGCTCCCGAGGGCTGCGGCATCATCTACCTCTCAGAGCGGGCCAATGAACGCGTGGAGCCTACGATGGTCGGATGGATCAGCGTCGAAACGCCGTGGGACTTTGTCGATCGTGAGCAGCCGTTCAAACCAAACGCTCTCGCGTGGGAGAGCGGCACCGGATGCTCCTCGCTGTTCTACGGGCTCGAGCAAAGCCTGCAGCTGCTGAACGAGACTGGTGCCGATCGGATCGAGAGGCATCTCGTCGGCCTGACAAACAGATTGTGTGATGGTTTAGCGGGGCGATCATTCGAGATCGTGAGTTCACGTACGCCCGGCGAGGCTTCGCAGATAGTCTGCATCCGTCATAAGAACGGCGTAACATCCAATCAGATCGCGTCGGCTCTGGAGGAAAGGAACATTATTGTAAGTCCGCGAGGCGATCGACTTAGGATCGCTCCTCATTTCTATAATAACGAATCGGATATCGATCAGCTTATCGACGCCCTCACGTGAGCGGTCAGTCGCTGAGCAATCGGTCAGGCAGGACCTCCGGTGTAAAACCGTCGAGGTTCAATCTTGTCATCCCGCCCGCGTCGGTGTAGGTCGTCATTGCGGCACGCCGCCGTTCGCGGAACATAAAATATACGGCTCCCGCGATAGATCCTCCGACGACAGAGACCCCGATCCCTATCAGGATCACCAGCACCGTGGAGAGAAAAATGTCCGACGTCGTGAGCACAAACGCCCGCTCGGCGTTTATCCGAAAAGGGTTGTCGCCGAGCCATTGGATGTCTTTTTCGTACTTGACCTGGTCGATCAGGTTCCCGGCTGCCGTCGCATCCGCAGCGTCGAACACGAAGACATTGTAATTGCCGATCCGCTTGTAAAGCGTAGTCGGATCACCAGTGCTTGCAAGCGTCGCGAGGAATGCGCGGTCGGCCTCGCTTGATAATTGCGGTGAAGAATATTCGACTATCAGCAGCTTTCCCGCAGGGTAAGGTGCCGTAACGGCTTCGGTCGCCGGAGCAAAATCGATCTCGTCGAGAACAGGCCGGGCACCGAGCTTAGCCTTTAGCGTGTCGGCGTCGCGGGCGAACGTCACACGATCGCGGACCGACTCCCATTCGGGGAGATGTTTGATCAGGACCGGAACACCGTCGCTCTCTGAATATTCCTGTGTTTGATATTGCGGCTTGACAGGCGATTGGCCGATCGCGGCAGCGGAAAGCACCACTGCAGCAGCGACGCCGAACACTATGTAACTGATCTTGTCGATAAAAGCCATCAACTGCTTATTCGCCGATAAGGGTGCTGAACAAAGATTCTAACATTATCTTTCTTTTGACGCTTTTAAGTGCAGGCGGGATCGGAGCGCACCAAATCGTATACCAAATGAAGCAACTGCCGCACGCTGTTGTTCCGCATCTATTTTTGGATGGCCCGCGAACACAACTGTATGCCTGCAAAAATCGAACAAAATGCACCTGAGAGAGTGTAAAGGTCTAATGTCGGACGTCATACAAGCGATTGGCACGGGACTTGATAGCATTAAACCAACGGGGGGTAGCGATCATGACAACTGAAGTGCTAAATTTTCCGGTTTTTCAAAGCGAGCCTGCCGGCAGCGAGATCCAGGCGGCGGCTAACTCGTTCCAACTCTCGAGTGCGAGCGGTGGCAAGATCAGCGATATTCAACTTGCCGCGGCGGCCTCTAAGGGCGACATGGCGGCATTCGAAGAGATCTATTCGCGGCACCACAGGCGGGTCTATTCGATCTGTTTGCGAATGCTACAAAATACTTCTGAAGCCGAAGACCTGACGCAGGACGTCTTCATCCAGCTCTATCGCAAAATTGGCAGTTTTCGCGGTGACTCGGCCTTCACGACCTGGCTGCACCGAATGACGGTCAATCAGGTACTAATGCATTTCAGAAAGCGGACCGTAAGGTTCGAGAAAACTACGGAAGAGGGCGAGACGCCTGACCAAGTCGTCACCGGTACAGCTAACCCGGAACGCATGCGGATAGTCGACAAGATCGCTCTTGATAATGCGATCGCACAGCTTCCGGACGGCTACAAGAACGTTTTTGTCCTGCACGACGTAGAGGGATTTGAACACGAAGAGGTCGCCCGCATACTGGGCTGCTCGGTCGGCACGTCGAAATCGCAGCTTCACAAAGCGCGGCTCAAACTGCAGAAGCTGCTTCGTAAAAAGGCGAACCCCAGGCTCGTGGGAGTTTAAGCTACAAATCGGTGAACGAATTCAGAAAGGCTGTCCGGACCGTGGTCCGGACAGCCTCTTTCTATATGATCCTGCAGGGTCTTTTTTTTGCGTCTCCAAGTGTGTAAGCTTTCCCCATGCGGATCCTGCATGTCTCGTCGTCACGGATCTTCAGCGGCACCGAGCGGCATATCGCCGACCTTTGCCGTGGCCTTGCAGAGCGCGGCCACGAGATCCACATGGCACTGCGCCCGACGAATGAATGGGAGGGTCGCCTCGACTTCCTGCCGCCCGAACGCTTGCTGCATACATCGATCCGCAACTCGTTCGGAATGTTCAACGCCTCGAGGATCGGCCGGTATCTTAAAGACAGTGATATCGACGTGATCCATGCCCACGTTGCACGCGATTATATTGCCTCGGCGGTTGCGGCCCGCATGAGCGACAAAACGCGGTTCGTGCTGACGCGGCACATGTTAGGGCACCTGAAACCGTTTCACCGGCTTGCGCTGCGCAACGTGGACGCTGCGATAGCTGTTTCCGCTGCCGTTTCCGAGCAGCTCGAACACACTTTTGCGCGAAAAAAGATCCATTTGATACTCAATGGACTGAGTGTCATGCCCGGCGGAGGTGATGGACAGGCCGGCCGGGAGTTTCGTCAATTTCATTCTATTTCGCCCGACGTTCCGCTTGTCGGCACGCTCGGTGAGCTAAGACCGGCGAAGGGACAGCTTGACTTCATCCTCGCCGCGGGCGAAGTGGCAAAGGTCTTTCCCGACTGCCGCTTTGTCGTTGCGGGTGTCGATCACACGGCGGACAAACGATTCAAACGCGAGCTGAAACGGCTCGCGCGGGTGCTCGGGATCGACGACAAGATCCTATGGCTCGAATGGCTGGACGACACGGCTCCGCTGTTCGCCGCGATTGATGTCTTCGTCTCGCCCTCGCACTCCGAAAGTTTCGGTCTTGCAATACTCGAGGCCATGGCCCGCGGCAAACCGGTGGCCGCAACCGACACGGACGGGGCCAAGGAATTGCTCGGCAAGGTCGGCCGCGTGTTTCCGGCTGAGTCGCCGGTAGAAATGGCTTCGTCGATCAACCTTTTGCTCCGCGATAAAGACGAAAGGATAACTATGGGTGACGCGCTTAGGCAGATCGCAAACGAGCGATTTTCTGTCGAGCGAATGGTGGATGAAACCGACAAGCTCTACCTTACGCTGCGTTGAAGTTTGTCGCCCTTCAGGCTCAATAGTCGATAGATGTGAAAGTTTCAGGTTCCATCTGGGTCGAACGAATTGCTGTAACGATCGCGGGCCCGTTTGAAACACCGGAAACGGACAGGCACATTCCAACGCTGGATTCTATTAGCGCGAAGCGCCCTTTGACCACCAGCAAGTTTGACGCTGTGACCCATCTCACTTGCCAGCAGGGTCCGCCGTACTGCGGGTTGAATGGGCACCCGGCGATCTGGTAGAGGTCCTCCATCAACATAGGCGGCCGTCCGTCAATACGGTAGCTAGTACCGGAGAGCGGAGTGTGGACGACCATTCCTCCGTGCGGACACATGATCACACTATTGCTGTTCAGGATAAATCCCATTTGACACTGCCTCCGGTTCGATAGGTACCAGCGGGCGCGATGCGTTCGCTTGGCTCTCCCATTATAAATCGAGGATAATGTTTGAGTCCCTTTCAAATGCAGACTATTTTAGAATTTATGAAATTCGTGGGCTCGGTCTCCCTCTTACTCTTCCTATCGACGATGAACGCGTTTCCACAGACTCCTAAGCAACTCGCGGAACTATGGGACAAACATCACGTTTCCACAATCGATCCGTCAAATGTTCGCCACCGCGACCTGCAAAATTATTTGGATGAACTAAAAAAACTCGGGGTCAAGGTCGAACAGGTAGGTGCGAGCAATGCGAATCGCGAGATCTACCAGGCCCAATTTGGCACAGGCAGGGTCAAGGTCTTGATGTGGTCGCAGATGCACGGCGACGAACCGACGGCAACTTCGGCGCTTATTGACATGTTCGCTTTCTTTGCGTCTCATCGCGACCTGGCATGGGTCAGGAAGATCTCCGAGGAGTTGACCATTCGGATCGTGCCGATGCTAAATCCGGACGGCGCCGAAGCTTACCAGCGGCGAAACCTGCAGGGTATAGATATCAACCGCGACGCTATGGACTTGGCGACGCCTGAGGCGCGCCTTCTGAAGCGGCTGAGAGATGAGTGGTCACCGGCGATCGGATTCAATCTGCACAACCAGCAATCGTTAACGACGGTGGGAAAGACCGGTAAACAAGCGACGATCTCGCTGCTGGTGGTGTTTGGCGACGCCGCCAAGACCACCAACGAGGGCTTTGAACGGAACAAACGCATTGCCGCCGCGATGGTGACTGCACTTCAGCAATTCATCCCAGGCCATATCGGCCGATATGGCGACGAATATACTCCTACCGCGTTCGGTGACCGCTTTTCTGGATGGGGAACACCTGTGATCCTGGTCGAGACCGGCGCGCTGTACGGTAAGAACGAGATGTTCCTCGTAAAGCTTAACTTTGTCGGGTTCGTGACCGCTCTCACGTCGCTCGCGACCGGCAGCGAGAGGACCGTCGATCCCGGGCCGTATTTGACGCTTACCGAAAACGGATCGGGCGGTTTATACAATTACATCTTCCGTCGTGCAAATCTCGCCGGCTCGTCCCGTGCTTCAGGGATCTTTGTCGGGGATCTTGGTATCAACACGGAACGCCGGCGTGCCAACCAGTGGTCGCCGAACTATATTCGGGAGATCGGTGACCTGTCGCGATCGACGGGTCTCGAGGAATACGATGCGAGCGGGTTCAATGTCATCCAGCGTTGGGGCCGCACGCTGGTTGGTGAGCTTGGCGAACTGTTCTTCTACAAGAAGGAGAGGGTCGTGGATTTCAAGGCGGATGATCTCGAGAAGCAGTTTCCGCCCGACGCGATATTTTCAGGCGGTAAATGGATCAAAGGCAAAGACGTCGTCCCTGCGATAGTTAAGTGAGAAGGTGTGTTAAGTCGACTGCGGATAAAAAATATCGCCCTTATTGACAGCCTGGAGGTCGAATTCGGCCGCGGGCTCAATCTGCTGACCGGCGAGACCGGCTCGGGCAAATCGATCATCGTCGACAGCCTTGCAGCATTGACCGGCGAGCGCCTCTTTTCTGACCTGATCAAACAGGATGAGTCGTCGGGACAGATCGAAGGCTTGTTTGTCGTGCCGTCGAGCGACGAGCTCCGCGAAGCATTCTCCGAAAGCGGACTCGATCTTGATGAAGGAGACGAGATCGATATCATCGTTCGTCGTGACCTGTCACAGACAGGCAGAAATCGCATATTCGTCAACGACCAGATGGTCACGAACTCTTTCCTGAAACGGATCGGCGCGCACCTTGTCGACATACACGGCCAGGGTGAACAGGCCGCGGTCTATGACATTGCGACGCACCGCGAGCTGCTTGACATGTATGCCGGCAAGCCCGGACTCCAGACGGAAGTTTCGCGGGCCTTTTACGCCGCGGAATCGATCCGCCGTGACCTCCAATCCCTGGAACAGGATGAGAACGAAAAGCTGCAGTTGATCGATATTCTTAAGTTTCAGTCTGACGAAATCAAAAAGGCGTCGCTTGTGCCGGGCGAAGACGTGGCCCTTGAGGAAGAAAAACGCCGGGCGAACAATGCTGAAAAGTTGTCGACGCTCAGTGCGGAAGCATTCTCTTTGCTATACGACGACGACGGATCGACGCTCGCCACGCTCGACAAGGCCTCACGGAGGATAACCGAGCTGGCGGAATACGACTCTACATTCGGCGAGTTTAGCGAGGGCCTCGCGACATCGCGGGCGATAATCGAAGACGCCGCACTGGCAGCTCGCAATTTTCGCGACGGCCTGGAATTCTCACCCGGACGCCTGGCAGAGATCGAAGACCGCCTCGCCGAGATCTCGCGGCTCAAACGAAAATACGGCGAGACGATCGAGGCCGTTAACGAACATCTCGAGACCTGTGAGAAACGCCTGGAAAGCATTGAGACGGCCGAGTTTCGAGCGGCAGAGCTCAAGAATGAACTCAAAGCTGCGACCGCCGAATACATCGCTCACGCAAAACGGCTCCATGACGCCCGCGCGGCAGCGGCGCGTCGATTTGAAAAAGACGTCAAGCAGAATCTCGCGGATGTCGCGCTTGAGGCTGCGGCATTTGAGGTGCGGATCGATTCGCCCGAAGATCCGGGTAACGAGGATAGTCGATTCGGGCCCAACGGCTATGACCGGATCGAGTTCTACTTTTCGGCAAATCCCGGCGAGTCGCCTAAGCCGCTATCAAAGGTCGCTTCGGGCGGCGAGGCGTCGCGGTTGATGCTGGTGCTGAAAACAACGGCGAAGGCATCGGATGCCGAGAAAGCAGCCGTCTTCGACGAGATCGACGTAGGAATCGGCGGCCGAGTTGCGGAGGCCGTCGGCCGCAAGCTCAAGGAACTCTCGGGCCGCCAGCAGGTAATGTGCGTCACTCATCAGCCGCAAATAGCGAGCCTCGCGGACCGGCATTTTTTGGTGGAAAAATCCATCGCTGACGGCAAAACCTCAATTGGTATTCGCGAGCTCGACGCTGCAGCACGCGTCGAAGAGATCGCCCGCATGCTCGCCGGCGAAACGATCACGGACGCCGCCCGCAAGAACGCCCGCGCGATGCTCGCCGCAGGAAAGTAGTTGAAACCATGTTTGGACACAGGTAGGCACCGATAAGATTCGCGTTCTTTATGTTCCCTTCTTATCCGTGTCCATCTGTGTTCATCTGTGGTTAAATTTTCGTATGCAGCCTCAAGTTTTGGCTAACGTCATCCGCGGCGAAACTATCGAATCCATCCATCGCGGCCATATCGTCGTCGTTGACGGCAAAGGGAACACGGTCGCATCCCTCGGCGAACCGTCGACCGTGACGTACTTTCGCTCTGCCTGCAAGGCGTTTCAGGCGATGCCCCTCATTGCGAGCGGGGCCGCTGACCGATTCGGATTTACCGAGGACGAGATCGCTCTCGCCGTCGCTTCACACTCGGGCGAACCCATTCACGTCCAGACCACGGCACGCATGTTGAAGAAGATCGGCTTGACGGAAGCTGACCTTCGCTGCGGCACGCATTTACCGTTCAACGAGGCCGAATCGCATCGAATGATCGCCGCCGGCGAAAAGCCGACACAGTTGCATAACAACTGCTCCGGAAAACATGCCGCGATGCTTGGACTCGCCGTCCATATCGGCGCGGACATTGCGTCATATGAGGCGCCGGCGAATCCAGTACAGCAAGCCATCTTGAAATGTATTTCGGAGTTCACCGAAGTTCCGGCCGATCAGATAGCGATCGGCAAGAGCTTCATGAATCTGATTTCACCTTCGACTAGCTATGACCAGTCCGTTCGCGACGCTTGCTCGCGCATTGTTGCCGCAATGATCAAATACCCCGAACTCATCGGCGGCACGGGCCGACTCGACACTATGATCATGCAGGCTGCTGCAGGCAAGGTGATCTCAAAAGTCGGCGCCGATGGCGTCTGGCTCGCCGGCCTTCTCCCCTCCGAAAAATGGCCGACCGGCCTTGGCGTTGCACTAAAGGTCGAGGACGGGGACGATTTCCGAGGCAGACCAGTAATAGCGGTCGAGATATTGCGTCAGTTGGATGTCTTAGGTGCCGCCGGTCTAGCCGATCTTTCGCCTTCGATGATTAGAAATCGGCGTGGTGAGATTGTTGGCTGTGTATTCGCAACGGTGAAGCTATCATGATCAACAGGGATCAAATCTTGTCAATGCTTCTTGAAGTCTGCCCAAGCTTCACCGACAGCCTATTGAGGGTCAAGGCAGACAACGATCATGAAGACCTTGTCTACGTTTATGTTGGAGAGTTTGCTCCCCACTTGATTGATCTATTTAAGAAAAACCAAACTGATGAGTTTAATGCTGTGTTCGATCTAATTGAAAAACTTCATGTTGAAAGGGACCAGACTACAAGAGAAATCGCCACAATTGGATTTCTAGAAGGAATTCAGAATGTGAGTGGAAATTCCGGGGTCGATCCGGCGGAATTCGTCCGATTCCTACGACCAGAATCCATGAAGTACTGGCACAAGTTAAATGATTTCTGGAGCGGTTTGAAAGTATAGGTAAAATCAAATAACCACTTCATTGAGTTAACCACCACCTCCGAACTGCATCCTAAATTCTGCTTTCCCAAACGCCCTATCCAGCCACAGATTCGTAAGTTTCTCCTGAACACTGTTCGCCTTTAGACGCTCGTTGAGGTTCTTGAAATCTACAAAATCAAGGTGTTGGTCCTGGTTAAAGCAGGAGAAGACCCAGAATTCCTCGCCGGTGTGCGGGTTAACGTGACGCTGCAGGCATTGGGCGCAGACCTCTTTCATCATGCATTGCATGGGAGAGTTGATCGAGCCGATGGCGACGTGGTGCTCATTTAGATAAGGTTTCAGGGTCGTGTGTCGGGCTTCGCGGACGCCGTTCATCATGCGGTCGGAACCGATGGCGATGATCCGGTCGACTTTACTAAGATCGACGGCTTTGGGCCCGAGCCGGCCTTCGGCGTAGGCGATCATCGCCTGGACGATGTTACCGCGAAAATGCGCATCCTGCGGCCGTTGGGGCAAGATTTCGTCGCCGAAATCCGTTGCCCAAACGACCTCGTCCGTCGCGTTCTCGATCTCTTCGCGTTTGAAGAGATCGCTGCCGTTCTTGTAGCCGGCAAAATAAACGACCTTGTTGTTCCTTGCCCGCAAAGCACGTGCGATGGAGAAAAGCACCGCATTGCCAAGCCCGCCGCCGGCAAGCATGACGGTCTCGTTCTCGGTGATCTCGGTCGGCGTGCCGGTCGGGCCCATGACGAGCACTTCTTCGCCTTCTTTGAGAAGTTGGCAGAGCCGCGATGAGGTTCCCATTTCGAGGACGATCATCGAAAGCAGGCCTTTTTCTTCGTCTACCCAGGCACCGGTCAACGCAAGACCTTCCATCAGCAGCCTCACGCCGTCGACGACGGGCGCCGTCGTCTCAAAATTCTGCAGGCGGTAAAACTGCCCAGGCTCGAACTTGCGTGCCTGCAGCGGTGCCCTAACGACGACATCTACGATCGTCGGCGTCAGCCGGTCGACTCTGACGACGTATGCACGGAGCTGGTCGTCAAGCGTCGCCACAAGTCCCTCAAAAACCGACTCGTCCGCCTTACTTTCGAGATCGAATATCTCAGCCACCCGCTCATAGCCATGCTTAGCCGACGCCATCGCTTTGACGACATTGCCGGCGTAGTGCGGGTGATTGTCTCCGTAATAGCTGATGAACTTACCGTCGTGTTCGTATGACGTGAAAAATCCGGTCTCACCCTTCTCGACAGCGACGGGATGCATCTGGCCGTCGTCCGCGCGCTCGATCTTGAACGGCTTAAAGAACTGCCGCCATTCGTCCATTTCGAATGTCCCGGGCTTTTCCTTTTCGTAAATGACGTTCGGGCTTGTGCCTGCCGCCACGCAGACAGTGTGTGCGGGAAACTCGTGCATCTCGCCGGTATTCTCAAATTTACCGGTCTCGGCGACGTACGCAAGCCGCTCGAATATCACGGCGTTGACGGCGTTGTATTCGTCGGGCACGGCCTCGGTCGGATTCATGCATTCGACTATGTCGATGCCCTCTTCGAGCGCTTTCTGGACCTCTTCGTGGTTTAGCCGATAGGCAGGCGAGTCTTGCAGTCGCTTGCGATAGATGAGCGAGACGCCGCCCCAGCCGCGGACCAACGGGACAAAGTTTGGTTCTTCGCCGACTCCCGCGGCACGCTCACGCTCGGCTCGCACCTCGCGGCCGTGTTCGAGAAACTCCTGCAGGACGCGTATCTCTTCCTCGTCAAATTTTCCGACGACACTATCCTCGCCAAATTCGGCGACAGTCTGCTCGTACTTCTGCAGCATCTTTTCGACCTGCACCGGATAGTAAGCGAACAGTTCAGTGGCAGTGTCGATGCCTGTCAGGCCGCCGCCGATCACGACCGCCGGCAGGCGGACCTGCAGGTTCGAGAGCGTGTCTTTCTTGAACGCTCCGGTCAGCTGCAAGGCCATTAGAAAGTCCGAAGCCTGCCGAATGCCGCGTATCAGATTGTTCTTCATCGGGACGATCGTTGGCCTGCCCGCGCCGGTGGCGATCGCGATGTGGTCGAACCCGAATTTCCACGCGTCCTCGATGGTCAGCGTGCCGCCAAAACGAACGCCGCCGTACGCTCGGAACCTATTGCGCCGCGAGAGCATCAACTGGATCATCGTCAGGAAGTTCTTGTCCCAACGCACGGTGATCCCGTATTCAGACACGC
>JBGAVC010000080.1:0-18454 GCA_044228265.1 Pyrinomonadaceae bacterium
GTCGCATGCCGAGTCATCGCCACCGAGACCTCGCAGCCCGACTTCTGCAGCAGCCTCATGACCTCGACGGCCTTATAAGCCGCAATGCCGCCCGATACTCCCAAACCCACGCGGAATTCTGTCATAATGTCGAATCGATTTTACATTAATACCGGCATTTATCTATGTAATGCCGACTCCCATAGGTGTATTCTTGGGTTAGGCAGCATCTCAAAATTAACGGCGCTTTCATGTAGGCTCGAGTTAGTTGCAGAGCGGGGTTGAAATGGAGCTAAAGAGAATCGTCGCCGTATTCGTCATCTTACTAGCCGTCTTTGGATTAGGATACTTTTTCGCACTCCAAAACAGTCGAGATTCCATTCAAACCGGGTCACCAGGCAACGTAATCGAGAATAAACGGATTGCTGAGTATAGTAATTCGTCGACCATTCATGGCACTCAAACAGAATTTGTTCCGGAGTTCCGCGATCTTCCAAACGTCGACGAACTAGAGTGGCCAGAAACGGACAATCTAATTGACATCTTCCAGATTGGTGGGATCTATAGAGAAAGCGAGGTTATCGCCAAAACGGGCGAGACTTGGCTAACGCTGTTTGAGCACAACGGTAAGTACTCGTTAGTAAACGCTCGCGCTCACGTCCAAAAACTAAAGACAATCAGCTACCCGGGTGATGAATTCGATGTGCGGCTGACTTTTGATAGTCCCGGTGTGCCGATTCTCGCAGTGAGAAATATTAAGTCGCTGCGTCCGGGACCAGTCACTATTTTGTACAACCGGCCATCGTCTGAGGAGATCAACAGGCGAAATCTTCCGATCGCATATATGGAAGAGGGTTATAAACGGGATTTCAACCTGAATGAATCGTGGTACACCCTTCGCGTTTCGAGCGGGATCGCCATGGATGGAATGAAACTCGGCGTCCTTGTTTTGGAACATGAAAATCAAAAACAAGTTGTCTATTCCGCGCCATCTGTGCCAAGTGAAAAAATATACATCGGAGACCTGTTCTGGGCCGGAGATATCGACAGGGACGGCAAACTCGACATCTACATCGACGCTTACAACGAAAAAGGCGGCCAGGGCGGAATGCTTTTCCTTTCATCCGAGGCTGAACCCAACAGATTAGTTAAACTTGTCGCGAGTTTCGAAACGGCGGGCTGTTAAATCTTTAACTTCGGTTACAACCCAAATTGCCTCAAATGATGATCGACATGCTTCCACTGCGTCTCGCCCCACTGCTTGCCCGTTAGCGGGCCAAAAAATCCGTGAATGTTACCGTCGACCCCGCTGTCGCCCAAGCCGTGAAACCGCGTGATCAATCCGCTGAGGCGTTCGCGGGTCGCTTCGAAATCGGGATCGTCCTTGATAATGAGTGTCGGCCCTGTCGGCGAGTTTTGTGAGAAAGGCTGTTCGCCAAGGAATTTACTTTTAAAGATCCAGCCGATGGCCTTTCCGATAAAAGCCTGCTGCATCGGAACGTCTCCGGTCGCCATCTCCAGCGCTCGCGCGGTGTGCTCCATCATCTGCGAGGGCGACATCTTGCCCCATTGCCGCTCGGTCTCCGACGTAAGTCTCCTGAGCCTCTCAAGCGTCTCGTCGCACGTATCTTTGTCAAATAGAGTCTTCATAAGCAGCTTTCTCCGTATCAACTAACAACTGCCATTTCAGTGGATAGTTACTAGTTGATGATCACAGATTTTCCTACGATTCTACCGCAAGAACGCGGTTTTGTTAGAATCAAACTTTATGCCTGAAAAGATAAGTTCGAAAGACATTTACAAGGGCCGCGTCTTCGACGTTCGTCTCGACACGATCCGCGAAGGCGATATCACATACGACCGCGAGATCGTCGTCCATCGCGGATCGGCTGTGATCGTGCCCGTATTTGACGACAATACCGTCGCCCTCGTACGTCAGTATCGGCATCCGGCCGCAAAATACATGCTCGAGATACCGGCGGGCTCGCTCGAACACGGCGAGGACCCGCGAACCGGAGCGATCCGTGAGCTTGAAGAGGAGATCGGCGTCACGGCAGCAAACATGGAGCTGATCTCGGAGTTTTACGTCTCGCCCGGCTTTCTGACCGAAAAAATGCACGTCTTTCTCGCCACCGGGCTTACGACGACCGCGCAGCGGCTTGAGAGCGACGAACTGATCGAGATCGAACGCATTCCGCTATCCGAAGCCGTCGAAATGGCTCGCGACGGCCGGATCGAGGACGCCAAATCGATCATCGGCCTGCTGCTGGCTGCAAGTAAAACGGCCGACGAATGAATCTTTTTGCGATCTTCCTTTGCGATCTTCGCGTCTTTGCGTGGAACAAGCCTCGTTTCACGCAAAGACGCTGAGTCCGCAAAGAAGCCCGCTGGGGCTTGACGTTTTGCCCCTTGTTCGATATCCTGTCAGTTCGCATTTTTGCGGAAATTTGTATCTGTGTGTGCAATATGAGTACTTACTTTCCGAGTGGAAAAGGATTAGCCGATAAACGCAAGTGGCTCGTCGTCGACGCCAAAGGCAAGACCGTCGGGCGGCTGGCAACAGAAGTGGCGAGGATACTGTCGGGCAAGAACAACCCGGCGTGGACGCCGTTCCTGGACATGGGTGACCACTGCATCGTGATCAACGCACGACATGCCGTCTTCACGGGCGCAAAGGATGATCAGAAGATCTACTACCGTCACACGCTCTATCCGGGCGGCCTGCGTGAAACGAAGGTCAAAGAGATGTTCGAGAAAAAACCCGAAAAGGTGATCGAATTGGCCGTCAAGGGCATGCTTCCGAAGACAAAGCTCGGAAAAGCAATGGTAAAGAAATTAAAAGTTTACGCCGACGCCGAACACAGGCACTTCGCCCAAAAACCGGAGGCGATCGAGATTTGAGTCCAAAGTCCCAGGTCCAAAGCCCAAAGTCAGGGCCTCGGACCAATCAGGAGACGTTGGACATTGGACTTTAGACTAACGACTTATGGCAGACATTCAATATTACGGAACCGGCCGCAGAAAGACCTCGACAGCACGCGTTTTCCTTCGTCCGGGCAACGGCAAGATAGTCGTGAACAAGCGTGACTTCGTCAATTATTTTCCGAACGAAGCGCTTCAGATGATCATTCGTCAGCCGCTCCAATTGACCGAAAATGCGGATAAATTCGACATTTTTGTCAATGTCGGCGGCGGCGGAACGGCCGGCCAGGCCGGAGCGGTCCGTCACGGCATCACGCGTGCTCTGATGGAGTACAACGCGGACCTTCGCGGCTCGCTCAAGAAAGCGGGCTTCGTAACGCGTGACCCGCGTCAGAAAGAGCGTAAGAAATACGGACAGAAAGGTGCCCGTAAGCGGTTCCAGTTCTCGAAACGATAATTTCGTCGATCGTGAACCGTGAATCGAAAAAACCAATTTACGGTTCACGATTTACGATTCACGATCGACTAATCCATTGCCGGGATACCTTGGTTTATCAAAAGTTTCCGGCGAGTACAAAAACCATGAAGCAAAGGAGAAATAAGTTTTGGCTACAGTAACGATGAAAGAACTCCTCGAAGCAGGAGTTCACTTTGGACACCAGGTCCGCCGTTGGAATCCTAAGATGAAGGAATACATCTTCGGTGAACGTAACGGTATCTATATTATCGATCTTCAGAAAACGCAGAAGCTGTTCCGTGACGCGCTCAATTACGTAACCGAGTCGCTCTCGCAGAGGCCGAACCAGAAAGTTCTTTTTGTGGGCACCAAACGCCAGGCCCAGGAGGCGATCAAGGAAGAGGCCGAGCGCTGCGGACAGTATTACGTTAACAATCGCTGGCTCGGCGGACTGCTCACCAATTATCAAACCGTTCAGCGGTCGATCCAGAAACTCAAGGACATCGAAACGATGCGCGAGGACGGCCGTTTCGAGCTGCTTACTAAAAAAGAGCGTCTCAAATTTGACCGCGAGCACGAAGGCCTGATGAAGAACCTCGCGGGCATCAAAGACATGGGCGGCCCGCCGGACATGATGTTCATCATCGACGTCCGCAAAGAGGACATCGCCGTCAAAGAGGCAAACCGCCTCGACATACCGATCGTCGCTGTCGTCGACACCAACTGCTCGCCGGAAGGGATCGATCTTGTCATTCCCGGCAATGACGACGCGCTCCGAGCGATCAGGCTGTTTGCCTCGCGTATAGCCGACGCGATCATCGAGGGCAAGCAGGTCGGAACCGAAGGCGGCGTAGCCGTCAGTGATGCCGCGGAGGAAGGCGAGGAGACCGCCGGCGAGGTCGCGATCGGATCGCTGACCGCGATCCCCAAAGAGTACCTGAGCGAAGACGAAAAGGCCGAGCTTGAATCGGAAGACATCGTGGACGAAGAGGAAGAGGATGTCGACGTCGACATTCCGGCCGCCGAGCAAACGGCCGCAGCGCCCGACGAAGCATCTTCGGAGCCCGGCGGCACGGACGCGGGCGAGGGCTCAACGCCGAACCCGACCGGTGAAGCTACCGAGGAGGGCTCTGCCGACACGGCTTCGCAGGAAACAAAAGACGGAACGGAAGAAAGCAACGAAGCAGCGGCAAGCTGAATACATTTTTTATTCTCGAAAGCGTAGCTACTTACCGTTCGGCAACGACGGGCTACGCTTTCTTTGTAGGCATAAATAGATATCAAATATAGTTTGGAGCTCAAGTTATGGCAGAAATTACGGCAAGTGCGGTGAAATCACTGCGTGAAAAATCCGGGGCGGGCATGATCGACTGCAAGAATGCTCTCGTCGAGGCAAATGGAGACGAGACGGCGGCGATGGACCTGCTCCGCAAGAAAGGTATGGCGACCGCAGGCAAAAAGGCGGGCCGCGTTACGGCCGAAGGCGCCGTCGGCTCGTACATTCACATGGGCGGCAAAGTCGGGGTGCTGGTCGAGATCAACTGTGAAAGCGATTTCGTCGCCCGCGGCGAGGAGTTTCAGCAGCTCGTCAAGGACGTGGCTATGCACATTGCCGCGACCGACCCGCGTTACACGAACCGTGACGAGGTGCCCGCGGAGGTTCTCGGCAAAGAGCGCGAGATCCTGATGGAGCAGCTAAAGAACGACCCCAAGAATGCGAACAAGCCGCATGATGTTCTCGAAAAGATCATCGAGGGACGCCTCAACAAGTTCTACGAGGACAACGTCCTGCTCGACCAGCCGTTCGTCAAAGATCCGGCGAAGACTGTCGGTGAACTCGTAGCCGAAAAGATCGGTTCGATCAAGGAAAATATCACCGTCCGCCGCTTTGCCCGCTTCAAGATGGGCGAAGGCATCGAGAAACGCGTCGACGACTTCGCCTCCGAAGTAGCGTCGATGGTAGGGTAACGCAGTGGCCGGTGGCCGGTGGTCAGTGGCCAGGAAGGTGTGCCGTGGCAGTGCAGCACTATAGGCACCTCATCGCTTGGCAAAAGGCGATGGAACTTGTCGCACTGGTTTACGATTTAACTGATGACTTTCCGCCTGAAGAACGTTTTGGATTGACATTGCAGATTCGAAAGGCCGTCGTCTCGATCGCCTCGAATATTGCCGAAGGACAAGGGCGAAATTCGACAAAGGAATTCATAAATCACCTGTCCATCGCTTACGGCTCCTTGATGGAAACTGAAACGCAGACGATCGTTGCGGAGATGCGGAATTATTCGACACCCAAAAAACGTCACTGCGTTATGGAGAAGGCCGCAGAAGTTGGTAGACTCGTCAACGGTCTTTCTAATTCGCTTGGACGGAAGACTCGATCGGATCGTTAGGCACCGCAGCAAATGAATCTGACCACCGACCACCGACCACTGACCACTCCGGTTTTTGGCCGTATTCTGCTGAAGCTCTCCGGCGAAGCTCTGATGGGCTCGCAGAATTACGGTATTGACACGCTCGTAGCCGAGTCGGTTGCAAAGGAGATAAAGACGGTTCACGATCTCGGGATCGAGATAGCGATCGTTGTCGGCGGCGGTAACATCTTTCGGGGTGTATCCGAATCGGCAGGCAATATGGATCGGGCCGCAGCAGACTACATCGGCATGCTCGCCACCGTCATGAACGCGGTCGTACTGCAGGATGCTCTCGAGCAGCAGGATGTCTATACGCGCGTAATGTCGGCGATCGACATACCGCAGCTTGCCGAGCCGTTCATACGACGGCGAGCGGTGCGGCACCTCGAGAAGAAGCGCGTCGTCATCTTTGCCGCCGGGACGGGCAACCCGTATTTCACGACCGACTCGGCCGCCGCGCTGCGGGCCCTCGAGATCGAGGCCGAGGTCATACTCAAAGGCACCAAGGTGGACGGCATTTACTCTGCCGATCCCGAAAAAGTGCCCGATGCGGTAAAATACGACAAGATCGCGTATCAGGACGTACTCGAAAAACAGCTAAAAGTGATGGACGCCTCGGCGATATCGCTTTGTATGGACAACAACCTGCCGATCATGGTTTTCAACATGCGACGCTCCGAAAACATCGTAAAAGCGGTGTGCGGCGACCTTTCGATCGGAACTTTGGTATCTAATTAAGTGGGCAGCAGGTTGAATCGACCCGACCTGCTCACTAATTATTAATTTGCTAATTAATAATTACTAATTAGCAATCGCTGAACAGTATGAGCGCACAGGACATATCACGCGAAACCGGCCCGAAGATGGACCTCGTCGTCGAGGATTTCAAACGTAAACTCTCCAACGTTCGCACGGGACGTGCGACGGTCGGCCTGCTCGACTCGGTCCACGTCGATTACTACGGCACGTCAACACCGCTGACGCAGATGGCATCAGTGGCCGTGCCTGAGCCGCAGCTTATAACCGTCCAGCCGTGGGACATGTCGCAGATCCCTGCGGTCGAGAAAGCAATAATCGCAGCCAATCTCGGCCTCAATCCTTCGAACGACGGCAAGATGATCCGCCTTCCCGTGCCTCCGCTTAACGAAGAGCGCCGCAAACAAATGGCAAAGCAGGTCCACGAGATCGCCGAAGACCACCGCATCGCGGTGCGAAACATCCGGCACCACTCGAATGATCTGCTCAAAAAAGCACTAAAGGACAAAACCGTGTCCGAAGACGAAGAGCGCATCGGACTCGACGAGATACAGAAACTCACCAACAACTACATCGCCAAGATCGACGAGCTCGCTAAGAACAAGGAAACCGAGATCATGAGCGTCTAAAGCTGCCCTGCGCTAAGATCTTAGGCCCGACCTGTCGCCAGAGATGCGACAAGTCGGGCCCTTTTAGAATACAAGATGTACGGTTACGCGCTTGCGCCTTTCTGGAACGCCCTCGTCGCTGCCAAATTATCGAAAAGTTCGTGAAAAGCCGCGATCTTGCCGTCACGGACGATGAAGGTATGCGATAGTTCGGTCTTCCAGGACTTACCGGTATTGACCACTGTCGCCGCCCAACTCCCAAGTACGACCACCTTGTCACCTGCCGAGAAGAACTCGCGCGGTTGGAACTGATGGTTGGATTCCCTTGTGCCGAGGCCCTGGAAGAACTCCATTGCACCGGCCTTGCCAGACTTTTGCCCATAGAAGTCCGCGCCTTCGACATTTGGCGTTCGCCAGTCGACGTCGTCGGTCAGCAACTCAATGATCCCCGGAATATCTCCTCGTCCAAAGCATTCGTACGCTTTCTTGACGACATTTACATTTTCCTCGCTCATTCTTACCTCCCTTTTTGGTTAATTGTCATGTAACGTGGGAGCATCTGCGTGGGGGACGAAACATTTACGGCAGCGGGCCTCGTATTTATCGGCCGCACCGACCTCGACACGCTCGTCCGACTCGACCGTCCGCTGAGAATAATTTGCGGTCGCACCGCATTTGACGCAAATTGCGTGCGTCTTGGTGATGAACTCCGCGATCGACAATAATTGCGGCATCGGTTCGAACGGGCGGCCCGTATAGTCCTGGTCTAAACCGGCGACGATGACCCGTTTCCCGCTTTTCGCGAGTTCGTTCACCGCTTCGACAACCGCCATGTCGAAAAATTGCCCTTCGTCGATTCCGACGACCTGGGTGTCGTCCATGATCTGTGCCATCATCTCCGCCGTAGTAGAAACCGGTGTTGATCCGTGTGTCTGGCCTGAATGCGACGCGATCTCTTCGTGGGAATAACGGGCATCTATCTTCGGCTTGAACACCTGCACACGCTGCCGCGCGATCCTCGCACGATTGAGCCTGCGAATCAGCTCCTCGGACTTTCCTGAAAACATAGAACCGGCGATGACCTCGATCCAGCCGGTTCCGTTCTGCCTCGTTTTGCGGCGTTCTTCGGTGTTGTCGAACGCAAACTCCTCAACCATATCCTTTGTGCTTGCTAATGCGGAAACACAATTATAGGAGATATGCGACGTTCGATAAAACCGGCCGCGGTCGAATGTCTAAGATTGAGCGCCGTCGATGAGTGCAGCCACTGCAGCGTACACTTCATCAACGTCGAGTTCGTTAAGCAGGTGTGCATTCAGCACCCTTACCTTTGAAGATTTCGGCAAGAAATCAGCCGGTGCCCGCTTGTCGATAAGCAAGACTATCGGCGTACCCGTGATCGCTGCGATGTGCATGGGACCGGTGTCGTTTGTAACGAACGCGTCCAACATCGAAGTTGCGGCCATAAAAGTAAGCAGGCCAAGCTCTCGAATGACGTGTACCTGATCGGGAAAAATATCCACCACTGTCGCAGCCAGATGCTCTTCCTCAGGTCCGAGAAAAACGAGGACAGCGTTTCTTGGATCCCCCAAAAGTCGCACAGCCAGCTCAGCGAAACGCTCAAGACTCCAGCAACGGCTCGGATGCCCAGCGCCGATGAACAGCCCGATCCGGCGTTTTTCATTGACGCCGAGACGCGCGAAAAGCTGGTTCGCTTCCTCACGGCGATCGTCGGAAATAGCGACCGTGAACTCGCCGGTGCCCCCCTCAATACCGAGCGGGGCGACAACGTCGAAGTAACGTTCTGTAAGGTGTTTCGAGCGGTCCTCGGGCACCGGCTTAGTCGGGAAATTCGCCAATCGATCGAGCGATCTGCCTTTTCGAACGGAATAAAGCCTATGCTTTGCCCCCGAAAGGTAGCCGATGATATTGGTCTCGTAAAGACTGTTGAGATCTATTACAAGATCGAATTTGCGCGAACGGACATCGCGGACAAGCCTGTAAAGCTCACGGATCGACCAAAGCTTATTGCTGTCCCTAAGCTTGACCCTGTCGACGACGATCTGTTCGTCGGAAACGTCCGCTGCCCGGACGATATCGCGTCCCGGCTTGCCGATCAGTAGAGTGATCTTCGACTGGGAAAAACGTACCCGAACAGCCCGCAGCACGGGGATGCTCATGATGACATCGCCCATCTGGCCGAAATCGATGATCAGGATATTTCGAAAGTCGAGGTCGCTCGCCGGCACCGCTCTACTCCTGAGTAAGTAGATCTCTGCCGGTCATGGTCGGCGGAATTTCGATGCCCAAAATGCCGAGTATCGTGGGTGCGACGTCCGCCAAAGTGCCATTCGGCCTCAGCGGGATGGTGTTTGGATGGTCTGAGATCAAATGAAACGGGACCTGATTCGCGGTCGACAAATAGAGAGGTTCGCCGGTCGTTAGGCTGGTCATTTCCTCGCAGTTTCCGTGGGAAGAGGTCACTATCGCTACGCCGGATGCCGCCTGGATATGCTCGACGATACCGCCGAGGCAGGTATCTACGTACTGGATCGCTTCGATCGTCTTATCCAGCCGTCCTGTTTCCGCAACAAGGCCCGCAGCGGGCAAGTTCACGACAAAAACCCCGTGCTGGACCGCCTCGAGACTCTGCCGGAACCTGTCGACTATCTTAAAACTCTGTGATTCGGGACGCAGCTCGATCGACTCGTCCGCCGGCGTCGGTAACAGTATGTGCTGCTCGTTTTGCTGCTGAGAATCGGCTCCTCCGTTGAAGAAATAGGTGACATGCGGGAAGCGCTCGGACTGCGTGATCTTAACGCTCGCAATGCCGGCGTGCGCCAGCACGTCAGTCAATACGTCGGAGGCGGCTTCCGATTCGAACGCAACAGGCAAGTTGAAGTCCCGGTCGTACTCCGTCAGGCAGACAGTGTTTATGACGGGTTTGGATGACCCGGACGTATCCGGCATCGACAATGAACGAACGAGTTGTCTCATCCCTTCAGCCCGGTGATTGAAAAAAATCACAGCGTCGCCGTTCTCGACGCGGGCCACAGGGACGTCAGGTGCCGACTCAAGCACCACCGGCGAAATGAACTCGTCCGCGATGCCGCGCAGGAACGAATTGCGGATGGAACTGACCGCATCATTCGAGCGTTCACCTTCGCCGTGGACCAGCATGGTGAATGCTCGCGCCGTGCGTTCCCAGTTGCCACGGCTGTCCATCGCCATGTGGCGGCCGCACAGCGACGCTATGCGGCCGATGCCGATGTCCGCGAGCTTGATCTCCAACGCCTCGACGTAGATGTCGGCAGTCCTGGCAGGTACGTCGACACCATCGAGAATACAGTGAACAAAAACGCGCGTCATACCCGCCTGCTTTGCCATGCGCAGCAAGGCGAACAGACTCTCGGTCGATGAATGCACCCCGCTGTCGCTCAATAAACCGATCAGATGCAGTGCCTTTCCGCTCGATGCCGCACGGGCGATAGCCAGGTTGAGGACTGCGTTCGTGGCAAACTCGCCGCTGCGGATCGCGTCCAATATCCGCGTACCTTCCGATCGTGCCGCCCGTCCTGTACCGATGTTCATATGGCCGATCTCGGGGTTGCCGTTGGCTTCGGGCGCCTGGCCGACACGTGACCCGGCGGCGATCAGCGTCGTCATCGGATGTTCGCGGCGGATCTGATCGTAGTAAGGCGTATGCGCAAGCGCTATCGCGTTGCCCTCTTCGCGGTTCGAGTAGCCCCAGCCGTCCAGAATGATCAGCGCCAGTGGTCTGTTATTTGAAGGATTCATTTGTTCTGCGAGTTTGTTTTAGAGAACCAAAGGACAGTTCGGAGAACCCTAAGACAAAGTATAAACCTATTTAGGCACCGTCGGGCAAACCTTTTTGTCAATAAGCGTCTACGGCAGCTCGTTCCATCCACCGCTCTGGGTAATGGAGCGCTTTAAAGCCGTATTGCTCGTACAGTCCGTGAGCGTCGCGCGTCGCCAGCACCCATCGCCTCAGCCCCTGAAGCTGCGGATGCGCAACGATCGTCTCCATCAGCCACTTGCCGAGTCCGCGACCGCGGTATTCGTCGAGGATAAATACATCGCCAAGGTACGCAAAGGTCGCCTGGTCGCTGACGACCCGCGCAAAGCCGATCTGACGTTCCGCGTCGTAAACCCCGAAACAGATCGAGTTTTCGATCGCCGTTCGCGTCTGATCGGCCGTTCGCCGATTTGCCCAATAAGACTCGTTCGAAAGGAATGCGTTAATGACATCGAACTGAAGCCGGGCCTTGTCGGTACTGATAACAAATTGGTCTCGTGTCGTTTCCATGTTTCAGCCGGTCTCGCGCAGAAACCGGGTGACCGCGCGCCGGCTTTTGAGAATGATAACGTCTTTTTCGGGAAATGACCGAAGTTCGTCAAGCAAGCGGGCTCGCGACCGGGCCGGAAAGTTCCATACCCACGCGATGAACTCCGGGTCGAATCGCTCGCGGCAACCGTCGGCCATGTCGGGCCGGTTACCGCTTCGATACAGCAAGGTCCGCTTAAGGATGCGGTACATGCACAGATATCGCGGCAGGTCGAGAAAGATGACGGTGTCTGCACGCTCTAGCCTCAACCTACGGGTCGCGCCGAAATTGCCGTCCATGACCCAGGCTTCCCTTTCCAGCTCTCGAGACAAAGCGCCAAGCCATTCTCCCGTTGGCCTGCGTTGCCAACCGGCCATCCAATACAGACGGTCGAGATGCACGACCGGAATATCAAGCTTTTCGCCCAGTCGCCGTGAAAATGTCGATTTGCCCGACCCGCCCGAGCCGATCACCACGATCCTTTTCATCAGACCTTGAACAAGCGCCGCGTCCTGCTCTTGAGTCCGGCCGTCAAAGTTTGCGGATGTTCCTGCACGACGAGGCGAAGCTCATCCATAAGTTCGGGCTTTCTTTCGGCGATCTTGGCGGCGACGGTCATCGAGAAACATCGGACAGCGACAGGCTGGGCCGGGTCGGCGACGAGGTTATAGCAGGCGTCAAAAATGCGGCCCTGGTATCGTTTCGGGATCTCGACGAACTGCAGCAGACGTGCAACGTTGCGCCTGACCGCGACATGGGCATCCTCGCGTTCGAGCTGGCCGGCCAGTTTTCCCCAATATGGCTCGATCAGCTCCGGATGACGCTGGATACAGTCGCTGACTGGCCACGCGGCCCGCTGTGTGACGCGGTAAACCGGGCCCAACATCAGCGCAAAAAGTTCTTTGAACCGCTCGGGATCGGTACCAACGTAGTCCGCGATCTTCGTCGCCTGTGCTTTTGAATGCACTTCGAGAAGTGCGTCGCGGATGTTCATCTTCAACCTATCACTTGCCCGTATGCACTTGTCACTGATGAAGATCGGGCTCTTCAGTCATGAGCAGGCAGTTAAGAGTTGTTAGTTACTTGATCTGATAGAACGCCTTTCTGCCCGGATATTTCGCCGAATCGCCAAGATCTTCCTCTATCCTAAGCAGTTGATTGTATTTCGAGATCCGGTCAGAGCGGCACAGGCTCCCGGTCTTGATCTGGCCGGCGTTGGTCGCGACAGCGAGGTCGGCGATGAAATTGTCCTCGGTTTCGCCCGACCGATGTGAAATAACTGCTGTCATGCCGTTCGTGCGTGCGAGTTCGATAGCATCAAGTGTCTCGGTCAAGGTACCTATCTGATTGACCTTGATCAGGATCGAGTTCGCGACGCCTTCCTCGATGCCCTTTTGCAGGAACTTGACGTTTGTGACAAACAGGTCGTCGCCAACAAGCTGCACCTTTTTGCCGACACGTTCGGTCAGATTCTTCCAGCCCTTCCAATCGTTCTCGGCCATGCCGTCCTCGAGCGAGATGATGGGATATTTGTTGCACCAGTCTTCCCAGTACGCGGCCATTTCATCGGGCGAGAGCTTTCGATTGTCGCTCTTCTTAAAAACGTATTTTTTGCCGTCAAAAAATTCGCTTGCCGCCGGGTCGAGTGCGATCATCACGTTTTCGCCGGCACTATATCCGGCCTTGCCGATCGCTTCGAGGATGGTCTCGACAGCCTCTTCGTTCGATTTGAGGTTCGGGGCAAAGCCACCCTCGTCGCCGACCGACGTCGAATATCCGCGTTTCTTGAGCACGCCCTTTAGCGTGTGAAATATCTCGGCGCCTGTACGCAAAGCCTCCTTAAAGCTCGGTGCGCCGACCGGCATGATCATGAACTCCTGAAAATCCACGTTATTGTCCGCATGAGCGCCGCCGTTGAGGATGTTCATCATCGGAACGGGCAGAGTTTTCGCGTTCGTGCCGCCAATGTAACGGTAGAGCGGGATCTCGAGAGAAGATGCCGCAGCACGTGCATTCGCGAGCGAAACGGCCAGGATCGCGTTCGCCCCGAGCCGCGATTTGTTGTGCGTCCCGTCGAGGCCGATCATCGTCTCATCGACCAATGTCTGGTCGAGCGCGTCGACGCCCTCAAGCTCGCGCGAGATCGTTTCGTTCACATGATCGACCGCCTTTTCGACGCCCTTGCCGAGATAACGGCGCTTGTCGCCATCACGGAGTTCGACAGCCTCGTTCTCACCAGTTGACGCCCCGCTCGGTACCGCAGCACGGCCCTGCGAGCCGTCCTCTAATACGACCTCAGCCTCGATCGTCGGATTTCCGCGCGAGTCGAGTATCTCCCTTGCCCAAACCTGTTCTATATAGCTCATTTATGATCGCTCCCGACCGTCCTGTCCTTCAGGTCCCGGTCATTTTGTAATTATGTAGATCTCGTCCATGCCGGCGAAAACGATCGCCGTCTGGTTTTTTGCGATAAGCCCGCTTGAATAGCCGGTGTCGACCCGAGTCGCGTCACCGCCGTTCTTTGAGACGCGGCACAGTACGTCTTCCGTCAGCCCGTCCTCGTCAAAGAAATAGATGTTTTCACCGTCCGAAACGACCTGCTTCAGCGAGTATCTTTGTGCTAACGCGACAGAGTCACCGCCGGATTTGGCCACCTTCCGGAGTGCCCAGCGTGAGTTCCCTCGACCTCTGAAGCCAAAATAGAGGCTGTCCGCATCCTGCGAAAGTTCATCGACTCCCTCGGTAATATCGGCCTTAAAGAGTGCCTGCGGCGGCCCACCGGTCCTTGCCTGTTTCATCACGCCCTCGGTCGTCAGCCAATAGACGCTTTCGGCGTCTACGGCGATACAATGCGGCGTATTCTGGCTATCGGCAAAGATCTCAGGCGTTCCGCCGGTCTTCTTTACGGAATAGACCGGCTTAGGCATAGGCGGCTGCCCGGGTGAGTAATAACCGTGGCCGACCCAGTAGATGCGTTCACCGTCGACAGCCATGTCGATCCCGACGCCCACCTTTTCGGACACGATGATTTCCGGCTTGCCTCCATCTTTCGCCACTCTCCGGATGCTTCCGCTCGCGTTCCAATAAAGATATTTGCCGTCATCGGCCATGCCGCCGCGGTCTGATTGAGGGATTTCCGTGTCCGGCGTGTCGATCCTTGTGACCTCGCCGCTGTCGAGCGATATCCGCCTCAAGCCGCTGTGGCCTTCTTTCTGGTCTGCGAGATTGCCGCCCATCGCAACGTACGCAAAATGGTCGTCCACGACGAGTCCCGAGATATGAGATAAGCCCTGCTCCTTACCCGCGACCTTTCGGACTTTGGTCCACTGCGGTTTGGGTCCGTTCATGCCGCAAGCGAGCACGAGAGCGGCTAGTATCGCCAAGGCGCACAGATAGCCCAGATTGATGCTGCCGGTCTTCATATTTTGGCGGTCGGCCTCAGAAGATACGAGGTGCTTAAATTAGAACTTAACGCGATTCGGGCCCAAATACAAAACAGCGTAGCCTAGGTGTTTTGTTTTTCCATTCTTACCTGTTTAATCCGCCTTTTTTCGACCTTTTCGATCCTGAAAACGTGGCCGTTGAATGGTACCGTCTCGCCCTCAGACAGCAACTGGCCGGCCTCGGACATCAGGAACCCGGCGATCGTCGTATAGGCTTCGGAAACCGGCACATTGGTCTCTAACCTTCGGTTCAGGTCACGAACCGCCAACCCGCCATCGAGCACGTAGCTGCCGTCACGCTGCTCGTGTATCTGTTCATTGACCTCTAAGTCGTGCTCATCCGAAATGTCGCCGACGATCTCTTCGAGCAGGTCTTCGAGGGTAATGATGCCCTCGACGCCGCCATGTTCGTCGACGACAAACCCAAAGTGAAATTTCTCTCTCTGCATTTGCCGAAGGACGTCTTCGAGCCGGGCGGTATCGACAACGTAATTCGGGCGGTGCATTACCTTTTCGAGCTTAAAGCTTCGCGGCCGCCGGGCAAACGACACGAGGTCCTTGCTGTGGATCACACCGGCGATATCATCGAGTGAGCCGCGAAATACCGGCAGACGTGAATAACCGTGTTCGAAGAACGCCTTGGCGATCTCTTCGAATGAAGAGTTCTCGGAGATAGCAACGATAGCGGTCCGCGGCACCATCGCCTCTTTGACGGTAGTTTCTGAGAACTCGAATACCTTGTTGATCAGGTTGCGTTCCTGCTTGTTTATATGTCCGCCTTCTTCCGAGATCTTTATAAGCTGCCTCAGCTCGTCCTCTGAGTAAACGGATGCGTGCCGGGGCGACAGTTCGAGCCCGAGAAGCCGGCCTACCGCTCCGCCCGCGCCGTTCAGGACCCAAAGCACCGGCGAGAACAACTGGGCAAATACCTCCAGCGGCCGGGCCGCGACCAACGCAAACCCTTCGGCCTTTTCAAGCGCAAACATCTTGGGCACAAGCTCGCCAAATACGACATGCAGAAAAGTGATGGCGCCGAAAGCGATCGCGATCGCCAAGCCATGAGCGATATATGCGACCGCACCGGCCGGGGCCAGACTGTCGGCGAGCGGCTCGAGCATTCGCGCCAGAGTCGGCTCACCGAGCCAGCCGAGTGCCAATGATGAGAGCGTAACGCCGAGCTGAACGGCAGAAATAAATCGCGTTGGGTCGTCGAGCAGCCTGATCGCGGCCGCCGCACCTTTGTGCCCCTCTTCGGCATTCTTCTCGATCCGCGTCCGGCGCAGTGAAACAAGCGCAAACTCGGACGCGACAAAAAATGCGTTCAGGGCAACGAACAGGAACAGCAGGCCGAACTTCCATACGGCCTCGGTCGCCGATATCGAAGCAGAACTGTCGCCGGTTTGAAAAAGTATTAAGAAACTACTGGCAGGGTCGTCCATCGTCCGAAAATGAGTATATCACACCGCACGGATTCGTCGTGTCCCGGCATCCACTTCGGTCACCCGCTCTCTTTCCTGTGCGATCTTTGCGTCTTCGCGTGAAACATCTCTGTCAAATGATCTCACTCATGGCCTCAATACGTTCGATCGTCGATGATCTCCTGGATCAGCATCCTGCACGAGCCGCATCCCGTTCCGGCGTTCGTGATCGCCGCTATTGTATCTACCGAGGGATAAGTAGTGGTTTCGACCGCCCGTTCGATCGTCTCTTCATCGACGCCGAAGCATGAGCAGATCAGCGCCTTTTCGCCGGTGAATTCTGCAACACGCGACTTCCTGAAATTCGCCAGAGCTACACGGAGAGCATTCTCGCAGATAGCTAAGCATTGGATACGCTCAGGCGGAAACCCGGTGACCGCTTTGTCGCACCGCAATTCCTCGAGCAGAGGCCCGAGGCCGCCGAGTTCACTTAACGCCTTCCCCCTGCAACGCACCGCAAGACCTTCCGCCGCCGTTATCGCGTAGCCGCAGCCATTCGACCGGTATCGTATGTCGTTTATTACCAGAGTTTCCGTGTCGATCGAGAGATAGAACCGAACGAACGAGCCGCATTCGAAACTCGCCGCCGTGCCTTTCGTATCGTAAGATTCGGGCTCTCCGCCAAACTTCAATTCGGCCCAGCGCGTGATTATTTCCTCGGGATAGAACGACATCAATTAGAAATTATGGACTGCGGCGGCAAAACGCAATGACGACAGTTGGGTTTTGCGCACCTATCGTTTGGGAGATGGAAGCGTGAATCGTGTAAAATAGCGACGTGAAGCGGACATTGATATTCTTTTCGATCGTGTTGCTCGCGGCTGGGTGCAACCGGGCCCCGGCACCGGTGACCGTTCCCGGCGAGCCGATTTCTAAAACCAGCCGCCCGCCGACTTCGCTGCCCAAACCTTCTGGCAAAGCCCTGACCGAGATGACCTGGACGACCGCCGAGGGACGTTCTTCGACACTGGCCGCGTTCGCGGGCAAGGCCGTGATACTTGATTTTTGGGCGACCTACTGCCCGCCGTGTATCGAAGAGATCCCGCATCTCAACGAGCTCCAGGCAAAGTACGGCACAGCCGACCTGCAGGTCATCGGCCTAAACTCCGGAGGTGCCGAAGACCGGCCAAAGATCGCCGCTTTTGTAAAACAAAATAAGATCAGCTACCCGATCGCCTTTCCCGACGACGATCTCGAAGCGTACATCTTCTCCGAGACCGACGCCATCCCTCAGACCGCAGTCTTCGACCGCAAGGGCAAACTGGTCAGCAAGATCATCGGCTTCGACGCCTCAGCAAAACGCGACCTGAATTCCGCAGTCGAGGCCGCGCTCGCGCAGGGCCGCTAGCCGCCTACAGTCACAGAGTTCACCCCTCAAAAAAAGGTTTTCCGAAGCCTCAATACATGAACGCGTTCGGGGCCGGTTTGTCCCCGTCGGTCCCAAACTGAACGGCCGTGAAGCCTGCCGTTGATCTCATGATGAACCAAGTCCCGCTTGACGGGCGGAAGATGCCGATATCCGTCTTGCCGTCTCCGTCGTAGTCCCCGGGCACGGGAATGTCGTTCGTTGTGCCGAACTGCACCGCGTCGAAGTTCTGCGAAGGCAAGCCGGTCGTTCGAGCCATGTACCACGTGTTGTTACTTGGGCGGTATACCGCGTAGTTCGCCTTGCCGTCGCCGTCGACGTCCATCACCAGCGGAATGTCGCCCATGGAGCCGAACTGGGCCCCGACCACCGCACCGTTCGAGCTGTTGATCCTGTACCAGGTCCCGGTCGACGGGCGGAACAGCGAAATGTCCGCCTTGCCGTCCCCGTCAAAGTCCCCGACCGTCGGTTTGTCCTCGCCCATGCCGAACTGCATACCCAGGAACCCTGCCGTCGACCGCTGCACGAACCACGTCCCCACGCTCGGACGATAGACACCCATGTCAGCCCTGCCGTCGCCGTCAAAGTCCGCCGCAACAGGAAGATCGCCGGTCTGTCCAAAACCGAAGCCGTAGAACGTCGAGTCCTCGCTCCTCATCACATACCAGGTACCGGTCGACGGCCTCCA
>JBGAVC010000081.1:0-18113 GCA_044228265.1 Pyrinomonadaceae bacterium
CTGCGGCCATCGACATGGCTCCGGCAACCAGGCCGGCAACGCCGGCGATCATGACCGCGTCATGATTGGACTCGGCAGCGGCCACACCGATCACGAGGCTCGCCGTCGAAACAATTCCGTCGTTTGCACCTAACACGGCCGCGCGCAGCCAGCCAATGCGATGTGTGCGATGGTCTTCGTTATGGATCATATTAATTTACAGCTCAACTCGCGGCGTCTTGCTGATGAAATTTAGACGGCACATTCTGTCGGCCCCATCGTAGACTCCTGGCCATCCAGACGAGCTCGTCGAGAAAGCCCTTGACCCGGTTTTCATACGCCTCGTCAAGCAGACGGCCGCTTTCGTCAAATTTCGACGCGACCTTGGGAAAATTGAGATCGGCGAACGTGACCGCCAGGCCAAGCTCGCGTACCATCGGCACGCAGGCCTCGATCACACGCGTCCCGCCCCACGGCCCGGACGAGACGCCGACGAATGCGACTGCTTTGTGGACGTATTCGCGGAGAAGCAGGTCGAGAACGCTTTTGAGTGCGCCCGGATAACCATGATTGTACTCCGGAGTAACGATGACAAGCCCGTCGGCGGCGATGATCGCGTCACGCCATTCGGGAAAATCTTTGCCGATCTCGGTCCCGTAATGATCGCGCGGCAGATCGAAATCGCGAACATCGAACAGACGCGAATCGATATCCTCACGCTCACGCATCTTTGCGAACACCCAGTTCGCTACATTCTCGCTTTCGCGATTCTTTCGTGGCGTGCCGAGCAGCAAGGGAATAGACAGTTTTGTGTCGTTCATAGCTGTGTATTACCTGGACTCTTGCAGATATTCCCTAAAGCTCGATCGAGCATAAGGGTCAGAAGGACATCGCCAAATGCGCCCGTAACGCTAAGTTTCCGAGCGAAGATAAGCCGCGACGTCGCTGATAAACCTATGGACCGAAGCCTCGGCGATCCTGTGTCCGACTGCCGCGTCCAAGGCGCTGCCGAGAATACCCAAGGGCGGCTCGTATTTGCCCTCTAGATCGAGTTGGGTCTCTGTGCTTGTGAGCGGATACACCCGCAGCTCGGCTTTCATGAACGGAAAGAGTCGTGGCATCGAGGCCGCCTCCCATTCAAGTTCGATCCGCGTACGTGTCGGCGCGCTTGAGGTCTTTGATTCCTCGTCGACGCTGAGGACCTTGATAGCAACATCCTTACCGACTTCGATCCCGCCAATGTTGACGCGAAGCTCAGATGCGACGGTATTCGCCCGCAGCGCCGCCACTTTGGTCGCGTTGCGAAATACGGTGACGGCGTCATCTGCCAGCCGGCGGCGCACCTCGTCATACGGATGATTTACGTAGTCGTAAACCCTTATTGTCTTTTCATTGCTCACAGGAGTTCACCTTCTCGGCAATATTTATGATTCGATCAAAACTGCTGTACGGAAATACCGTAATTATAGTCCGCATCGCGCGTTTCACAAACTGCACTTCTGCGAGGCGGGCTGCAATGGCGTCTTGCGGTTACTTGATCGAATTTTCGGAGTTTGGCAGCGCTGCCCTTTATCGGCCAAACGCAGATCAACAGGATCAGGCAGGCTTGTCTTCGTAGTAACGGGCCTCGATCAGGTTGTCGTCCGGGTCACGAAAGTACATCGAGATCCCGTCGCCATGAGCACCGAAATTGATGGTCCTGTCACGAGTGATCGGTATTTCACGGGCCTCGATGCGTTCACGAAGGTGACACCATTCATCGTATGCGAGAGCCACGCAGAAATGGTTAAGGTTTGGTTTTCCCGGCTTTTCAGAAGAGACGTCTGCCCACATTTTCGGTGGAAAGATGTCTATCAGCGTGTCACGGTTTATTCGAACGGATGGGAACGGGACCTCGCCGCGGCGGTATTCGTCAAGGCGTACGGCTTCGAAACAGAGCACTTCGGAATAGAATGAAATTGACCTGTCGACATCACCGACGTTTAGGACGATGTGATCGAGATTGACGGCCATATTTACGGTCATTCGGCCCCCAGGACCTGCGCTACCGTTTCCTGCTTGAGGCCGCCGCCGTTTCGCTTTTTGTACTCCGATAAAGAGATCTGCGGGTCACGCCAGGCATCGAGATGGCCGACCTGATGCACGCATTGGATGGTGCATGTTGGCGCGCACCATTTCTCGGTTTGATACTCGCGAGAAAGGTCCTCACGGGTATATTCGAGAAGCGGAATTCCGGGCGTGCCTCGCTGCTGCGAGCACCAGCTAACGATGCCGGCCTCGTCGACGTAGAGATATCGTGCTCCAGCCCGGCAACGCCAGTCGTATTCGCCGCCGTCGACCAACTCATCCTGGAACCAGTTCCAGCGGGCATACGAGCGCGTGCCTTTGCTTTTTATCTCCTTGTAAACCTCTTTTTCCCGCGGCGTAAGGCCTTTGTTGAGGCCCATTTCGTCATGAATAACGCCCACGGTGGACGAGAAACCCAACTCGCGTGCGCGGCTGGCGATGATCAGCGCCTCATCGGGGTTAGCCACTCCTCCACCGACGACCGAATTGATGTTCACCTTGAATTTGGCGTGGTCGTGCAGATTGACAAGCTTGGCGTCCAGGACCTTGAGGCTCTTTTTCGAGACGTCGTCCGGCGTCACGTTGTCGATCGAGATCTGCAGATAATCGAGGCCGGCTTCGTTGAGTTTCTTGACCTTTTCCGGCTGGAAATAGTAACCGTTCGAGATCAGCCCTGCGATCATGCCGTGATGGCGTATGCGAGCGATGATCTCGTAGATCTGAGGGTGCATCATCGGCTCGCCGCCCGAGATGGTGATGACCGAGGTGCCAAACTCGGCCAGCTTGTCGATCCGCTCGAGCATCACGTCGATCGCCACCGGATCCGAGGTTTTGTCGTATTCGTTACAATATGTACACGACAGGTTGCACCGCCGCATCGGCACGATATGCACGAGCACCGGGTGCTTTGTCGACGCGAACGCCCGGACCGTATGGCGGACGCCGCGTGTAAATCTGCTGAAACTGCTTGCTTTTGGCATGGCTTGGCGCTAATCAATCAAACGAATAATTATAAAGCCTTGGAAACACTGATTCAAACAAAAGCCTTGGCCGTAATGGTCGGCCAAGGCCCTGAAATGCGACAGAACATCGGTTAACCTTTGACGATCTGAGTTCCTTTCGGCAGCGCCAGCGTGAACGCGTCGGTCTTGATCACGACATTTTTCTGTATGTTCCTGAGCAGAACTGTCGTGCTGTCATCGTTGTTCTCGGTGACCATGGCCTGTCGCGGCATGCCGTCAGTGTCGACCCATAGGTCTGCGGTTTTATAGGTCGTGGCCGTCTTTGGCGTCAGCTCGAGATGCCATGTCGAAGGCCCGCCGGTGAGTTGCTCAACGCCAACATAACGGACCGTGTAGTTTGCACGAAGTTGGTCCTTTGACATGCTGAGAAACGCCAAAGCTCCGCCTGCCGCTCCACTGTCTTTTGCACTTGAGGTCTTGCCGACTATCGCTTGCCCGAGCTTTGGGCGATAGAGCTTGTATTCTTCTCCGATCACGACCATGCTTTCCTGCGCCGGTTTTATCCAATCGACTCGCACATACATTACGCGTTTGCTGGTCTTGGGCAGGTAGCTCGTGCTCCCCTCGTAAGTGTCGCCGCGGCCGATCTGCGCATTGTATTTGACCATGGTGACGTCACTTCGCAAGGAACTCAGGCTCTTGTAATGAGCGTCCATTCGATCGAGGATCTCCTTGATCGGATTTTGAGCTTTTGACTGGGCAGCCCCGAACACACCAAATAAAACGGCCAACCCCAACGCTGCGGCACTCGTTCGAACTGATCTCTTTTCCAACTTCATAAACACAAATCCCTTTTCCAACATCATTTCTCGGAAGACGCCTGGGGTTTGACGATGGCGGGCGGGGATTGGGTTGCAGTCTTATCGGCGGCGTCGAACCACGACTTTGGGGTCAAAAAGATAAAAGCCACTATCAAAAGACAAAGCACATCCCATTGCCAGGATGCCCTTTCAAAGTCCCAAAGCAGGATACGCTTCATAAGTCGCTATTCTAATTGACTATATGCCCGTCACGCATCTGGATCGTCCTGCCGCACACAGATGCGGCCTCCGGGTTGTGCGTGATCATGATGATCGTCTGGTCCAACTCCTCATTGAGTTCCTTGAACATTTTCAGAACGATCTCCGAATTCTCCGTGTCGAGGTTACCGGTCGGTTCGTCCGCCAAAATGATCGCAGGGCTGTTGATGACGGCCCTCGCCAGAGCGACTCGTTGTTGCTCGCCACCCGACAGTTCGAGCGGCTTGTGGTGGATCTTGTCCTCAAGCTGCAGCAATTTCAAAACCCGTCGCCGGTTATCGGCATTACCGTGACCGTTGCCCAAATGTATCTTCTCTGCCAATTTGAGGTTTCCGTCAGCGGTCAGCGTAGGAAAAAGGTTAAACCGCTGAAAGACGAATCCGATCTTTCGCTTGCGGATCTCGGTACGTTTGGCGTCAGACACCTGGGCCAGGTCTTCGCCGTCGATCAGGATGCTGCCGCTCGTAGGGCTCAGAAGTCCGCCAAGCAAATGCAGGAGCGTTGATTTGCCGCAGCCCGAGGGCCCCATGATAGCGACGAACTCGCCTTTCTCGACATCGAACGAAACGCCGCGCAGAGCGGGCACTTCTACCTTGCCAACCTTGTACGATTTTTTCAGATCCCTGGCGCTTACAATATGGGCCATCGGTTAAAACAGATGCTAGTGGGTGTTAATTGCCTTGCTCTCCGTCGAAGGCCGTTCTGCGTTTGCCTGGCGAAGACGTTCGTCGAGATCGACCTCTTCGAGACCCCACGTGTTCTTGAGCACGAACGCCGAGTCCTTGTACGTCTCACCGATCTCAACCGCTTCCGGCGTCTGATAGGTGAGTTTCATCGAGTATTTTTCTTTCGGCCGGGTGATCTGGATCTCGAGCGGCAGGTTCGCGTAATTGGCGGACTCGGTCAATTTGCCTTCCTTTCCGTAAATTATGTCTGACTCGATCTCGCCGTTTTGGTCAAATATTTGCTGGCGGGCGAGCCGAATACCGCCCACGCGGTCGAACCAGAAACGCCGAAGTAATTTCAGTCCTCCGTCACCTTGTTTCGTGAACTCGTCCAAGAGGTAATAGCCCCTCATAACGTTGCGGAGAGGCGATTTCAGCGGTTGGGAAGTATCCTCTTCCGCTTGAAAGATCGAGCTTTGCGTGTAGACGTCATCCGCCTCAGTCGGGCGAACGAGCATTGCGTCTGTGAAATGCTGCGGCCTTAGGTTAGCAAATGCATTGACGTTTTCTTTCAACGCTTTTCCGTTATCGAGATCGGCCGACTTGAACGTTTTCTGAAGCTTCGAGTAATCAGCGTCATTCGTTCCCTTAACGAATTTTTTGTACTTACCCGAACCGCCGTCCTGCAAAATGGCGACGCGAAATGACTTACCGTCCGACGTCATCTGTACGACGTCGGTCTTGATCACAGGAACCTGTACCTTTAGCAGGATCTTGCCCGGACGCTGAACAACGACCTCGCCGTCCGCAGACCTGTAGACCTCTTTGCTGCCAAATTCCGCGAACGAATTGTCCTCGAACTTAAGGTACATCTTCGCACGCATTGAATTGACCCGGGCGAAACGGTTCACCTCGTTCATCAGCGCCGTCTGAGGAGCGCTCTCCGTCTTGAGTAGGACCGCGGTCTTTTTCTCCTGCCGGACTATATTACAACCGGTAAAGAGTGCAATGATCACGGCGAGAGCGGACAGTTTGTAACGCGAGAGGCTCGGGCGGAGAAACTCCATCCCTATCTGATGACTACCGTTCATTTCGCCGTTGTCCGTTAAAACCCTCAAGTCCAGTCTCCCGCAAGATGCGTCAAATCGAAGATAATAGCACGCGAATTCACCCAAGTCCTAACAGCCAAAAGACGCGGTGACGAGGTTCGACCGCTCCCTCGCACCGCGTGCTTTTGATCTAACTACTCTCTGTCAGTGGCCAAAAACTCCTGAGCCACGGGTCAGGTAGTCCTGCATCGTATACGCGAACATTATGGCCAGCCAGAAGAAACTGCCGATGGCGGCGAGCCATATAAGTCGTGGGCTCCAATAAACGTGCATGAAAAAGAGCATGACGCACGTCATCTTAAAAAAAGCGATGCCGAGAGCCACAAGCGTGTTGGCCCCCGGAAATATCCAATCGAGGTCCTGCAAAGCGACGATATATGTGATGATCGTCCCCACAAACAGGATCAGGAATACGACAATATATCCAGGTATCCCAATGTGTTGTTCTTCGTTATGGTTATCCGACATCATTAACTCCCGTGAATAAAGTGCCGCCCGAGCAAATAAAGCAACGGGAACAGGAATATCCAGACAATATCGACAAAGTGCCAGTAAAGGCCCGACATCTCGACCGGCATGTAGTACTCCGCACTAAACGTGTTCTTCCAAGCCTTGTAAAGCAGCCACGACATCAACCCCAGCCCGACGACCATATGCAGGGCATGCAAACCGGTCATGACAAAGTAGATCCAAAAGAAGATACGGACCTTGTCGCGAAATTTGCTCTCGTCGAGTTTATCGTTCGAGAAATAGCCGATCTTCTCCGACTCGGTCAATAATTTTTCGTTCGGATGCGCTTCCTGTTCCTTGATCGTATGCTCGATCAACTCAAACTCATGCCACTGAAATTCGCCGTGCGGATTGACGTATTCATGCTCCGCCGACCCGGGCTTGGTTTCTGCCGCCGAGGCTTTTGTCTCGCCCGGCAGAACCGTCACCGAGCTTGAACCTTCTTTAGCAGGTTCCCTGACAACGCGATTTAGCCCGGTTACAGGAACGACACCATGCTGATATTTGTCGTTGTACTCGACCGCTTTGACACCGAGAAATGTCGCGCCAAACGCCATCGTCAACAAGATCAAAATGACCTGCATGTTCCGGTTGCCCTTCTGCGCGAAGTAAACCGTCAAAGCCATCGTCAGCGAGCTAACGATCAGAACAAGCGTGTTAAGGCCACCAAGGAATGCATCCAGATGGTTACTGCCGGCGGCAAATGCCATCGGGTATTTCGAACGAAAAACCAGATAGGCGGTAAACAGCCCGCCAAAGAACATGATCTCCTGCACGAGGAACATCCACATGCCGATCGAGACGCTTTCTTCTTGCTGGCCCATGTCCTCGAACTGGTGCTGGAGGCCAGGCTGATGGTGTTCGTGTGTGTCGTCGTGTGTCGTCATTTCGTCTGAGTAAAACGCCGTTTCCTTTTTTCTTCCGCGCGGCCAGCACTAGGCGGGATCGCGGAATCAGATCATCTAATTCAGGCAGTCACCGGCGAAGGCTCGCTACGCTTAACCTCTCCAAAGTCAAGGCCGTTGTCCTCGCTGAAATCATAAGCCTCCCACGTGACCACCGGCATCGTCTCAAAATTCTCAGTCGGCGGCGGCGAACTCGTTCGCCACTCGAGACCGGGTAAATGCCATGGATTGTCGCCCGCTTTCTTTCCGTAAATGAGCGAATGCGTCAGGTAAATAACCGGCATTATCAGGCCGACTCCAAGGACTGACGCTCCAGCCGTCGAGAAGATATTGAGAACCTGGAACTCCTCCGGATACGCAGCGTATCGCCGCGGCATGCCCTGGTAACCCAATATGAACTGCGGGAAGAACGTCAGATTGAAGCCGACGAATACGAGCATCGCTGAGATCTTGCCCCAAAACTCGGAGTACATGCGGCCCGTCATTTTCGGCCACCAATAATGGATGCCGCCCAAATAAGCGATCACCTGACCGCCCACCATAACGTAGTGAAAATGGGCGACGATGAAATACGTGTCCGTCAAATGGACGTTCAACCCGATGGCTCCGAGAAACAGGCCGGTCAGTCCGCCGATCAGGAAGAGGCCCATAAACCCGATCCCGTACAGCATCGGCGTGTCGAACGATATCGATCCCTTATAAAGTGTCGCCGTCCAGTTGAACATCTTGATCGCGGACGGCACAGCGACGACCATCGTCAGGAACGAGAACACCATGCCGGCATAGACCGACTGTCCGCTGACGAACATATGATGTCCCCACACAAGGAACCCGAATACGGCGATCGCAATGCTCGAAAATGCGATGAACTCGTACCCGAATATCTTCTTCCTAGAAAAATTAGAGATCAGCTCACTGATGACGCCCATTCCCGGCAGGATCATGATGTACACGGCCGGATGCGAGTAGAACCAGAACATGTGCTGGAACAGGATCGGGTCGCCGCCTATCGTAGGATCGAAGATACCCACATGCCCGACTCTTTCAAGGGCAAGCAGGAGGATCGTGATCGCAACAACCGGCGTCCCCAGGATCATCACCAGACTTGTCGCATACTGCGCCCAAACGAACAGCGGCAGCCGGAACCACGTCATCCCGGGGGCTCGCATCGTGTGGACGGTGACGATAAAATTGAGCCCGGTCAAAATTGACGAAAAGCCATTGATGAATATGCCGAGCCCAACCGCCATCACGTAAGTGTTGGAGAACGTAGAGCTGTACGGAGCGTAAAACGTCCATCCCGTATCGACACCGCCCTGCATAAGTGCGTACAGGGCCAGGGCTCCGCCGATCCAGTAGATATACAGGCTGAGTAAATTGACCCTCGGAAGAGCCAGGTCCTTGGCGCCTATCATGATCGGCAGGAGGAAATTACCGAGTATCGCTGGGATCGAAGGTATCAGGAAGAAAAAGATCATCAGGATACCGTGCTGCGTAAACACCTTGTTGTAGGTGCCCGTCTGCAACAGGTCGCTCGCCGGCGTGAGCAGTTCGAGACGGATAGCCGCCGCGTATAAGCCGCCCATAAAGAAGAACATCGAAACGGTGATCAAATACATGATCGCGATCCGCTTATGGTCCTTTGTGAGCAGCCATGATCTAAGCGTCGATCCGTTCGTCAGGTAATTCAGTTTTGGTTCTTCGGCAACTCCCGAATTCATTGCATCTTGGGTTTGCATAGTCGTCTTACAAATTACTTCTTGCTATTTGCCGCCGTCTTTGCCGGTGCCGTTTTGTTCGCAGCCGGAACTGTCTTGTTCGCTGCCGGTGTTGTAGCCGGTTTTGAATTGGCCGGCGGCGCAGCGTTCGCGTTCGGGACCGTTGCCGCGTTCGGGTTGAGCGACTTGATATAAGCCACAAGAGCGTTCAACTGTTCTTCGGTAACCTGGCCCTTAAATGTCGGCATGATCGGCTGAAAACCTTCGACCACCTGCGACGCCGGGTTTAGTATCGAATTTCTGACGTATTGCTCGTCGGCCTTGACGACATCGCCCCCGACGAGCTTGACGTCCGTACCGAAGAGCCCCTCGAGCTTGGCACCTCGCTGCTGAGGGCCGCCGGCATGGCACGAGGCGCAGCCTAGCTTGTTCTGGAACAGGTCCTTGCCCATTTCGACGGGCGTCTGCCCGGAAGTGTTCCCGGCCAGCCAGTTGTCAAAATCCGCCTGTTCCATCACATAGACCCAGCCGCCCATACCGGAATGGTTCAAACCGCAATATTCAGCACAGAAGAGATGGTATTTGCCGGGAGTCGTCGCTTCGAACCAGAGATAAGAGTAACGGCCCGGAATGACGTCGGCCTTGGTCCTGAACGCAGGGACAAAGAAATCGTGGAGCACATCCTCGGTGGTCATCGTCAGCTTTATCTTGCGATTGACAGGAATATGCAGCTCGTTGATCTCGCGCTGGCCCGTTTCGTGCTGTATCTTCCACATCCACTGCTTTCCGACCACGTAGATGTCCATCGCATCAGCGGGCGGCGTGTACTGGTTGAAGTATATGATCGCTCCGCCTAGGAAAATCGTCATCGAGATGACAAACGGGATGATCGACCATACCGTCTCCAAAACCATCGATCCGTGGATCTCTTCGGGCGTCGCAAACTTCTCCTTCTCGCGATATTTCAAAGCGAAAAAGAAGATGGCGAGGACTATACCGACCGTAAAGAACAAGCTGACGGCGATCAGGTAAAAATATAGTGCATCAACCTGCCACGCAAATGTCGAAGCCTGTTCCGGAAACAATGGTACCCACGAAGTATTCTGCATATTAACTTACTCGTTCAGCGACCCGTCCAGAGCTCCTCAGGCTGGGCGGTCCACCGAACGATCAATCCATCTTCCTCTTATTGCGCCGCCAAAACACAAAGACCATCGCGCCAAGTCCGAGCACGGTCGCGATGGCGCCGAGCCGCATAATATTGAGTATCGCCAGTCCGTACTTACCCGTTGCCGGATCGTAGTGATAGCAATAGAGCAGCAGCTTGTCCGTTGGGCTGCCCACCTTGTTACCCGCCGATTCCATCAACGCAAACTTCAGGTCCTTGGGCGCGTAGTCGATCCCGTAGAGGTAATGCGACATTTTCCCTTCCGGCGTAACGACCATTATCCCACCGGCGTGGGCGAACTGACTCGTTCTCTCGTCCCAGTGATAGTTGAAGCCGGCAGCTTTTGTTACCTTGTCGATCGACTCCTGCGTCCCCGTTAGGAAATGCCAGCCCTCTTCCGCGCCCGGCCGGCCATACCGCTCGACGTAATTTGCCTTCTTGTTTTTCGCAAGGTCCGGCTTATCGTTCTCTCGAGCGTCGAAACTGATAGCCACGACCTCAAACTCCTTACCAGCATCGAAATTCATGCCTTTCAGCGATCCACTCAGCCCGTTCAGGACCTGATTGCACAGCATCGGACATTCGTAATAGACGAGAGCAAGTATCACCGGTCGCCCTTTGGCAAAAAAGTCGCCCAATTTGACTGCATTACCCTTCTCATCCTTGAATTGTGTATCGAGCGGAAGTTGATCGCCCAATTTTTGATCGATGCCGACGGTCTGGAGTGCTGCCGGCAAGCCGTTCGGTTCAGTCGTACTCGGGTCGTACGTCTTCGGCGAATACAAGGGCGAATTGTAGTGCTCGACCCTCTGACCAGATGCCGGAAAGGCGCAAAGACCCAGAACAACCGCGGCGACAAAATTCACCATCAAAACAGCAGATATTGGCGAATCTTTTTTCATCCTTTATTTACCTTCTTGTTTCGGACGCGAGCCGACCGGAGCTCGAGTCCGAGACGAACTTGGTAGCGTCAGCCAGGGTTTTTTCGGCTTCCGGGCCGGACTTTCCCTTTACGCCCGACGATAAGAGCTTTTCGATCGCCTTATCGATCGGCATAACCACGACTGCTCCGGTCTTGGGATCGGTTCGACCCTTGGCTCTCAGTTCGTCCCACTGTTTTTTCAATTCCTGATATTCGCTCGAGGGTACGGTAAGTTCGAGATTTACCCTTCCGGCCTCGCTGTCGACGCCAAAGCCTGGCGCGGCCTGCAAACGCGGTTCAGGAGGAAGCCGTTCCTTTTCTGACATTGCCATCGGGTTTGCCGGATCAGCATTCTCTGTCGCGACATCGCGGAGCTTGTAGAGAAATGCCCACATTAAGGCAAACGTAATGATGATCAATGCAAGAAGTCCGACGCCAAAGTAAACGATGCCCCTCAGTCCTACGTCGTTTTCTTCGTAGGCCTTATCGAGATCGATGGCAGAATTAACATGTTTCGATGACATACGTTATATCTAAGACCGCCTTAGTGCCCGGCTCCATGCTTTATCGCGTCTTCAAACAGCGGATCTCGTGCCGGCACTATAGGCCGCGAAATGAGCTGGCCGAGGAACCACCACAACCAAATGCCTCCGATACCGATCGGAGCTATAATATCCAGCCAACTAACGATAAATGCTCCGTTCTCGATGCCCGGCGTGATCCGCGGCGTCGGCCCGATCTGGTAAAACACATCGAGGAGACGCATGAACAAGACAAAGACCGCCAGCGAGGCGAGCCATTTCGCCCGTCGCTTGAAATCCTGCTGCAGCAATATCAGGAACGGAAACGCAAAATGGAACACGATCAGCAGTACACCCATGTAGCCCCAGCCTCCTTTCATTCGAGTCAGGAACCACGTGGTCTCTTCCGGGATATTCCCCGACCAGATGATCAGAAACTGCGAAAAATTGAAGTAGGCCCAAACCATGGTCAGAGCGAGCATCAACTTGCCTATGTCATGAAAATGCCTGCGCCCGAGCACTCGGTCCATCGGTGCCTTGTCCGACAAGTACGCGAGAATAATGACAGAAAACGAAAAACAGCTAAGTCCCCAACCTGCTACAAAAAGCAATCCCCATATGGTCGAGAACCAATGAGGATCGAGTGTCATTATCCAGTCGACAACCGCGAAAGTGACGATAATGCAAAAAATGACCATTGACGGTCCTGAGAATCTAGACGCCTTTTCGAGAAGACGCTCCGACTCAAAAACGTCCGCGGAACGGTCTTGCCTCGCTCCCCACATATTGAGGATGTACGCCATTATTCCAAATATCGCGAAATATGCGACTGAACGCGCGATCCACATTCCGGGTGTCATAAAGATCCCGCGCTGGATCATGACCGGATCTTCCGGGGACAGGTGTGTCCACTCGTAGAAGGCTCCCTTGTAAACGCCGATCGCTATCGGGATGAATAGAAGAAACACCAACACAAGCGTGCGCGATCCGGCCTCAACGATCCTGCGGATGACGACGCCCCAAGCACCGCCCGTCAAATACTGGAGCATGAGAACACCCAAACTCCCGATCGAAAGTCCGCCCCAGAAGATGAAGCCAAGCAGCCAGGACCGCAGGCCCTGCTCCGGTTCGAGGTAGGTGCCGATCGCCCAGGCGATCAGCCCGACGCCGCCAAGCCCGAGGGCGATGCTTCGAAAGCGGCCGATCTCACTCGGCGCGTTGTATCGCTGCAGATCCTCCATCTATTTCTTACCTCCGGCTGTATTTGCGTTTGGTGCTTTCGCCGGTGGAGGTGGCGTTGTGTTCGAAACGTTCTTGTTACTCATCGTCAAATTCTGATCCGGATTCTGGCTGACCTGGAGTGCGCGGATATAGGCAATTATCGCCCACCTGTCTGCCGGTTGGACCGCCGCGCCGTAACTGTTCATTTTTCCCCAGCCGTTGGTTATGACATCAAAGAAATGTCCTACAGGCGCGTTTCGCAGCCTGTCGTCATGATATGTCGGCGGCTTTGAGAATCCACGACGAACGACCATGCCGTCACCGTTGCCGACAGGCCCGTGACAAACGATGCAGTAAATATTGAACCGCTCCTTGCCTCGTTCGACCAATTCCCTGGTCACCGGGATCGGAAATTCGTCGATATCATTAGGGAAACTGGTGACGATCGTGTTTCCCGCTTCGTTGGTCGTTGTTGCGACCGGCGCGTTCAGATTTGGGTTGTCGATCTTACCAGTGTAAAAAGCCTTGTTATCGCGAAGCTGTCCGCGAGGTACGGTGCCATCGGGCAACTCGCGAGATGCCCGGTGGTCTTTGAAGAAATCACTCTGGGTATACGCTTTCTGACGAGGCTGGACTTGCATGTCGAGCCTGACCCCGCAGCCTGCGATAAACACTAACGCTATCAAGACTGCCCCGATCTTCACTCTGTACATTGTGCTCAAGGGCAAGGTGTTATGCCGGTACATCAAACACCTCCTGTGCCTTCAGGCTCTCCATAAAGCTCCTTGTCTTTGCGTATTCGTATAACGGATCAGCCGATTCGATCACCAGAAAGAACTTTTCGCGAGTCGCCAGGGCAAATCGCGGAACGTTGAACAACGGGTGATACGGCGAAGGTAATCCGTTCAGGAACAGCATCCCGAAAACGGCTACGAATGCCGAAAAGAGGATCGTCAGCTCGAACATCGGTGGAATGAATGCCGGCAAACTGAAATGCGGACGGCCGCCCACTATGATCGGGTATTCAAGAACGTGAACGAAGTAAACCAGTCCCAACCCCGACAGCAACCCGGTAATGCCACCGGTAAAGATCAAATAGGGTAGGATGCTGCGCTTGATACCCAGAGCTTCGTCGATCTCATGTAGAGGGAACGGCGAGAACGCATCGGTCTTCGTGTACCCGGCGTCTCGGATCTCTCGCGCCGCGTCGACCATCTCGGTCGCCGTGTCGAACTCCGCCAGTATCCCGTAAATATTGTTTCCCATAACAAGTCCGTCTAGACTACGCGAAATTTTCTACCCTTCCCTGCCTCAATCGTTCGGCGGATCGGTCTTGTCATACGTGTATTCGACCTCGATCACGTTCTCCTCGAAGTCCTGGTGGTGCCCGTGAACGTTGGCCTCCGGCAGCAAAGTGCGGACTTCGAAGATCGAAATGAACGGCACGAACCGGACGAAAAGATAAAACAGCGTGAAGAAGAAACCCAGCGTACCGATGAACATCGACAAGTCAAAGACGGTCGGAGAATACATCGCCCACGACGACGGTAAAAAGTCACGCTGCAAGCTCGTCACAATGATCACGAACCGCTCGAGCCACATTCCGACGCTCACAATAAGCGACAACATGAACAACCAGAACTCACTTTCGCGGAAACGCTTGAACCAGAGAAGCTGGATCGACAGGCCATTACAAAAGATCAATATCCAATAAAAGAACCAGTAAGGCCCGTCCCAGATCCTGTTCTTGATCATGAACCACTCGTACTGCGAGCCGCTGTACCAGCCGAAAAAGAACTCCATTATGTACGCGTAGAACACGATCAGGCCCGTGGCGAGCATCACCTTGCCCATCAAGACCAGGTGAGTCTTGGTAATGAAATCCTTCATGTTATACAGGTGCCTGAGCGGTATGGCCAGGATCAAGACCATTGCAAACCCTGCGTAAATCGCACCAGCAACAAAATAAGGCGGGAAGAACGTCGTATGCCAGCCGGGCACCTGCGATATCGAGAAGTCGAAGGACACGATCGAGTGGACCGAAAGCACCAATGGAGTCGAGATCCCGGCCAGTATAAGGTAAGCGATCTCATAGCGGTGCCAATGCCGGGCCGACCCGCGCCACCCCCAGCAGAGGATGGCGTAGATAACCCTGAAGAACTTGCTCTTGGCTCGGTCCCTAAGCGTCGCGAGATCCGGGATCAAACCTATATACCAAAACAACGCCGAGACGGTAGCGTATGTCGATACTGCAAATACGTCCCACATCAGCGGCGAACGAAACTGTGGCCAAATACCCATCGTCGTCGGATAAGGCAGTAGCCAATACGCCAACCACGGACGACCGGTATGCAGCAGCGGAAACATACCTGCGCAAGCGACAGCGAACAGCGTCATGGCCTCTGCGAACCGGTTGATCGATGTGCGCCACTTTTGATTGAGCAAAAGCAGGATCGCTGAGATCAGGGTTCCGGCATGGCCGATCCCGATCCACCAAACAAAGTTAATGATGTCGAACGCCCAGCCGACCGGCTGATTGTTTCCCCAGATACCGATACCTTTGGTAACCAACCAGGTGATCGTGATCAACAGCAGTTGCATCACCATAAAGGCAATCACGAACCCAACAAACCAATGAAATGGGGTCCGCTTCTTTAAGGTGACGTCGCTGATCCGGTCGGTGACCGAAGCGAACGTGTGTTCGCCTTCGACCATCGGCGGATGGAGCTTCCGTTCAAGTTCTTTGGTGTCCTGCATACTTTCGAAAAGATCCCGCGGGATCCAGCCTATTCGTCAGTCCCGCGTGTTGCGGCAAGAAAATTAGTGCGTGCCGCTTCCCGTAGCCTTCGGCTCGGCCTTGACTTCCGGCTCGGCCTTGCGGGGTGCCGGAGCCTTGTAGTCCGGCATCTCTTTATTCTGGTTCTTCAAACCCGCAAGATAGGTCGTCCGCGGCTGAGTATTCAACTCGTTCAACAGTTTGTAGTCACGATGGTCCTTCTTGGACTTCGATACACGGCTTTCAGGGTCGTTCATATCGCCGAAAATAATGGCGTCCGTCGGGCATACCGCCTGGCAGGCCGTCACGATCTCGCCGTCCGCGATCTTTCGGGCTCCGTCTTTTTGCGATTCGATACGGGCCGCCGCGATCCGTTGGGTGCAGTAGTTGCACTTTTCCATGACACCGCGGCTGCGGATAGTCACCTCCGGGTTACGCATCAGTTTGTACTGCGGCGTGTCCCAATCCTGATAGAGAAGGAAATTGAACCTTCTGACCTTGTATGGGCAGTTGTTCGAACAATAGCGCGTACCCACACAGCGGTTGTACGTCATGTCGTTGAGCCCTTCCGCGCTGTGTACCGTGGCATGGACCGGGCAAACAACTTCGCAGGGCGCCTGCTCGCACTGCTGGCATAGAACGGGCTGAAAATGCGGTCCGTCCGGAGCGTTTACGTCAGCGCCGCCGTAATAAGCGTCCACCCTCATCCAGTGCATCATGCGGTGTCGCTCGACCTGTTCCTTGCCGACAACCGGGATATTATTCTCCGACTGGCACGCGAGCACACAGGCGTTGCAGCCAACACACGAATTCAGGTCGATCGTCATTCCCCACTTATGGTTCGCCGCGTAGATCGCCTCGAACTGCTCGTGCGGATACATCGACATGTCGTATTCGTCATGTTGATGACCCATTGTCGGGTTCTTTTCAAATTCATCGAAGTCCCAAACCCTAAGCAGGTCCCGGCCTTCCATATTAAAATGGGTCTGAGTCGAGGCAATGTTCGTCGATTCTCCCGTCTTGCGAACATCTCCGAATCCGGAACGCATAGCGTCAGACCGCATGACCTCGAAAACGTTGTAACCGAGACCGCTTCCCACCTTTCCGGCCCGAGTGCGGCCATACCCCATAAACACGGTAATAACGTCATCCGGTTGTCCGGGCGACACCCACATCGGCACAGGTGCGCTTATCTCGGCACCCTGATAAGTCACTTTTACGGTATCCGAGAACAGGTTTCCGCCTTTGGTGTTGATAAAGGTGGTTCCCTGTTTTGCACCGGCCATCTCCCTATCATCCTTACCCTGATTGACGCCTAGTCGCTCCGCTGTTTTCGGGCTAACGAGAGCGACATTCTCCCACGTCACCTTGTTGAGAGGATTTGGCAATTCCTGCAGCCAACCGTTGTTAGTGAACCGGCCGTCGTAAACGCACGGATCTGCCAGTATCGATATCTCTAGCCCGCCCTGAGCGGCAGGCTTGTTTTCCGGTTGCGAAAGAAAACCGGTGTTCGCCGTAACGCTCTTCGGCGCAGAGGCAGTTCCAGGAATCACACCGTCATGGACGGCCTTTCGCCAATTGTCTTCAAAATTCTTCGAAGCAGATGCAGGTGTGGCTGCGGGTGCGGCCGCGGGCGAAGCCGAAGGCGATGGAGACGGCGATGCCTTCACCGCTGGCTTCGTACCTGTTGTCTTAGCCGTCGTCGGCGCAGCTTCAGCAACCTTTGCCTGCGTCGTCGGTGTTGCCGCCGGAACAGCAGTGACAGCGGCTCCAGCAGACTTGATATCGGTCTTCTGCCAGTAAGCCTTAACGAGGTCGTAGTCTTTCTTGTCAAAACTTTCTTTGAAAAACAACTGTACGACCTCACTTGAGGACTTCCCTTCATAAAGAGGAGAGATCAGGGGTTGTACGATCGATGCGGTGCCGTCGTAGGCTCTGGTATCCCCCCAGCTTTCCAGATAATGTTTCTCCGGGACGTGCCAGTGACAGTATTCGGCCGTTTCATCACGGTACAGCCCCAAATGCACCCGTAAGGGGACTTTCGCCATTCTCTCCGCTGAAAGTTTCAGGTCCACAGGGGTCGTGTACATCGGATTGCCGCCGAGGATCACGAGCGCCTTCACTCGCCCGCCGTCGATGTCTCCGATCAATTCCTTTAACTGGTCGATCTGGGACCGGTCGGAGCCCGGAGCGAGCGGGTCGATGTAAAGCACCGTCTGTCCGGCATTACCAAGCGCGGCGTTCATCGCATGTGCAAGAGCGTGGACAATGGGCAATTGATTGTCGCCGGCGACCACAAGCGATTTGCCTTTGTTGGCGACCAGGTCCTTTGCCATCGCGGCGATCCAAGCGGAATTCTCGGTGTATGTCGAGTTTGCACCGGCAACGCCAACCGCTTTCGCGATCGCCTTAGCGACCTCGACCATCTGACTTGGCTTGACGGCGAGGCGATGATCAGCCTTGGCGCCGGTGAGACTTATTGTGGTTTCTACCGAGTACAGCCGGTTGATC
>JBGAVC010000082.1:0-17588 GCA_044228265.1 Pyrinomonadaceae bacterium
GCTCACTGTCGAGCGAAAGATAATCAACGCTCCATATCGCATCAACGCCAAAGAATCGGCTGAGCTAAACAAACATCCCTCGGTCGGCTATGAGATATTGCAGCCCATTCACCATCCGTACACGGATGTGCCCTTGGCCGCCAAATATCACCACGAACGGCTAGACGGCCGTGGTTATCCGGACGGACTATATGACCGTGAAATACCGTATATTGCGAAAATAGTGAATTTAGCCGATTCGTTCGACGCCATGACGACTGACCGGCCGTATAAAGCCCGGCGAATGGCAGGCGACGTGGTCGAGGACCTGAAGCGCAATGCAGGCAAGCAGTTCGCTCCGGAGCTGGTCGTTGCATTTCTGCGCGGAATGCTTCGCGAACTGACCGGCGACGCAAAGGAGAAGCGGTTCCGCCGGCTTCTCGGGCGCGAATATATGGAGACCGAAGGTTTGGCCGCGTCGATCCGCTCGACGCTCAACGAGATGCGCCCCACATCACCGTTGACTATGATCAACCGGCTCTAGGCTTGGGAAGAGATGGATCTCTGGTAAACGATGTCGGCGGCGGCAATGTCCTCGACGGCGGCACCAAGAGACTTGAACAAAGTGATCTCATCGTCCGAGACCCTGCCTTGATGGCCCGCAACGACCTCTCCGATCTCAGCAAAAATATGGCCCGCGGCGATGACATCGCCTGATTCGACCGTCGCAGACGCGCGAGATTCAACAAAGATCCGTGCCTTAGCAAGCAACTCGTCGTCCAACTCGCGCCATGTCGGCCGGTTCGCCCCTATCGCGTTCACATGCGTTCCCGGCGAGAGCCAGCGGCCCTCGACGACCGGCGTTTTCGCTGACGTCGCCACGACCACGATGTCAGCCCCACGAACCGCTTCTTCGACACTGTCCGTCAGGATCGCGCCGTGAGTTTCGGCGAATTTACCTGCATTTCGCGGGCTCCAGACACGAACCTCTGAAAGCGCGCGGACGAGGCCGATCGCTTCGAGATGGCTTCGGGCCTGCACGCCGGATCCGATCATAGCCAGTACCGAGGCGTCCGGCCTGGCAAGCAGGTCGGTTGCAGCCGCTGAGACGGCTGCCGTTCGCATCTCCGTGATCAAACGTCCATCCATGATGGCCATCGGCTCGCCGGTCTCCGGCCGAAACAGCACGATCACGCCATTGTGTGTGTGAACGTCCTTGTTTTCGGGGTAAAAAGTGATCAGTTTGGCGCCCAGAGCGCGGTTGTATGCCGGCATGACGCCAAAAAAGCCGCTGTGGTCAGCGACGGGCAAAACTACGCGGACGGGCTGGACAGCCTGTCCCGCCGAGAGGTCGGCGAGCGCCCGCTTCATCGCCGGGATCAGCTCCTGCATGTGGAGCAGTTCGCGGACAGAAGATTCGTCGATGACTTTGATCATAACGGGTTCAAGGGGTTCGGGTCATTCGGTTTCTGATGCCGTAAGGAGCTCCACGAATTTACGTGCCGCGAGTGAGAGTTTTCGGTCGCTTCGATAAACGACGCCAATGGGGCGAACCCAATACTTTTCCGCGAGATCGATGACTGCCAGTCTTCCCATCCGTTCATCGTCTGCGACCGCCGGCTGGGGTACTATTGCGAGGCCAAAGCCGACCTCGACGGCCCGCTTGATCGTCTCGATATTGTCAAACTCAGCGACCTTGCGGACCTCGACATTGTTCTCCTTTAGGATCTTGTCGGTCGCCTTGCGCGTCGGCACATCACGCTCGAACAGAACAAAATCCTGGCCGTTGAGTTCGTTGATCTTGACCCTTTTTCGGGAGGCAAATTTATGATCCGGCGGAGCGATAAGCACGAGGCGGTTGTTCGGCATTTCGGCGATCTTAAGCCCGCGACGAGGCTCGGGAAAAGCGAGTACGCCGAGTTCGACCGTTCCGCTTAAAACGTCGCGGACAACGCGCGTCGTTCTCGAGTATTCGAGATCGATCTTCGCCGAAGGATACCGGGTCATGAACTCGCGTACCTTTGCCGGCAGCTCGTGAAGCCCCACGCTGTAGACGGTCGCGACCTTGACCGTACCGCCGATCTTGCCGACGACGCCGCGGAGTTCTTCCTGAAGATCGTTGTAGGCCGCGAGGACCTTTTTAGATTCGCGGTAAAATACTTCGCCGGCCGGCGTCAGTTTCACATCCCGGCGGCCACGGACGCGTTCGAGCAGGCGGCGCTTGAACTTCTCTTCGAGCGTGCGGATCTGTTGGCTGACCGCGGACTGGGTGATGAAATTACGCTCGGCGGCAAGAGAAAAGCTCTCAAGGTCGACGAGATCGCAAAAGACTTTTAGCGTTTCGATGTGCACGGCAACCGACTTATCGGGTTCATTAGCATTACTGCTTAATGCCCGAAAAAGAATTCATTTTATCTTATCTTATTTCGAGCGTAATATAAAAAGGATCGCCATTAGATTGCCGGAGACATCAATAAGTCATAGAATTTCTCCAAATTCAGGAAATTAACGAACGGCGATCATCGAATGGGGATCAAATTTTCCAACACTTTTTTGCTTCGAAAGCTGCACCAGTTGACGGGCATCGTTCCGTTGGGATTGTTCTACTTCGTACATGTTTGGACCAATTCGACCGCTCTCAACGGAGCTAAGGTGTTCAACGAACACGTTGGGACCATACATGAAATGCCGTATCTCTTACTGATCGAGATATTTGGTATTTTCGTGCCCTTGATATTCCACTCCGTCTACGGCGTGCTCATCTCCGCGGAATCGAAACCGAACGTTTTGAGTTATGGATACGGCCGCAACTGGTTCTACATCTTCCAGCGAGCGACCGGCATCTACCTGTTCTTCTTTTTGCTTTTCCATATACTGAATTTTCGGTTCGGTCTAATTCCCGGCTTGAACATGGTACCGGTCGCAGGGAACGCTGATATGGCGTTTGCGATCGTGTCAGGCGAATTTCAGATGACGGCCGTAATGGTCGTCTACATTCTCGGTGTATTGGCGACAGCCTGGCACCTCGGTTACGGTTTCTTTCTTTTTGCGGTCGATTGGGGCATCGTGATCGGTGAAAAGGCCCAAAAGGTAACGCTCGCCGCATGTCTGGGATTTACCGTGCTGCTCGCAGTCGTCGGCGTGAACGCGGCATTTGCTTTCGTCCGGCCGTGCGGCCTGATGCCGCAGGCATTGTGCGAAGCACCGCAAAGATCGGCTCCAACCGGGCCGGCAAGATTCTGACGGTCGTTGTTCGTGTGGTGCAACTGAATACCGCTGCAAAATAATAGTTTATGGCATCAAGTTCATTAAAGATCGCGATCGTCGGGGGCGGATTGGCGGGCCTGGCAGCCGCGATGAAGATCGCTGAGGCAGGTCACGAGGTCGATCTGATCTCGGTCGTTCCCGTCAAGCGTTCGCACTCGGTCTGTGCGCAAGGCGGCATCAACGGCGCGGTCAATACCAAAGGCGAAGGCGACTCGCCGGCAAAACATCTCGACGATACGGTCTACGGCGGCGACTTTTTGGCGAACCAGCCTCCGGTCAAACGCATGACCGACATGGCGCCCGAGATCATCTATCTCTTTGACAGAATGGGAGTTCCATTCTCGCGGACGCAGGAAGGGCTACTCGATTTTCGGCGATTTGGAGGGACGCTGCATCACCGTACGGCGTTCGCCGGTGCATCGACCGGACAGCAGCTTCTTTACGCGCTCGACGAACAGGTCCGCAAATGGGAATCGGCCGGCAAGGTCAACAAATACGAGGGTTGGGAGATGTTATCGCTCGTTCTCGACGGCCATCAGGTTTGCCGCGGCCTGATCGCGATGGACCTGCAGACGCTCGAATTGAAGGCGTTCGCGGCTGACGCCGTGATAATGGCGACCGGCGGCCCAGGCCTGATTTTCGGCAAATCGACCAACTCGATGACGTGCACGGGCAGCGCCGTTGCCGCCTGTTACCAACAAGGTGCGAGATACGCGAACGGCGAATTCATCCAGGTCCACCCGACGTCGATACCGGGCGAAGATAAACTGCGGTTGATGAGTGAGTCGGCCCGCGGCGAAGGCGGCCGTGTCTGGGTACCGAAAAATCCTGCCGATACGCGAAGCCCCAAGGACATCCCCGACGCTGAACGTTGGTATTTTCTCGAGGAAAAATATCCGGCATACGGCAATCTTGTTCCTCGCGACATCGCGACACGTGAGATATTTCAGGTCTGTTTGGACGGCAACGGTGTAGGCGGCGAGAACCAGGTGTATCTCGACCTTACCCACATTCCGGCCGACGTGCTGACCGAACGTTTGGGAGCGATCCTTGAGATATACGAGATGTTCGTCGGCGACGACCCGCGATACGTGCCGATGCGTATCTTCCCGGGCGTGCATTACTCGATGGGCGGGTTGTGGGTCGATTTTGAGCAGCGGACGAACATCCCGGGGCTATTCGCGGCCGGTGAATGCGATTACTCGATCCACGGGGCGAATCGTCTCGGTGCTAACTCGCTTGTATCGTGTGTTTACGGCGGATTTACAGCGGCTCCGTCGGCGATCGAATACGCAAAAAATGTCGAGCGAGGTGAAACAGAGACCAACGGTATTCACTCGGCTGAACTTAGCCGGCAGCGGGAGATAAACGAAAAAATAGTCCAAAATGAGGGCGGCGAGAACCAGTACAAGCTGCACGAAGAGATGGGCAAGGTGATGACCGACAACGTCACCGTCGTGAGGTACAACGACCGGCTTAAGTCTACCGACGAAAAGCTGCTCGAGCTCAAGGACCGCTTTTCGCGTATCTCGATAAATGACTCAAACCTTTGGGCGACGCAGGCGATCCCGCATGCCCGGCAGCTCAATAACATGCTCGACCTCGCCCGAGTGATAACGCTCGGAGCTCTTAACCGGAACGAGTCACGCGGAGCGCATTACAAGCCGGAATTTCCCGAACGCGATGACGAGAACTTTCTCAAGACGACGATCGCCGAGTACGCCGCCGAGGCGCCGGTGTTGAGCTACGAACCTGTCGATATTTCATTGGTAGAGCCGCGGAAGAGGGACTACTCGAAAGGGAAGGCAAAATCGAACTAACCTATGACCACCAACGGACAATTCATAAAGAAGAAGCTTGATGATCCGCCGGCAAAGGTCAAGGTCAAGATCCAACGCCGCGAAAAGGAAGGTGGGCCATCGCATTGGGAGACGTTCGAAGTACAGTATCGACGCAATTTAAATGTGATCTCCGCATTAATGGACATTCGCAAAAATCCCATAACGGTGGAAGGGACGCGAACCACGCCGCCGGTGTGGGATATGAGCTGCCTCGAACAGGTCTGCGGGATCTGCACTATGGTCATTGACGGCCGTGTTCGACAGTCCTGTTCGGCTTTGATCGACGATCTCCTGCTCGAATCGGGAAGCGATACGATCACGCTCGCTCCGATGTCAAAATTCCCGAACGTACGAGATCTCAAGGTGGACCGAAGCAGGATGTTCGATCATCTCAAGCAGGTAAAAGCGTGGATCGAACTCGACGGTTCATACGATCTCGGTCCCGGGCCCCATATATCCAATGAGATAGCCCAAGAACGCTACGCCCTCTCGCGGTGTATGACATGCGGCTGCTGTCTCGAGGCATGTCCGCAATACGGCGACGGCCAGTACATTGGCCCCCAGGCAATAGCCCAGGCAAGACTTTTCAACATGCATCCTACGGGAAGCATTACGACCGAAGACCGGCTGAACGGACTGCTGGGGGATGACGGTATCACGAACTGCGGCAACGCCCAGAACTGTGTCAAGGTCTGCCCGATGTCGGTGCCGCTCACCAAAGCGATCTACGAAACCAACCGCGACATCACGGTCGATGCTCTGTTCGGCTGGTTGAAGAAATAAACGCGGCATTAGGATGTGATCAACGGATATATCTTGGCCGGCGGAGCAAGCCGCAGGATGGGCAGGAACAAATCGCTTCTGCTTCTAAACTGCAAAACACTCGTCGAACGAGCATACGATTCCATTTCGGCAATTGCGTCGCAGGTCTCGGTGGTTGGCGATGTTGGCACGGAAGGTCTCGGATTGCCCGTCGTTCCAGACATATCGGACGCCCGCGAGCGGCGCGGCTCGATCATCGGGCTGGTTTCGGCGTTGCGTCATTGTTCCGGCGAATGGGCCGCCGTGATCGCCTGTGACCTGCCTTTTGTCACCGCGGACCTGATGCGGCGGCTTGCGGACATCTCAAAGATCGATGAGCGGGCAGGCTGCGTCGTGCCTGTCCAGCCGGATGGACGGGTGCAGCCGCTCTGTGCGATATACAGGAAGGCAAGTGCATTGCCCGCCGCAGAAGAATGTCTTCGTGACGGCGAATGGCGGCTTCGGGGGCTGATCGATACCTTGGATACGCGTCTCGTTCAGTTCCGCGAGATCGAGGACCTGCCGGGTGCGTCAAATTTCTTTTTTAATGTGAATACGGCCGCGGACTATGAGCGGGCGGTTCGCATCGCCGAGAGCGAGATACAAAGCAAGTCGTGAAAACAGGCCGCGTACAAGCGGTTGTGCTGCTCATTAGGTTGATGCCTAGATATACGTTTCCCCCGCGACCGCGGTTCACGTCCAGCCTGATTTTGATGGCTCTGCGGAACTCCGACTTTTTTGTTTTCCCGCTTTTCCCTGTATAATCCGTAGGTTTGTTAGTAATGCTGGAAAGGGCAACCTGTCGGAGCAGCGCAGAATCATACTCTGAGAAAAATCCGACGCCGATAGAGCCGACTTTGATCGGCCGTTTTTTGAAGGTCGAATCAGGACGCCGGTGGTGTTTCGGATTTTTTCAGCGATCATTCGACCGCAGGTAAAGAGGATAATCCGGTTTTATGCATATATCTCGCGCATTCGGGCTTGTATTTTTAGCTCTGACGGCGATCTCCGTTTCATTTGCATCCGCTCCGCTTGATTCAGCGATCGCTCCGGCCGAGGCGGGTGCCAGGATGCCGCAGCAGATCGTGGAGAGTGTTGATATCCAGGGCAATAGGCGTCTGCGCGACGAGGACCTTCTTTATTACATCAAAACGAGGCCGGGCGACGTTTATGACCCTGCGGCTCTCGAGCGTGATCTTAAGGAGCTTCTCTCACTGAATTTCTTTGACAAAACGGCAACGCGCGTCTTGACCGAGCCGGGTGCACGAGGCGGCGTTAATGTCATCTTTGAGGTGCGCGAGCTTGCGATCATCCGTGACCTTCAGTTCAAAGGAGCCAAGGCCTTGCAGGAGTCGGATATCTTAAAGGAGTTTCGCGAGAAAAGGGTCGGCATCTCCAAGGAATCCGTTTACGATCCGGTAAAAGCCCGAAACGCGACCCGCATCCTTCGCGAGATGCTTGCTTCGAAAGGCTTCCCGAACGCAAAGGTCACTGTACAGGAAGACGAGGTTTCGGCGACATCCATTGCGGTGACGTTCAATGTCGACCAGGGCAACAAGTCGAGGATCGTTGAGATCGATTTCGAAGGCAACGAACATTTTAAGGACCGCGAACTCCGCAATGCCTTGGTACTCGTTAAAGCTTCCGGCTTGATCTCGCGGTTCAAAAACCAGGACGTCCTCGACGTTAAAAAACTCCAATACGACCTGCAAAAGAACGTTCGCTCTTATATGTTCTCCAAAGGGTACTTCCAGGCGCGAATTGGGGAACCGCAGATCGTTGGCCTGGGCTACAAGCGAACGGGCCTGCCGCTTGTCAGGAACTTCCCGATCCCACTGCTGACCTCAAAGGACGACACCTTGAAGATCGTAGTACCCGTGACCGAAGGCCGCGTGTTTCGTGTCGGGGATCTGAAGGTTGAAGGAAACTCGATCTTCTCGGAACAGCAAATTCTTTCCTACGTCGGTCTGAAGAAGGGAGAGATAGCCGACGGAAAACGGTTACAAGATGCGGTGTACGAGGACCTTAAAAAGGTTTATGGCGGACAGGGTTTCGTGCAGTACAACGCTGAGTTCGAGCCGACTTTCAAGGACAATCCCAACAACAAGGACGAAGGGATCGTGGATATCACTATCTCTATCGACGAAGGCAAACAGTTCACACTTCGGCGGCTCGAATTTACGGGAAATACGTTTACGCGCGACCGTGTGATGCGCCGCGAGTTCCTGATCAACGAGGGCGATATCTATAACCAGAATTTTCTGGAGATATCGGTCGCGAGGTTGAACCAAACTCAGTATTTTGATCCGATCGATAAAGATCAGGACGTCGAGATCCGCACAGACGAAGAGAACGCCAATGTTGATCTGATCGTTAAGGTCAAGGAAAAGGGCCGGCAGCAGATCTCGTTTAACGGCGGTGTTTCGGGTATCGGCGGCACGTTCTTTGGCCTCGAATACTCGACGAACAATCTTGCGGGCCGCGGTGAGATCCTTTCGTTCAATCTTGGTGCGGGAAACAGGCAGCAGAGCCTGCAGTTCACATACCAGCAGCCTTACTTTAGGAACAGGCCTATTTCGGTGGGCTTCTCCTTGTTTGGCAGCAAGTATCAGTTCTTTGGAGAAGGCACGTTCCTTTCGCAAAACACCGACGTCTTAAATGCTCTTTATAATCCGTACGGCACGGTCACTACGGATTCGAGCAACCTTTTCACGCAGACGACATTTGGCGGCAATGTGTTCGCCACTGCTCCTCTGTCGGAACTTTTCCTCAAGAAGAGGCGTTTTTCTCAGTTCTCGCGGCTCGGACTGACATACCAGCTTTCGGCCACAAGTATCGCCGATCCGAAAGTGAATTCGACCGGTAACACGACTACGGCGATCCCCGTTATTTACCGGCAGCCTAATATATTGACGAGCCGGATCACGGCGACTTTTGCATACGACACGCGTCAGCCGGCTGCCAACGGGATCGATACTAATCGGGGCAGTCAATTTGCCTTATCGCTCGGTTTCGCCGGGTTGGGTGGAGATGTCCGAACCTATTCGCCGAGCGTCACTTATTCCAGCTTCATTCCGATCCGCAAAAAGAAGACAAAGAATCCCGAAGTTTTCGCATTCCGCATTCTGGCCGCAACGACAGGTTCGTGGGCGTTGTCGAACAAAATAAAAAACTCGAATTCACTTGCCTTTATTGCCGGAGTGCCGGCTTATGAGCGCTTCTTTTTGGGAAGCGAGAATGATATCAGAGGCTACGATTCGAGATCGATCGGACCTGTAGCCCCTTTCGACACATACGTGACCAGCCGAAATGTGGTTGTCGCCACCAATGCGCTGGGAACACCGGTAACGGCGACCGGCATTCAAAATAGTGCGATCGTCGGCGAGTTAGGCCAACTTGGCACGCTTACCGGCATCAGCGGGGCGAACCCGGCGCTCTTGTCCCGTAATTTCCGCTTCATTGGCGGCGACACCGAATTGCTGACAAATGTGGAATATCGCATTCCTCTGTTTGGCCCGGCAACGATGGCGATCTTTGCCGACGCGGGCTCGGTCTTTAATCTTCGCAAGTTTTCGAACCAGGTGATCAACAGCGAGTTTCTCGCCGACGATACCTTTTTGGGTGCCGGGCGACTCACGGCGTTGGGATTGTTGAATGCGCCGGTGCTTGAAAACAGTTCGGGAAGCGTACTCTATTACCGCGGCCGCGTCATGACGAAGACCGACTATATTAACGAATTTTGCCGGGGAAACCGCTTCGGCTGCCCGACTCAGGTTTCGCCGCAGATCCAGCAGTTATATTTCCGCGGCGATACGCAGCAAAATTCACTGCTCAAGATCGACGGCAGTGCATTCAACAAATTAAAGGACTTCAAGTCGAGCGTCGGTGTGGAACTGCGAGTTCAGGTCCCCGTTGTTAACGTGCCCTTCCGTCTGATCTACTATTTCAATCCAAACGCGAAGATCGGATATACCGAGGAGCTGCCGGGCATTTATCTTCCGGGAAAACGAAACGGATTCAGATTTACGGTTGGACGCACATTCTAGTGTCCGGGCGTACGGTGATTGACAAGGGGAATTCGATACCATACTATTTTGGTTTCTTTTTTAGGAGAGAAGCAACAAATAGTCGGTAATTAGATTCAAATACTAGACGCGATCATAAGCGAATTTCGGCCCGTACTGTGGGTTAAGGAGTATTACAAGAAAATGAGAAAGTTAGGTTTATTGATATGTGGCTTGGCAGTGGGCGCGCTGCTTACGGTTTCCGCTGCTGCCCAAACTGCCGCACCTAAGATCGGTTTGATCGATTCGGGCATGTTCGCGAGTGAAAAGGACGGAATCACCCGTTACGTAAACGCGATGAAGCAGCTAAGCACAGAATTGAAGCCGTCGGAAACTGAGCTCGTCAACATGCAGAACAAGCTGCAGACGCTTGCCGACCAGATCGCGGCGTTACAAAAGACGCCGTCGGCTGTCCCCACTGCTGCCAAGGACATTCAGAGCAAACAGGATGAGGGTCAGCGTATCCAACGCGAGTTCGAATTCAAGAAGAAAGAGTACGATGCCCGCGTAGAGAAACTCAGCAACGAGAGACTCGGTCCGATCCAGGCGGACATCGGCAAGGCGATTCAGGACTACGCCAACCAGAAGGGTTTTACCGTTATCCTGGACATCGACAAACTTGCTCAGAGCGGTGCTCTGCTTGCGATGGACCCGAAGGTCGACATAACGAAGGATTTTATTGTCTTTTTCAATGCAAAGGCACCGACGACCGCGACCACTGCGGTGCCGAAATAGTCGATTAGGAAGTCTAGCTAACCTGATAAAGAGAAGCCGGTAAAATCTGTTTTGCCGGCTTCTCGCATTTTGGTTTTTTGGTATCATTGCGAGATATGGCAATCCTCGATTCCGTCGCCATTCAACGCATTATTCCGCATCGATATCCGATCTTGCTGGTTGACAAGATCATAGAACTCGAACCGCGTGTCCGGATAGTCGGTGTAAAGCAGGTCACGATCAATGAACCGTTCTTTGCCGGCCACTTTCCCGGCGCCCCGGTGATGCCCGGCGTTTTGCAGATCGAAGCGCTTGCCCAGGTCGGGGCCATCCTGGCGTTACGCGAATTCGAAGATCGCGACAGCAAAATACCTCTGTTCAGCGGGATCGGGAACGCGAAATTTCGACGGCCGGTAGTTCCGGGGGACACGCTTATGCTCGAAGTCATTGCTCTTCGGACGGGTTCCAAGATCCAGAAGATGCGGGGCATCGCGACGGTTGACGGGCAGATCACCACTGAGGCAGAGATAATGTCGGTGATCGCTGACCGGCCAAAGGAGCAATAATATGGACCCGATCCATTTATCTTCGCGTGAGGCCCTGCTTTACGTAGTTTTGATCAACGCCGCCATCGGTGTGGTACTTGGCCTGATCCCTTTGCTCTTCGGTTATTTTAATAATCGTCTTCGGCTGGGGGTGACCGGATTTCTTTCCGCTATTTTGGGAGGCGCCGTCTTGGGCGTCTTTCTATCGGTACCTCTTACGATAGTGTTTACCTGGCTTGTCGTTCGAAAGAAACGTGAGTCGAGCGACCAACAACCATATTCGCGCGGCACCGAAGATAACTGATCCGATCTATGACGTTCATCCACGAATCCTCGATCGTGAGCACAGGTGCCAGGATCGGGAATGACTGCAACATAGGCCCTTTCTGTACCATTGGCGAGAACGTCGTTATCGGCGATCGTGTTCGCATGTATTCGCATGTGGCTATCGACGGGGACACGACCATAGGCGACGAAACGCAGGTCTTTCCGTTCGTGTCGATCGGCCACGCGCCGCAGGACATCAAATACGGCGGCGAGCCGACAGCGACCGTCATCGGCAAGCGAAATCAGATCCGCGAGTTTGTAACGATCCACCGCGGCACCAAAGGCGGTGGAGGCCGTACCGAGATCGGCGACGACAACCTGCTTATGGCGCAGGCCCACGTCGCTCATGATTGCAAGCTCGGAAACGAGATCATAATGGCGAACGCAGCCACGCTCGCCGGTCATGTTGAGATCGCCGACCGGGCAAGTGTTGGAGCCTACTCGGGCGTGCATCAGTTCTGCCGCGTCGGGTTCGAGGCCTTTATCGGCGGCTACTCGGTGGTCGTCAAGGATGCCTTGCCCTTCGCCATTATTCAGGGTAACCACGCCAAATGCTATGGCCCAAACCGGCTTGGGCTGAAACGCCGCGGATATTCCCGCGAAACGATCGATAAGATCAATCATGCGTTTCACCTGCTGCTGTCCGCCAAGTTGAACACCTCGCAGGCTGTCGAACGGATCCGCGAGGAGATCGTGGACTGTACCGAGGTCGACCTTCTTACCAAATTTATCGCGAGCTCGAAGCGCGGCGTAGTGAAATAAAATGGAAAGTCAAAAAAGCACGCTCGAAGAGTTCGGTAAACGGATCCAGCGTTGTTACGGATGTTTTATCGCGTATCACCTCGAAGATATGTATCTCGGCGAGGACGTAACGTTTTACTGCGAACACTGCAAAGACGATACGATGTTCCATTTTGAGGAGTTTTCTCGACTGCTGGATATCACAAAGCTGAAAGAAGCCGCAGACGCTGAACATCATTGATGAAAGAGGTCGTTCTTCACATCGAGTCACCCGAAGGCGAACGGACAGTTACGCTTGATGAAGAACTGACAATCGGCCGAACACCGCATTCCAGCGTCGTCCTCGCGGATACAGGCCTTTCAAGACGAAACACGACCTTCTTCCGTGAAGGTGACGAGGTTCTCGTTGTAGACGAAGGTTCGACCAACGGCACGTTCTTGAACGGCGAGCGGCTTAGCGGCGGCCCGCGTACCGTAAAAGACGGCGATCTGATCACGATCGGAAGCGGAACGCGGATATCGGTAAAGATGCCGGCCGATTATGGCGAGCAATTGACGCCGCACCCTGAAACGATAGAACCCGGCCTGTCACCCGTTCATTCCGAGTCGTCGACTTTGGCCCCGCCGCTCCCAGATGTCTCAAAGGTCGGTAAAGGCGGTATGCCGCCGATCGTGCTTGCGGCCGGAATACTGGTCTTCGTCATTATTTTCGGCTCGTTGATCGCGATCCTTGTGGTCAGCCGAGGTGGAAGTTCATCGAATGCGAACACCGGGCGCAGCATTATTCCGGTCGCGAGCGCAAAAACGATACCGATGCGTGTCATAGACCCGCTCGGCGGCGAGGACGAAGACGATCTCGACGATCTCATAGCATCGTGGGAAACGGAAGAAAAGGAGATCGACGCGGGTACGGTCAGCGACGTCAAGGTGAATTCCAGCGAAAAGGAAGATGCGGATCTAAATGTCACAGCCGCCTTTCTGGCGGATCGTCAGGCAAAGTCGCTCGAGCCGCGAAACGCCGAAACCGGTATTAGGCCGGCGGGATTGGATGTCCCCAAGGAGCTATTTGGTGACGGCGTGATCAAACAAAAAGCGAAGTTAAAGGAAATGAACACCACCGGCTACCACCAGCCGATGGATTTTGCCGAGCTTGCCGACAAACGCCTGAAACGCGAACTGATCGAGATGCCGATGGCGACAAAGAGCTTTTACCTCGCCGTCGGCGGCAGCGCGGGCGACGGTGCATTCCAGTCTTTCAGTTTTAAGGACGGCAACGCCGAGATCCCGCAGGGCTCGCCCAAGTATCAGATACTCCAGCAGCTTGCTTCGAATTACGCAGGCCAGAAATACGACCTTAACAACCCGAACGACCGCAAGCAGATGCGCATGCGTCTGCTGAGGATGTTCAACCAGCGAGCTAAGCCCATACTGGAAGAAGTTGCCGATGCGTATTATCAGAAATTTAACCGCCCACTGCGCGTAACGTCACTTACGCGTTCGATGGACTACCAGATCGGGTTGAACGCGACGAACGCGAACTCCTTCAAAGTACGCGGCGAGGGCAGTTTACCTCCACATACTTCAGGCTGTGCGTTCGACCTCGCCCGCAAGCACATGACGGCCGAGGAACAGAATTTCGTCATGCGTAAACTCGCCGAAATGGAGAATGCGAACAAACTCGACGCTCTGATCGAGTACGGAACCAACGCCTGCTTTCACATTTTTATATATTCGGACGGCCTGCCGCCAAAGATGTAAAATATTAGCCATAGATGGCGGACGAATTACAGACTCCCGAGGAAAAGCCGACGTTTACCGCGCTCGCCCGGAACTTAGGTCAGCTGCCCGGTGACAAGAAACGTGCCGCGCTCGAGGCAAGTGCCGCGTTGGCCGGCGTTTCGCTCAGAGTCAGCCGCGAATTTGTCGAGGCCGTCCCAAAGGCAGCTAAATTGCTCACCGCCGACGAACTCAGGCAATGGGCGGAACTTGGCCGCAAGCTTGCGATGGGCAGCGCTGACACCGGCGCAGCATTCTTTGCCGAAGGCGTCGGCGGCCTTAGAGATGTTCCCGCATCAGCACGTGCGGCAATTTTTCAGGTCTGCTCACGCCAACTCGTTCTCTCCAGTTCGATCGCTCTCGAAACTTTCCATTTGGTGCCCGGCCTCGTGAGCGAGATCAAGGACAAGAAATTCCTTGCTGAATCGCTTTGCCTCGCCGGTGAGATCGCCGTTCGCTCGGCGAAGCATAGTTCCGAATTCATCAGACACACTGCGCAGGTCGGGAAGGCGATTTCACGATATGCCGGAAATGCAGGCGAGGTCGGCATAGCCGCCCTATTGCTCGCGGGTCAATTTGCCAACAAGACCGGCGGAATGACGGCCGATCTGTGGGCGGGACTTCCGCGGACACTGGATAAGGTCGATGCCCACAACGCCGTCCGCTTGCTCGAACGGTCGTCCGAGTTCCTGGATTTTGGCGGCAGTGTGACACTGCATTTTGTATCCGCGGGCGGGGACGTACTCGCAAGTACGCCAACCGCATTTGACGACTGGTGCCATGTCGCCCGCAAGATGGCTCCCCACGGCAACGCTGTCCTGATCGCGTTCCTGCGGGCGAGCCCTGGATTTTTTAGCTCGTTCTCACATAAAAAGAGGAACGGCGACCCCGAAGATGTCGGACAGGTACTAAGGCTCACGGCAAAACTTGCAGACGCTGACGCCGAAAGCGCCCTAGCGGCATTCAAGTCGAGCGCGCCCGCTTTGCGAGACGTCTCGGTCGAGCAATTTGAAGAGTGGGTCGCGGCGGGCATTTCCGATCACCGATCAGACTCGACCAAAGCAAGACGCAGCTATTTCGCTCTCGAAACGCGTGAGTCGCTCGCGAAGCTGCACGAGACCCGTGTTGGGCTGCCTCTCGAACGCATCCAGACTATCTTACGAATGTACGTTGAGGCCCTGACCGGAAAGGAGATCGAGGTCGCCCCGATCACGGCAATGCCGCAGGAATCCAGGATCGGCGATGGCAAGACGATCTACATGCCGGTCTCGGTGGCCGAGTTCGAAACCGATGATCTGAATTTCAAGCTTTATAAGGTGCTTGCAGCTCACGGCGCAGGACAGATCGAATTCGGCACGTTCGAATCCGACACGACCGGTTTGCGCGCAGCGTTTTCGGAGCTTACCGCACTGTACGAGGCGACGGCGGACTCGCTGGACGCGTTCTCGCTCGCCGGGTACATCGAAGATGTGCAGAAAGGGGAACGTGCCACACCCTCCGGCAGTGATGAAAAGCGTTTGAAGGCCCGGCTTCCAAAAGGATCGGACTATCGCGCGGTATTGACCGCTTTTCCCGAACCGCGACTGGCCCGCAAGATCTTCGGAACGCTTGAGAACGCACGTATCGACAGCCGGCTTCGCCACGCGTATCGCGGACTTAGAGCTGATCTCGATCTCATGCAGTCGTTCCTGAACCGGAACAGGCCCTACATTTTTGATCTGCCCATGCACCAGGTGCCATTCGAGCTGCTGTTTCAGATCACGCTTTGCGGTGGGGCGACCGACGATGCCCGCCGCTTTTACGGGCAAGTCGTCTCGGAGATCGAGTCTGTTGTCGAATCATACCTAACAATGAAAGGTGCGACCGTTGCCGACTCGCTCATGGCAACTTCACGGGTTTACACGTTATTTCAGAACTTATCCGCCGAGCAGTCGCTCGAGGCTGAGAAGGATAATGTTGAGGATGAGACGGAATTCGCTTATGACGACAAAGACGCTGCCGAAGGCGTCACCGAGGACAAGGTAAAGCGGGAGCAACAGGAAAAGGCCCAGGACATCAGCGACCTGTTCAACGCGTGGAACAGCCTCGACGACGAGGGTGAGCCCGACGATCTGCAGGGCTCGGAAGCGTGGGCGCAGGCGGAGATCCATGAGCAGCCGCTCGAAGCCGATGATGTCGCGTTTGCCTATGACGAATGGGACCGCGAATTGAACGACTATCGCGTGGGCTGGAGCCGCGTGATTGAAAAGAAGGTCAAACAGGGCGACCGGAACTTTGTCGAATTGGCCCGTTCACGTTACCGCGGCGTGATCTCGTCAATTCGTCATCAATTCCAGTTGATGAAGCCTGAGAATCTGACGAGGATCAACCACGAGATCGACGGCGAGGACTATGACCTCAACGCACTCGTCGATTTCGTGGTCGACCGCCGTGCAGACGGGCAGCAATCCGAGAATATCTATACCAAACGGCTCCGAAGGCAGCGCGACGTCGCCGTATCGATCCTGCTCGACCAATCTTCGTCGACCGCGGGCGGACGATCCACGCGAGAATATCTCCAGCCGTATACACATCCCGGATCCGACGCATAATCGAGATTGACGAAGAAGGTCTAGTCGTGATGAGCGCCGCATTATCTCGAGGCGGTCGGCGACGTCTACTCGATCAACGGATTTACGAGCGAGGGGCGACGAAACGTAAAATTCTACGTCGTCAAAGACTTCGCCGAAAAATATTCGGACGAGATCGAACGGCGGATCGGAGGCATTACATTTCAGAACAATACGCGTCTCGGGGCCGCTATCCGTCACGCCGCCGCGAAGCTGCTGCGTCAGGAAGCACGGACGAAACTGCTAATCATCCTGACTGACGGCCGTCCGTACGACCACGATTATGGCGATGCCCGTTACGCCCGTGAGGACGTTCGTGAAGCCCTGATCGAGGCAAAATCGAGCGGCATCACGCCGTTTTGCATCACGATCGATCGCGAATCCGAGGCCGAGCTGAAGGACCTGTACGGCAACGTTGGATACACGATCATCGACGACGTCCTCAGCCTGCCCGAACGCATGCCGAATATTTACAGGCGGCTGACTAGCTGAGCAGGCCGGCACTCAGGACCTATGGAAACATCGGAAACAGTATTTCTGTTTGACGTCGACAACACGCTTCTCGACAACGACCGGGTCACGCAGGATCTGAGGCGTTTTCTCGACAAAGAGGTCGGAACGAAACGGAGCGAGGTGTACTGGAACATCTTCGAAGAGCTGCGGTCTGAGCTGGGATACGCAGATTATCTCGGAGCCCTTCAGCGTTATCGTCTCGGGCATCCGTACGACTCGCATCTGCTCGCGGTCTCGACCTACCTGATCAATTACCCGTTCGCTAACCGGCTATTCCCGAATTCACTCGATGTGATCGAACAATGCAGCAAAGCCGGCCAGGTCGTTATCCTGACGGACGGTGATGTCGTGTTCCAGCCGCGCAAGATAGAACGCTCCGGCCTGTATGAAGCGGTCAACGGAAACATACTC
>JBGAVC010000083.1:0-17574 GCA_044228265.1 Pyrinomonadaceae bacterium
TCGGTATGAGCCTTGTCGAGGTTCTCCTGCGTGAGCATCGGCGAGGTCTCACGGTGGCCGAGGTATCCCGGAGGCGAGCCGATCAATTTGGCGATCTCGTGCGAATGCTGGAACTCAGCACAATCGATCTTGACGACCGTGTGCGGTTCATTGAACAGGACCTCCGATGCTGCCTCGACAACGCGCGTTTTGCCCGAACCCGTAGGCCCGAGGAACAGCATCGTACCGATCGGACGTGCAGGATTGTTCATCCCGGCGAGATAGATCTGAAAAAGGCCGCTGACGCGCCTGACAGCACGCTCCTGGCCGACGATCTGCGCCGAAAGCTTTTCCTCGAACTCCGCGGCCCGCGGGCTCTTGCGTTCGGGGTCCAGTAAAATACCGGTTGTCCGCTGCTCTTTTTTGGTTGCCGTATCCTGTTTCATCTCTTTATCTCCCGGGGGAACCAGCCTTGGTTCCTCTACCCCCAAGACGACATTTTATATACATATTTGCCGAAATCCAGTACGGCAATATGTCGTCTATACTGATGATTTCAAAAGATTGTGCGTTGGCTGGACTTTGGGTCTGGGAGGCTCCCCAGAAGATCGGCGATCAGGTATGAAGGCCCGATGCCAATCTATGATTAGCACAATAAACAAGCCGTGCGCAATAGGTAAACGCAAAATATCAGATACGTTCCACAAAAAAGAAATCACGGGGTGAGATGTCAGTCTGTCCTATGTCCCTAAAAGGGACAAATGTAATAGCGTCGGGAGAATCCCGACGACCAAGGCAGACCGTACGATCCGTCCCTGTAGGGGACGCAACCCTTGATCCTCCCCAAATCAACCCCATAACACGCTCGGTGTTGTATTTCCGCAACGTCCACTGTTCGTCCCTTACAGGGACGGATGCTGCTATCGATCGGGCTCGTCGGGTTTCACCCGACGCTATTTCATCAGTCCCCTTTGGGGACCGGCACGATGACCGACTCGATTTCAGTGACACAAAGACTGCTTTCTCGCGCTATTTGTGTGTGATCGTCAACCAACCGCTGAGCGTACCCGACGCGCCGGCGACATTGTAGTTCGGCAGGCTTGCCCGGGGCACCTCGACGACGTCGTACCAGGGATCGAGAAATATCATCGTGTGATCCGGATCGATCTGCTTGAGAAGGGTAAAATGCCCCTTGCCGCCCGACCAGGAGATGTGAGCGATGATCTTTGTCCGCTCTCCGATGTAATTCCAAAAATAGTCGAATATTTTATTTTGAGGAACGCCGGTCCCTCCGTACGACGGAACGCCTTCCGCATTTAATACGTAAGCCAGATTATCGGCGCGCGTTCCCCCTGCCTCAGTGAAGCTTCCAGGGTACTTCTGCGATAGCTGTCTCGCCCGGCCCTCCGGATCGATCATGCAGGCCAGCTTATAAAAGCTCTCTGCCATTGCTATACATGCTGGTCCGCACGATTCGGTCATTTCCTGATGAAGCAGGTAATGCGTCCTGCCCTTGCTGTCTGCTCTGAATCTTGCACTCATTGTCTTTACCTCACAGGGACGTTAATTTTGACCCCGATATTTTTCGGAATCTCAAGTGAGTGACGATACGCCCGCGCTTTATTTGCGGCTTTTTCTAACCATAATATTCGAGCCCCAAATGGGTTATAAGGTCCTCACCGCAAAGATGGCGAAGCGTATTTTTCAGCTTTGTCAGTTGTATGAACAGATCGTGTTCGGGGTAAAGCCCCGGCGCGGTCTGCGGCGCTTTGAAATAGAACGAAAGCCACTCCTGGATGCCTCGCATTCCGGATCGCTGTGCCAGGTCCATGAACAATGCCAGGTCAAGAGCGAGCGGCGCCGCAAGGATCGAATCGCGGCACATAAAATCGATCTTGATCTGCATCTTGTAGCCGAGCCAGCCGAAGATATCGACGCTGTCCCAACCCTCTTTGTTGTCGCCGCGCGGCGGATAGTAATTGATCCGCACAACGTGTGAAAAGTCGCTGTAAAGTTCGGGATAAACCTCGGGCTGGAGGATGTGTTCAAGCACCGAGAGCTTTGACTCCTCTTTGGTCTTGAAATTCTCAGGATCGTCGAGCACCTCGCCGTCGCGGTTGCCTAGGATATTGGTCGAATACCAGCCGTCGAGCCCGAGCATCCGCGACTTTAGCCCCGGAGCAATGATCGTTTTCATCAGCGTCTGGCCGGTCTTAAAGTCCTTGCCGCAAATCGGGACGCCTTTTTCGTTGGCGAGCTGCGTCAGGGCCGGGATGTCGACCGTCAGGTTTGGAGCACCGTTCGCAAAAGGCACGCCTGAACGGATCGCGGCGTATGCGTAGATCATCGAGGGTGCGATGTTCGGGTCGCTGTCGTAAAGGCCCTTTTCGAACGCCTCGATCGAGGCGTGGACAGCGGATTCTTCGAGGAATATCTCGGTCGACGCGGCCCAGACCATGACCAGCCGATCGCAATTATTCTCGGATCTGAACCGGGCAATATCCGCGATCAGCTGCTCAGCGAGATCCATCTTGCTTTTGCCGGTTTTGACGTTTTCGCCGCGCAGTCGCTTCACGTAGTTCTGCTCAAAAACGGCCGGCATCGGCTTCAGCGACGAGAGCGGTTCCGAGACCTGATCCAAAAGGTCCTTGTCGAGCACGCCTGCATTCATTGCGGCCTCGAACGCGTTGTCGTGAAAGATGTCCCACGCACCGAAAACGATATCGTCGATCGCTGCGAGCGGGACGAAATCCTTGATCTTCGGACTGCGCTTGTCCGTTCGCTTACCCAGACGGATCGTGCCCATTTGCGTCAGGCTGCCGACGGGCTGAGCGATGCCCCGTTTTATCGCCTCGACACCGGCGACGAGCGTTGTGCTGACGGCTCCCAATCCGACCAGCAGAATTCCCAATTTTCCATCCGCGGGGGCTATTTCCACACCCTTCTCTGACATCAAAAGTTCCTCCGTGAGCCGATAAATCAAGGTTAACGTCCCAACGGCCTTTAATCAAACATCGCTTGTAATGTGTCGGACACATACCGTCCTCGATGACGGCTAAGATCAACGATTGTGAACTCGAAATAGGAGGATGATAATATGTCACTCGTTTTTTGTCCGGAATGCGGTCATGAGATCTCGCTAAACGCCGTTGCGTGCCCCAACTGCGGGCTTCCGTTGAGCGCCCAGCCGCCGGTCGAGCATAAGACGGTCGTTCATCAGCAGCCGCGTGTCGTGAGCGACAAATTGCCTCCTTGGGCGATCGCCGTCTTTGGGATAATGGCCGTTGCCCTGATGCTCACGCTTGTCTATGTATTCAGCTCGTCTGGAGACAAGGGTAATATCAATGCGACCGTGAACACTAACGCCCGCGGCGGACCGTCAAGCGTAGCGAAAGAAACAAGGGTAACTAACGTCCCAAGCACCGAAACGGCTCCCGCCACCGTTCCCCAAACACAGACCAGCGTGCCCAGCACTACGACGTCCGTGCCCTCAACGTCGGCTCCGCCGGCTCTTGCTCCTCCTCCGACGGACAAGGGGTCGGTCGTCATCAAGGCCCAGGTAGTCACAGACCGCGGGACGCCGCAGCCGGCTCGGGGGATAAAATTCTACTTACTGGACAAAGATGTTGAGTCGATTCTACAGGAGGCAGGGGTCACGCCGATCGAAGGCAATACACTCTCGGGCAGTCTCGGCCTGGCGGCTGTCTTCCCCGATCGATACGGTGAATTTCAGCGATCCGCGATGCGGGCGATCGGTGCTCACGTCAAGTACTCCGGCTCTAGTGACAGCAGCGGAACCGCATCGCTTGGCGGCAGCGTCAAACCGAACGGGTACTATCTGTTCAGCGTCGCCCGTGCCGGCAAGGGTTTTGCGATCTGGAACGCTCCGGTCTCGGTAGTGCCCGGGCAGAATATTCTGGATCTCGGCCCGCAGTCGATCACGGACATCTCAAACTCCGGCTGATCAGATCAACGGCTGCAATAAACGCGATAGTCCATCTCGGCGAAAATATTATCGCGAGACTCGATCTCGGTCAGCAGGTCAATTTGGTCTGGGGTCAGCGTTAAACCACCCGCTACCGCAGGTGGTTCCGACAAGAGCTTTGCGAGCAAGTTGAATCGATGAATATGCGATCGAAATCGGCGCGATGAGTAGTCGACGGTCGTTCCTTGGTAGATCTGAAAAGCCCAATCCGAGGACTCCGCAAGCAAAAGCTCGCGTGCCATTTGGTTGAGGATACGGTCAACGACCACGTCGGCCTTCCCGGCGAAACGGTTCGCAAGCTCCGTCATCTGCCGTTCGGCGTCATGCTGATACGGGTACATCCACGAGTTATCCTCGTTTAGCCACACCTTATAATAACCGGCCTCACCCCATGAAGACGCGGTCGGCTGCTGTACCTGGATCGGCAGTCCGGAGTCGAGAAAATCGCCCGGCGCGATGCACTCGATCTCGTTCTGGTCGAAGTGGATCTTTTTGAAGAAATAATCCAGGAACTGCGGACCCTCGTACCACCAGTGGCCGAAGAGCTCCGCGTCATAGGGCGATACGACGAGCGGCGGATGGCCTTCGAACGTCTCTCTCAATACACGCGCCTGTGCGATTCGCTCGCCGACGAAGTGCATCGCGTTCTCGGCCGCTTTTTCACGGGCGAGCGCCGGGAGATACGGTTCCTTATTCTGCTGAGGAACATCTCGGCCGGTGATCCGGTGATATTTGAGGCCAAGATGGCGGCGTTCGCCGGTCGAATGTAGGTGCGGTTTTAGATATTCATACGGCGCGTCCCAGCCGATGTCGCGGTAAAACTCTCGATAAACGTCGTTGCCCGGATAACCTATCTCGGCCGACCAGACCTGCTGGCTTGTGTCGACATCACGGGCAAAAACGGCCGTTCCATTTGGACAGACGACCGGAGCGTGGACACCGTACCGCGGCCGCGGGTCGCCATAGAGTATCGCGTGCGTATCCGCAATGAAATACTCGATACCGGCCTTTTTTAGCAGGTCCTCGACGCCGGGCTCGTAAGCACATTCGGCAAGCCAGATCCCGCGAGGTCGGCGATGAAAATGCTTCTGGTAATTTGCGACTGCAATTTCGACCTGAGCCCTCCGTGCCTCGGTGGTCGAGACGAGCGGCAGAAAGCCGTGCGTCGCACAGCACGTGATGATCTCGACAACGCCCTCTTCCTGCAGCTCGCGAAAGGCGTTGATCAAGTTGCGTTGGTACCGGTCGTTCCATAACCGCAGCGAGGCCGAGAGATTGTCGACGTACATTTGCGCGACCGACTGGAATTCGATCGACTCGCTTTTCGTCCGGTGAAGTTCCTTTTTGGCAAGCTCGAGAAGATTTTCGAGGTGAGCTGTGTAACGCTGCTGGAGCAGCGGGTCGGCGAGCATCTCGCAAAGCGGCGGCGAAACGTTCATCGCTAGGCGCGGCCCTGCTCCCGCCTCATGCAGCGACTGGAAGATAAAGATGAGCGGGAGATAGACCTCGGTGATCGCCTCGTAGAGCCAGTCTTCTTCTAGAAATTCGGGATATTCGGGATGCCTGACGAACGGCAGGTGTGCGTGGAGAATGAGGCTGAAATATCCAAGCGGCATACGGGTCAGTGGCCGGTGGTCAGTGGACAGAAACCGGCCACTGGCCACCAAACACTGTCCACTACATCAAACTGTGCGAGCTCAACGGATTGTAGCGCGGTCCTGTCTTTGGCGATAACGCCCGAGTACGGATAGTACGTGGGAAATTCACAAGACTGGCCCCGTAAACCACCGGGCCGAGCTGTTCTTCCTCGAATTGGCCCTCGTCGATGTCAAAATTCTCTTTCAAGGCTTCGATCGCACCAGCGGCGCCGAGGCTGCCGGAATTTGCCTGGAGCACCTCGAATAAGGCCATACTGATCTTGCCCCTTAGCTCCTCCAGCGCGATTCCAGACGCCAGGGCCGTTAGGGCGTACCTGATGTCCTCGGCGGTGATACCGCTGCTTTTGGACACCGAATGTCCGAGAAACTCGTTCAGCGCGTTGAAAGACGCCGTCTCTGAGGCTGTTTGGTCGTCGCCCGCCATGGCAACGTCAAAAGCGTCCCGCGAAAATCCGGCAACATCCAGCACTTCGGCAAACTTAGCGGATGAGACGGTCCATTTTGCCTCCGATGCGGCCCGCGGACTGGGACCTCGACGTGGGGTTTCAACGGTGTTCGAGTGCAAGATGCGGAAATATGGCCGGTTCGGGGCGTAAAAACCTATCTCGGCCTGATAGCTGCTATCAGGCTCGACGTTGAACCAGTAGTTGCCCTGAACGTCCGTTTGTTGGATCTCTTCACGGCCGTGCTTTTTGTCTATAAGCTTGTGGACCAGCGTGTAGCTGCCCAGGTCACTGCCAAAAACGTTCTTGAGCAGCGCCCAAGGATTCTCTTTTACCGACCAGTAGAAATATAGCCGTGTTGGCGTCTGCATCTGAAGACGCGCACGGTTCTCACGCTCTAGTTCGGGAAGTTCGGGTTCTGCCAGCAGCCTCGCGACAGGCGACAATTCGGCACTCTCCGGCTCTCCTGCCTCGACCACTGCGACCGCGGCCTTTTTGGCTTTGGGCTTTACGTCGGCCTTTGATCTATTTTCAGAGGTCTTTTTAGCGCGAACGTCTTTTGTCCCGGACGGCGACGAAACTGTGGTTTTATCGACCGCCTCAGCGAACGGGTCCAGATGGACCGTCACGGACGGCTTGGACGCAGAACTACTGACCTTTCTTGCCGTCTTTGCCTTGGGTACATCGACCCGCTTAGTCGATCTTGCCGACGGCTTTTTGCCCGTTACCGGCTCGGCAAAGGAAGCGAACGGCTCGATCGGCGTGCTTTTCTTCTTGCCAGCCTTTTCGGCCGGCGTCTTTTTGGTTTCCATTCTCGGTCTCAAGCGGCAAAAAACCGCAAACATAAAGTATGCGGCCTTTTGCTCAAAGTTACAAGCAATGGAATGGAGGACGACTCAGCCGTTACGGCAGCTTGGCGACCGATCTAAGCCGTACGTCGACTTTGAACGACTCCGTTTCGATACGTCCGCGAACGGGAATACGGCGTGCGTCGTCGCTGACCCAGATGATCATCAGTCCTTTCTGTTCGAAAAAACGGCCTTGCCCGAAAAGATCGGGTTCCAGGCGGTAACACCATAACTTGCCGATCGCCGTTTTCTGCACTTCGCGTGCGGTGACCTTAACGGGGACGTTATAAACAAGACCTGAATCGCTCAGCGGAACGTCGAAGGTCTTTCCGACGGCAAGCGGCAGGGTACGCATCACGTAGATCGCCGAGACGATGTCGTTCATAGGGTTCGACAACTCGGACGCAATGCGTCGGGGCGGACGCGTCGGGTTCTTGGGATCATTCTCGACAAACGTCACGCTTTTCTGAGCGTAGTCAAAATCAGCAACGCTATCCCTCACGCGTTCCTTCTGAACATCGTGTTTTGTCGTCTTGATGATGCGAAATGTATCGTGATCGACAAGTGATTCGTACTGCTGCAGGAAACTGTAGCGAAAAAGCTTGAGAAGCGTGCCCTTGGAGACCGCCTCGGTCTTGATGAGAAAATTCTCCGAATCCGGTGCTTTCGAGAAGGTAAATGTGAGATCAGCAACAGCGACCGAGATTATTTTGCTTGCTTTGCCTTCATAGACAAGTTTTTCGCCGATCGCAAAGGGACGGTTCTGGACAGCCGGTTTTTGCCCAAATGACGCGATCGCGACCAATGACGCCACGAAAGCCGAAAACAGGATACTTCTCAACACCCTAAATGGTTCAGTAGCCAAATACATACGCCTTGATAGACAGTAACGCGAGAGCGGCCGCGACACCCAACGCAGCCCTGTATTCCCGATATCGCAAGTATAACTGAAAATCGAACTTACCGCCCCGCTTCCAGGGCGTCAGTCGCGGGATGAATAGCGGGACCGACTTTTCATACTCCGCGTATTCCGGCCCAAATATGCCGCGGATCTCCTCGCTTTCGACGCGCATTACCGAAAAATAGATGCCAGGGAAGACGATGCAGAATAGAGCTGCGAGCCACCAAACACCGGATGAGACCGTAAATCCAAGGCCCATTATGAAGCTGCCGAGGTAAAGCGGATTACGGGTGTAAGCGTAGGGCCCGGTCACGGCCAAAACGCTCGATTTGCGAATGTGGCCGGACGCCCAGGCGCGCAAAGCCAGACCGATAGTCGCGACGGCACCACCGATGGCCAGCGTCAGCGCGGTCGGCTTTGCGAACACGAGAAACACCACCGCGAACAGGAAACCAAGAGGTATCCTGAGACGCTGAAGCATTTTCTTAAAGTCCATCGCCATACGCGTTTAATTGGATGCTCCCAAACGGGCTTTTACGGCTGCGAAGACACTTTCGACATCTGATTCCATGCAAATCCATTTTGAACAAGTTCGGCGGTTGCAATCAACGCGGCAATCGATGTCGTTTCGTTCCACCACCAGGTCAGCCGGATCCAGGCTTCCGCTCCGCCACCATTCCGTCGGCCCAAACAGCCCGACAAGCGGCGTGCCCGCGGCGATAGCGAGGTGCGTCGGGCCCGTGTCGCCGCCAACATAGACGCGAGCCCGTTTAAGCAGCTCGAAGTAACCTTTCAGACTCTGCTGCGAGATGATCAGCTTGCCCGACTTGCACGCTTCGAGCGCACGGGTAGCAAGTCCCATTTCCGACGGGATAGTCGTGACGATCGATGTCAGGCCGAGTTCCTCCCAGATCCGGTCCGCCAACTGGCCAAATTTCTCCGCCTGCCACAACTTGGTCACCCATCCGCCGCCCGGATTGAGGACCGCGAAATCCGGGCCCGACCGCGCGAGTATCCCTTCGGCTTCGGCTGCGTGTTCGGGCAAGGTAGTCAGTGGGAATGTAATATTGGAGTCATCGTATTCGAACCCCAACGCCCTCGCGGCAAGGTTTAGGTTCTTCCTGATGATGTGATATTTATCGGGCGTATCAACCGTATCGGTGAGAAGAAAGCGGCTTGCCGGCTCTCGCAATCCCGCTCGTGAGAATCCCCACCGGCGTTTTGCCCCCGAGATCTTGGCTATCAACGCCGATTTCAGAAGGCCTTGAAAGTCGATCGCGACATCGTATTTATGGCTTCGGACGGCCTTCGCCTGACGCCCGATGTCGATCATTATTTCATCGATCACTTTACCCCCGCGCATCGAACGCGTGTCGATCTCGATCAGGTTGTCGATGACCGTCGATCCGCGCAATATCTCGGCAGCGCGTTCCTCGACGACCCACGAGATCACGGCGTCGGGCAATGCCTGCCGTATCGCCGCCGCGGATGGAAGCGTGTGAAGCAGGTCGCCCACGCTGCTGAGTTTTACGATCAAGACACGCATTCAGGCCAAAGCTAAATCGTAACATTCCCGGACAGCAATCAACACGCAGGTCCAGCCGAAGCTGCGTATGTGCCAACCCCGTAACGATGGCAGGAATGAGAATCAGAAAAGAGGCTGTCTGAAAAGAAATTCTCGAAGCCTTAGGCGGGTGGCGGATCGCTTCGGAATGAAGCAGTTAGGATCTGAACTGCTTGACTTACGGCGATTTCCCCGTATTATCTGGATACTCTCAAAAAATTGTCCTGGAAGTGTCTGTTCCGGTTAGTCGTTCGTAACGTAGGACTGGCCGGTGTAGGAATGTCTCGAACGGTGCGGTCGTCGGGGCCCAGTTCGGCTCCATGGGCGACATCCCGCTGGTGATGGATGTCGACGGCGACGGCAAGGCCAATTATGCGGTATTCCGCCCGTCAAATAACACGTGGTACACGGCGAGGCCGACCGGAGTGCCGGCACAGAACTTCGACGCGGTCCAACTCGGAGCTCCCGGCGATATCCCGGTTCCCGGCTCGGAGCTCCCGGCGATATCCCGGTTCCCGGCGATTACGACGGAGACGGCAAGACGGATTTCGCCGTCTTCCACCCGCAAAACGGCACATGGTCACTGCTGAGAACGACGGCAGGCTTTACAGCCGTCCAATTCGGGACCGACGGGGACAAACCTGGCCCGAACGCGTTCATGTATTAAGCAAACCGAGCCGGTGCTACGGCGCTATGATCTAGTATTTTGGTTGAAAAGCTTGAAAGCTTTCTGCTATTGTATCGCTGAATGTAAAGAAAATTAGTGCCTAGCGGCAACGGATGGAAAGCCCCTCCATTCATTCCGAGAGTTTCACAGCCCGTAAATTGTGGAGGTTGAACGGATATGAAGGGATGGAGGGTGTTCTTCCGCGCTTGTTTAGCGATCATTGTTATATTGACGGCGCTCGCTTGTGGTTTGATTCTGGCCTTCGGAGCGGGCGCATCAAACGGTCAGGACGCCGAACATACGTCCGCGTTGCTACAGACAGGACAGGATACGACCGCTGGCTCTGACGGCGACTTTGTCCCATTTCGCACCCTGCTCGCCAACGAGCAGGCCAAGGGTCCTACAAAGATCGATATTTCCCGGCTCTCCGAAGACCTCGTCAATATTTACGCAACGGAAGTTCGGGGACTTAAGCTCTCCCGCGGTGCCGACGGCATCGCTCCTGCAATGTTGCCGATGGTTCGCAATGAGATCGGCTCCGTTGGCGTCAGCATCTCCGCCGGCGATGTCGATGACCTTTTGCCGAAGTTGAAGAAATACGGTTTTGAGGTCACAGCGTCGGCGCCGGAACATCACCTAGTCGAAGGTTTGCTTCCCGTAGATCAACTGCTGAATGTCACTGCACTGGCGGACGATGGCTTGCTCGGCGTGACCGGCATCGCTCTCCCGATGACGGGGACCGGTACCGTGCTAAACGAAGGAGATTTTACGCTTGCTGCAAAGCGGGCACGTGCAGCCATGCCTCCCGGGGTTGATGGGACTGGGATCACGATCGGCGTTCTGAGCGACAGCTATAACAACTTGGGCGGCGAGCCCGCAGGTATTGCAAGCGGCAACCTGCCCAATGGCCTCGTATTTCGACGCGATCTTGCCTCCGGTGGGGCTGACGAGGGACGCGCTATGGTCGAGGTCGTCCATGACATCGCACCTGGGTCGCCGAAGGCATTTGCAACCGCTTTCACCGGCCAGGCTGGGTTCGCGCAGAACATCCGCGATCTGGCGGCTCCGGTTGGCAGCGGCGGAGCCGGCGCGTCGGTGATAACCGACGACGTCTTTTACTTCGCGGAACCGATGTTCCAGGACGGTATTATTGCTCAGGCCGTCAGCGACGTGGTGGCGAACAATAATGTCGCTTACTTTTCGCTAGCGGGTAACCTGCAGGACCAATCTTACGAGAATACATCTCCGACGTGGACGACCACAACGATCACCGCGATATCCGCGTCACCCGCGAAGTACCTGGAGTTCTCGCCCGGCGTTTTCACTCAGAATATCGGCGTGCCCGGATCTTTCATTGGGGATTTGGAATGGAGCGACCCGTTCTACACCGTGAGCGGCGTACAAAGCGACGTCGACTTCTTCTTGCTCAACAGTACCGCAACGACGATAATTTCACAGTCCGTTGCCAACAACATAGCCACGCAGGTGCCAGTTGAACAGGTTTCCGCTTCGGGATCCGGGACAGTAAAACTTGTTATTCGGCTTTCCTCCGGTGCCGATCCAACCCGGATCAAGTGGGTCAATTACGGCGCAAACAACTCGGGCCCGGCGACGATCCAGTTCGCGACCAATAGTCCAACCGTCATTCCGCATTCGGCAGTGACAAACGCGTTGTCGGTCGGAGCCGCACCATTCTTCAACCAAAGAGTAAAGGAATCCTACACTTCAGAAGGACCATTTACGGTCCTTTTCGATAGGCTGGGCAATCCTATCTCGACAACAGTGCGTGCAAAACCCGACATTCTGTCTAACGACGGAGTCAGCAATACGTTCTTCGGCCAAAATATCGGGACAGGAGCGCGTTTATTCTTCGGGACGTCGTGCGCCGCGCCAAATGCCGCCGGTGTCGGGGCTTTGGTCAGGCAAGCCAATCCCGGCTTTTCGCCGGGACAGGTTTACAGTCGAATGATCTCGACCGCCGATCCGAACGTGAGTGGAGGCGTAAATTTTGTCGGCGCCGGATTGATCGACGCCTTCGCTGCCGTCGTCGGCCCGACCGTAGTCGGCGCGATACCGCTTAATGACGGTTTCGAGTCCGGCGTCAATGACCAGAGGTGGTCGCAGTATGCTGACGGAGACGGCCGGGTCAACGTTTCTAATGCCAACTCCCCGGCAACAGGGTCGGATCATCTCATTCTGGATGGCGATCTGCCAAGTGGATTCGGGACGCCAGGACTCTCCGAGTCCACGGTGCATGTTAACCTTTCAGGCGCTGTAACCGCTCAACTCTCGTTCGCCGCAAAAAAATTCGCCAGCGAGACTATCGTCGCGATGCCGACAAGTTTCAGCGGTCACAACAATTCTACGGGCGTCTCATTCAGTGTCGACGGCACAACCTGGTATCGGCTTGATCCGCTTTCATCGGCAACGACAACGTATCAGACTTACAGCTTTGACCTCATCGCTGCCGCGGCGAGCGCCGGGGTTAGCCTTTCGTCCGACACTCGGATCAAGTTCCAGCGTTATTCCTCGTTGTCGGGACAGGCTCCGACATTTGGTATCGCGATCGACGACATCAGTATCACGTCCCCGGCCGGTCCAGCGACGCATTTTACGATCACGGCGCCGCCTAATGTTACTGCGGGGGCTCCTTTCAATTACATGGTGACGGCGTTGGATGCCTTCAACAACGTCGCGACGGGATACACGGGCACGGTGCATTTCACGAGCACGGACAACTCGCCCGCTGATCTACCGTTGAACGTTACGCTTGTAAATGGAGTGGGAACTTTTAGTGCAAGACTGTTCAAAGGCGGCATACAGACGATCGATGCGTATGATCTGGCGAATCTCTCGATCAACGGCAAGTCGAACAACATAAACGTCGGGGCCGGACAGGCGTACGGTTTCCGTATCACGGCGCCGGCGAACGTTATGCCGGGTGTGCCGTTCAACTTCACGGTGGCGGCTGTCGATGCTTATGGCAATCCGGGAGCAACGGGCACGGGTACCGTAGTGTTCGGCTCGACCGACGGGCTGGCAACGGTCCCCGCGAACATCATCCTGACGAACGGAGTTGGGACGTTCAGTGCAACGCTCAGAACAGCGGGCGGCTGGGCGATCACCGCGCATGATATCAGTCTCCCGATCAGCGGGTCGTCGAACAACATCAATGTAGCTTCGGTACATTTCGCTGTCAGTGCACCATCGACAGCGACTGTCGGTATTCCGTTCAGCTTTACGGTCACGGCCCAGGACCTGTTCAACAACACGTTGACAGGTTATACGGGCACTGTGCATTTCACATCGACGGACGGTTTGGCGACGCTGCCTGCTGACAGCATTTTGGCGAGGCCCGTCGATGGCGTCCCGGACAATGAGGTCGTGCTGACGAACGGTGTCGGAACATTCAATGCGACACTCAGAAGCCCGGGCACGCAGACGATCACGGCGACTGACACCAATGCGTCCACGGTCACTGGCAGATCGAATAACATTAACGTCTCCTCACCGGTCACGATGAAGAGGTCCCCGTTCGATTTTGACGGTGACGGTAAGACTGACATTTCTGTGTTCCGCGGGTCGAGCGGGACGTGGTTCCTGAACCGCTCGCAGGCAGGGTTTGCGGCGATCCAATTCGGAGCTTCGAGTGATGTCATCACGCCGGCGGACTTTACCGGCGACGGGAAGGCGGATATCGCGGTATGGCGGCCGTCGACCGGTACCTGGTATGTGATGAGGAGCGAGGACTCGACGTTCTACGGCTTCGGGTTTGGACAGAACGGCGATCTTCCGGTTGCGGCGGACTTTGACGGCGACGGCAGGGCGGACATGGGTGTCTATCGGCCGAGCGTGGGGACGTGGTTCGTGCAGCGGTCGACGGCCGGGTTCCTGGGGATGCAGTTCGGCATGGGCGAGGACAAACCGACGGTTGGGGACTTTGACGGAGACGGCAAGGCGGACATTTCGCTCTTCCGCCCGTCGACCGGGACATGGTACAGGATCAACAGCTCGAACGGTGCGGTGGTCGGGGCCCAGTTCGGCTCCATGGGCGACATCCCGCTGGTGATGGATGTCGACGGCGACGGCAAGGCCAACTATGCGGTATTCCGCCCGTCAAATAACACGTGGTACACGGCGAGGCCGACCGGAGTGCCGGCACAGAACTTCGACGCGGTCCAACTCGGAGCTCCCGGCGATATCCCGGTTCCCGGCGATTACGACGGAGACGGCAAGACGGATTTCGCCGTCTTCCACCCGCAAAACGGCACATGGTCACTGCTGAGAACGACGGCAGGCTTTACAGCCGTGCAATTCGGGACCGACGGGGACAAACCCGGGCCGAATGCGTTCATGTATTAAGCCGGTTCGGGACATTCTGCAGCTACCGCAGCCCGGGACCCGATCATCGGGGACCCGTCCGATCGCGTGATGCGACCAGCTTGGATGGATCGTTAGTGATCAGAGCGCGAACGCCTAATCGACGGCCGCGTTCGATCCATTTTGTGTCATCGACGGTCCAGATCGTGATCGGCATACCGGCCTTGGCCGCGCTCGCGGCAAAGTTTTGCGTAACAAGCGAGTAATGGAGCGAGAGCTGATTTGCCCCGAATTCCTGCGCGATCGCCATCAAGCGATTTCGCCTTCGCAGAAAGTCGGCGATCCTGGGTTCAAACAACGCGGCGGTCTGGACCTGAGGCAGCCGGGCCTTGACCTCGAACAAGACAGCCAGATCGAAACTCTTGACGATCATCCTCGGGAGCAGCCGTGAATTCCGAACGACGTCGCACACAGAAGCGGTAAGCGGAATGCGGTCGCTTTCGCCGCATTTGAGCTCGATATATATCAGCCCCTCTGACGCGGCCATGATATCCAATACCTCGGAAAGAGTCGGGATCTTCTCAGTCGCAAATTCCGGTCGGGCCAGATGTGGGAATTTCACATTGAACCAATCGCCGACGCTGACATCAGCGAGTTGATGCGAAGTCAATCCAGACACCGAACCGGCGCGTAAACCGGTCCGTTCGAGCGTGGCGTCATGTATCACCATGGGGACGCCGTCGCGCGCGATCCGGACGTCAAACTCGACGCCGTTCGAACCGGCTTCGATCGCCATTTGAAATGCCGCTAGCGTGTTCTCAGGTGCATGAGCGCTCGCTCCACGATGGGCCACGATGAGCGGAGAAGGGTTCACCTTTTCTCGAGCAGAAATATCGTCTTTGACCAGGAAATCGGCTCGGTGATGGGGAACTCGTGGTTGCCGACGATGTTGAAATAACGAGTTGCGGCGACACGAACGTTGGACAGCGGGTGGATCTTGAAATTGTACAGCAGTTCGAGGACCGAACCGATCAGTGAGGGTTTTACCGGCAGGAGGACCAGCGGCGCTCCGGGTTTGAGCACGCGGGCGACCTCACGAAGTCCGGCATCGAGCGGGGTGTACTCGAGAACGCCGCACATCATGACCAGATCAAAACTGTTGTCGGCGAATGGCAGTTGGAGGACGTTGCCCTGAACGGGATCGGTCTTTCGGGAGCGTTTTTTTCGCGTCCTGAACTGCTCGCGAGCCACTTCGAGCGATTTGAATGAAAGGTCGAGTGCGATCGATCGTTTTGGATGATAGGCGGCGTCCTGCAAGGCGAGCGAGACTATGCCGGTGCCACATCCTGCGTCCAGCACAAGCGAATCGGGGCCGATCTGAAGTTTTAGTGATTTAAGGTATTTTGCAACCGAAGCCCGATAGCCGTTGAGCTTCATGGCGATGTGCTGCACATCTGCAATGCGATCGTAAAAGCCCTGGGGCGTGGCTCTCGACTTTTGGACAGCAAGTTCGGATTGCGCCATAGTTCACTTTTCAGCCAGAAGCTTGACGATCATAGTACGCATCTCGTCCAGTCGCGTCGGGCTTGTACCGGTTTCAATATAGCGGATAATGCCCTTGCGGTCGACCAGCACAGCCGTCGGCAATGCAGTTGCACCGTATTGATATTGCGAAGCCTGGTCTTTCGCGACGACGATGTCGTAGGGCAAGGCGTTGCGCTCCCGGAAATTCTTGAGCATTTCGATCTCTATCGGCTGGTTCGCGGCTCCGACCTCAGCGCCGTAGTACCGCGTCATTCCGAGTATCTCAAAGCCCTGCGGGCCGAAGTCTTGCTTCCATTCCCTGAGCGACGGAAACACCTCAAAACATGGGCCGCACCACATCGCCCAGAACTCGAGCAGCACGACCTTGCCCTTCATTTCGGCGATGGTCCGCGGACTGCCGGGAAACCAAAGATCGATGTCCGTCAATTCCGGCGCCCGTTCACCGAGCAGCTTGTAATGGGTCTCGCGACGCTGAAGACGGTCAAAAGCGTCCTGCTGCTGTGATTTGGTCGGAAGTTCCTTCATCGCGTCCGCCATCGCTGACAGGTACAATCCGACAGCGTCACGTTTGCGGCCGGTCTCGATCATGTAAGTGATCTTCTTATCAATGGCGTAATAATAGAAACTCGGCGATTGGACTTCTATCCCCGCACGGCGAAGCTCGTCCAGCGAAGCATCCGCCTTCGCCATTTCGCCGGCGCCGCTGTACGCCTCGAACACGAGCATGCCGGAATCCAATATTTCGTCGATCGCGCGGGGCCTCGATGCGGCTCCGGCCAGGGCTTTTCGTGCAGCTGTGAAAGCGGCCGCTGCGTGACCGGCCATCTTGCCGTAATCGGGGAGGGACTGATAAGCCTTTGCTAGCTCACTTTCCATTCGCGAGAGTTCGGATGAACGCTTCGGGTCTGCCTTGAGGTAATCTGCGAGCTTCGCTTCGGCCGCGTCGAGCTTTTTCTGTTTGGCGAGAACGACGGTCACGATCGCACGTCCCGACTGGGCAAGTTCGGGATCCGCACCTTCGCCTGCGACGTATTTGTTGAGGTTTTCTATAGTGCCGTCGTAATTCTGGGCGATCCAATGCAGCATTCCCAGGTAATAAAGGTCTTCACCAGAGAGGGCCTTACGGTTCTGGGCGATGGTGGCGTATTTGGCGGCTAGCTGTCGCTGTTCAAGCTTTGTTTGTTCAAATAGTTTGTCGCTGAATGCGACCTTTTTCACTTCGAATTCGGCGGCTTTTTTCTTGAGATACGAATTGGCCTCCTCGAACATCTGCTTGACCGTGGTCTCGGCGGGAGCCGGCTTTGGGTCCGCGGCCGCCGCGACCGCCGGAGTGCGGCCCGACTGTGCCGCAACCGTTGACGCAAGACTGAACAGAAGAAGTACGATCAATATCCGCATAATATAGGGCCGCTAGATCGCGCCTGTTTTCGCATTGCCGCTGCGGGCAAACCTGTCCGGCCCGAAGTGCTCGAGATAACGCGACCTTAAACCGTCTATGAGAAAGTCGCCGGCGATCTGTGCCGTCGCCGGCGCAAGCAGTATGCCGTTGCGATAATGCGCCGTCGCCACAACCAGCCCTTTTGCTCCTGCGATCTCACCAAGAACGGGCAGGCCGTCCGGAGCCATCGGCCGCAGACCCGACCATTGGTCCATTACCCTCAGAT
>JBGAVC010000084.1:0-17265 GCA_044228265.1 Pyrinomonadaceae bacterium
CTTCTTGTTTTTGAGGTAGGCTCTCGGGATAGGAGCGTCTTCTGTTTCGGCTTGCCAATAGATCGTCAGTATCCACCAGCGCTTGCCGTCATTGAATAGCTGAAAGCTGTTGATACCGCGCTGGAACGGCTTTTTGTCGGAGGGCGAGTGTCTCGATTCGTAGGTCGAGAACACCTGTGCGATGTTGCCGTAGACATCGACATGTCTTGCGCTTTCGCGTTCATAAAAACCCTCCCGCGCAAAGATCGGCTCTACGCGTTTGATGTAGTCCTCTGGAGATAGTACTCGAGCCCCGATAATGCCGGACTGCGAGTTCTTTCCCGACGGTATCAACCGGGCGTCCTGATGGAATAGCGAACGAAAACGTCCCCAATCGCGTGGGCTTTCCCGTTCGCCTGATATCACGTCGTAAACCGCCGTGATGATCGCGTCCATCGACGCAACGTCTTTGGGATCGGCTTCTTTTGGTGCCTGTGCCATTGCAGCCTCAAATGAGAACAAAAATATCGCGGCCGTCAGGATCAGTGACTTCATTGGTCGATGTTACAGCAATCAGACCCGTGTTGTTTAGTCCGCGGACGGCCAAATCGAATAGCACCGAAACGCTTTTCGCCAGGAACTACGGTAAAATAAACGTTGGTGAACGAAAAAGTACACATAACAGGCTTGTCTCAGACGGCGCTGGCGCAGATGGCAGCGGGTCTCGGCGAACCGAGATACCGGGCAAATCAGATCTTCAAGGCCGTCCACCAGCGGCGCCTCCGCTCCTTTGACGAAATAACCGACCTGCCAAAGAAGTTTCGCGAGAGGCTCGCCGCGTCGACCGAGATCTCTCGTTTGAACGTCGAGTCTCGATACCTATCCGTCGACGGAACCCGGCGCTATCTGATGAAGACCGATGACGGTAAACCGGTCGAGACCGTATTTATACCGGCGGACGGCCGCGATACGATCTGTTTTTCATCGCAGTCGGGCTGCCCTTTGAAATGCGACTTCTGCCTAACGGCGAAACTCGGACTGCTTCGTAACCTGACGGTCGGCGAGATCGTCGAGCAGATCATCATCGTTCTCAATGACGTTTATGGCGTAGCCGGCGAGACGCCGCACGGCACCAATCTTGTCGGTATGGGTGCCGGCGAACCGCTGTTGAATTTTGAGAACCTGGTCGCAGCTCTCGATATCATGTCCGATCCCGACGGGCTCTACATCGTTCCGAACCGCGTGACTGTCTCGACGGCGGGCATAGTGCCAAAGATCTATGAGCTTGCCGAACTTGAGAACAGGCCGCACCTCGCGATCTCGCTAACGGCCTCGACGGATGAGCTTCGTGACCGGCTGATGCCTATAAACAAACGCTGGAACCTCGATGAATTGATGACCGCCGCCAAGGAGTTCGAAGGCTCGCTTCGGCGCGGCGAGCGATTTACGTTTGAATACGTGATGCTTGGCGGCGTAAACGATTCGGACGCAGACGCGGCCGAGATGGCTCGTCTTCTCCAGCGGTATCAGCTCTCTCGCATTAAGGTGAACCTGATACCTCACAACGGAGCCGAGGCGCTTGAGTATCGCTCGTCACCACCCGAGCGGGTCGATCGATTTAAGAAAATACTCGAGTCTCGTGGAATTTCGGCCTATGTTCGAACGCCCCGTGGAAGCGACATCTATGCGGCATGCGGTCAGCTTGCGGCGATGGACAACCGGAGCGCGGCGTCGTCACGGTGATCAGCCGTGGGCGCCCTGAGCCAATTGAACCTATGGAGATCCTGATCGTTGGCGTCATAATCGTTGGATTGATGGTCTATGCATCGACCCGGGTCAAGCGGAGCGCCGCTCAGGCATTTGAGCCGGAAACGATCGAAATGGCCGATTTTACGCTTGAAAAACCGGCCGGCTTCCTATATGTCCTGAACGGTGATCCGGCCTTGAGTTTTGAAGCCTACTCAAAAGATATGGGCGCCGACGACGCAGCTCGTTTCAGAGCCGGCCGTGCCGAGTTGCGGATATACAACGATCGAAAACTTCAAGACTCCGCCGCGGCTTTGAAAGGATCCGCAAATATCGAAAACGAGGTTTCCGAGGTCATTGACAACCGCAAATACGTAATTTTGGAGGGCCGCTCGGAAGAAGACGGGATCGTGTTCCGAGAGACGTTCAAACTTGTTGAGAATGAAGGGCGAGTTTATGAATTCAGGATCAAGGTCCTTGAATTGGCCGATACCCATGTTCATTCCGCGGCGGACGCCATGCTTGCGAGTTTTGTTTTGAAATAGATAATAAATACAGCCTTTATTCGGCCCGAGACATCAACCAAATACTATGAAACTCAGAAATATTGCGGCGCGGATGTTGTTTCTTGTCTTGTTTTCGGCGGTGGCGATAATCTCCGCCAGGGCCCAAACCGTCACCGGTTCGATAGCGAACGGCACGGTCGCAAAAGGCGTTGCCGCACGCGCGACGGTCGTCCTCAGCATTCCTGGCGGCCTCCACGTGAACTCCAACCGGCCGAACGGCGAGTACCAGATACCGACGACGGTGCAGGCGTCCTCAGCGGGAGCGCGCATCGGTTCGGTCAGCTATCCGCGTGGCCGAAATCGTAAATTCAGTTTTTCGGAGACACCTATCAATGTTTACGAAGGCCGCGCTTCGTTCGGCTTTAACGTGACGGTGCCGGCAACATTTAAGGGTTCATCCGTGTCAGTCCGTGTTAGGGTCAGATATCAGGCCTGTACCAATGAGGTCTGCTATCCGCCGAAGACCAAGGAGATAACGCTTTCGGCAAAGGTGCGTTAGCGGGGCTCTCGCCGGCCGATCACCGAGAGCAAGCGTCCGGTTTTGCCGTGTTTGCGTTTTTCAACGCGGTAAGAGAAGAACAGGTCGGTCCGCTCGATCGTGCAGAGATCAGTAGCGTGAATGTTCGCGTCAGTTACACCGGAGGCCTTGAGTTGGTCGCGATTCGCCCGATGCAGGTCGACGAGTGCATGGCCGTCGCGCGTCGGTTTGAAATATTCATCGGAAAACTCGTGAACGGCAAAGCTATCGATCACGTCACTGCCGACCTCGTAGTTTCTAACCGTAGCGGCGGGCCCAAGAGCACAGACCAAATTTGCTGGATCGGCCCCGTAAACGGCGGACATTTCGTTGATGGCGTTGCGCACGATCGACTTTGCGGTACCTCGCCAGCCGGCATGCACCGAAGCGAACGCACCGGAGACCGGGTCTCCGATCAGGACAGGAACGCAGTCCGCGGTCTTAACGCCGATCAGTAAGCCGTCGACATTTGAGGTCAGGGCATCGGCCTTCTCTTCGGAATTGCCGATTTCGTCGAGCTTGCGAATGTTCCGAACCTCGTTACCGTGGACCTGCCAGATCGTCGCGAGGGTGAGTTTGCCAAAGAGTTCGAGGAAACGGCGACGGTTCTCGTAAATGTTCTCGGCCGAGTCTTCGTTAAATCCGGCGAGGTTCAGATCGCCCAAAGGGAAGGGCGAAACGCCGCCAAGCCGCGTCGAAAAACCGTTGACGAATCCCGCGTCCTCAAGCGGCCGGCATGAGAGCACCTTGACGCCATTAAGCTCGCGCCAGTAGAATGCCGTACCAGTTTCGTCTCCGTTTTCTGCCATAATTTCCTGCTCTATGATCATTTCGACCGGTATCGATATCGTTGAAGTTTACCGTATACGCGACGCCGTCGCCAGAACCCCGCGTTTTGCCCTTCGCGTGTTTACGGCGAGTGAATGCGAATACTGCGACAGCCGCGGGACGGCCGCAGCCCAAAGCTACGCCGCCCGGTTTGCCGCTAAAGAAGCGTTTCTCAAGGCCGTCAGGACCGGATGGCGTGGGAAGATAACGTGGCACGATGTCGAAGTTACCCAGAACGCCGAGGGCGTTCCCGCCTTGATCGTTCGTGGTGAGGCTGCCCAGTTGATGGCCAAGCTCGGAGCCGACCGCGTACATCTATCCCTCTCGCACACTGCCGATCATGCGATCGCTCAGGTCATCCTGGAGCGAGCTTGATCAGGGCGTGGGCGTTGGACTCGCCATGGGAGTCGGCGTCGGCGTGGGCGGCGGCGCGTCGATCTTGAAGAACGCTACGGCCGCATCGTGATCAGAGAGACGTTCGGGACGCGTACCGTCATTGGCGTAAATGGCCGGGAAATCCGCATTGACCCGGGCGTAGCCGAACTTGGTCACCCGCCGCCGCAACGGAGCGTTGATCAATATGTGGTCGAGCACCTGTGCAGATCCGTCATGAACATAGCTGTATCGCATCGCTGCGTCAACGAAGTCTACGAGGTCCGCGAGGCCGGTCGGCGTCGCGATCGCAGACGGGGCCAGCACATTTGGGTTCGGTTTTCCGCGAAGCGCGCCGATCAGATCGTTATAACCGTCGTTGAACTGAAATGAGTTGAAGTCGCCGCACAACAAGATCGCCTCCTCCGGGTTTGTCTTCTGTCTTGCGATCACATAATTGGCCAGCCAATCAGCCTCCTGCCTCCGTTTTTGCCGAACGCGTTCGCCGTCGTTCGGGTTGTCGATGCCCAGATAGGATTTGAAATGATCGACGATCACCGTTACCCCGAGAGTTTGGTTTGACGTCGCATTCTTGACCTCGACGCGGACCATGAGCGGCGGACGATCGAACAGTTTGTCGTCTTTGCGTCCGGTGAGATCGAGCGTTTCGTCCTTTGCCAGCTGTTTGGTCTCGATCACCTTCACTTTTGACGCTTTGATCAGAAATCCAGAATCGATCCCGCGAACGTCATTTCCCTCTTCGAGATACGCTTCGTATTTGGGGTCCGGCGATCCGTCAGCCACCGCGTCGGCATTGATCCTGGAAGCGAGTTTCTTCAGCGTTATCAGATTCTCGACCTCTTCGACGCATAGGACATCCGGCATCGATAGGACGGTCCTGATCGCCAAGGATGCCTTTTTTAGCCTGGTCTGAAAATACTCTTTAGGATAGATCAATTCCTTTTCCACATTCGGCGAGTTCTTTTCGTCATCGAAAAAGTTCTCGATGTTGAAATTCGCGACCGTCGTCTCGCCATCGCCCGCCGGCGATACTTTTGTGAACGTCTTGATCCCTTCGACAGCTGGTGTACTGCCGGCGTCTAACAATAGCGTGTAACGACGGTAGCCGTAGTCGAGGACGCCCGTCAGGTTTCGAATGGTCGCCCCGGCCGTCACATCGATCGCCTTTGCACCCGTCTGGGCGTCGCTGTCGACCCGCAGAATTTCAGGATTGGTATCGAATACCGGAACTGTCTGAGGCAGTTTATCGGCGATGGCGATGAAAATATCCAGGCCGGGCTCTCGGAACGGGCGCGGCACGTTGGAAAGCGTACCGAAGAACACGCCATCGGAAACGGTAACGCCGGTCTTTTCGTCCGTACGGCCGCCTGTCGGGCCGGTCACAACCAGAGTATCAACACGGACACGCATTCCTTCGAACCGCTCCATCGTGTCAAGCTTTTGCGGATCGAGGTCTTTCGGGCTCAAAACTATCGGGGCCGGCAGCGGATTTTTCGAAGAGACTGTTCTGGTTTCTGCAGTACCGAGTTCCGTTATGGTAAATCCGTAATTCTCAGACCGGGGCCTGAACTCCTGCACCGTTCCGGTGACCTCGACCAGATCGCCGATCGAACCGTTGAACGATCCGTTCTGGCCGACAAACACAAAGATGCCTTCGGACGTCGCCGGATTCGCATCGGCCTTATCATCAGGCGTCTGAATGTAGAAACCGTTGCGGGTTCTGGCCGTTACGATGCCCCGGGTTTTGACCCTCTGGCCCACGAGCGGCGACTGGCTGCGGTCGCCTTGGATCTCGGCGATCGTGGCGTCCCGCTGGCCGTATGCGGCAATAGGACCATGCAAAAGAACGAAAAAGAACCCCGCGGCAGCCAGTACGGCGACGCGGGGTTTGAAAATGTTCGTGTTCATACAAACTCTATCGGCCTAAGCCTTAGATGCCGTTTATTGAGTGTCCGTTCGCAGTTTGAGCGACGGTCTGACTATCGGCCTCACATTTGTGAAGAAATTGTAGCCTGTTAGGTCCTCGATCTTTCGCACCGCGACGCGGTAATTTCTCCAGTTGCCCGTCCCGGGAGCACCGACAGTCTGGTTGTTCGGCATGATCACGGCGATGGTGCGTGTCGTTTTGCTGATGCGGTCGAGATCATTTGAACCAAGGGGAAGCACGAGGATCACCTTCCACGTCAATGCCGGAACGGTCACATGTCCGTTCGCGATCGTGTTAGTCACACCGCCGTTCGATCCGGTACCGCCGGTGCCGTAGCCGCCGGCATAAATGTAAAGCTCATTTCCCTGGCTGACGAGGGTTCGGCAATAGACCTCGAGATCAGCCCACACACCCTGATTGTTGTTCGGGGCCTGCGGCATCATGTTGGTCATAAAGAACGTCGCCGAGTTGTCCGTGGTCGTATTCGTCCTGTCTCCAGAAGGACAGTGATGGCCGCGATCGAAACCGGAGCCGGAATAATCCGTGTCCAGCACCTGATACCAACCCGCCGGCAGCGAAGGGTCGGGACGGAAGTCGTTTTGCCGGTTAGCTGAACCTATCCAGGATGAGTCCAAATGCCAGCCGACCCAATTGGGGATCCCACGGTCGCGGTTATACGAGATGACGTATTGGGACTTGACGAGGAGGTAATTTGCGGGGTTATTAACATCCGTCGTGGCACCGCTGGGATTGCCCAGCAGAATATGTTCCGCAGGATCAGGAGGAGCCGTGATCGTAAGGTTGATCTTTGCCAACGCGGTCCGGTTCTGGGCGTCTGCGATCGCGATCGGAAGAGAACGAGGCCCCCCTGAAGAGTTTCCCGGAATGGCCGCGAAAACCGAAAAAATATTGTCTCCGGCCGTTGAGTCGCCGTTGGTTCCGTCATCGAAGAACTGCTGAGTCGCGGAACCGCCGATCGACGTGAGATCACCGTTTACCGTGATCCCTGTACTCGAAGGATTTGTCGCCGGTGTTACCGTGACCGTTAACAGGGTGAGCCCGCCCGGAGCCACCGAGGACGGCGAACCGATGCCGGATCCCGCAAGGCTGTTACTGCCGCCTCCATTGCAAGCGAAAATGATCGACTGGTTACGCGCAGCCGAGGGGTTTGAATTGGTAAAATCCGCCGAGTTATTGTCGGTGTCCTGGCAGCCGTTTTGGGCGCGGATCTGGCTGGTGCTGTTGGCAGGCGCCGGTGTTACGGCCGTCTCGATGAATACGTTTGTCGCGGTGCCCCAGCCGACCGAATCCACGATCGTGCCGGTATTCTGGGCTCCATTTCTAATCGCCAATCCGCCACCCGATGCGGACATAGAGCACGCGCACACCGACGGATCATACGTGCTGTTCGGAGTGATCCCACCGGTGTATGCGGCCGAAGCGATCAAGTAAAATTGTCCGGGCTGAAGCACCGTGGGCGAAGACCACAAGCCCATCGGTCCGACATCGTTCGTGCCTGACGCGGATCGATAGACAACGCGGTATCCATTGAGATCGATCGCATTAGAACTGACATTGTGGATCTCGATGAACTCGTCGTTGGCGTTTCCGGTTCCGCCCGCCTGAAATTGGCTGATGACCAACGTGGACGAAATAGTCGGCGACTGTATTTCAGTTCGGGCTTCGGATTGCGCCAAAGTGTGAAATTCAGTTAGTCCGAACGCCGCCGCAAACGACAGAGCGACCAGGATGCCATAAAACCTATTCATCAATGAGACTTCCTTATTACTGCTGAACCTAGCGAGGGGGGTAAAGCGTAAACAACAATGTTAACACAATAGGGCAAAAAAACAAAGGATCAAGCGGTCGGCCGTGGCGGAAAGAGAGGCAGTATTTGGCTGCCGTTGACCATTTTCGCATTCCCGCGAAGTGTATCCGCGAAGATACTATTGGCGGCCTCCAACGTAGGAAACCATGCTCTTGTTGCCCGCTTTGTCGACTGCACGCACGCCGAAAAAGTAGTTGTCCTTTGATCTTGCCTTTACTGTGAACGAGGTCACATTGCCCGCAGAGGTAGAATCGGTCCACTCTGGGGAGGTTGTGTCGCGCCATACGACCTCATATCCGGCGAGGTCCGCGTCTTTTCCTGCTTCCCATTTGATCTCGGTGTCCGCGCTTTGGCGATTGCTCGCGAACACGACGGACTTCGGCTTGGCCGGGCCATAAGCAAGTGCGGCAAGAGCCGCCAGGTTCACGCGGCAGACGTTGGCTACGTAAGCGAAGTCTACGAATTCGGGAGTATCACCGTAAAACACCCCATTCTCCGTGCGCGGCGTCTGATGCTGGTGTGTGAAATCTTCTTCGGATTCGGTAAACCGAACGGCCGTGAACCCACGTTCGAGGAACGGATTGTGATCGCCGCCCCGGCCGTACCGATCGCGTCTGTAGATCATCCATGTCCCAAACTTGAACCCCTTTAGATAAGTGTCCGCCTGTTCCTTTATAAATCGGGCGAGCTGCCGCGAAGGGCCGTCGGTCTCGCCGCCGATCGACTTGCGGGCGCGGGCTTCAGCTTCGGTTTCGTTGGACGGTATGCCTTCGCTAAAGACGCGTACTTTGTCGCGGTTCGGCATTTCTTTTCTGGTGGTGGCGCCGCCGACGATGTCGTTGGTGAACATCGCTTCGATATTCATCTTCGCCAGCTTTGCCTGTTCGGCGTAATACGTCGCGCCCAAAAGGCCCTGCTCTTCCCCCGGAACGGTCATGAACACGATGGTCGCATCAAATTTTCGTTTTGACATCACGCGCGCCAGCTCGAGCGAAACTGCCGTACCGGAGGCGTCGTCGTTGGCTCCGGGAGCATCGCATTTCCCGTCTGTCGGCGAATTGCACATCGAATCGTAATGCCCGGAAACGACATAAACACGATCGGGATCCGACGTGCCCTTTAACACCGCAAATACGTTGGTGAGGGTGACCGGCTCCGGAATGCGATTGGCCTTCGGCTGCGTAAATGCCTGTTTTTGAACATCCAGACAGCCGCCGCAGTCTTTGCTTATCTTCTGGAATTCCGAATAGATCCAATCGCGGGCGGCTCCGATGCCTCGGTTCGGATCGTTCTGGTCGGAGAGCGTATTTCTGGTCCCAAACGACACGAGTTTACGGATCGTCGCCTCGATATTCTTTGCCGAAACCTCGGCCACCATCTTAGTGATCTCGACGTTGGGCTTGACAGCGATGGGCTTCGTTTTTTGACCAGCGAGCAGTGCCGGAAATACGAGAATGATAGCAACGGATATGCAAATTGCTCTGTTCATATATTGTCGTCCGTGAATGTGCGATCGCAACCAATTTAACTTGAATTGATGATGCTTGCAACGCCTGGTCAAATGGCGGCGTTGTTGTGATAAAATCTCGAAATTCAAACCCAAGATATAGAGGAGGACGGTGATATGAGACCCCTTTTTATGCTGATCGCGATCATATCTCCCATCGTAGTTTCGGCCCAGCATACAGGCATGAAAATGCCTATGACTAAAGAGAAGACCGTTATGGCGGTTGGACTTGGGAACGTGAACCACCCGGTCTCGACCCGTAACGCAGAGGCACAGCGCTCATTTAACGACGGACTTGCATATATCTACGGTTTCAATCACGACGAGGCCGTTCGCTCGTTTCAGCATGCTGCCGACCTTGATCCGAATTTAGCGATGGCATACTGGGGAATATCTCTCGCCCGGGGCTCGAACTACAATGTGCCGGCATTTTTAGAGCAGCTGCGCGAGGCATGGGACAACCTTCAGAAGGCAATTGCCCTCAAGTCTCATGCTTCGCAGGCCGAACGCGATTACATTGACGCTCTTTCAAAACGTTATTCGAGCGATCCGACTGCCGACGCCCAGAAGTTGGCGGTCGATTACAGCTCTGCGATGCGGTTGCTGTCCAGAAAATATCCAAACGACCTCGACGCAGCCACGCTTTTTGCCGAAAGCATGATGAACCTGCATCCATGGCAACTGTGGTCGCTAGACGGCAAGCCGGCTGACGGGACACTTGAGATCATCTCCGTACTCGAGAGCGTGCTCAAACGCAACCCCAACCACCCCGGCGCGAACCACTACTATATTCACGCGGTCGAGGCCTCACCGAATCCTGAGCGCGGGCTGCCCAGCGCACGCCGTCTAGGACTTGTTGCTCCCAACGCCGGTCACCTCGTGCATATGCCATCGCATATCTACATACGCACGGGCGATTATGCGAGGGCCGCCAAGAGTAACGCGGACGCCATCGTTGCGGACGAGAAATATATTAAGAATACCGGGGTCCAGGGTCTCTATCCGATGATGTACTACAACCACAACGTACATTTCCTGGCATCGATGAACTCAATGCGCGGCAGGTATGCCGACGCTATCCGTGGGTCTCGTGAGCTGGAATCGAATGTCCGGCCTCACCTTACCGAAATGCCAATGCTAGAGGGCTTTTACGTCTATCCCCTCATTACGTTGGTCCGATTTCATAAGTGGGACGAGATCCGAAAACTCCCGGAACCCGACGAAAAGCAGAAATTAACGGCAGCGTATGTTCACTTTGCACGCGGTATGGCCTTAGCGGCGACGGGTGCTCCGAACGAGGCAGACAAGGAGCTAGCTGCATTCCGGCAGGCATCGGCGTCCGTGCCGGCTGACGCTTCTGTTGGAAATACCCCAGCGTCGAGCGTTTTGAAGGTCGCAGAAGATCTACTGGCCGGCATGGCGTTATGGTCTCGAGGCAACAAAGAAGGTGCAATAGACCGTTTGACCGCGGCAGTTGCGTCCGGAGACGTGGTCAACTATGACGAACCGCCTGACTGGGACCTACCGGTACGCGAATGGCTGGGATCGGCCTTGCTGCAGACTGGGAAATTTGCCGATGCCGAAAATGTATACCGTGCCGAGCTGCGTAAACACCCAAACAACGGGAGGGCATTGTTTGGCCTTTCAGAGGCTCTCAGCCGTCAGAAGAAATACACCGCGGCTCAAAAAGTAAAGGCTGAATACAAAAAGGCCTGGGCAGTCGCCGACACGGCCCTGTCGGTGAGCGACTTCGCTCATTGAGCGACCTCAAAATTACGGCCGGAAACGGGCGTTCTTTGTTTCTATTGGATGCGGTAGGCCTTTGAATTGGAAACGACTACCACCGTTCCGCCAAGCGAATCGGCGATCGAGCGGACGTCTTTCCCAAGTTTGTTGTAAGGCTCGGTGCCTCGTTGGACATTGATCGTGGCCTGTCCGTGATATGCCGCGTCGTACCAGACTCCGTTACGATAGCTGAACGTCCTTCCTCCCACTCGCCGTGACTGTGATTCGGTCGCGGCATTCGAATTATAGACGTTGTTTTCTTGCTGCTGGACCTGCCCCGAGGCTCGCGACGGCCCGTCGTTACGTTTTGCCTGTTTCAGTTCCATCTCGCGTCCGCGCTGATCTGCGGCCTCGTCACGTCGCGCTAGTGCAGTGACCTTGCGTTCTTCTTTTGCCTTATCATCGACACTTTTTGCGACGGTGTCGGTCTTGGGCTGATCGGCAACCGGCGCAGGCGGAGGCGCTGCCATAGGTTTGGCGGCCTCCGGGACAGCGCCGCCCGCGACAAGATCCTTGTCTGTACCAGGTATGGCTCCATCGCCGGGGACGGCAGGTTTTGCGGCCGACGATGCTGAATTCGAACTCGCCGCCGAGTTTGCAGCGGACGCCACCGAGGTGTTAGCCGGTGCCATGTTCGACACTGCCGCGGTGTTTGACACCGCATTTGAGCTCGCAGCCGGGTAACTCGAACTCGACGGGGCGTTCGCAGCCGCACGGGCCGTATTTGAGGCCGAAGAGCTGGTCGAGATCATCCTCTCTTGAACCGCCAGGTATCCGAGAATGCCGGTAAATGCCAATACAAGCACTCCCATGGCTAGAGCAAAGCTCGGGGACCTGAAGATTCTCGAGATCCATGACACGCCCGGAACCGCCGCAGGTGTTGCTGACGCGACAGAAGCGGGCGTCGCATCCGCTTCCGAGTGCATTTTGACGGCTTGCGAGAGCATCGATCGGCAGCGGTCACAGTCAGCTAAATGAGCCACATAAAGAAGACGCGTCTTCTCGGGTATTGCATTCTCGACAAACGCGGCGATCGTGTCTGCATCAACATGCGACGAGGCTGGTGCCGTCGCGGCTGCCGCAATTGTACCGTCTCGCGCTTTACGCAAGATCGCATCAATTTCTTTGTCGAATTCCAGTTCCATCTAAATAGCTTTCACCGCGGAGTCGCAGGAGTCGCAGAGCAAATAAGAACATTTCGCCGGCTCAAGTGAACCGCTATTGAGTTATTAAACCCTCTGCGTCTCCGCGACTCCGCGGCAAACAGGTTTTCGTAACCCAACTATAGAACGCCTCCATTCAATAAATCTTGCACGAGCGTCAGAACGATCAGGGCCGCAAGCATGTTTTCAAAGCTGATCCCCAAGCCCGCGGCAGCCTCGCTCAGATAATGTTTTACCTCGCGATCGGACCAGCCGTGGCGTTCGCGAAGGCACCGTTCGACGCCTTTACGGATATCGTTCTGCACCCGGACGAGCTTGCGGCTCGCTGTCGCTTCGTGGTAACCAAAGGTCGCGGCAATATCTTTCAATTTCAGGTCGTCAAAATAGTACATTTTGACGATCAGGCGGTCTTCAGCTTCGAGCGCGGCGATCGAATCCTGTAACGCATCGGTCACATCGTTGGCAGTCTGTTTTTTGGTGAAGTCGACCTCAGGATCGTCGCTGTGCGCAACAAGGCCATTGTCCGAAAGGGCGGCTTCGTTTGCCAGTACTTCAAATTCCCGGTCCTCCTCGATCTGGACGAATTTGGCCTGTTTTCGGTATTGGTCTATCGCAAGCTGCGAGACCACGGCCCGAAGCCAACCGGCGAGTGAGCCGCGGCCCGAATAATAGGCTAGCTTACTCTTTTTGTTGCCGTCACCGTCGGTCCTGAGGCCGTAAAGCTCGGCCCAGATCGACGAAGCGAGGTCCTCGGCGTCTTCGTTGTTCGATGACACTTTCCTTGCGGCCGACTTTACGGTCGAATCGTAATTGGCCACGAGGTCCGACCATGCCTGCTCGTCCCCGCGTTCGCAGGCGATGATAAGGCAAAGGTCATCGGCGCGTATCTCACGGACGAACTCTTCGATCTCGGTGTGTGCGGCGTTCGGGAGATCACGAAGAAGGTATTTTTCAAGCGTTGCCGACACTCGGTCGGCCACGTCGACGCCTCGGAGCCCGCGAGAATTTTCTGCGCGCGATATAAGATGCTCTATCGCTTCTTCAACAGTATTTTTGTGCTTCTCAGCGATCGGGCTCATCAAAAAGGTGACAAGATTTTAGCACTCTTTGGATGAATCATAGAGCAGGCCGCGTTGTTCAGGCTATTTCAAGTGTTTTCGCAAGAACGACACAATCTTGTACCCGTCGTAATAGACCCACGGCTTTTGACCGAGTGTGTAGTGGCCGCAGGGGATGACGGCCTTGCTATGTTTGATATTGTGGCGACGGAGGGCATTGATCGTGTCGCGCGAAAGATCGACCGGAAAGCTGAGATCGTAAAGCGTGTATATATATCGCTGCGGACGCGGAGCGAGCCCGGCAAGACGGTCCATATATGCCATCGGCGAGATCGGCAGCCAGTATTCTCTCAGCTCGTCAAGGGTGACATTGTCGCCGATGCTTTCCTTGACATGATAGGTCGAGAGGCCGTGCCAGACGACGTCGGCCGGGTAGCCGGAAACGTGGTTAAAGACGGCCGCGTCGATCTGCATGTCGTGTGTAAAGGCAAAGAATCCGACGCAGGAACCGATACTGGTGCCGACTATGCCGATCTTTTCATAGCCTTGCTGCTTGAGCCAGCGGACCGCAGAACGCGTATCGACGACCGCTTGCCGCAGGCTCTGCAGCGTTCGGCCGACGTTTGGAGCGACCAAATACTCGGCCCGCTCAAGCTCGGGCGGCATACGCTCCTCGTGATACGGCAGCGTCAGCCGCAGTGCCGAGAAACCGATACGGTTAAATAGCTTGCACAGGTCAAAATACGTCCCGGCCTTGGCGTTCCAATGCGGTAGGACGAGGACCGCAGTTTTCCGGTTGGTCTCGTGGGGAAAGTAGCGGGCGTAAACGGTATTGTTCTCGATCGAGGTCGTGGTTATCCCGCTGGTCCACGTCAGGTGGTCGTCCTCAAGGTGATAGTCGGCGATCTCAGGCGAGATAAAGAAATCCTCGCTGTGCTCAAGCGTGTTTCTCGAATACTCGCTAAAAAGCCTGCGCGGATCGTCGCCATTCGGGTGATCGGTAATATACTCGGTACCCCAGTCAAACGGATGCACCACGCGATTGTCATCGAGCATCGCGTGATATCGTTCGCGATTGTGCATGTAGCGTTTAAGCATAGGTTGAGATCTAAATAACCGGTTGAAACATGTGAACCAGGAGGTGAAAGTTCACTTTTTCGGTCACGCGGCGGCAGACTTTGCTTTTTGGACGATCTTTTCGTAGAAAGCGATGTATTGCGGAATGATCTTGTCGGTCGAATAGCGCTGAATTGCAAGCTCGCGGCCGCGCTCGCCGAACGAGCGTCGCAGCGGTTCGTCGTTCAGAAACAGCAGCGTATCGTTGCTCATCTTCTCGACGTCGCCGACATCGCTCAGGAAACCGGTCTCGCCATCGTTTATGACCTCCGGTATGCCGCCGATCCGTGTAGCGATGACGGGCACTTCGCAGGCTTGAGCTTCAAGGGCCGCAAGACCGAACGATTCGAGCTCCGACGGGAGCAGAAACACGTCCGCTATGCCGAGGTAGTCGGCGATATTGGCCTGTTTGCCTACGAAGACCATATTGCCGTTCATATCCAGCTGTTCTCCCCGATAGCGGACCGCAGAAAGCTCCGGCCCGTCCCCAACCATTATCAGCCGGGCATCGACGCCCGTTTTACGCACATTTGCAAGGATCTCGACGCAGTCGGCCGGCCGTTTTACGTGGCGAAAATTGGAGACGTGGACAAGAAGGCGTTCGCCGTTCGGCGCAAGTTCGCTCCGCAGCGGCGAATCCGGTAGACGCTGGTAATGCGTTTTGCAGATGAAGTTCGGGATGACCTCGATCTCGTCGAAATCGAACGTCTCGATTGTCGCCTGCTTTAGGAACTTGGACACAGCCGTGACACCGTCCGACTGCTGCAGCCCGTATCGCGTGATCGGCAGGTAGCTGCGGTCCGCTCCGACGAGCGTGATGTCAGTACCATGGAGCGTCGTGATGACCGGCACGTACCGTTTCTGCTTGATCGACTCTCGTGCGAGGATCGCGCTTATCGAATGCGGTATGGCGTAGTGCACATGCAGCAGGTCGAGTTTTTCGGCACGGGCGACGGTAGCCATTTTGGTAGCCAAGGCGAGATCGTAGGGCTGATGTTCGAACAGCGGGTACGACATCATCTCGACCTCGTGAAAGTGGATGCGTTCGCTCAGCTCGGTGAGACGTGTCGGCAGGAACGACGAAATGAAATGAACGTTGTGGCCGCGATCCGCCAAGTCGCGCCCAAGCTCGGAACCGACTATTCCACTGCCGCCGTAAGTCGGGTAGACGGTGATACCAATATTCATAACGCCCTAAAAAGCTAAACGATTATGGTATCACGAGGGTTCAGGCAAATCGAGACTAAACGATCGCCCTGATGAACGCTCCCGCGAACAACAGGACGATCGATAGGCACGATCTAGGGCTGCCTGTGGGCGATTCCGTGTTGGCCGTCGCTTCAGGAGCTGGTGACGGTACGACGGTAGTTTCCGCAATTTGCGGTCGAGCGCCCTTTTTTCGAACGAGGTAAACGATCCCTTTATTGTCGTCGGTGAATAGAAACGAATTGGCGTCGATCTTCATAATGTCGCAGGGCCGCCCGTACACAGTCCCGCGGACCAGGAACCCCGTCAAAAAGTCTTTCAACTCTTCGCCTTTTCGCATAATGACGATCTTGTAGCCGTGTCCGATCGCCTTGTTGGTCGATCCGTGCAACGCCACCAAAAACGCATCCTTGTAGATCGCCGGCGCGTCCGCGTCGTCGAAATAGTCGAATCCGAGAGCGGAAGAATGTGCCGGAAAGAAAGCGTATGGTGCCGGCACGTCTTTGCAGCCTGCGGGCCGTTTGAACTGCGGGTCGGCGAATATTTTGCCGCCCGACGAGTGACAATACGGCCAGCCGTAGTCGGCACCTTCCTTCAATGCATAAAACGTCTCATCCGGCTTCTGAAGCCCGAGGTGGTCGGAGCCTTGATTGGTCGCAAAGACAAAATTGCCGATCGCACGCAGCCCGACAGCGTTGCGTAAACCACGGGCGAGTTCCTTTTGGTCCGTGCCGTCCGGGTTCATCGATATCACGCTTGCGCGGACGCGTTCCTTCTCGACGCAAGCGTTGCAGCTTGAACCAACTGACACGTACAGCCTTCCCGGAGGCGAGAACGAGATCGTCCGCGTAAGATGCCAGCCGCCGTATTTATAGCTGAGCCCGTAGTCGGGAAACGTCGCCAGGACCTGCGGCTTGTTGTCCGTCGGCGCAGTTTCACCGGCCGTGAACTTACGCCGTGTGAGCTGGTGCGTCTCGGCGAGGTACAGCCAATCCTGCCCTTTCGCGTCGCGAAAGAACTGCACGCTGTTCGGGTTTCGTAGGCCGGACATGTATACCGTGACTTTGCTGAATCTGCCTTTTTCGGCATCCCACCCGTCGAGAATGTATACCTTGCCCTTTTTATTGTCGGAGAGGTCGAACATATCGGTCACAAAAATGCGTCCGTCAGGCGACCGTGCGAAGAAACGGACACGTTTCAATCCCTCTACCGCCGGGACGATCTCAAAGTCCGCGGGCAAATTCAGATTGAACTTGCTGCCGTTTTTTAGGCTGATCGAATGAGGTGTCAATGCGGATTGAGCAAATGCCGAAACCGCGAACAAGAGCAATGTCGCAATTACTAGTGTTTTCATCTGTTTCGTGATATTCGTGTACCATCCGAAGCATACTATGAAAATCGACAAATTGCGTGTGAAAGAAGGGAGCAGCGTCGACCTTCAGGACCATCCGACGGATTACACGGGAACATACAAGGACAAGAAAGAGGCCGTCGCCGCGCTGGAACGAAACATTCGCCGTCTCGCTGAGCTTCAGGACGTTCTTTATGCTCAAAATGTTCATTCGCTTCTCATAATCTTTCAGGCGATGGACGCCGCCGGCAAAGACGGTGCGATCAAACATGTCATGAGCGGGCTAAATCCGCAG
>JBGAVC010000085.1:0-19181 GCA_044228265.1 Pyrinomonadaceae bacterium
ACGCGATCGATCTGATCATGAGCGATCGCACGGACCGTCAGAAGTTGTCCAATTACCTGGCATCGTTCATGCCCGCAAGGCTGGCCGCTCGCTTCGCCCAACTCGAGGCGGACGACATGCCGCTGTATCAAATGAACCGAAACGAGATCGAAGCGATCGGGCGCAAATTGAACGATTGGCAGGTGTCGTTTAGCGCTACCGAAGGGTGGGACCGGGCCGAGGTGACCCTCGGCGGAGTCTCGACGGACGAATTGTCATCGACGACGATGGCGTCGAAAAAGGTGTCAGGGCTTTATCTTATCGGCGAAGTTGTCGACGTTACAGGGTGGCTCGGCGGCTATAATTTTCAGTGGGCCTGGTCGTCCGGATACGCGGCGGGAACGGCGATCTAATCTTTACGAAAATCCTCGATGTCCATTCCGTATTCTTCTTTGACGTGGGCTGTCGCCGCTTCGTTGACGCTGCGAAGGTTCGCGAGCCGGCGCTCGGCCTTGACGATGAATGTCCGCGTACGTGAAGCGATCTGCGCGAGCATGTCGCGGCCCTCGGCTCGCTCTGCTTCGGCCTTTTGGCGGAGTTCGTATTGTTCGGAAGACATCGCGGCCGCCCTTTCATCGGCGATCACGGCGATCCGCCGTTTGACCTGGTAGATCTGCCGGATCGCTCGAACGAGTTCGTCACCGATCGTATCGCCCTTGACGTGGTCCGGGCTGTGTCGAAACTCGTGAGCCATCTTGTCCAGCTTTTGCTGATCGCCTGACCGGTATGCGTGATTTAGCTCGGCCATCAGAACGTGCCGCCGCTCTTTTTCGGCGTCGTCGAGGGCGAGGTCCGGATGTATGGTCCGGGCAAGGTTGTGATATGCCCGTTTGGCTTCGGCGGTGGGCTGCGTTTCCTCCAGCGAGGCCGCATCGGCCTCAGCCGCTCTCGCGGCGGACTCTTCGGCCCGACGCCGCAGCTCTTCGACCTTTTTCTTGATCTCCTCGTCGTCGGGCACCAGCTTTAGCTCTTCCTCGGCGATCTCGGCCTCGATCTCGTCAAGGTCGGCGTAGAGACGGGCGACTTCCATCGCGTAACGGGCCTCGAACATTTCGAGTTCCGCTCGCAGGTCGGCCATTTCTTCTTCGCGATCGGCGAGCCTATCTTTGAGGCGCTCGAGAACGCGACGCTTCTTAGAGAGTTCAGACTCTTCGGGAGATCTATGGTCGGTGAGTCGTGTTTCGGTCAATGGCGGTCGTAAAAGGATAAGTGCCGAACGACAAAAGCTTTCGCTTCGTCGCCCGGCAACAAATGAGGTGACGTTCAGCTCGCGCTTGCTTCCGATGCTGTCGAACCGACGTACAGTATCCGCGTGCAGCTTTCACAGGTGATAATGGTGGTACCTTGTTTGACCTCAAGCAAGATCTGCGGCCTCAGCGACATAAAACATGCACTGCATGAACCGTTGACCACCTCGGCCACGGCGATACCGTCACGGCTTCGCTGGGCGAGCCGGTCATACACGGCGGCGAGCCTCGCCGGCAGGGTCTCAAACGCCGCTTTTCGCTGCGTCGTCGTGCTCTCAAACTCGGCGCGGTCGGCAGCAAGCTGCTTGTCAAATTCCGCCAGCGCTTCGTCACGTTTGCTGTCCAGCGAGCCGATCTCGTCGGCACGTTCCTCGAGTTCCTTCTCGACCTCTTCGGACTCGGTCATTTTTTCGACGATCTGAGTTTCGAATGCTGCGATCTGTTTTTGCAAGGCGTCCGTTTCGCGCATCGCGGTCTCATACTCTTTTTGGTTCTGAGCGTGCTTCAGGTTGCGGTCCGCCCGTTCGAGGTAGGTCTTGTTCTCAGCGATCTGTTTTTCGAGTTCACTCCGTTCGGTCTGAAGCGTCTCGCGACGCGATTGCACCTCTCGAATGGAAAAGGCGTGCTGTTCAAACTCATGTTCGATCTCAGCACGCCTTTTTTCCGCGGTTTCGAGTGATTGCTTTAATTTCCGAAGATTTGTATCCGTCTTCTGTAGTTCTATCAACTTATCAAGGTCTGCTTTCACTTATGAAAAATCTCCCGTTATGCCTGACAATGTCGTAATTTGTTATTTTAACTCATTACGGCCTCGATCGAAAGCCTCTCGCCGTGCGCGTCGTGCCTCACTTTCCCAGAAACAGTCGGAAGTGTCCCTCGAGATCGACCAAATGGAACTGACGCCGCCCATGGCCGGGGTCGTCAAGATGCCATAACGGCAGATCCACGAGATACGAGAGTGACAGATCGGCATTCGCGCTTTGTATGCCAAAATGCGATATTCGTGCCGATGCGAGAGCGCCGCCGGTCATCACACCGTCGGAGGGCGTCCGCGTCCAACCCGCTTCGACGCTCAGACATCTCACACCCCAGTTGAGACGAAGCAGCGAACCGACCATGTTCGAGTTGCCGCGGCGGTGGCTGTGAGGCTCTCGCCGTTCGATCTGGACCTCCCGGCCGCGACGAGTCTCTTCCGCGGCGATCTCGATCAATGAGTCGAAGAGCCAGTTGACGCCCGCTACGCGGATAGCGTCATTGGCTGCTCTCAGACGAAGATACTCAGCTATATCGTCTCGGCCCGAACTGATGGCTTTGGACGTCGCGTTGGCGAGCATTTGCGTCCATATCTGGTCAAGTTCGGTCATAGTGCGAGAATAGAACGCCGCCGGTCAAAAGACAATTTCGTGCTATGATGATTGATTATTGTGCGTTTTTTGTAGAGCGGTTTTGGCCCCCAACGGTCGTTTGTTTTATGAAGTATTTCGCGATCTTACTCGTCTCGTGTTTTCTGCTCGTTCCGGTTTTTTCGCAAACAAAAACACAAAAAAAACCGAATAGTACGACCGCCGTTCAAAAGAAGCCGACGACCAAGTCGACCTCGGCGACAAATAAGCCAAGATCCACACCATCCGGCACCGCTTCCAAAAATAAGACTGCCGGCAAGAGCACTGCGTCTGTGGGCAAGGGCAAGCCGAACGCAAGCAAACCTGCCCCAGGGTCCTCTGGGAGCACTTCAAAAAAATCGACGGCAAAAAAGCCCGGGCAGGCCGACAAACAGAATGTAGCCGCAAAGACCGGCCGATCGGCTGACAAGTCTGGATCCTCCGGATCGGCAAGTTCCAGAGCATCGAAACAGATCGCTTCGGCCGCAACCGACTTAAAGAAGAAAAAGAACCCGGCAGCGAAGGCCGCTTCAACCAAATCGAAGCAAACCGATAAAACGAAACAAACCGAGGCCGCCGACGCGGTTCCGGACGGAAAAGCGGACTACGATGCGGCGATGGCCCTCAGCGACGCGGACGAAAGAACGGCCGCGCTTCGCAAATTTGTGGCTCGCTTCCCCGGTTCTCCGTTTCAGGCTGCGGCAAGCGCCGCCATAACGAGTGCGATGGTCGACACAGGCAACAGCGCGCTTCGGAACCGCGACGTCAAGGCAGCCGCGGCGGCCTTCATGCAAGCTGCCAAGGATGCCCCGGTCCCGATCCCGGACGAGTTGTTTACAAACTCGCTTGTCAAGCTTCCCATCAGCCTCTATTTCCGGGGCGAGACGGACTCGGGCGTTATCACAGCCCGGATCCTCGAGGGCAAGTGCGGGACTAACGCGTCTCAACTCGCGGGACTGGCCGAATTCTACGTCAGCATCGAGAACGGTTCCGAGGCCAAGCGCTTAGCTAAAGCGGCGGTCGACTTGGCACCAGACAAGGCCGCGGGTCACCGAATGCTCGGGCTCGCATACCGCATCGATTTTCAGCTCGAAGACGCGGCGGCAGCGTATGCCAAAGCGGTTGAGCTCGAACCGGAATCCGCGGTCGGCCTCATCGGCCTCGCCGAAATGAAACGTGCTCTCGGAAAGCCAACCGAGTCGATCGATCTCTACCAGCGGATACTCGCCAAGGATGCGGCCAGTTCGCCGGCAAGAACAGGACTGACCCTGGCGTTATTTGAGAGCGGCAAGCGTGACGAAGCTGAAACCCAAATGGCTGCCATTCTCAATGACAACCCCGGCAACCTCATGCTCCTGGCCGGAGCGGCTTATTGGTACGCAGCCCATGACGAAGGCCAGAAGGCAGTGGACACGGCGATCCGTGCGATCTCGGCAGATCCGCGTTTCATATGGTCGCACATCGCCCTCGCACGTGGTTATATGGCGCTAAAACGGCCGCTCGACGCCGAAAAAACGCTGCTCGCCGCCCGCCGTTATGGTAATTTCCCGACGATGGATTACGAGATCGCGTCAGCGCGGCTGATGGCCGGGCTTTATCGTGAAGCTGCCGAGGTGCTTGCGCAAAGTTATTCGGTAAAGGATGGCGAAATCACGACGAAATTGGGAGGGCGTGTTCAGAAGACCGCTCCGGGCTTGTCCGAGCTTGTGTCGCTTGAGCGGCGCGCCAGCATAGCCGAACCGCAGTCCGCCGATAATGCCGAATCTGCCTCGGAGCTGCGAGCTCTGCTGGCCTTCTGGACCGGACTCAATTCTGAAACGTCCGAGTCTGGTTCTCTCGGCAAAGCGGCCGATGAATTCGTTCGCGGCGACGATGTGATGAAAACGCACCGGCTCTTATTCGCCGCTAAAGAGCTGCTTGACAGAAAGAAAGAGCTGCCCAAAGTCGTCGAACTTGCCAAGACAGCGACCGGTACCGCCGATGCCGCTGTCGACATACCGACTCCGTCCGCGGCGGTAATGGCGGACGAGTTGTACGAGAGCCGGAGGCTTGCAGCGATAAGGGATGAGTACGTAAATGTTCCGGATGTTTCGAGGTCGACACTGCTGTCGATACTTCGGGGACGCATCGAGGACATCACAGGATGGGCGCTTTTTCAGAGCGACAACACTACAGAGTCGCTCGTTCGGCTTAAGCGTGCGGTGAGCGTGCTTCCCGAGGATAGTGTGTGGTGGCGAACGAGCACGTGGCGGCTGGGAACGGTCCTGGAAAGCCGCGGACAGGACGCGGATGCGCTCGAAGCTTATATGAAAAGCTACCGCAGCGGCCAACCTGACGCGATCAAGTACTCCGTGATCGCGACTGTATACAAACGTGTAAATGGAAGCACGTTCGGCCTCGAGAAGATCATAGGCAGCAATCCTTCGGCGCCGGTCGGTGAAACGACCGCGCAGAGATCCGATCCGACTGCTTTACCCGCGGCCCGCACAAGCGTCGTACCCGAGCGCACCCCTGACACCGCGGCGAGAAGCGATCCCGCGCCTGTGCCTGGCTCCGACGCTAACAGCGGAAACACTGCCGTTGTGTCCCCATCAAATTCACCGACGCCCGAACCGTCGGCGTCGCCCGCAACGCCCGTTGCGTCGCCCACTGCCGCCCGGCCTGAAAGTTCACCGGTGGAAGTGAAGGAGGGGCCAAAGCCGACGCAGTCGCCAGCGGCAGATACCCCGCCCGCTAAGAGCGAGTCGACGGCACCCGCAAGGCCCGATCCGACGCCCGAACCATCTCCGTCCGCGGCCGACGCGTCACAAAAGCAACCTGCAAAAGAGGAGACCGAAAAACCTTCGCCTTCGCCAACACCGGATTCGTCGGCCGCGAAGACTGAGCCGACCCCCGAACCGGTCGGCACACCGGTAACGCCAAAGATCGAGCCGACCCCCTTACCGGGTGCGACGCCAGAGGGCTCGCAGCCGAATCATCAAAACGCTGACAATTCGGGAACGCCGGAAACCGTAAAGCCACCGACTCAGGATGCTTCACAGAAAGCAGACGCTGCCGATGATACCAAGGGCATTCCACCGGCCGAGATCACGGCCATAGCGACACCCACAAAAACGATCGACAACCGGGCGCTCGCCGCATCTCAGGCTAAAAAGGATCTTTTCCCGCCTGTAGTTATCACCGTCCCGTCGCCCGCCGACAACAGCAAAAAAAGTGGAGAGACGGAAAAGTCCGGCTCGCCGGCATCAGACGCCAAAGACACGGTCAACACCGACAAAACAAAGGATGAAGCAAAAAAACCGGACGCGGTGGACGACAATGGTCCTGGTGATGCAAAAGTCCGGCCGCGTATAGTGCCTGGAGCCCCCTCGGCGTCTACGTGTCCGCTCGTCCTTAGTGATGAAAGCATATCGCTGGAAAACAACGGCGGCAGGCTTGCTGTGATCGTACGGGCCGAGGACGAACGCGATATTTCAGCGTTGACCGCCGTTTCAAGCAGTCCTTCGGATATTTACGTTCGACTCGAACCCATCGAGGGTGTCACAGGCAGGTCACTGTACGTGGTTCGCTCGATCAGCACAAAACAAGGCGTCTTTCAGGTGACCTTTGCCATGCCGTGCGGCTCAAAAGTGTTGGTCGTTAAGGTCCGCTAACGTACTGACCGGACGCGGACGACCGCTATCGCCGAAAGCATAAGAAAAAAGAATGCGTTCGAAGGGGTCCGCAGCGGGAAGTCGAAAAAGCTGTGTATCAATATCCCAAAACATCCTGCCAGGGCACCGATCGCCGAATTTAGCCTAAACACGTCACCCGAACCCGTTATTGCTGCCAGACCTTTCTTAAAAAGTAAGTAGATGTACCCGGCGACGCACGCAAATCCTGCCACTCCGGCGTCGGCCAGCGACTGCAGGTAGTCGTTGTGCGCCTGTTCGACCCGAAATAGGCCGGGCCACGAATCGTATCTGGTGAATGCGGTCCCAAACGCATCGAGCCCGGCTCCGACGAACGGATGGTCGATAAAGATCCGCCAGGCGATGGGCCAGAAATGCGAACGCCCGTTGGTAATATCTTCGGCTTCACCGAGCCCGACAGCCCGCACCAGAGCGGAATCGGCTCCCAGGTATAGAACGACGCCCACCACGACGAATATCATCGCTGCCGCACCGGCTACGGCAGCTATCTTTGGCCGGTGGCCCGAAGGCAGCCTGTGCGAGCCATCGGCCGGCCGGGTCAGCAAACTGACGGCGACCGCAAACGCAAGGGTGCCGGCCAGGCTCAACATACCGCCCCGTGAGCTGGTCATGACGGTCGCCACGCCCATGACGACCGCAGCGATCGCCAGCAGCATTCGTTTGTCACGCTCGACCGAGTGGCCGAAGAGGAATCCAAACGTGACGCCGGACGTCATCGACATGAATCCGGCGAAGTGATGCTGGTTGACGAACGGCCCGAACGGTATGGCCTGTGAAGAACCCCTCAAACCATATATGGCATCAGGGTAGGCAAGTCGCTGCAGTATCCCGAAAAATGCGAGCGCGGCTCCAAATACTATCGTCAGAACCACGACCTTACGAAGTCTCGGCCCGCTGTTGATGAACGTCAAAGAAGCTGCCAGGAAGACGAGATAACAAACAAGCCGAACGAGAAACAATTTCGTCGCATACGGCTCTAACGATATCGTGGACCTGCGGCTTTCGCTCAACACGCCGGCCGGGACCGAGGACGGGAACAGTGGCAAGACCTGGATGACGCCGATCGCGATCAGTCCGGCGAGCGGCACGAGAAGCACGTGTCGATTTAACAGAAATCCGCGGCCGTTCCAGGCGTCCAGGAACCACGCAATGACGATGGCGAGCATCTGGATCGTCAGGACGACCCAAATGCCCTCGTCGACGGCACCAAAAAAGAGCGTAGAGAAGACAAGGGTGATCGAAAGCAGCAGAAAAACGACACCGCTCGGCCGCGAGGGCCGCTCACTGATCTCGATGATCTCGGACCATCCCCGACCGGTCCGTTTGACTTTATCCGTCATCGTTCTACATATCCTGCTGCGTCGCTTCGCGTTTAGTGAGCGCAAGATCGTCAAACCAGGCTTTGCCCGAGATCGGGCAAACGGATGAGACACACCCGTCGCGTACCAGTCGAACGGTCACCCCGTCCGCGCTTGGCGGAACAGTAAAAAAGATCTTTGCCGCAGCCCATTCCGGAACGGATTGGATCGGGCCCGTCCGTCCGAGGACCTTACCGTCCGCCGCCCCGACGATCTCCCATGCGACAGCCCCTTTGAGCTCTGATCGGTAATATACCTCGAAGGTATATGCAGCGCCGGGTTCGACCGCCACGGTTTGCGAGATCTGCCGAAAGTCGGCCGCTTCCAGCGCACTGAATATCATGTACAAACTTAGAGATCCACCGTGTTTTTGTGTGTCGGTCACGGCGATCTGCGGCTCAGCTCCTGCGGCTATCTGCCAATCGAAGGTCCGGGCGTTCTTGAGCCGAACCGGGGATTCGAAGTCACCGTTGAGCAGACGGCCGACCGACGGGCCCGCGTCCGGCTCGTCCCAAACATCGCGTGCTACTGCGACTGCCGACCGGAACTGGCCGGCTTCGGCTAGACGGGTCGAAAGCGTCCTGCCGGTATCACTGAACTTTTTTCGCTTCTCGTCCGCCGGGATCTGGTTCCAATCCGCCACGGCCTCATCGGTCTGTTTTCGCCCCAGCGCAAACATCGTTAAGGCGGCATTGACCGCACCGCTATTGCCGAGCGCCTGACGCGCGCTCTCAGATCGGCCGTCGAACAGGGCCATCGCCGTGGTCGCAGCGCTGCTTGTCAGTTCGGGGTTGCCGGCTACGGCGATACGGATCTGCTCAAAACCCTCATCCGTGCGGCCCGCACGCAAGAGCAGGTTGCCGTACGCCCAGTGTACATCAGCGTAGTTCGGTGCAAGTTCGAGAGTGCGAAGGAAAGCACTTTCAGCACCGGTGATATCGCCGTTGCGGCCTCGAGCTTTGCCTAGCTCGATCCACGCAAGATAATTGTTCGGAGACAGAGACGCAGCCGCCTCGTATTCCTGGAGTGAGCGCTCGATATCCTCCGGCAGAAATGTCTTCTCGTAAAGGACCGCGGCCGAAAAGTGCGTTTGAGGATCGTTCGGGGCAAGCAGGGTCGTAAGTTCCGCCACCTCTTTGGACGCCGAACGCGGCGATACGGCGTTTGCGAAACACCATTTAGCGAATGTCCCCGCGATCCCGACGGATACCACAAGTCCCGTAAACAGCAGGCCGCGCGCAAGCCGGCCCTCGATCCTGATCAACCCCAACGCCATATGATGTCTATTCGAATTCGACGGGCTCTATCTTTATCTGGGCGCGTCTGAGCGAGATGTTACCGTCGCGGCACATTCGACGCAGGTCAGAGAGCCGTTGCGGGTCCATGTCACGCACCGAGAGCAGTATATCCGATATATCGTTTTCCTTGCATATTTCGCCGAGAGAGCCGTCAGCGCCAAAGACCTTGAGTCCATGGATGATGCGATTTTTTTTTAACGGATCGTCATCGACAAATCCCGCAGGCACGTATTCCCACGCCGGATTGTTTTTTAGTTCGCGAAGTAGCATCTCGCCGCCGTCTCCGGCACCGTAGATCAGCGCTTTGCGTCCCTGGGCTTTCACCGGTGCGGGAAAAGCCATCCTGATCAGGCGAAAGCCCATTCGGGTAACGACCAGCGACGCCAACAGCAACATCCCGTCGACAACAAACACTGCCCGCGAGAAATTTTCAAATCGATATAACAGAAGCAAGGCCAATACGCTCGACACCGAGCCCAGGATCACTCCCTTGGTGAAGGTTATGAAGTCGTCAACGCTCGTATATCGCCATAGTCCGCGGTAAACGCCGACCGCAAGGAACGCGCTCAGCTTGAACAATATGAGTATGGGAAGGCTATTTACGAACAATTGCCAATTTGGGCTGCCTTCGAACGACCCAAGGACCAGTAGGAACGCTGCATAGTAGGACAGTGTGATGAGGAACGCATCGAGGAATACTTCGAATATGCGGCGTTTGTAGGAAACATTCACAAGAAATGCAAACACCGCGTTCTCTTTCAGAGCTACGTCTTCCTGCTCGACATCGTAGACGCGGACCCGCGAAAGATAGACGCCGATCATTACCAACACGATCGTAAAGATCAAGATCAGGGCAAGGCTCTCCGTAAATTCGAGCCGCCCGATGAATATCGACAGCGAACCCGCGACCGTCGCAAAGGACCAGAGCATCAGCACGGCCGAGCGTTCGGAAAGCCCGAGAGCGACCAGCCGGTGCGACGTATGATCGCGGCCTCCCTGAGTCGCCCGCCTGCCCCAGAGCTTACGGATGACAGTCACGAATGTGGTATCGAATATGGGAACGAACAGGATCAGGACGGGTACGGCAAGGATGGGCACAAGGCCGCGCGACCGTCCGCCAACCTGGTTCAGCAAAACCGAGCCCGCGAGAAAAAAGCCCACGAACATCGACCCGCTGTCGCCCATAAAGATCGATGCCGGGTTAAAGTTGAAAACGAGGAAACCAAGCAGCGTTCCGACAAACGCGGCGATCAGCCTCAACTCGTTGAATTGCCCGTTCGCATAAAAGCTCAGGCCGAGCGAAACCGCGGCGATCGCCGAAATGCCCGCGGCAAGGCCGTCCATATTGTCGAGCAGATTGATCGCGTTGGTAATGCCGACGATCCAGAATACCGTTATCCAAATGTCAATGATCTCGTAACCCGTGATCGGCAAGATCAAGCCCAACTCGACGATCAGGACCGCTCCGACGAGTTGCCCGATGAGTTTCTGATAAGGCCGGACACTGACGAGATCGTCGACGAGGCCAATGATAAACAGGACCGCACTTCCCGCTATGAGCACCACCGACCCACGAGTGGCCGGAACGAACGTGAAGTAAACGACCAGGGTCGTAGCGAATATCGCGACGCCTCCGAGCATCGCAGTGGGACGTTTGTGCCAACGATCGGTCTTCGGCTTGGCTACAAAATTAAGGCGCCATGCAACACTCCGGACAAGCAGCGTCATCGCAAGCCCGAGGGCCAGGCTCACACCGAAGATGAGGAGAGTGCTTACAATTTCCGCTTGCATGGATCGAAACGTTCACAAAGTCGAATCGGCCTGTTTGCATGCCGATGATCGATATGAGGAAAAAACGTCTAGTCTTCGATCAATTCGCGATAGAGCCCCTTAATGTCCGAGACCAACCGCTCGACGGAGTACCGGCCTGCGACAAATTCCCGGCCTTGCGCCGAAAGGCTTTTCCGTAATCTTCCATCTTTCGCGAGATAAATCAAGGCACGTGCAACTGATTCGGCTGAGCCGGGCTCAGTCACGATCCCGCGTTCGCATATCCGGAATTGGTCTGTCGTTTCGATAGTTTCACCCGCCAGGTCGACCACGCCGCCAACCGCGGTAGAGACGAATGGCACTCCAAAGGACATCGCTTCGATCAGCGACAGCGGCGTGCCCTCGTTCTCAGACGTCAGGACCATGATATCGATGCCCGGGATCAGATCGCCGACATCGACGCGGTTACCAAGAAACGAGATCTTGTCCGTAAGTCCGAGAGACTCGGCCTCGCTTTCGAGCGATGGCCGCAGCTCTCCATCTCCGATGACGGCGAACCGTGATCTGAGGCTCGGCTCGTACTCGTAAACCGATCGTGCGGCGGCGAGCAGCAGGCCAATGTTTTTGATAGCGGTCAGCCGGCCCACAAAGCCCACGAGGATCTCATCGTCCGATATTCTGAGTTCGTCGCGGAGCGTTCGCCGTTTTTCGAGATAGGTTTTCTGCGGCGGGATCTCGATGCCGAGGGGTATGACCTGAAACTGGCTCGGGACTCCGACCTTGTATTTTCCACCGATCTCGTCCCGCTGCTGCGGAGAGATCACGACGATACGGTCCGTCGCAAAGCGCGCCAGCAGCCGCTCTATCAATATGAATACCTGCGTCTTGGCCCTGCCGTAATAGCTGTGAAAAACATGTCCGTGAAATGTGTGGACCACCTTGACGCGTCGCGGGCGGCCGACCAATGTCCGCCAGGTGAGCCATCGATAGGCAAATGCGGCGACACGCCCGACCGTGCCGGCCTTGGCCGTATGTGTGTGCACGATATCAGGCTGATATCGGAGCATCAGGCGAAATATCTTCCACAAGGAAACGATGTCCTTTGGCGAAAGCTCGCGGCTGAGCTCTGCCACATATATGGGCTCCACGCCGTTCTTGGCGGCGAAATACTCCATGTCGGCTTCGCCTTTCGGCACCGTTCCCGCGATCAGCGTGCTCTGGAACTCGTCGTCTTGAAGATCGCGCGTTAGCCACACCACGTGTCGGGCCGGGCCGCCAACATTAAGACGGGCAATGATGCGGAGGATCTTCATTCAGGTTGTGCAAGAACCGACGGACGGCGGCCGGAGGCGGACAGTAAGCCAATTAAGGCGGTATCGGCCCGCGGCCGTACGGTCGTGCGGGGTGCCGCTGCCGTCCGTCGGATCTGGGAGCCGGCGAAGTTCATGCGAGCGATGGCCGCCTCGCTAGTCCTCCATTCGAAAGATCGTGTCGGGCTCGTCCTCATGACGGATCTCGTCGATCGCGTCACGTTTATGCTCGCCCATGTAAAGCCTGTTTGGACAGTTTATCACCATTCCGTCGGTCCCTCCGACGTTCTTGTAACCGTGAACCACACCTTTTGGGACAATGACCGCTTTCGGGTTATCCACCCCGACGAACAAGGTCATCATATTGTGAAATGTCGGTGACTCGGGCCGGTTGTCCCACATTCTCAACTTGAACGTCGACGGCCCGATAAAACAAAAAAGATCGGCCTGATCGACATGCTCGTGCGGCCCCCGCGAAACGCCAGGGAAAGTGAACGAAATGTACGACATCGCCGGGTAGAACTCCGCCGCAAGCTCATCGTGCCGAAACAACTCAGCAAGCCAGCCGCGATCGTCCGCGAATTTCTTCAACGGATAAACGACAACGTCTTTTATTTCAGCTTCAGTAAAAATCATTTATGAGTTTTCTGGTCTTCGCTGACTTTGCGTTCTTCCCTTTGCGTTCTTTGCGGTTTAAAAGATTTCTTAACCGCAAAGGCCGCGAAGTTCATCGCAAAGGACGCAAAGGACCTACAATCTATTTACCACTCTCCGAATGCCGTCCTTCATCAACGCGACATTGAAATTCAAAATGAGTCCAAGCCTGCAGTCGGACAGTTTTAGGTACGTCAGGACCTGAGCCAAATGTACGTCGTGAATTGCGTCTACCGCCTTAACTTCGAGGATCAGCTTTCTCTCGACAAATATGTCGACCCTGTACCCGCATTCGAGCTTCACATCCTCATATATCAAAGGAAGAGCTTTTTCTTTTTCAACAAATAGTCCGGCTTGTCCGAGTTCATAAAATAGGCACTCTTGGTACGAAGACTCGAGCAGCCCCGGACCAAGAGCCTGATGAACCTTGATCGCCCGATTGATCACCAAATTCGACAGCCCATTTTCATCCATCTCTTTGTCTTCTTCGCGATCTTGGCGGCTATCGCTTCGCGCCCTTTGCGGTTAACTCTTACTCTCTGCGAACTTCGCGAGTTTTCCTTAGCGAGCTTTGCGGTTGAACTTTTTTTTACCGCAAAGGTCGCAAAGATCTTCGCAAAGCACGCAAAGAGTCACAAGGATGCTAACTTTCCTTTGCGCTGTTCGCGACTCTAACTTCGTGCCCTTTGCGTTCTTCACTTTGCGTTCTTTGCGGTTTAAAAGACTTCTCAACCGCAAAGGCCGCAAAGATCTCGCAAAGCTCGCAGAGCTAGAGTCGAATGTACCGGCGTCGGTCCACCAGCCGTCCAGCTCGTTCCATGTCATCTCGCCGCGGCTGATGTAATGGTTATTTACGTCCGTTATCTCCAGCTCGCCGCGTCCCGACGGCTCAAGCGTCCTGATCACGTCAAAAACCGTCGCGTCATAAAAATAGATACCGATGACCGCGTAATCCGACTTTGGCTCGCTCGGCTTCTCGTCGATCCGGACAACGCGGTCCCTATCGATCTCGGGAACACCAAATCGCTGCGGGTCCGGTACCTTCTTTAGCAGGATCTTCGCCCCTTTTCCCTGCTCGCGATAGTCATCTGCAGCCTGACGGATATTCTTTTCGATAATGTTGTCGCCGAGGATCACACAGATCGGGCCGTCGTCCGCGAAGTGCTCGACCAGCGCGAGAGCGTCGGCAATGCCGCCCTCGCCTTCCTGATATGTGTAATTGAGGTGCTTGAGCCCAAAATCCTTGCCATTGCGGAGCAACTTCAGAAAATCGCCGGCCGAGTTGCCGCCCGTGACGATCATGATATCGTCGATCCCGGCATTTATGAGCGCCTGGACCGGATAATAGATCATCGGCTGGTTGTAGACCGGCAGCAGATGCTTGTTAGTTATCCGCGTCAGCGGACTCAATCGCGAGCCGAGCCCGCCGGCGAGAACGACACCTTTCATAAGCGTAAATCTTAGTCAATGAACCGCTGAAACCAAAGTTCGAGCATTAACAGCGTCCAGATCTGGAATGCGTGGTCCCGTTCGCCGCGAATATGCTCGCCGACGTACCGCTCGATCATCTCGGGCCGGATGATCCCGCGTTGCAGCGACGACGAAGAGAGCAGCGTATCCTGAACAAAATCCTTCATCTCGTGCCGGAACCACTTTCCGACGGGTACGCCGAAACCCATCTTTCGACGGTAGATCGCTTCCCGAGGCACAAGCCGGGCGGCGACCTTCTTTAACAAGTACTTTGGCCGCAAACGGTTCATCTTGAGACTCTCGGGCAGGCTCGCGGCAAACTCGATCACCTTATGGTCAAGAAACGGACTTCGTGCTTCGAGCGAATTGGCCATCGACGCTATATCGACCTTTACCAGCAGATCGTTTGGCAGGTATGTCATCTGGTCGGCGAGAAGCGTCTGGTCGAGCATCCCGTTCCCGTTTATGTTATCGAGCCATTGCCCGAGGACATCCGAAGCATCATTGCCCGCGACAGAGTCTGCGAATGCCGGAGTATATATCTCCGATTTGTCCGCCGCGCGGAAAGTCGACATCCAGCGGAAATAACGCGACGTTCGGCCCTCGTTCGCGGCGGCCAGAAAACGCTTTACATCGCGCACACGCGAACGTTTTATCTCGGACGTAGGCACTGAATTGACCGGAAATTCGACAAAAGCCCTTCGCAGAGATCTCGGTATCGATTTGTACATCTCCGCCGCCCGGACCGCCGCGTACCGCTCATAGCCCGCAAAGCTCTCGTCGCCGCCGTCGCCGTTCAGGGCAACCGTTACGTGCTTTCGCGTCTCCTTCGAAACGTAGTAGGTCGGGATCGCACTCGAATCGGCATACGGCTCGCCGTAATGTTCGACCAGTGTCGGCAGCACCTCGAGAGCGTTCGGGCGAACGATGAACTCGTGATATTCGGCCCCGACATGCTCCGCGACCCTTTTCGCGTATTTCAGCTCGCTGAAATCCTGCTCCTCGAACCCGATCGAGAACGTCTTGACCGGCTCTACTCTCCTGGGCCATCAACGCCACGATCGTTGACGAATCGACGCCGCCCGAGAGAAAGGCACCCAGCGGGACCTCGGAGATCATCCTCAAACGCGTCGATTCGCGAAGGATGCGTGTCGTTTCCTCGATCGCCTCGTTCTCGGAGATCTTTATCTTTTTGGAAAAATCCGGCAGCCAGTATCGCTTCGTCTCGACCCGGCCGTCCTTCCAACGCAGCCAGTGGCCGGGCTCGAGCTTGCGGATCTGCTTGAAGGCCGTCTGCGGAGCGGGCACGCACAGGTACGAAAGATAGCTGTCGAGTGCCTCGTAGTCGACCTCGCGGGAGATCGACGGAAGGGTGTTTTAGCAAAGCCGCAAACTCCGAGCCGAAGATCAGATCGCCGTTCGGTTGATGCGAGTAAAGCAGCGGCTTTTGCCGACGCGGTCGCGGGCGATGCTTGAGCGGTCCCACTCGTCCCAGATCGCGAACGCGAACATCCCGCGAAGGTGTTCGAGGCACCCTTCGCCGTACTCGTCATAAAGATGAACGATCGCCTCGGTGTCCGAACGCGTGTAGAACCGGTGCCCGCGTTCCTCCAATCCCTCGAGCAGTTCCTGATAATTGTAGATCTCGCCGTTAAAGACGATCCACTTCGTGCCGTCGGCGTTGTGTGTCGGCTGCTTGCCGCCCGCAAGGTCGATGATCGACAGCCGCCGCATCGCAGGCCTACGCTCGAAGATGTTCGCAGCCCGCGTAAGCAAGGGCGTGCTCTCCGCCTCCAGACGAGAACCCATTCCCCGGAAACATAGAACCCGTCATCGTCCGGCCCGCGGTGAATGATCGCGCGGTTCATCGCGTCGAGCACATCTCGCTCGACAGGCCTACCGTCACTGTAAACAAACCCGACTATTCCGCACATCTTATATCGGGATCAAACCTGCCGAGCCGTCAGCTCTTGACGTCGCCGCCGGCCGACGGCCGCACGGTGAGCCATAAGCCGCGCCTTCTCGTCCTCTCGCCGCTCAAGCCTGATCACCACGCCGACCGCCATGAACATTAACAAAAACACCTGTATCTGCGTCCTCTGCCTATACGCCGTCCCCACATTTCCCTGAAATATCGCATACGACAGCGTCAGCATCATGGCGAAAATACAAGTATCGGCAACGCACGCGTTCTTCAACCTGTGCCTGACCGCATACCAGACCCCGAAAATATCAGCGGGATCATCGCCCACCAAATCAGCCGTGTCCGGTATCGCGATCGCTTGCCTCAGGTTCGCCGCCTGCCATGGGAACAGCAAGCATCAAATAGGTGAGTCCGATCGGGAGCGTCAGGATGCCCCTCAGGCGTCGAAACGTCGGCTTCAGGAGTCGAATCCCGACGACGCTGACCTTGCGGGTCGCCGCGACTGTTTTGGACTTGTGCCAGGCTTCCGAATCGCTCGAGGTCAGTTGAAGCGGTCCTGATCACTCCGAAATAGGTCAGCGATACCCCTAAGACGGCGAGGACGATTACACGGCCGACTATTGACCTGTTCGACTTGGACGCACCAACAACAAAGCTGCCAGCGACGGCCAATGCGACCATGTAAAAAATGTAGAACCGCAGCGACAGGATCCCGAATAGCGAAAATCCAAGCAGGATCATCCCCACTGCATTCACGCGACGTTGAAGCTGGATAACCATCGTCATCGCAAGCACTATCAAAAATACGAGGAGGCCGTCTTTGAGAAGCTGCGAGGACCAGATGATCATCGCAGGGAAGAACGCGGCAACGATAGCGGAGATGCGGGAAACTCGCCGATTACCAAAAATTGCGTCAGCGCAGTAGTAAACCATCGGAGCGATCGCAGCGCCGATGACGGCGCAAAAACACTGAGCAGCAAATATGTTCCGGCCGGCAAAAAGATAGATAGTCGCTACAACGTAGTACATACCCCAGCCTGACGAATGGAGTGACGTGACCCTGATGACGTCCCATGAGCTATTGTTGGCGACCCCAAGCCAGGTATTCAGCAGGACCGTCCCCAGGCTGTCGTAGGTATTCGCGTCTCCGCCGAAGAACTCTCTGAGACCGAGCATGTGGATAGCCACACCGACGGCGAGGCGTATCGCCACCGCCGACATGAACAGCCTCGTGATAAATGTCTTGTCCGCGGTATATACCCTGAAAACAAGGAGAAAGAGGCCGCCGCCGGCAAGGACCACCAGGAGTCCGGCCGCACCCTCGGGCGATATAACAGCGGTAACTATCAGCAGCACGGCGAGGGGCAGTGCCGCGATGACGAACTTATCGACGGATGTAGACTTTATCTGTGTCCTGTCCATGAGTTAGTTGATGGACCGAAGCTCTAGTTGAGACTACTATGGTGATCATAAAAACAAGCGCATCGAAATTCGAGTTACTGAAAGTGTTTATTGCATCCTCGGGCGTACAAACTATCGGCTCCTGGACATTGAATGACGTATTCAGCAGCATTGGGATACCCGTCAGTTTTCTGAACTCTTCAATCAGGTTCCAATAACGCGGGTTGGTATTGCAGCTCACCATTTGCGGGCGGGCAGACCCGTCAACATGGACGACAGCAGGGATCTTCTTTTTTCACTCTTCGGACACTGCCAAAACCGTTATCATAAACGGGTCATGATGCTCGACGCCGAAAACCTCGGAACCGCATTCCTCAAGCATGGAAGGAGCAAGCGGCCTAAACCATTCGCGCAGCTTTACCTTGTGATTGAGTATCTCGCGCATATCTGAGCGTCGAGGGTCAGCCAGAAAACTTCGTGCCCCGAGTGCCCTTGGGCCCAGTTCCATCCTGCCGTTGAACCATCCGACGATCGCGCCTTCCGCGATCATCGCCGCGAGTTTGGGAAGCAAAACATCGTCTTGCAGCGTCTCATATTTCAACCCCGCATCATCGAGTGCCGTTCGGCATTCATCATTTGAGAACCCCGGCCCCCAGTAGGCGTGGTCCATGACGAACGATCGCGGCTTGCCCAGGATCTGGTTCCACACATAATACGCCGCTCCGAGAGAACAGCCTGCGTCGCCGGCAGCCGGTTGGACAAAGAAATTCTTGAACTGCGTTTCGTGAAAGATCCGCCCGTTCATTACCGAGTTGAACGCAACGCCCCCGGCCATGCAAAGGTTCTCTTCGCCCGTCATTTCTTTGATCTGCTGGACGAGGTAAAGCGCAGTATCCTCGAGTGCCTTTTGCGCTGAACAGGCGATGTCCCAGTGATGCTCCGTCAGTTCTTCGCCCGGTTTCCGAGCGGGACCCAACTCGGCAACGATCTCATCGGGAAACTTGTAATGCTTCGCGAGGTGATGGTCGAGCACTTTGATATCGAACCGAAAGTCGCCGTGCCCGTTGGTAATCAAGACCCTTTCGCGGAAATAGTCGCAGAATTTTGGCTTCCCGTAAGCCGCCAGGCCCATGACCTTCCACTCATCGCCGGCGAACATATCGAACCCGATATAGTTTGTCACCGCCGAATAGAATTGTCCCAGGCTGTGCGGGAGCTTTATCCGCTTAAGGACCTTGATCTTGTTGCCCTCACCCTTACAAAAAAGCGTCGTCGTGTCCTCGCCAGTGCCGTCCCACGTAAGGATCGCCGCCGAATCGAACGGCGAAACAAAGAACGCCGAGGCTGCATGTGACTGGTGATGCTCGATGTAATGAAACCTGAAATTACTGGGGCCGAAATGCTCTCGCAGCCGCTTCGGATGTTTGAACATCCCGAGATAACTGTCGCTAACCTGAGCAACCCCGCGATCCGCACGGGCCCTGAACATGTCACGCGAAACCAGAGCAGCCTTTGCTGCCTGCATCGCCTTGTGACGCAGGATCCAGGGCTTCCAGTAGTGTCCAACGTGCTCTACGTCGGCAAGCTTGAGCCCTGCATAGTCGAGGCAAAACTCGATCGCTCGAAACGGAAATCC
>JBGAVC010000086.1:0-17189 GCA_044228265.1 Pyrinomonadaceae bacterium
CGACCTGGCCGACTGAATGTGCCGCGTCAAGAATGACGTCGACGCCGCAGTCCTTTGCCATTTTCGCGATCTTGGCGACGGGAATAATGAGCCCGGTCCAGTTGTTGAGATGGGTCAGGAGCAGTAGGCGCGTGCCCGGATTGTCGTCGAGAGCCTTTCGGTAAAACTCCAGGATCCGAGCCTCGGTCAGTGGCTCATCGTGCGTCGGCTCGGGAAAAGTGATCTTCACGGGCTTTGCCCCGCGCCGTGCTTTAAGCCACTGCATGGCGGTTTTCATCTCGGAGTAGTCGAGATCGGCATAAAGCACCGTGTCGCCGGGCCGCAGCTTGTTGTAGCCGCCGATCAACGCCTGCAAAGCCTCGGTCGCTCCGCGCGTCAACGCGATCTCGTCGGCTCCGACATTCAGGAACTTCGCAACCGTCTCGGTAATGCCGCGAATCGTCTCCGCCCACTGAAGACGGGCAAAATAAGTGTTTTCACGATTCACGAACTCCGTCAGCCGCAGGTATTCGGCCAGGACCGGCTGCGCCATTATTCCCCAGTAGCCGTTCTCGAGGTTGGTTATCTTGCGCGTGACCGGATAGTTTTTCGCGACCAACCGCCATCCGGCCTCATCGTCCGGCCTCAAAGGCCCGTCAGGTATACGATCATCAAGCATCGCCGAAAAGCCCGCCGAATACTCTTCCCACTCACCCGCATTCGCCGGCAGTGCCGACACAGCAAACGCAGCCGCCATACTCGAACCCAAAAACCGCCTCCGCGAAAGTGCGTTTTTGCTCATCGTCATGTCTCCATTCAAACCCATACTGCCAGAGACATCATTATTTCGCCAACCTCGAGGCACTAAGTGTGTGGCGGTCGCCACGGACTCCGACACGTTGTTCGCCGCGCCGATCCCAAACATGTCATGTGTGCAAATATTTCTTATCGTTGACAACGTGTGATAAAATGGCAGTGGTAGGCTTTCGTGGATCGCTGAGCGAGGCGGATCAGAAGAGGCCGGGATATTTGAAAATTTGGATCTCTGGTATTTGGTCTTAGAGGTGCTGGTGATGTGTAAACCCATGTCAGGACGATACAGAAGCAGGAGGGGGCACAAATTTTGCGCAAACCTCTCGGGAACAGGGTAAAAATGTAGCCGTAAATCTAATGTTGACAGCAGTTACAGCGTTCCAAGTCGAAGTGGAACGTTCCGGGAACGCTTTTGCTCCCGAACGGCCCTCTGAAGGCCGAAAAATAGCGGCAAACCTTTTGGAATGCATAATCTCTAAGAAAGCAGACTTCTTTCGGAAGAAAACAACAATCAGGAGCTTTTGTGTGAAATGAGGAGACCATCCACTCTTATCTGTTCTTCAATTTTCGCCGTTTTCCTGGCCCTATTGAGCGTTGCCCCTGCGCTCATGGCACAGGGAAAGGTCGAGACGCTGACCAACGACGACGTGATCGCGATGCTCAATGCCGGTCTCAGCCCGACTGTCATCGTCAACAAGATCCGGACGTCGCGGACGAACTTTGACCTTTCGACCAGCCAGCTTATCCGGCTAAAACAGGCTGGCCTGAACGACGATATCCTGCAGGCAATGCAGGGTTATAGCGAGACCGGCGAATCGCGGACACCGCAATCACAGCCGAGCGTCCAACCGGCTCTGTCACCCTCCGGAGTCGAAAGCGAACGATGGGATGAGAACGATCCGAAAATTCGCCATGACGTCGGAATTTACATCTATTCCGAGCATGACGGCAAACGCAAGATGACCGAGATGGAACCGAGCGTGTCGACGCAAAGCCGCACGGGCGGAACTTTCGGAAACTCGGTGACATACGGTCTGTGGCCGACGAAGAACAAGGCACGGATCCCCGGCGTGACGTCAAACTTTGTGATCGCCGACCCGCAGCCATCGTTCTACTTTTACCTGAACGAAAAGGACCGGACGATGCAGGCCGTGAAATACTTCCCTGCTTCGGTCAGCCAGTTTCAGCTTGTTAAATTCAACATCAAGGGTAAAGCACGTGAGGTGACCGTCGGCCGATCGAACGCTTTCGGCTCAAAGACCGGTATTCATGATGACAATATAGTCGAGTTCTCGTTTGAAAAGGTGGGTGACGGCGTATTTAAGATCACACCGCGAAAGCCGCTGAAGAAAGGTGAATACGGCTTTTATCTGCTTGGCACAGGTGAGTCGGTCGGAGCTACGTTCTACGACTTCACCATTCAAACCGCGCCGTAAAGTGGTTAGGCAGTTCGACCCTGCTGACCGACGTCCTCGAACCAGCACCGCGTGCAAAAGCGGTGCTTCTTTCTTGATCGTGGGTCGTGATCGGCTGATCCCGGCAGCCGTACGGCTATGAATCGCTCGTCATCGGTTAGCTCGGACCAGGACCTAAGGCGGTCACCGCATTTCGGGCAGACTTCGGTGTTGTTGAAACTGCTGTTCATTTATTTGAAGTTTAGCCGAGACAGTTTATTATCGTTAAAGGCGTTTGCAGAAACTCTCAAGGGGGCCATTTCAACTTTCACGATCGTTTGACTCCCGTATCTCAGATAATTTACGCGACTGCTTTCGCCGGTTTTGCTTTATGTTCACTATTCGAGCCGGGTATTCCGATGATATCGAACTGAGGTCAAGTGTGGACAAGGTCCGCGAGTTCTTTGCCGACATTACTAATTTCGCAGAGCTTATGCCTGGCGTCAGCCAGGTCCACGTTGATGCCAAGGGCGTGGCCCACTGGAAAGTGCAGACCGAGATACCCGTTGTTGGGCCGATATTGCAAAAATTCGCGTTGGAGCTTTCCGAGAATAACGAGGAGCGTATCGAATGGGCCCCGCTCCGCACGGAAGCCGAAAATTTTCTCCGGTATTCGGCAGATTTCCTGGAGAAAGCGAAGAATGTGACGATGGTCCACTTCTCGCAGGTGGTTGAACTCAGACGAAGATCTGCACGAGACCTGCATTTCCTTGCGGGTCTCGCGGGAGAGTCGCTTATCAGCAGCGAGATGACGAAACGCGTAACCGAGATGATCAAGGTCTTTATCGAACGAGCCAAAGAACGCCTGGAAAAATAGAAGGTGGCGACGAATAACGCCAAAGGACACTAGCGCTTCGGTCATCACGTGTTGAGCAGCCTTCGGATTTTTTCGCGGCTTCTGATCAGGTCACGGCGCCGCCATCGACGATGACGACCTCGCCGTTCATGAAATTGTTTCGGTCCGAAACAAGAAAAGCGGCCACTTCGGCAAGCTCGGAGGGTTTTCCCAGTCGCCCCTTTGAAACCCAAAAATCGTGCATCTGCAGCAGCCGTTCCGGGAGCGTGTGGGCAAGATCGGTATCATAGATACCGGCAGCTATCGCATTGACCGTAACCCCGAAATTAGCGGCTTCGCGGGAAAGACATTTCGTAAAACCGATCATTGCTGCCTTCGACGTCGCATAGTGGACCGACGTGGGAAGGCTCCGGATCGCCCCGACGGACGTGATATTAAGTATGTGACCCTCGCGGGCCCGGATCATCTGTTTGTAAAACGGTTTAGTTACCGCAAAAAGGCTATTCACATTGGTATCGACGACCCAGTCCCACGACTTGTCGGTGGTTGTCGCAAAATTGTCAGGCTTATTTACCGCGGCATTATTCACAAGCGTGTTTATTGGGCCCCAGGCGTCGAGGATCTCGCGAGCCACGTGTTTCATACCGTACCGGTCCGTAACCGAAACTTTGAACCCGAGAGACCGTCGCCCGTGAGCTTCGATCTTTTCACGGACCTCGACAGCAAGATCGTCACGGCTGTGGTAGTTAAAAGCGACGTCCGCTCCCTCACGGGCGAAAACCTCGCAGATCGCGGCACCAATGCCTCGCGTGCCGCCCGAAACGAAGGCACGTTTTCCTTCAAGTAAGAGACTCAATACGTAATTCTCCTCGGAACCGTAAATCGTTGAATTCTAATTGAAAAGGGTAATGAAAACGTCGAGCACTGACAAGCGCACAAGTTACAAATCAGGCAGCAGCCGCGCTTGCCGCATTGAAATGGTTGGGAAGCAGAGCATTGATCTCTTTGATGATCTGTTCGGTCGAATTCGGCATCGTCAATCCAACTGTAGCGGCCTTCATTCGCGAGTATTCTCCGTTATCGCCGATCAGATTTCGAATGGTCGGCACGATATCCCTCGATCTCTTAAGCAGTATCCCTGCACCGCGACGTTCGATCAGCCGGACAGTTCCTGCCTCTTGCGGCATCGGCGGGGTCGTCGCGTCGGCGATTATAGGCAGGTGGCAAGCGAGTGCTTCAAACGTCGTCAGGCCGCCAAGTTTGGAAACCATAACGTTGGCCGACTGCATAAGTTTCTCGATCTCGTCGGAATATCCAATAACCTTGACGGGAAATTTTGCCTTCCTAGCGATCTTTTCTGCCTCGATTCGGAGTTCCTCATTCTTACCGGCCAGGAAAATGGCTTGAACGTCCAATTCACCTCGAACAAGCTCGCGGAAGATCTGCGGTATGTTACCACCTCCTATCCATCCAGCATTCACGAAAACAGTGAATTTGTCCGGGTCGAGACCATAGAACCGCCGGGCGTTTTGGGCGTCTTTTTCGTCGACTTCGTGAAATTTGGGATTGACCGGCATGCCCGACACCTTTATCTTTTCTGGATCGATACCGTAATCGAGCAGCTGGTCCCGGGCGTCTTCGTTGGCCACGAGATAGAGAGATACATCATTACACGCCCAGGCCTTCCAGAACCCGTAACATGGATCGGTTACAACAGTTACAAGCGGAATCTGATCTGATAGGTGAAGTTCCTTGAGAATGCGGGCGAATATGTGCTGGGTTAACGGATGAACGCTTACAACGATGTGCGGGCACCATTTTTCGAATTGTCCGCGGACGTATCCGATACAGCGTTTATGGAAAAATTCACGGGTCTCGGGACGAATCTTGTTCATGGCCCAGTACAGGTATTTCATCCATCCCTGTTTATGACGCAAGACCCAGTTGTAGAAGTTTACGAGCTTTTCGGTAATGTGATGCGACTCTTCGACCGCCTTGATCACCCGAATGGCCGACGACTCACCTTTCCAAAATTTCTCGAGGCCCTCGGCTATGGCTGCCGCCGCGGACCGGTGACCTCCGCCGGTGTCCGACGAAATGATGAGTATCTTTGGAGTGTTTTGCTGCATTCGGACGGACAGAACCCTACGCTTTTAGTGCGATCTCATTCGCGGTTGGGAACCCTGCACGTGCAGCGGCTTTCTTCATCTCCTTTTCGAGCTTTTTGATCTTGACGAGATGGCCGGCATTGAACGGAAGTGATGGATAAAAACAGTTAGACTCATGCGTACAAAAACAGCCTGCCCCAGCCTCTTTGCGTCTGGAGTTCATCGAGTCCGTATTCCATGCGGCCTGAAAATTCCAATTATAATCTCGAAGGTTGAGTACGTCAGCCTTGTTTTCGCATGACGAGAGGGCCCCATTGTCATAGATCACTGCACCGGCACTGCCTGCGTAACATTTCAGCTGAGCCTTGTTCTCCTCCTTGGTCTTTGCGATCAGGTCATGCATGTAGATGTCGACAGCAGCCTTGAAAAAGCCCGAGTCTCCACCGTAGTTGTTCTTCAACGCGGCTGTTCGCGAGTCTTCAAGGATCATGTTCGAAAGACGAGCATAGCGTTCGTGGTCAAATTCGAGCTCGGTCGGGTCGGCCGACGGTGGACGAATATAATTGATGTTGACCTTGTCAGGCTTTAGATCGTACTTGAGGAAATCGTACCAGTCGAAAATCGTGTCTTCGTTCGAGTGCATCACACACGTACAGGTCTGGATATCGAGGCGCGGATACTGCTCACGCTTCATCTCCTGCAGAGTCCGAGCGGTATGGATCGCCTTGTCCCAGCTTCCCTCTTTGCCGCGTATCTTCTCGTGAGCCTCCTTCATACCGTCAATGCCTAGCGCGACACTTACATTGAGGTTAGGGCACTCGTCCATTATGCGTGACACGTCTGGGAAGATCCGCGGATGGATCTGGCCGTTGGACATCAAATAAACCGATTCCAGTTTGTTGTTCTCATAGAACGCGCGAACGATCTCGGGCAAGTCCTTTCGGGTAAATGGCTCGCCGCCGGCGAGCACGAGCACGCCGAGATTGCCTCCGAGAGTCTCCGAGATGCGAGCGATCTCGTGCGTTTTCATCTGCAATTTTTTCCTCGGGCGATCATCAAGTTCCTCGGTAAAAAAGCAGTGCGTACATCGCATGTCGCAGACGCTGGTAACGAGTATGTTCAAAAACACCGGAGCCATGGGCCGGCCGGTCACCATGCTGGCGTAACGCTTAAAAATTTCCTTCGTCGCAAAATCCATTTTCGGTCCTTTGTTTTCACGTAGGGCTTCATCGCCCTACCACCTTTAATTTACCGCATTTGTCACGGTTTCAACAATCAACGACGAGCGCTGCTCAATGGAATGGGAAAGCCGCTTATCGTCGTGTTAGGCCCATCGTATCTTCCTATGCTACCGCCAGGATTTGATGATGGTAATCACAAAACCGCCGTATGCTAAGATTTCTTTATGTTCGAACGTATCTATTTCGATCATAGTGCCACGACTCCGGTCGACCCACGCGTGATCGAAGCGATGATGCCATTTCTTACCGAACACTTCGGGAACGCGTCAAGTATCCATTTTTATGGCCAAAAAGCTCGGGCAGCCGTCGATAATGCGCGTCATCAAGTCGCGGCTCTGATAAATTCCCGGCCAAATGAGATCGTTTTTACATCTGGTGGAACCGAGTCCAACAATCTTGCGATCCGTGGGTATTTCGAGGCTAACTTCCTGAACGGCAATCACATCGTGGCGTCGTCGATTGAGCATCCTTCGGTGAGATCAGTCGTCGAAGACCTTGAGAAAAGAGGGGTCGAAGTGACATGGTTGCCCACTTACGAGGATGGTGTGGTTCGGGCCGAAGATGTAGAGCGTGCGGTACGAGACAACACCGTACTTGTTACATTGATGACCGCCAACAACGAGGTTGGTACGATTCAACCCGTGGAGGAGGTAGGATCAATAGTTCAAAAGCTCCGAGTGGGCGGCCAGAAGATCAGGTTCCACACGGATGCGGTTCAAGCGGCGGGGAAGATCGCCCTCAATGTAGAATCGATCGGCTGCGACTTGTTAACTCTCTCTGCGCATAAAATCAACGCACCTAAGGGTGTCGGTGCTCTTTACGTTCGAAGAGGCACGCGTCTTAAATCTCAAAACATTGGTGGCCGTCAGGAACGTGGATTCCGTGGAGGCACAGAAAGTGTAGCGAGCATAGTCGCTTTCGGCAAAGCCTCGGTTATTGCAGATAATGAACGCGAGGAAAATGCAGTCCACATCGCACGTCTAAGAGACGACTTTGAAGCCGGTGTCGGCGAATTGATCAGCGACGTGGTGTTCAATGGCCGCCGCGATCATCGTATTTCCGGCATATCGAACATATCATTTCGCAATGTGGAAGGCGAAGGTCTTCTGATTAACTTGGACATGCAAGGGATTGCCGTCTCAACCGGTTCGGCGTGCTCGTCCGGTTCTCTCGAACCCTCGCCTGTTATTCGGGCACTCAGTCGTGACGACGGTTTGGCCCGCGGCGCCGTTCGCTTCAGTTTTGGACAATCGAATTCCGTCGCCGATGTGGACCGCCTTCTCGCCGTATTGCCCACTTGCGTTGAGAATTTGCGACGAATCTCACCCGCATTTGCCGCTTCTAGACTCGCTTCCAGCGAGCGTTAGGGATGTTTTCGATCAAGCAAAAAACTGCCTGGCCGTTCTTCGGCAAGGCAGTTTTTTGCTTGAGGACTTGTTCCGGGGGGCAGGTGTTTTCTTGGTGGATTCTCTTAACCCGCTACGATGATCCCTTCGGTTTCGACGAGCGGTTCAACGCATCTGTTATTTTCTTTGTCGGGGGCTCCTGCAACGATTATGCCTGTGAGGCCAGCAACAATGATGCCGGCGAGGCCTGCTACGATGATGCCTTCGGTCTGGGCTCCGCATTCCGTCTTCCCGGTATCAAGGCGGCCGTTATCGGGACGTCCTGCAACGATAATTCCGCCGTGTGCGAAAGTGGTCCCGAGGGTCATGATGGATGCGAGTGCGAATGTTGTGATCGTTTTTTTCATTGTCTTTCTCCAAATTTGTTTGATTTTAATTCGAAGCTCATCTGCCTCGTTGTCCCTCTCTATTACAAGACCCGTGCCACAGCCGTGCCGGATCTCCAATACGTCTCTAACGTCTTTTAGTACAATAGTTTACGAGATTGATTATCGAGTTACTTAACTAAAGGACCCTCCGCGGTAAGCTGTATACTTGGTAGACATACCGTTAACGACATGGACCTAATACGCTTATTATCAACGACTTACAGTACTGCATATTCTGTATCCACTTTAATAGTGTTTAGCTGGTATACATTACACAAAACACGCTGCATAAAAGGTGACGTTTCTGCACACAAATTCATTAGTACTCAGGTTTGATCTTACGACCCCGATGCCCATCAATCCGCAACCATGCTATCTCGCTCGAGTGTCCATTTCCTTCCGATGGAGATACCCTGACCTTTCCATAAGTCAAGAACTGACCTGATTTCCCTCTATTCTCGTACAGAGCCTGGCCGATGGACTGCCGTGACCGGAACCTCAAATTTAATTGGAGTTTATTGGTTCAAAATGTTAAACTTTGTTAGCTAGCTCGCTAGCAGGGCTCGCATTCCTCATTTCCTCATCGCAAAGGCCCCGCCGCCCATCGCCCACCTGTATGGTTAGAAAGCAGGTACACAATCTTGCAAAAGGGACCATGATCCTCATCGGCGTAGTCTGCGTCGTGTTCGCCATTGGCAATCTCTCGACGTCCGCATTTAGTCGCGGATTTGTGGCGGTTCTCGCATTTTCGGTCCTTATCGCTCCGCGAATGAGCCTCGCACTTCCGCGTTCGAAATTCGCAATCAGTTTTTCGGACGCACTGGTTTTCCTGACATTTCTGCTCTACGGAGGACCCGCAGCAATCATCGTTGGGGCGTCTGAGACCCTCGCTAATTGTTATTACCTTAAGACTAGAGGCTTCCCTTTTGGACGGTTGATGATCCCAACAAATGTATCGATCACGGTGGCGTCAACGTCGATCACATTTCTCGCTTTTGGTCTTGCGGAAAAAGCATTATTCGGATACCTCGATCCTTATAGTTCACAGGCTTTAGCCGCCTGTTTGGGATTTTTGGCGTTAGTCCAATTTGCGACTTCATCCGCCCTGGCTTCTGTTTTCCAGTCCTTAAAAGACGGCTCTAACCTATTTGCGACTTGGAGGAAAGACTGCTTTACTAGCTCACTGACTCAGATCGTTGGCGCCGGCCTGGCTGGGCTCATTTATAAGCTCATCAATTTTGGCGACGTCATAACAGCAGGCATCGCATTTACGGCGCTGGCCGTCGCATATCTCAGTTATCGCCAGTCGATCGGCGAGATCAACGAGGCGATCGTGCAGGCCGAAGAAGCAGAACGTAAGAAAGCCGACGTCGAGCGAGAAATGCGTCTAAGTGCTGAGCAGCACGCTGAAGACCTAAGAGCCGCACTAGTCAAAGAAGAAAACGCTAACAAAGCCCTTCGTAAAAGCGAACGAGATTTTCAATACGCCGCCCTGCACGACTCGTTAACCGGGCTCGCCAACCGCAAGTGCCTGAACGAGATACTTGAAAAACTGATCCAGGATTATCGGAAAGATCCTTCCGGTACATTTTACGTGATGTTCCTGGATATTAGCCGGTTCAAAAACATAAACGACAGTCTAGGCCACACGATCGGAGACCAGGTCCTGACGATCGCCGCCAAACGTCTTACCAATACGCTCCACGAGTCAGATGTGGTCGCACGGATCGGCGGAGATGAATTTGCCGTTGTTATCAAGAATCTCGCCAATGTCAGCAAGGTGCAGAAGGTCGCACGCAAGGTCTTTGATAGTATGTCGCAGCCCTTTTCGCTGATAGGCAACTCTATAACGATCTCGGTCAACATCGGTATTGCGCCTTGCGACGCCGAATACAATACGACCGCCGAAGTTCTGCGTGACGCCGACATTGCCATGCATCATGCAAAGGAGACCAAGTCGGGAGTCGCTTTATTCACCAAAGATCTTCGCTACCATTTCATCGAGCGTGTGCGATACGAGACCGACCTTAAGCACGCCCTGGAACGAAACGAGCTGTCGATGAATTATCAGCCGCTTGTCGACCTGCAGGACGGTCGATTGTTCGGCGTCGAAGCCCTTCTTCGTTGGAACCATCCGGAAATCGGCCCGATTTCGCCGGCTAAATTCATACCGATCGCTGAAGACTCCGGTTTGATAATCCCGATAACTAAATGGATCCTTAAGGAGACCTGCATGCAAGCGGCTCGCTGGCAGAGCATGGTTCCGGCGTGCAGGGACCTGATGGTCAGTGTCAACATCTCGGGCAGGCATCTGATCCACGGCGACCTCGTTCACGATGTCGAGCATGCTTTGTCGCATTCTGGTCTGGAACCGCGCTGCCTGAAACTGGAGATCACCGAGAGCACGGCGATGGAAAACGCTGACCACACGATCAGTGTTCTAAATCGCCTAAAGGAGACCGGCGTCAAGCTGAGCATCGACGATTTCGGGACGGGATATTCCAGCCTAAGTGTTCTGCACAAACTTCCCTTCGATACCTTGAAGATCGATCGTTCCTTCGTGTGCGAAGTTGGCGAAAACGGCGAGAACTCCGAGATCCTCCGGACAATAATTTCGCTGGCCAAAAACATGAAAATGCGGGTGATCGCAGAGGGCATCGAGACCACGGTCCAACTCGGTCTTCTCCAGAACATGGGATGCGACTACGGCCAAGGATATCTACTTTCCCGCCCGCTAACCCGCGATGTCCTCGAAGATATGCTCTATCGCGGTCAAAATTGGCTTCCCGGGGCGAAGGCGGCAACAACGGCAACCCAGTGGCCGGTTGTCCTTGAGAATGTATCGGCTCCGTAACCACAGGTCGCTTTGTTTGTGTTAAGACGCGCTCTATACTATTCGAAATCATTTTCGAACAGGAGAATTTCGTTTTATGTTGAACCGGACCCTTGCATTTCTGGTCTTTTTTTCCTTGTTGACGTCTACCGCGATCGCTCAGCAGGGATTTGACTATCCCAAACCCCGCAGAGGCGACCAGGTCGATGACTACTCCGGAACCAAAGTCGCCGATCCGTATCGTTGGATGGAGCAGACCGACTCGGAGGAGACTCGCGCCTGGATCGACGCCGAAAACAAGCTGACAAACAGTTATCTTTCCACCATACCGCAGCGGGAAAAGATCAAAGATCGACTGACCGAATTGTTCAACTACGAGCGATATTCTCCACCAACAAAGGTCGCAAATGGATTCTATATTTATTCGAAGAACGACGGACTTCAAAATCAAAGCGTTCTCTACAAGGCTACCTCCATCAACGACCCGGGATCGGTCTTTTTCGATCCGAACAAGATACTTGCGGACGGTACCGCGGCGCTGAACGGCTCGAACTTCACTGACGACGGCAAGTTGTGGGCCTACGGCGTCGCGATCGCCGGCAGCGACCGGACCGAGTGGCACGTGATGGATACCACGACCGGAAAGCTGCTGCCCGATACCCTGGCTCCGAACCGCCAGGGAGTTTCGGCGTGGCTGAAGGACAATTCGGGCTTTTACTACAGCGGTTACCAGCCCATAGAAAAGGGTCAGGAGCTTAAGGGAAATACTTTCTTCCAGAAGATCTATTTCCATAAGCTCGGTACGCCGCAATCGGCCGACTATGTGGTCTACGAACGACCAGATAACAAAGAGTACTTCAGCAACGCTAGTATCTCTGAAGACGGCAAATGGCTTATCATCAGCGTTTCCAAGGGTACCGAGCGGATGAACATGGTCTATTACAAAGACCTCACTTCGCCGAATTCGCAGATCCAGCCGCTCGTTACCGATCTCAAGAGCGATTTTTCTTTTATCGGCAACGACGGTTCGACGCTCTACTTTTACACCGATCGGGACGCTCCACTTGGTCGGCTCGTGAAGATAGACGTTAAGGGCGGTTCGTCTTGGGAGACCGTGATCCCGGAAACGGCCGACACGTTGGGGAGCATCGATTTCATCAACAACCAGTTCGTACTCAATTATCTGAGCGACGCTCATACAAAGATCAAGATCTTCGAGACGAATGGAAAATTCGTTCGCGACGTTGAGCTCCCGGGAATAGGCACCGCTAACGGATTTAACGGAAAGCGTTACGACACCGAGACGTTCTACAGTTACTCGAGCTACAACGCTCCGCCGACGATCTATCGATACGATATGAAGTCCGGTAAGAGCATCCTTTATCGCAAGGCGAATGTGAAGTTCGATCCGTCTGCCTACGAAGTAAAAGAGGTCTTCTATCCAAGCAAGGATGGGACCAAGGTGCCGATGTTCCTGACCTATAAAAAAGGCACGAAACTCGACGGCAGCAACCCGACGATCCTTTATGGCTACGGCGGCTTCAATATTCCGTCGACACCCGGCTTCTCTGCCTCGCGAATCGTTTGGCTCGAAATGGGCGGCATCTACGCCGTCGCATGTATCCGCGGGGGCAGCGAATACGGTAAGAAATGGTGGCAGGGCGGCTCGCGTCTTAACAAGCAGAACGTCTTTGACGATTTCGCCTGGGCCGGTAAATGGCTGATCGAGAATAAGTACACTTCGACGCCAAAACTCGCGATACAAGGTGGTTCCAACGGCGGCCTGCTCGTCGGTGCGGTGCTCAACCAGAATCCCGGACTCTTCGGAGCCGCGATCCCGCAAGTTGGAGTGATGGACATGCTGCGCTTCGATAAGTTCACGATCGGTTACGCCTGGAAATCGGATTATGGCGATCCGGCAGATGCCACGGATTTCAAGGCGATGTATGCTTACTCTCCGTATCACAACGCCAAGCCGGGCACGAAATATCCTCCTACCCTGGTGACGACATCGGACCACGACGACCGTGTGTTCCCGGCTCACAGCTTTAAGTACACGGCCGCTATGCAGTATGCCCAGGCCGGCCCCGCGCCGGTGCTCATTCGAATACAGGTGCGCGGCGGACATGGCGCCGGACTGCCGACGGCGCAACAGATCGAACAACAAGCGGACATTTACGGCTTCCTGGTCAAAAGCCTTGGCATGAAATAGGCCGCCGGCCTGACCTTTTGAAACATCTATGACGAACGAAATTTGATCGATCTTCTTATGCAAAATGCAGTTCGTTCATGCGTCATTCTTTGAGCTTATCTAATCCAATTTGGAGCAAACCCCAACATGAGAAAACTTTTCTATCCATCGCTTCTCACAGTCCTCGCGTTCTTGTTCTCGGCCTCGATCGTATCGGCGCAAGCCAGTAAATGCGGTGATACCGATTACAACTGTCAGGTTACCGAGTACACCAAAGCTATCCAGAGCAATCCCAACGACATCGAGAACTATTACAGTCGCGGCCGCGCATATCGTGAGCTCAACAAGTTTGACGCCGCGATCGCCGACCTGACCAAATACATCTCGATGGCACCATCGTCCGCTGAGTATCTCGCCGACGGATATATTGCCCGGGCCAATACTTATTTCGCGGCGAAGCAGAACGCCAAAGCTATCGCCGATTTTGGCAAGGCGATCGAAGCGTTTCCGTCGCATGCCGAGGCGTATTACAACCGTGCTCGCGTATATTACTCTGAGAAGAGCTACAACAAAGCGATCTCGGACCTCGATAAGTACATCTCGATGAACACCTCGAAAAAAGACTGGCTGGCAGACGGCTACGAGAACCGCGCGATGTCGTACGAGGCTCTCGGGAACAACGCGCAGGCCCTCAAAGACTACTCCGCCGCGATCGACAGCGATCCGAGCGTCGCCCACAGGTTTACAAACCGTGCGTCGCTCTACCGCAAAATGGGTAAGACCGCGCTTGCCGACCAGGACGAGAAAAAAGCCGGCGAATTGAAAGACCAGTAAATCCTGGGCCCAAAGGCCGATCGACCGTGATCCTAACATTGAATTAACGGCCGCCGCGATGTATTATGCGACGGCCGTTTTTTCGTGTTCCAACACCGGACCTGCCTAGTTGCTCTTAAAGACGCTCGGGTTGTCCTTGGTGATCTGGTTTGCCTTGTTCATCAGCTCGTCAGCCGCTTTTTGAGTGTCAGCCGAATTCTTGTTGTAGTCGGCGATCAATGTATTTATTTTATCGATGTCCTTGGTGTCGAGGAACGATTTAACGAACGTCGTTGTCTGCTTGTCGATCTCGCCGCGTTTCTTCATTTCCTGAACTTTCAGGCTGAGGTATTCCTTGAATTTGTCGTCGAGATTCAGTTTCGACGCCTGGTCAAATTTCGAAGTCGCTTCGGCACCGTTCTTCTCGAGCTTTTCGTTCAGGCTGACCAGCTCGTCAAATTTCGCCTTGTTGTCTTTCTTATATTCCTCGATATCGTCAGCTTTTTTGAGGTTTTCGCCCAAAAGCTCGGTGATCAGTTTGCCCGATTTGACGCTGTCCTCGTTATAGCTCTTGATAATGACGTTTGCCTCGTCGACGAGTTTGTTCGCCTCGTTTATCTGCCCGCCACAAGCAATTCCCAAACACATTGCCGCGAATACGGCCATCCATGCTGCCAGTTTCCAAGTTTTCATACTTTCTCCTATTTCAAGCTGTACCTGACATACCTCCGTTCGCCGCCGGAGACCGAAGCTCAGGTTAAACGATCACTGTTGTACGCCGTCATTTTAATGCAACACTCTAAACGTTTGCAACGAACACGGTTTCGGTGATATATCTCACCTAAATCTCTCCCGCGGGCAATAGTTTTCGCGGGCTAAGCGGATGATAAACGACGACCCCGAAAAGAACCGATTGTTCGAAACCGTCGACCGCTCATCGCGCAGCGTTGGACAGTATCTCAAGCTGCTCCTGATCGTCGCAGGCGGCATCCTGGTCGTCGCGGCGATCCTCTTTTACCTAACGCTGCCCGCAGTCGGTGACAAGGTCAAGGCTCCGGCCGGCCTCGAAGACCGCATTCGCGACCACCTGCTCACCAAAGAGAAACGCACCGCGACCGACATGGCCGTTTACTACTGCGGCAAGTTCTACTGGGCGGCGGTCGACGTCGAGACCCGGCCCGATATTCCGGGAGCACCTATCAACCGCATCTCGCTCTATCGCGTCACGGCCGTTCAGGACGCCTCAGGCGAATGGACACTGACCGCTGCCCCGGTCGAAGGCAAAGACGCCGGCGTTCCCTGCAGCTAGGCTTTCACAGCTTCGATAATGCTCACCGGCGAATGCGTCGGCACGATCCGCGTCATCCTGAAGCCGGACTTGTCGAGCAGCGACTTAAACTCCGCCTCGTTCCGCTCCATTCCGCCCGGCAGCATCAGCATCTCGAGATCGAGAAACTTGGCAAAATGCGGCTCGTTCGCCCCAGGCACGACGGCGTCGATGATCAGCACCTTGGCTTCGTCAGGCATCACTCGGCGGAGATTGCCCAGGATCACCTGGCATTTGTCGTCAGCCCAGTCGTGAATGATGTGCTTCAGGATATAAGCGTCCGCCTTGACCGGAATATCGCTGCAAAAATCGCCCATGACCAGTTCCGCACGGTCCGTGACGCCGTGCGACTCCATCATCGGCGGCGCACCCGCGAGAACCGGAGGTGCCTCGAACAAAATGCCCTTCATCGTGGGATATTTCTTTAATATCGCCGCCAGCAAATGACCATAGCCGCCCGCGATGTCGGCCACTGTCTCGAAACCCGAAAAATCATATGCCTCGAGGATCGCCGGTATCGTCTGATGCGAGAAGCTGGTCATCGCCTTGTTGAACAGCTCGCCCAGTTCCCTGTCGGTCTCGAACAGCGTGTTAAAGATCGGCTCGCCGTGGACCTTGTCCCAGATCGTCTCGCCCGTCCTGACGCTTTCGGTCAGATGCCCATAGACCCGCCAATGCTTTTCGGTCAGCATCCACAGCGTCATGTACAATGCACTGTTCGGTGCGTCGGGCCGCATCACATCCGACATCGGCGTATTGGCAAACTTCCCGTTGGCGTCTTCGGTAAACACGCCGACACTCGCCAACGCCCGCAGAAGCCGGTAAAGCGAATGCTCGTGCATTCCGGTCGCAGCCGCCAACTCGGCCGTCGTCTTTGCCCCGTCATGCAGCAGGACCGCGATCCCCGCCCGTGCGGCGACATATATCGCCGCCGAAACAAAACAACCCGAAACCAACTGTAAAAACTGCGCCTCGGGCGGCAGTCCTTGTGCCGCACCTACATTTCCCCCAGCAGACATCTATGATGGCCTCCTTAGACTAGTGAATTTTCTAAGAGCATACCACACAGCGACGCCGTCCCGCGTGTCAGTAGCCCGGATGTAAGGTGTCCGTAGCCCGCACGTAAGTAAGGGCTCAACACCATCGCTCTCCAACGCTGCGGTGCGAGTCCCCGCAGTTGCAGAAGCCCGCACGAAGTAAGGGCACCCGCTGCAGTTTTCAACAATGGGTCCCCCCATAGACGCAAAGATCTCCCACAGAATGCTCAAATCACAGGTCCAGCGTTCCAGGAACGTTCCAAAACCCCAGGAACGCCGCAACCTCCTGACACCGCACGACTTACAGCCACAAAAAGCCCCCGTTCCAGAGAATTTCGCGCAAAAAACTGTTGACTTTGTTCTTTGCATCTGTGATACACTGTTGTGTAGATACAACATTCAATCCAATTATGCATACAGACGTTGTAATTGTCAAGAGTTTTTACTGAAAGTTCGATTTGCAGGGAGATCATATGTTAGATGGCGGAATACCAAAGAAAGAGTCCGAGAACAGCAGCAACACGCTGCTCAAGAAAGCAAACGATTGTGTCATTGCCGTGCAACACCGCACGCCGCCGGCGAGGCTGTTCGACGCCTTCTGGACCGAGGGCGAGATGGCTTTATTGTTCGGGCCGACCGGCGTCGGCAAGAGCGTCTTGGCGGTGGAGATCGCCGACGCCATCGCACGCGGCCGGCGGATCGACGGGTTTGAGATGACGGCAAAGCGTCAGCGGGTGATGTACGTCGACCTCAGGCTTACCGAGGACCAGTTCGGTGCGAAATACACGCTGCGGGGCGAGAATGGCGGTGCGGCAGGCTACAA
>JBGAVC010000087.1:0-17052 GCA_044228265.1 Pyrinomonadaceae bacterium
AACATCCGAAACGATTCGCCCATCATCAGCCTCTACGGAGCCAACCGCGAAGGGTCTGGCGACATGTACTGCAAGGAGGGAATCTCTTGCACACGATCCGCCAGATCGTCAACGACGATGAAAAAATGGCAGTCCCCGATACAGGAGCCTCAACAAAGATTTCTGGCATCAGACAACAGTTACAAACTCAACAGATCAAGAGAACTACATTTCGCAACACGCTAGTATTGATCTCAGCAAGGTGTTTGACCAATACTTGCGTACGACAAAAATTCCTGAGTTCCAGTACTCGATGACCAGGAACGAGTTGGACTATTGGTGGGCCAATGCGGTTGACGGGTTCGACATGCCCTTGAGGGTCAAGATCAATGGAAAAGATGTTTGGCTCAAGCCAACCGGCAAGACCGCGAAGTACACGTTTCAGAGGAGATCAAGACCGTAGTTCCGGATCGCAATTTTTACATTGAGACGAGATCTCTGCTGCGACTGAATCGGGTTGGTTGACCTTCCTGTGCCAGTTTTAAACTAAATTCAGCGTGGTGAGTTATTGCGACTTGCGGCCACTTAAAATAAACCGCTAAACAGCAAGGAGTTAGACCAAACGTTTTTCGAAACTCTGTGCTGTGCGAGCATGGAGTTTTTTGCATATGAGCAACTTTCTCGATCTGTTAAAGTTAAAGATCATCGTCTTCGACGGTGCAATGGGCGTGTCGCTGCAGGCAGCGAATTTATCAATCGAAGATTGGGGCGGGCCGAATTTTGAAAATTGCTCGGAGAATCTGCTTTACACACGGCCTGATGTCGTCGAGCGTGTGCATACAAGCTTCCTGGATATCGGATGCGATGTGATCGAGACAAATAGTTTCGGCGGCAGCGAGGTCGTGCTGACCGAGTTCCGGGATACAGACAAGTGTTACGACGTTAACAAAAAGGCGGCCGAGCTGGCTAAACGGCTGGCGAACGACTATTCGACATACGATCATCACCGATTCGTTGCCGGCTCGATCAGGCGGGCTAATGAAGTTGCTGACGCTGGGACACATAACTTACAAGGATCTTAAAGAACTATGTCGAGCAGGTACGCGGCCTGATCGATGGCGGCTCGGACGTACTGATCGTGGAGACATGCCAGGACCTGCTGCAGACGAAAGCGGCGTTAGCGGCGATATTTGAGCATTTTGAAAAGACGAAGACGCGAATTCCGGTCATTGCGCAGGCGACGATCGAGGTGTTCGGGACCATGCTCAACGGGACCGAGATCGGCGCGGCATTGACGGCTCTCGAGCCGTTCGATCGACGTCATCGACGTCATCGGGATGAGACTGCGGCAACGCCGAAACTGCACCGATGACACAGCTTTCGTTATCTGTGCGAAAACTCGCCGCTGCCTGTCTCGATACTGCCGAACGCGGGGCTGCCCGAGGTCAAGGACGGCAAGCAGCACTACGACGAGACTCCCGAGAGCTTTGCCGCACAGGTCGAGCATTTTGCCAGGGATTTTGGTGCCAATATCGTCGGCGGCTGCTGCGGCACGACGCCCGAGTACATAAGTCTGCTTGTCGATCGTCTGGGCAGCCTGTCGCCAAAACAGCGTGACGCGCGTCTTGCACCTTCGGCCTCGTCGATCTATTTCCAGCAGCCTTATACGCAGGACGCTTCGTTCCTGATAGTCGGCGAGCGCGTCAATGCTTCGGGTTCGAAGAAGATGCGGGACCTGCTCGACGCTGAGGACTGGGACGGCCTCGTCTCGCTTGCCAAATCGCAGGAAAAAGAAGGCGCGCATATTCTGGATGTCAACGTCGATTTCGTCGGCCGTGACGGCGTCGCGGACATGCACGAACTTGCTTCACGGCTGGTGACGAACGTCAAGATACCGCTGATGTTCGACTCGACCGAGTGGGAGAAAATGGAAGCCGGCCTCGAACACGCTGGCGGAAAATGCATCCTTAACTCCACAAACTACGAGGACGGAGAGCCGCGCTTTCTAAAGGTCCTGACATTGGCGAAAGAATATGGTGCTTCGGTCGTCATCGGCCTCATCGATGAGGACGGCATGGCCCGCACCGCCGAGGACAAGATCCGCATCGCACGTCGAGCATACAAGCAGGTCACAGAATTCGGCATCGAAGCTCACGATATTTTCTTTGATCCGCTCGCTTTGCCGATCTCGACGGGTATCGAAGAAGATCGTGCGAACGCGGACCAGACGATCAAAGCCATCCGCGAGATCCGGGCAGAATTGCCTGAGGCCAATGTTATTCTCGGCGTTTCGAATATCTCGTTCGGCCTTAGTCCGGCCGCTCGCGTCGTCCTAAATTCCGTGTTCCTGCACGACTGCGTCGAGGCTGGAATGAACTCGGCGATCGTAAACGCATCGAAAATATTGCCTCTTATCCGGTTCAATGAGCATGAGATCGAGACGGCCCGCGATCTGATCTACGACCGGCGCAAATTTGACGGCGATGTCTGTACGTACGATCCGTTGACCGAGTTCACTACCCTTTTCGAGGGCAAATCCGCTCAGTCCATCAAACCTGATGTCTCGAACCTGTCGATCGAGGACATGCTGAAGCACCACATCATCGACGGCGAGAAGATCGGTCTCGAAGATTCGCTGAAAAAGGCGCTTGAGAAGTATAAGCCGCTCGATATCATCAACGACATCCTGCTCGACGGGATGAAAACCGTTGGCGAACTCTTCGGCTCGGGCCAGATGCAGCTTCCTTTTGTCCTGCAGTCGGCCGAGGCGATGAAGGCGGCTGTCAGGTTCCTTGAGCCGTTGATGGAGAAGGTCGAGGGTTCGAACAAAGGCGTGCTGGTGCTCGCTACCGTAAAGGGCGATGTTCACGATATCGGCAAAAATCTCGTCGACATTATTTTGACCAACAACGGTTACAAGGTCGTGAATCTCGGGATAAAACAACCCATCGACGACATTCTCCGGGCGGCCGAAGAGGCGAAATGTGACGCCATTGGGATGAGCGGCCTGCTCGTTAAATCGACGCTCATAATGCGCGATAACCTCGAGCTGATGAACGAGCGGAACATAAACGTGCCCGTTATCCTTGGCGGCGCGGCTCTGAACCGGCGTTACGTCGATCAGGACCTTATACCGCTGTACAAGGGCAAGCTGTTCTATGCTCGCGATGCGTTTGACGGATTGCACGCAATGGACGAGCTGACGCAGGAGGAAGCGGAACCGCAGAAGCGCGGAGACGCTGAGAAAAGCGTCGGAGCTGCGGCTGGAGCCGAGGCGGAAACACGAGCCGCAGCGAGTGTGCCCGATAACGACGAAGATCTCGTAGGCGAGGACGCCAAGCTCGGTGCGATCGCTGCTCGCGTATCAGGCCGCTCTTCCGGAGACACAACGCATACGACGAGATCCGCGGTCTCAACAGATGTCGATATCCCCGAAGCACCTTTTTACGGCTCAAAAGTAGTCGAGATCACCGATCTTACAAAGGTTTTTGCATTTATCAACGAGACCGCCTTATTCAAAGGCCAATGGCAGTACAAGCAGGGACGGAAAACGCCTGAAGAATATCGGCAAATACTCGAGGAGACGGTTTACCCGAAATTCGCCGAGATCAAGGCCGACGCGATCCGCAATAAACTGCTTGAGGCGAAGCTGGTCTATGGCTATTTCCCGTGCAACAGCGAGGGTAATGACCTGATCATCTGGGAAGACGATCTCAAAACGGAGAGATTGAGATTCACTTTCCCACGACAGCCCTTGGAACAAAGAGGTGGGAAGAATCTCTGTTTAGCTGACTACTTTCGGCCCACAAACTGGCCGCCCGCTAACGCAGGCGGTTCTGACAATGATGTGGTCGCATTTCAGCTCGTGACCATGGGCCGCAAGGCGAGCGAGCACTCTGCAAAGCTGTTCAAGGGTGATAACTACACCGATTATTTGCTCTTTCACGGATTGTCGGTCGAGTCGGCGGAGGCTCTTGCCGAGATGTGGCACAAACGCATTCGCGAGGAGTTGGGTATTGGTGGAAACGACGCTCCGGAGCTGACAAAGCTATTCCATCAGGGTTACCAGGGTTCACGCTACAGCTTTGGTTACCCGGCGTGCCCGAACCTCGAAGACCAGGCGAAACTCTTCGAACTTCTCGACCCTTCACGCATTGACGTTGAGCTGACGGAGGAGTTTCAGCTCGATCCCGAACAATCGACGTCGGCGATCATCGTGCACCATCCTGAGGCTAAATATTTCAACATCGAATAACGCTTGTCATCTGTTACTCACTCACTCCTTCGCAAACAACTCTGGCAAAGCCCGGTTCCAAAGTTGTAAAATCAGATGAGGTTTCCCACCTTGGTCCCACACGTAACCCCATTATGACAAAGAACATTTTTATTGCCGGATCCGGCGGGATCGGCGAGGCCGCGGCTCTGCTTTTGCGCGAATGGAGCGACATCGACCTTAAGATCTTTCTCGGCGATCTCAACGAGAGTGACCTTCGTTCGGTTCGCGACAGGGTGATCGGAAATTCAAAGAAGACATCCTCCGTCGAAACGGTTGTCATGCCGCTGGACGGGATAAACGACGAAATGAAGAAGACGTTTGCTGAGACTGACGTACTGCTTGATTGCTCACCGGGTGGGCAAGCCCCGAGAATGGCGGGGTTCGCGGTCGATTTCAAAATGCATTACGCGAACCTGACCGAATATGTCGCCGAAACGGACAAGATCAAGGCGATGGCCGCCGAAGCTGAGACAGGTTTTATTCTACAGACCGGCCTTGCTCCGGGCTTTATCAACGTCAAGGCGATGGAACTGTACTACCAGTTCGTCCAAAAATACGAGAACGACAAGGTCGAACGTGTGGGGATGAAGGTCGGTGCATTGACGGCGCACGCTCACGCACCCCACTTTTACGGCTTTACCTGGTCACCGATCGGCGTTGCGACCGAGTATGTCAAGAACTCGCGTGTGATCCGCGATTACAAGATAACCGAGCGTCCCGCGCTCTCGTCACGCGAGACGATCGTCATCGGCGCACGAACGTACGAGGCGGACCTTACCTCAGGTGGTGCGGCAGATCTGCCCGACTTTTTCGAGGGCATGGCGCGGCAACTCGATTACAAAACGCTTCGCTACGTGGGACATTATGATTGGATCGAGTCGCTGATCAAAAAATTACCAAAAGATCCCGATCTGCCGAACGCGTTGCAGGAAAAGATGTTAAAGGAAGTTCCGTCTGTCGAGGACGACCTGGTTCTGGTACATGCCTCGGTTGACGGTTTTGACGCTCGCGGCCGCCGGCGAATGCTCGAAAAAGCCTATTATGTCGAGCCGCTCGAGATCAACGGCCACCGCCTGCGGGCGATCCAGGCGACCACGGCCGCACCGCTTTGCGAGTCTGCGATGATGCTGCTTAGTGGGAATTACAAAGGCGTTATCCAGCAGAGCGGCATCGATCCGTCACCATTTCTGCGTGGCACATTCGTCTCGCGGGTATATCAATAGAAATTCTAGGCCATGACAAGAAAACGGCCGCCTCGCGGGGCGGCCGTTCTTTTTGACTATGTCGCCTGTTCCTATTGGTTTGGTACGTATCCGGCCGGCGTCGGCTTATCGACCGAGTTGCCGAACTGCGCTGCGGCGAATGCGCTGTTCGAGCTATTTAGGCGGTACCAGACTCCCTGGCTTGGCCGGTAAAGATCCACGTCAGCCTTGCCATCGCCGTCAAAATCTCCCGGAGCCGGAACGTCGTCCGTGGTCCCGAACTGTACGCCCGTGAACCCTAAACTTGACCTCAGCATATACCACGTACCGCTGCGGAAGACTGCCGGATCGCACTTTCCGTCGCCGTCGTAGTCAGCGGGAGCGACCTTATCGGATGAGATCCCAAATTGGACGCCCGTAAAGCCGGCGGTCGATCGCAATTCATACCAAACACCATCCGAGGGCCTGTAAACGGCGACGTCTGTCTTGCCGTCACCGTCAAAGTCACCCGGAACAGGCTTATCGCCTAAGGTTCCAAATTGAACGGCAGTAAATCCCGCCGTGCTCTGCAGCAAATACCAAGTGCCGGTCGATGGCCTAAAGACCGCTATATCCGTTTTGCCGTCACCGTCAAAATCACCCTGGGTGGGCAGGTCCGTCGGAAGCCCAAATTGGACACCGGTAAATCCGGCGGTGCTCTGTTGTATGTACCAAATGCCGGCACGGTAAACAGCAGGATCGGTCTTGCCGTCGCCGTCGTAATCGCCGGGAACGATGCGGTCACCGCTCGTCCCGAATTGGGTGGCCGAAAATACCGAGTTTGAGGAGTTCAGACGGTACCAGACACCGTCCGTGTCACGCCAAACCGAAATATCCGAGCGGCCGTCTCCGTCAAAATCGGAAACCGTGTGAGTCAGGGCCACAGTTACCGTAAAGTTTGCGTCCGAGACGTCGAAAAAGATGTTGTTCGCCGATTCGACCTTGATCCTCGCCTGGGTGGTCGCGACGTTTGGAATTACTACGCTGGCACTGCCATTGTTCGGAGCGCTCGCACTTAGAACCGTTGGAAAACTGTTGCCGCCGTCGGTCGAGAACGAGATCTTGACGTTCGCCGAGCTGACCGGAGCATTATTCGTATTGGCTACGTTCCATGTGACCGTCTGCGTTGAACCGCCAGCGTAAGTAACCGCCGTGTTCGGTGACGTGACCGCAAACGGGCCGCTCGCACCGTCAACCACGACCGTCGCTGTCGCGGTATTAATGCCTCCGCCAAGCGACCGGTTGTCGCGAGCGACAACCTGGAATGTCATCGTGCGGCTGATCTGCGGCAGCAATTCACCGGTCAGGCATGCTCCGGTCGGACACGAGCCGCTCGTCGATGGCGGAACGTTGGCGTTGTTGAGAATGTAGGTAAGTGACGGAAAATATCGTGTCGGGCTCGTTGTCGGCGAATACGGCCTAAAGATCGGCATCGCGCCGAAAATGTCCGAGTTTGGGACCGCCGTCGTCGCGCCGCCGAGATCATATTCCTGCCAGTCGTAAGTGATGCTGTCGTTATTTATGTCGCTGGCCGAGGCCGTAAGAGCGAAAGGCGTTTGTTTTGGAATATTAAATGCAGGCCCGCCGACCACCGAAACGCTCGGAGGCGTGTTTCCGGTGGACGTGGTTACCGCACATATGTTGCCGGTGCCCGACTGGCTGTATGCAGCTATCTCCTCCAGGCTCCTGACATGGAACGAATCGAGACTATGAGATGCGAGGTTCTGGGTGCCGCATATGCCGGCGTATCCCATGACAGTGATGCCGCTGCCGGGTTCGTAGGCGGAAGAAGCATCGCGAGTTCCACCCGAGCAATTACTGACGTTTCCATTAAAAGTGTGGAATGCCCCGAACTGATGACCCATCTCATGGGATACGTAATCTATTGCAAATGTGTCGCCCGTTGGATTGGAAATGCCGGTATAGCCCGAAGCCTTGAAACTCCCACAGGTAACGCCGATCGCCGCAAGCCCGCCGCCGACCGTCGCGAATACGTGTCCAACGTCGTAATTTGCGGCGCCAATGACGGTGTCGATATTGCTCTGATTCTGGGATACGATCGAATTGGGGTTGTTGTTGGTGTACGGGTCGTTACCAGCATTGCAGGAACCCCCGCAATTCAGATTGTCGGCAGCGTAAACGATCAGATTATTGTTTGCGACGATATTCATGTGGATCGCCAAATCCCGCTCGTACACGCCGTTTACGCGGTTCATGATCAGTACCTGGGCTGCAAGGCACCCCGAGACGGTATTTCCGCCCACAGCCGCGCAGTACTCACTGTCGCCGGCAAGGGCAAGTCGATAGGTGCGAAGCTGCGTACCTGAGGCAATACTGGGTGACGCGTCGGGCAAATAGGCGTTCCGGTCAGCCGAAAATGAAGAGAGATAGGATGACAGCGTCTTTTCACCTACGTCGCACTTGAAATCGTCCAGCCGCGGCAGGTCGCGCTTGTAATAAGACACGTAGTGATCGGTCTCGCCGACAGCATACGGGTCCACTATCACGGTGCCTTCGGCGGATAGGATCATTGCATGAAAGCCGCTCGGCAGCATATCGAACCGGACCGTCGCTGTAGGGTCGTCGATGCCGTAACCGCGGAACGTCAGTGCCAGCTCAGGAAATTTTGCCGCCAGGCCCGGCTCTACAACCAGCGAATGCTCGATCCTGAACCGCCCGGTCTTGCCGTTCGGCATCGGTAGCTCCAGGACAGTATCCGGTTCGTGGCCCGAGAACTCTTCGGGTGCTGCCTTAAGCAATTTGCTCAGGATCAACCGGTCAAGCCGAAATGCCCTGTAATTGTCGGGTACGCGTGTGCGGGCCAGAGGCCGCCGGGCGAGCGACGTGTCGTCGAAAGTCTGCCAAGGGCCGGCCTGGGCGTGAACGGCACCAACCGCCGCAAAACAAAAGAAAAACGTGGCCAATAGACAGGAGCGTAGCGAGTGGATCATTTAGAGGTCTCCCGGGGACGGACGTTCATGCGATCGGCGGCTTTCTTGACGGGCAAAGCCGACACGATCCAAATGTCTATTAAATGCGCAATCGACCGCAGGTTCCGGAAAGTACGTTGATGCCGGACGATTTAGCGGCGTTGCAGGTAAATGTCCACTCGACTGGGCAGCGCGTTCAAGTGACAACGCCGGAACAGCAAACAAACGGGCAAAATGTTAAAATGACGGTTTGTTTATGAGCGAGTCGACCGACATTTTAGTCCCTCCAATAACCGAGATGGCTCGGCCCATGGAACCGGAAGCCGAGGAATTAGCGGTACTGGGGGCCATCGAGAGGGTCGGGTTTCGTCTTACCCACCGGATGAATCTCGGTGTGTGGAAACGTCTTATGACGTTTGGCCAGAGGCACCTTGGCTCGTTATGGATATTTATCGCGACCTACAACCTGATGAACGTTTTCGGTATTGAGAACGTCGAGCGGACCGACACGAACCGTCCGCTGGTGCTCGTTGCCAACCACCGTTCGTTCTTCGATATGTACACAGTGTCGAGCGTGTTGTTTCGCCGGACCAGGCGGCCGATGACGCTTTATTTTCCGGTTCGCGGCAAGTTCTTTTACGACAATCCCGTGGGCTGGCTGGTCAACCTCGTCATGGGCTGGTTCTCGATGTACCCTCCGTTCTTTCGCGAGGCGGGTGACGCGACGAAAAGGCTTTTCGACAGGTATTCGATGCGACGGCTTGAGCAGCTTTGTTCGGAAGAGAAACCGAATGTTATCGGATTTCACCCCGAGGGCAAGCGCAATCTCAACGGTGGGCCCTACGATCTCCTGCCCGCGCAGCCCGGTATTGGCAAAGCGATCTACGCATCGCGGCCGCAGGTCATTCCGGTATTCGTCACCGGTCTTGGAAACGATCTGCCGAGGCAGATACTTGGCAATTGGACCGGCGGCGAAAAGGTCAGGATATGGTTCGGCGAGACGTTAATGCTCGATGAGTTCTATGCCAAGAGCGACCGGCTGCGTACGCATAAGGAGATCGCGGACCGGTTGATGGAAAAGATAGCCGAACTTGCGGAAAATGACCGCTCGATGTTCAGCGGAGAACAATCCGTGCAAAAAGATCGCCGATAATACGAGACATGGACAGAGGAAAACCCGAACAGTCCGAGACAGGCCCGAACGACTCGCAAATTGAAGGCAGAGCGCGGTTGGAGATGTCTCCACGCCGCCGGTGGGCCGTAACGATCGGCGTCATGACCGGCATGTTCATTGCGGCCCTCGAAGCTACCGTCGTCGGGACCGCGATGCCTACCGTCATCGCATCTCTTGGCGGCATCAACCACTACAGTTGGGTGTTTTCGGCCTATCTCGTCACATCGACGGTGACCGTACCTGTCTGGGGCAAGCTGTCGGATCTATATGGCCGGCGTCTGCTTTATCAGATAGGTATCGGAGTGTTTTTGCTGGGAACACTTTTGTCCGGATTTGCCGGGTCGATGGCACAGTTGATCGTATTTCGGGCCATACAGGGACTGGGAGCGGGAGCTTTGGTGCCTCTCGGGATGACGATCATCGGGGACACGTTCACAGTGAAAGAGCGTGCAAAGATGCAGGCCTACTTCAGCGGCGTTTGGGGGCTTTCGAGCGTGATAGGGCCGATCGTCGGCGGATTTATCACTGACCAACTCTCCTGGCGTTGGGTGTTCTTCATCAATGTTCCGGTCGGCATACTGGCGGCAATTATCATCGGCGTCGCGCTGAAGGAACCGAAGCTCAAGGGTAAACCCTCGATCGATTACGCCGGTGCCGCATCGTTAATGTTCGCGATCAGCGTGCTGATGCTCGCTCTTGTCGAGGGCGGCTCGTCGATAAGGACGCTGTTTTCTTTGCAGAATCTGACGCTTATCGCCGGCGGGATAGCGTTGCTGGTCATTTTTGTGTTTGTCGAACGTCGCGCTCCCGATCCGATGATACCGTTCAGGCTGTTTCGAAATCGAACTGTCACGATCGCGGTGTTGGCCGGGTTCCTCGGCGGGATAGGTATGTTCGGAGCGATCTCGTTCATACCGCTGTTTGCCCAGGGCTCACTTGGAATGACGGCGACCGAGGCAGGCTCGCTATTGACGCCGCTAATGCTCAGCTGGGTGTCGATGTCCGTGATCGGCGGCCGTCTGTTGTTTCGGCTTGGATACCGGACACTCACAATGGCCGGATTTATCACGATGATGCTGGCATTCGTGCTTCTTGCCATGTTTGAGCGAGATAGCTCTCGACTGCGACTGTATGTGGATCTGGTGTTGCTCGGAGCGGGCCTGGGAATGACGATGTTGACGATGCTGATCGCCGTACAGCAGGCGGTCGACCGGAGCGAGCTTGGCATAGCGACCTCATTGAACCAGTTCTCAAGGGCGATCGGCGGCGCGTTTGGCGTGGCGATAATGGGCGCGGTGCTGACTGCCGGCCTGGCCGGACAGCTTCAGAAGTCAGCCCTGGATCCGGCAAGCGGCTTGACGGCCGAACAGGCAACTGCATTTGCCGACAACCCCAACGCCATCATCGAGCCGTCAGCCAAGGCAAGCTTGCCGCCGGTGACGCTCGGGGTGCTGCAGGAAGCGATGGCCGCGGCGATCCATCCGATATTTTGGGTCAGCGCGGCGGTTTCGCTCTTGGCATTCATATTGACGTTTTGGCTGCCGTCACATCCGGGCACCGAACGGCGAACTGACGAACAGAATCCGGGAGGGACGATGCTGATGTCCGAGCAAACCACGATCAACGCCAGGAATCAGCCCGCTGCGTGAGTCTATTGCGGTTTACCAGTTTGAAGATTAGCGGCCGGATTTCCATTTGAAGCGATCTGTTTATCCTCGTTAGCCTTCTTTTGGATCTCTTCCGGCGATTTCCACCCAACCTGCTTTAGGATGTCGAGTGCGTAACGAACGGGCACCGCCATGTTTGCCGCGGTGTTTTCGGTAAATACGCCAAAGTTGACGCCGATGACCTTTCCGGATTGCCCGAAAAGCGGTGCGCCGGATCCGCCTTCGGCCGTTTTTGCATCGTGAACGATCCGACGGGCATCAAGGTCCGTTATGAGGCCCTGAGTGGTGAGCGGGACGATCTTCTGCGACTGTGCGAGAAAATTGATCAGGTTTTGCCGCGAGTTTCCGAACCTGGCATTGATAGATTTGGCCTCATCATCGTCGACCATCGCGAGCAGGCGGTCAGGACCGCTGGGATAGCCCATAGTGACGACCGTTTTGCCTATCGCGGCCGAGTCGGTATCGATGTCGAGCGGAAGCGAAGGAATATCGGACGGGAGCGTCACCCCATCAATGGACGCCACGGCGATGTCCTCGCGAGTGCCTGTTTGACGCAATTTGATCGGGAAAGGCGTCGCAAATTTTGGAAAATAGACGACCAGGCGCTTTACGCGCGGCCGCCCGTTCGCCGACTGCATCATCTGTTTTACGCGATCGTCTTCGCGCCATGGCTGCAGGACATGCCGATTGGTGACAATATACCCACTTCCAACATGAAAACCGGTTCCGATAAAATCATACTCCACGGGCGATCCGCTGCCCTCGGTGGTCAAACCTATCTCAGGGCCCAATGGCGGTGCGCTCGGGTCCTCGCTCTGTGTCGGTTCGTATGGATTAGGACGTAAGGCTTGCGGATCTGCATATCTCAGTACCTTGCCCGTCTTCTTGTCAACAAGGTCATAGAGCCCGACGATCAGACAGACTCCGCTGCCGTACTCGACCCGCAGGTTCGGCGCAAGTGAAACGGTCTTGAGCAGGTCCTTGTTAGTCTTGTCGAGTTGGCCGATCTGATCGCTCGTCTTGCCAAGCTGGTCCTCGAGTTTCGCAATTATCTCGCTCTGTTTCTCGGACTGCTCGCGGCTTTGCCTAAGCTCCCGGCTGACCGCGAAACCGAGATAAAGAACGCCGATCACAAAGCTGGTCCCTACGACGAAGGCGATCAGCTTTGTCGTTACCGACACCTCACGCATCAGTTCGCGGCTGAATTCACGAAGGAACGCCTTTGCATCGTCACGCTTGGCCGACGTTGCGGATTCGAGCGCCGCATCTTCGATAAACCGCGATATGTGGGGCTGCTCGCGATTGGTCGTGATGAGCGAGGATTTGGATTCGAGCGAAAAGAACGCGAATTCGATAGCCGGTTCAGCGACGGTGATGACGTCGCCGTCGTTTATGGCAATATACCGGCGGATCGGCTTGCTGTTTGCCTCAAGGCCGAGCGAGGGGTCAAACTCGACAACTCGATAGATACCCTCGGTGCTCTCGATCTCGAACCAAACCGGCGGGACGTCCGATTTAGAGCTATGGATCTGCAGGTCGCAGGTTTCATCCGAACCGATCCGGATACGTTCCTGCGAGAAAAATTCGGTACGTTTCTCGTTCCCGACCGTAATGTGGATGATAATGCCTAATGCCATCGAGCGCGTGTGTGCGTAAGCTGGATTCTAACACAATTGACGGAACGGTAGATGCCATTTTGCCGTGGCGCGTGGCAAAATATTATCGATGGCGAAGCCGAAATTCATTACCGACCGCGAAGAGCTCGAAAAACTGGCCCCGATGCTGAAAGCGCCCATAAAACGGCACGTTTTTGTCTGCACAGGCAAATCATGCTCTGCCGTCGGCGGACAGGAAGTGATGGCCGAGTTCGCTCGTGTCTTGGAAGAAAAGGGAATTCGCCAGGGCAAAGAGTCAAAAGGCCGCAATCCGATGGGCGAGGTCGTCCTCACCGAATGCGGCTCGATCGGCTTTTGCTCGATCGGTACGGCAGTAATGGTCTATCCGGACGGGACGATGTACGGCCAAGTCCAGCCTGAGGAAGTTAAGGAGATCGTTGAGGAGCATTTGGAGAACGGAAAGGTTGTCGAAAGATTGGCGTTGATAGAATTACCTGTCCTTGGGAATGAATGACACGGTTTGGGTTCTCCGATTCTCTCCCCAGAAGTACGCCCCGACTGCGATTGTTGTCGCGACAATCGCGATCAAAATCATAAGAACCATCAACAAAAGATAGCCCCACACTGATGTCGTAACGCAATCATCGACGGCAATCCCCGGGCGACTCTCAGCCGCAACATAGCTGTCACACGCAGCATTACTCAACTGCCAAAAAACTAACGCGAATATTAAGGCGACAGGAACCAAAAAAGCTGCAATTCTGATCCACCAGCGACTCATTCACCCTCGCATCGCCGTCAATATCTCATACACCACCTTCTTAGCCTTTCCAAAAAGAAAAGCCCGACCTTACTCGGGAATTACAAATGCTCCCGGAATTCTCTCGTCCAGTGTCGCCAGAACACAGCCGTTGGCGTGAGCTAATTCCAATAAATGACCGTCAGTTGTTTGCTTTGCCCCCAAGACCCAGGCCGGAAGCTTGGATGCGTCGTGGTCGTCCGCAACGAACTGAAAACTAAGACCTTTGAATTCCTTCAGTGCAACTAACAGGGCTTTCGCTTCAGTAGGGGAGACACGGTAGACTTGCGACATGACGCGGACGAAGCCCAGTTCTGTAATGGGAGAAGTAGCAAATTCGGGGATGTTGTTACCGGCGACTTTCGCTGCCCACCGTACCACGCGAGCGTGAAAGAGATGTTCTGTGTGGCCAAATGCAACAAGTGCGTTAACATCGAGAAGATATCTCATGGAAAGTCCGCGAGTATTTCTTCAACCATCTCGTTAGTTAACACCGGTGCATTTGGGCCCGAGGTCAATACTGGAAAACCAGAAAGTGGATCAATGATCATCCGCGTAATAAACTTACGCTGAGTTCTCGGCGTAAGGACGATCTCGCCGTTCTTAACTTCCGCTTTGAGCTTGTCACCTGACTTGATACCCAATCGGCGACGCATTGATGCGGGTATTACGACTTGTCCCTTTTCTAATACCTTCGTTTCCATAAGAACAGTCTAACATTCCGGTCAAGCCCGCATCGCCGTCAATATCTCATCCACAACCTTCTTAGCATCGCCAAACAGCATCAAAGTATTGTCCTTATAGAACAGCGGGTTATCGACGCCGGCGTAGCCGGAGGCCATTGAGCGTTTCATGACGATGACGTCGCGGGCTTCCCAGACGTGGAGGACGGGCATGCCGGCGATGGGCGAGCTGGGGTCGTCCATGGCGGACGGGTTTACGATATCGTTGGCACCGATGACCCAGGCGACGTCCGTCGAAGGGAAGTCGTCATTGACCTCATCCATTTCGAAGACGATGTCGTATGGGATATTGGCCTCGGCCAGGAGGACGTTCATATGGCCCGGCAGGCGGCCGGCGACGGGGTGAATGGCAAATTTGACCTCGACGCCCTTTTCCTTGAGCATCTTGCAGACCTCAGCCAGAGAATGCTGGGCCTGGGCGACCGCTAAGCCATAGCCGGGGACGATAATGATCTTTTTCGCGTTTTGGAGTAGCTCCGACGCACCCGGTGCGTCGATCGAATGGACCTCACCTTGCGGCTGCGACCCGGCGGCCGGAGCGGTTCCGCCTTCGGTGCCAAAGCCGCCGAGCATTACCGAGACGAACGAGCGGTTCATACCGCGGCACATGATGTAGCTGAGGATCGCACCCGACGAGCCGACCAGTGCACCTGTTATGATCAGCAGATCGTTGCTCAACATAAAGCCGGCGGCGGCGGCTGCCCAACCGGAATAACTGTTGAGCATCGAAACCACGACCGGCATATCAGCGCCGCCGATGGCCATGATGAAATGGACGCCCAGAATACCTGTCACGACCGTCGCTATCAGCAATGGCCATTGTCCGGTTGCCGCTTCAGGTGCCATAAAGAACGCAACGCCCAGGCCGACTGTCACCAGCACCATTACGATATTCATCAGATGACGCCCAGGCAGGAGAAACGGTTTGCCGCCGATGGTGCCCTGCAATTTCAGAAATGCGATGACCGAACCCGTGAACGTGATCGAACCGATACATACGCCGATAAAGATCTCGGCGAGATGCAGGTTGTGTTCAGCCGATGTCATCTGTTCGTGCGGCCCGAGATACGTTGCGAATCCGACCAATACCGCGGCAAGCCCCACAAAACTGTGGAGCGCGGCGACGAGCTGCGGCATCGACGTCATTTGGACGCGTGCCGCCAGGATCGCCCCAATTACGAGCCCCGGCGCGAGAGCCCCGGCTAGTACCGGCAGCCCCCCGTAACGCATCCCGAAGGCCGTCGCCACTAGGGCGATAAGCATGCCGAGAATACCGTAAAGATTGCCGCGTCGCGCCGTTTCCTGCTGCGAAAGGCCGCCGAGGCTAAGGATAAACAACGCACTCGCGGCGATGTAGGCTATTGTGATCAGACTCTGTTGCATTTCTATTTTCTAAACATTCCGAGCATCCGATTAGTGACCAGAAATCCGCCGGCAATGTTGATCGACGCGATCAATGTGGCGATCGCGCCGAGGATGATCGTGAGCGTTACGTTCGAAGCGGTGAGTTGGAGCATGCCGCCGACGAGGATGATGCCGCTTATAGCGTTCGTGACGGACATGAGCGGCGTGTGCAAAGCCGGTTTGACGTTCCAGACGACCTGAAATCCGACGAACACGGCTAGCATAAAGACCGTGAAGTGCGACAACGCTTTGTCCGGAGCCACGAGCCCGAGGCCGATCAGAACGAGGCCGATGACGGCTAGATATATCGGGTTCATCCCTTTGCCGTTGCCGCCGTGTGCACCTCCGTGAGAGGCGGCCGGGGCAGCCAGCTCTTTGCTCGCAGTGCTCTTGGTCGGAACGCCCGGCTCGGGCGGCGCGGGCGGCTGCGGCGGGGCCGGAGCCGGCCACAGCATTTTGCCTTCGTGAAGAACGATGGCTCCGCGGATCACCTCGTCCTCGAGATCGACCTTGAGCTTTGCACCCGCATCCTCCTCGCCTTCGGCCGGCTTTTCGACAAGATCGGCGAGCAGTGTTGCGATCGTGGCACCGTAAAGCTGGCTCGACATCGACGCCATCCGCGACGGGAGGTCCGTGTAACCGACGATCGTCACGCCTTTGTGATGCGTGACCTTGCCAGGCTCGGTCAGGGCACAGTTGCCGCCCTGCTCTGCGGCGAGATCGACGATAACCGAGCCCGGTTTCATCGACTCGACCATCCCCTGAGTAATAAGCTTTGGAGCCGGTTTGCCAGGTATCAGGGCCGTGGTAACAATGATGTCGACCTGCATCGCCTGTTGAGCGAAGAGGGCCATCTCGGCCTTGAGGAACGCATCGGACATCTCCTTCGCATAGCCGCCCTTGCCCTCGCCCTCTTCCTTGATATCGACCTCGAGGAACTCGGCTCCCATCGACGCGACCTGGTCCTTTGTGGCCGACCGCGGGTCGAATGCCCGAACGATAGCTCCGAGGCCTTTCGCTGCACCGATGGCTGATAATCCGGCAACGCCGGCACCGATCACAAGAACCTTTGCCGGATCGATCTTGCCGGCCGCGGTTATCTGGCCGGTAAAAAAACGGGGAAAGTTGTTCGCAGCTTCGATGATCGCGCGATAGCCGGCAATATTTGCCATCGCCGAAAGCGTGTCCATTTTCTGCGCACGAGTGATACGCGGTACGCAGTC
>JBGAVC010000088.1:0-16783 GCA_044228265.1 Pyrinomonadaceae bacterium
TTCCACAAAAGGTCGTGCGCTTTACGACCGATGTCCCGCATCTTTCCGACTGGGGCACGCCGCTGCTCATCGGCCCGGGGTCGATCCTCGTCGCACATACAAAAGACGAATTTGTGCTGAAGAAAGATCTGGAAATCGCTGTGGGGCTCTATTTTGACTTGGTTAAGAAGTTATTAGCCACGAATGTCACGAATCAATAGGTCTTTATTGGTGACATTTGAGTAATTCGTGGCAAACAGTCTTATGAAAATAGCGCTGATCGGATACGGAGCGATGGGCAAGCTCATCGAGCGGCTCGCCGAGGAAAAAGGGCATGAGGTCGCGGTCATCATTGACGAAGCTGACGCCGGGCTGTCCGCTGCCGAGCTCGCGGAAAAACTCCGCGGTGTCGAGGCTGCGATAGATTTCACCGTCGCCGGTGCTGTCCGCCGAAACGTCGAGGCATGCGTCCTGGCGGACGTCCCGCTTGTCGAGGGAACGACGGGTTGGAATGCAGACAGAGCCGAGATCGAGCGGATCGTTAGCGATGGTAACGGCTCGTTCGTTTTTGGCGCCAATTTTTCGATCGGCGTCAATCTCTTCTATCGCATCGCCGACTTCGCCGCCGAGCTTTTTGCCAAATTTCCTGAATACGAGACATTTATAGAGGAACAACATCATTCCCGTAAGCAGGACGCACCTTCCGGTACTGCTCTCAAAATAAAGGAGATGGTCACCAAACACGTCGAGGTCGGCGAGATCGCCGCGACTCGTGCGGGCAACATTCCAGGCACCCACCGCGTCGGCTTTGATGGCCTTGCGGACCAGATTTTGCTCGTACACACGGCTCGGTCGCGGGAGGGATTCGCTTTAGGCGCGATCACGGCTGCGGAGTGGATTGTTGATAAAAATGGCTACTTCGAGTTCGCGGATGTCATGGATTCAACAATCAGCTAAGAAGTTGAAAGACAAGGTAACAAGGGATTCCTGGAAACGATCAGATATGCCGTCGTGGACTGCCGAACTACCTTACGAGCAGTCGTTCTCGCATGACGAGTTTGGCCGACTTTCGGCAGGCTTGCTTCCGAGATCGATGGAAGATAAGTGGTTTGTCTATGTTGAAGAAAACCTTCTTCATCTACATCGCAGTTGGACCGGATCATGCATTTACAAGGTTGAGCTTAAGCCAGAGGTTACGGGTTATTCCGTCGTAAGGGCCATCGTAAATCGCGACGCGGCTCAATATCGAGAAACTGACGATGATTACGATTCGGCCTTGCTCGGATTCCTCATCGATAACTTACTTCTTGGCAAACAAACTCCGTTTCCGCATCGCAATGACCGACCGGAACCGAAACGCGGAGTGCAGCAGCATCATTTTTCGGGCACCGGCTATTCTGAGCAAGAATTCCGAAAGGGCTCGAACAAAGTGTGAGAGTAAGGGTAAAAGTATGTTGCATCGCTGACGAGCAAGAGGCCGGATCGGCTATCGAGTTCGGTGCATCGGCGATTGGGCTGGTCGGTGAGATGCCTTCCGGGCCGGGGCCGATCTCGGACGAGGAGATTCGGACGATCGCGCGGACCGTTCCGCCGCCGATCGCCACATTTCTGTTGACCAGCCAGCAGACCGCTCAGGGGATCATCGCCCATCACCACCGGACCAAGACCAACACTATACAGATCGTCGACGAGCTTCTCGGGCGCGATTACGACGAGATACGCAACGAACTGCCGCATGTGAAGCTCGTTCAGGTCATTCACGTGATCGACGATCATTCGGTCGATGAGGCTGCCGAACTCGCCGAGCACGTCGATGCGATCCTGCTCGACAGCGGGAATCCGAATCTCGCGATCAAGGAACTCGGCGGCACGGGCCGAACTCACGATTGGCGGTTGAGCCGCACGATCGTTGAGACGTGCGGCAAACCGGTATTTCTAGCTGGCGGGTTGAATGCCGAAAACGTCCGTGAGGCGATCGACACGGTCCAGCCGTTCGGGCTCGATCTATGTTCGGGTGTGAGGACTGACGGAAAGCTTGATCTAAATAAGTTAGAAGCGTTCTTTCGGTCCGTTGGTTAGGTCTTATTGTTGGCCAACCGGCACACTCAATACCGGTCGTGTTTCCGCCTTTGTTTCTGTGCTAATCTTTGCGTTATGACGTTGAAGATAGATTGGATGCGCGGGTGTGCGACCGCGCTTGTCACGCCGTTTAAGAAAGATGGCTCGATCGACGAGGACTGCCACGTCAGGCTCGTCGAAAGGCAGATCAAGGGCAACGTCAAGATCCTTGTCCCCTGCGGCACCACTGGCGAAAGCGTCACGATGTCCGAAGCGGAACGCCTGGTCGTCATCCGATTGACCGTCGATGTTGCAAAGCGTCACAAGGCCCATGTCATCGCAGGAACGGGCAGCAACAACACCGCCGCAACGATCGACTTTACCCGCAAGGCCCGCGAGGCCGGCGCCGACGCGGCTCTGGTTGTCGCCCCGTACTACAACAAACCGACGCAGGAAGGCATGTTCGCGCACTTCTCGGAGATCGCGAAGTCGGTGAAGAAATTTCCGATCATGCTGTATAACGTACCCTCGCGCACAGCGTCGAATATCTCCGCTGAAACGACGCTGCGGCTGGCCGAGGCGCACGAAAATATCGTCGCTACAAAAGAGGCGTCTGGAAATTATTCGCAGGTGATGCAGATCATTGACGGCCGGCCAAAGTACTTCAGAGTGTTCTCGGGTGATGACGCTTCAACGCTGCCATTGATCTCACTCGGGGCCGACGGGCTTGTTTCGGTATGCTCGAACGAGATCCCAAAGGAAACATCGAAAATGGTCGAGCATGCTCTGAACGGTTCGTTCCATTTTGCCCGTAAGGTCCACTACAAGATCCTGCCTGTGATGGAAGCGAATTTTGTCGAGGCCTCGCCCGCTCCGTGCAAATTCGTGATGAAGGAAATGGGCCTGTGCGAGGAAAACCTGCGATTACCGCTGGTTCCGGTCACGCCCGAGACCCGGGCGAAACTAAAAGGGGTGATGAAGAAGATAGGTCTTTGATGCGAGGTAGGAATGGAATTTGACGATCTGAAAAAGCCTGGCGGGACATCCGGAGGCGTGATCGAGTTTTTCGTCGGTCTCGCGATGGCTATCGCCGGCGGATACATGCTCATAAACCGTGTCGTTGTCACGAGCGGCTTTTGGAATTGGGGAGGCTACAACTCGTTTGGACTATCGCTCGTTCCGCTTATTTTCGGTATCGCGTTTGTCTTTTTCAACGGCAAATCGATAGTAGGCTGGCTGCTCATTTTTCTCAGCACCATTTTCATCGGCTCGGGAATACTGATGAATCTTCAGATATATTTCGAGCCGACCAGCCTCTTTAACACAATAATAATGCTGATCTTGTTCGCCGGCGGGCTCGGCTTGATAGGACGAGCCGTGATTACGAGTCGCTAACGGATAAAGTTGAACAATATATGCTCCAAGTTACCGAAGCAGTTATCGCTCGGAAAAGAAAACTGTCAGAATTTGACCATCTGGGAAAACTTGTAGACGAAGCTGACACCATTGAAAATTGCGTGTATCCAAATGCCGTGCCAAACATTGCGGCTTTTGTAGACTATGATGCCCAGAGCGATTCCCATCATGAATTGCTCGTCCAACGTCGCGGCAACACTTTGTACAAGTTCGCCGTGATACGGTGATCGTTCATTCAGATATCGCATTGGGATATGGTAAGTGCCGAAGAGAAGAGAGCTTACGAAGATCGCGATCGGCGGACTCGATGTGATCCGCAAAACGCTCTGCATCACGACTCCGCGAAAAAGGAATTCTTCCCAGAAGGCCGCAGCGACAAGCATGAACAAGACGCTGGCGGGAAGATATATCAGGATCCTCCACGATTGAAATAACGTCACGATCTCAGCAGAATCGCGAACACTGAAAATGAGAAGCGGTACCAAGATCAAAGAAGACAACAATAGTGGTTTCGGATCGGAAAATATCCGCCGCCAGGAAAATTGGATCGCTGCCGTTTTCTCGCCCGATAACTTCAAGATCGCCAATGGCAGCAAAAACTGTACTGCCCAATATGTCACTGAAGCACCGAGAACCGGCATGAAATATATGCAGACGCTATAAAGCAGAGAATATGACAGGAGAAAGATCGCGGTGCGGGAATATTGCAGTCCAGTCTCGCCGTTTTCGTTCCGAAAAAACCAAGCGTAGATCGCACATGGAAGAGCTAGAAGTAATATGAATCCCAGGCTTGGTGACGAGCCGAGGCTGATCGTAGCCCAAGAATAAACTGCCAGCGAGATCAGACCGACGATCAAAGCCGACCGGTACGATTTCATTTTAGTCCACATAACTTTTTGTTAGAGAGACAAACCGACATGGAACTGAAGAAACAGATAAGCGTTTTGTTTGACAAACAGGATTACGACGAAACCGATCGGCAAGTTTTCGAGGAATTCAAGACTGCACTCCGTCGGGGCGACATTCGTTCGGCCGAAAAGGACGCTGACGGCAATTGGCACGCGAACGCTTGGGTCAAACAAGGGATCCTGCTCGGTTTCCGCATGGGCAAGATGGTCGAGATGTCTCAGCCGTCCGAAACGCTAAGATACTTTGACAAAGACACCTATCCGCTGCGGCCCATGACCGTAAATGACAAAGTCCGGATCGTCCCGGGTGGTTCGAGCATCCGCGACGGTGTCTATGTCGCAGAGAGCACCGTCCTTATGCCGCCGTGCTATATCAATGTCGGGGCTTATGTCGACGAAGGCACCATGGTCGACAGCCACGCATTGGTCGGCAGCTGCGCCCAGATTGGTAAACGTGTTCACCTATCGGCCGCCGCACAGATCGGCGGCGTGCTCGAACCCGTCAATGCGACTCCGGTCGTGATCGAGGACGATGTGCTAGTCGGCGGTAACACCGGCGTTTACGAGGGAACAATAGTAAGGGAACGAGCGGTCCTCGCGAGCGGCGTGATCCTGACACGTTCGACGCCCGTCTTTGACCTGCCTAATCAGCGCATCATTAAGTCGACGGATGGCGGTTCGCTCGAGATCCCCGCCGGAGCGGTCGTCGTCCAGGGTTCGCGGGCCGTCACGAATGAATTCGGCAAGGCGAACGGGCTGTCGATCTACTGTCCGATCATCGTCAAGTACCGCGATGAAAAGACTGATGCGTCGACACGGCTGGAAGATTATCTCAGGTAATCGGCTGATGATGGTGATATCTTGGTCGTATGCCACGTATCGAGGTTATCGTTAACTCAAACGGCGGCAGTTTCGTCGCTGGGATGTCGGAACAATCGATCATCCGCGCTTTCAAGTCGGCGGGCGTTGACGCCAAGGTCTCCACAGTACCGGGCGACGGTATTCTTGAAGCAGCGCGGAACGCCGAGGCAGACATCCTTGGAGCGGCGGGAGGCGACGGCACGATCAGCGCAGTCGCATCGGTCGCGATCGAGAGAGACAAGCCCCTTGCCGTAGTTCCACTCGGTACACTGAACCACTTCTCCAAGGACATAGGAATTCCGCAGGATATTACTGAAGCGGCGCGGGTCGTGGCGACTGGACGGATCCGGAAGAGCGACGTCGGGCAGGTTAACGATCGTATTTTCCTCAATAACTCAAGCATCGGGCTGTATCCGCACATGGTATTTCGACGCGAGATGCAACAGGAGACGCTCGGCCGCAGCAAGTGGCGTGCGGCGCTGTCGGCCGCGCTAAAAGTGCTCAGATGGCGTCCGTTCTTTCGTGTAGAGATGCAGGTTGAAGGCCAGGTCCGGGTAAACGAATCACCGTTTGTTTTCGTCGGCAATAACGAATACGCGATGCACTTATACAATATCGGCACCCGAGAGCGGCTGGACGCCGGTAAACTGAGCGTGTACTTCGTGCGGCGGGGTGGTCGATGGGGAGCGATCCGGCTGTTGGTGCATACATTGCTCGGCACGCTGGACCAGATGAAGGAATTTGAACAACTAACGACGAACCAACTGACGATCGATATGCGGCAGCGTCGTACGCTCGTCGCGTTCGACGGTGAGGTTGAAACGATGGAAACCCCGCTCCGATATAAAATTTTGCCGGGCCGATTGAAGGTTATCGTGCCTGCCGAGGAGTGAAAATGAGGAGGATCATTCACTTGTCAGACGTACACTTCGGAGCGATTGATCCCGGTACTATAGTTCCTTTGATCGACAAGGTTCGTGACCTTGCCCCCCACGTTGTAGTGGTATCCGGCGACCTGACACAGCGGGCGCGTGTGCGTCAGTTCAAAGAAGCCAAAGAGTTTCTCGACCGCTTGCCGCACCCGCAAATTGTGGTGCCGGGAAATCACGATATTCCGGCTTACAACTTGATAGCACGGTTTTTTTACCCGTTGGCGAACTACAGGCGGTACATATCGGACGACCTTGCGCCGACATTTTTTGATGACGAACTCGCGATAGTTGGACTGAACTCGGCCCGCTCAAACGTTATCGAGCGAGGACGGATCTCAGAGGAGCAGATCGAGGAAGTAAGGTCGAAATTGTGTGAGGTCGACGAAGACAAGCTCAAGGTGGTAGTTACACATCACCCTTTCGTTTTGCCGGAGCACAGCCATCACAAAGATGTGATCGGCCGTGCCGACGTTGCGGTTCCGGCGATCGAATCGTGCGGCGGTGACGTCCTTATGTCTGGACATCTGCACGTCAGCCATATCGAGACGACGGCCAGACGTTACGAACTGTCGAGCGGCGGCAATGCTCTCGTGGTCCAAGCGGGAACGGCCACGTCAACGCGTGTCCGTGGGGAACCGCATTCTTTCAATTTGCTGGAATTTGAGAGGCCGCGACTCGCCGTCACCAGGCTTGAGAGTCGCTTAGTCAGCGAACCGTTTTCAGCCGCCGAGACTAAGACCTACTTGAAGAGCGGCAACGGTTGGCTGCGTGAGGAATGACGCCTGGGGCCATTTCACGCTACTATCGTAGCGATGAATGACCAAGTCAATACGTCGCGGTTTGAGCGCGCAGCCGCGCGGGCAATGATCGACAACGGCTTCGAGCCAGATTTCTCGCCGGAAGTCGAGGAGCAAGTACAACAGATCACGTCCGCCGGCATGCCAGCCGTCGATGATTCGGTCAAGGACCTTCGAAGTCTGCTGTGGTCGTCGATCGATAACGCAACATCGCGAGATCTCGACCAGATCGAGTGGGCGGAATCGCTCCCGAACGGTGACATTCGTGTGCTCGTCGGCATTGCCGACGTCGGTGCGTCGGTTGCGAAGGACTCGCCTATCGACAAACACGCTGCTCAGAACACGGTTACGGTTTATACCCAGAGCAAGATATTCCCGATGATGCCGGAGGAGCTTTCGACCGGTCTCACGTCGCTTAACGAGGGTGTCGACCGGCTCGCCGTGGTTGCCGAAATGATCGTCAAGGAAAACGGCGACGTCCCGGAAAGCACGTTTTACCGAGCAATTGTAAACAATCGGGCAAAACTCGCATACGAAACGATCGGTCCTTGGCTCGATGGCAAGGAAGGCGTGCCTGACAAGGTCGCCGCTGCGAACGGGCTGCAGGCTCAACTGGAATTACAGCAAAAGGCTGCCGTGAGATTGCAGGCATACCGAACGGCAAAAGGAGCGCTCGAATTCGAGTCGATCGAATCTTCGGCTGTCGTTGAGGACGGCCAGATCAAAGGGATCGTGTCGGTCGAACCGAACGCGGCCCGTAAATTGATCGAGAACTTTATGGTCGCCGCCAATGTCGAGATGGCGGAGTTTCTGGAGAATAACGGAGCGTTGTCACTTCGACGGGTCGTGCGGACGCCCGAACGATGGGACGGCATCGTGCGGATCGCCGCCGAGTATGGCGAGTACTTGCCGGAACAACCTGATCAACCTGCGCTTGCGGAGTTTCTCGCAAAGCGTCGCGCAGCCGATCCGGATCATTTTCCGGACTTGTCGCTCTCGATCATCAAGCTGATAGGCAGCGGCGAATACGTCGTTCAGCGTCAGGGTGAGGACGCGGGCGGGCATTTTGGACTGGCGGTGCAGGATTACGCGCATTCTACCGCCCCGAACCGCCGATTTACCGACATTGTTGTCCAGCGCCTTGTAAAAAGTGTGATCGGTAAGATGCCGTCCCCGTATACGGGCGACGAGCTCGACGCGATCGCGGAACACGCGAATCTTCAGGAAAAGGCGGCGCGAAAGGTCGAACGCAAGATGCGAAAGGTCGTCGCGGCCACCGTCATGCAGCGGCATGTTGGTGAGAACTTTGACGCCATCGTTACCGGTGTGACCCCGAGCGGGACGTTTGCCCGCATACTAAGGCCGCCGGTCGACGGACGTATTGAGCAGGGCGAACGCGGGCTCAATGTCGGTGAAAAGGTCAACGTTCGCCTCCTTTCAGCCGACCCGCGCACGGGTTTCATCGATTTTGCCGCCCGTCGATGAATCCAATGTGAGTTTCGGTCTGGTAGCTAAATTGACTAAAATACAAATAGAGGTAAGCAACCATGACCGAAGACCAACGCGACGACGAACACAGATCGGGATTCAAGAACACAATAACCGGCCTTGGGCAGAAGATCATCGGTGAGATCGAGGAACTGGCTGGTGTTATCAATGCTGATCCGCTCGCACAGGCCGAGGGCGAATTCAACGTTGAGGTCGGCTCCGTTCGCGAAAAGTTGGAGGAGTCTGGGCCAGAAGAGGACAGTTGAGACATGATGCCGGTGCAGAAAACGACGGAAACGACACTTCCGAGGCGCATGCGAGGGCTGCAGCCGACGCTGATACGCCAGTTTTTTGAAAGGGCGTTGCCGGACAGCATTAATTTCGGCCTGGGTGAGCCGGACCTGCCGACCCCTCAGTTTTTGCGGGAAGAATCTGCACGAGTCGTACTCACGGAACAGAACGGCTACACTTCGCATCCCGGGATTCCAGCCTTAAGGGACAAGATCGCCGAACAGTACCCGCATTTGAATATCGGGCGTAACAACGTGGTCGTGACCTGTGGCTCGCAGGAGGCGATGACCGACGCGTTCATGTGCGTCATCGATGAGGGCGATGAGGTGCTGCTGCCGGATCCTAGCTTTCCGGCGTATGACGCGTGTACACGGATCGCTCAGGGTATTCCGGTCTATTACCGGATGCCGGCGGATCGTGAGTTTGCGTTCGATATCGAAGAATTTCGCACCAAGATCACGCCGCGGACAAAAGCCGCGGTGGTGATAAGTCCATCGAATCCGACTGGCAAGATATTGACGGCCGAAAATTATCGGGATATTGCAGGAGCCCTTGACGGCACCGGGATTTGGCTTCTCGCCGACGAGATCTACAGCGATCTTTATTTCGGTGAACGGCCGCGATCGGCGTCGGAGTTTTACGATAGGACGATCATCATCAGTGGGCTCTCAAAATCGCTGAGCATGACCGGCTGGCGTCTCGGCTGGGCTGCGTGCTCCGATCCCGAAATGATCAACGCGATCCAGGTCCTGCACGGGTTTACGACGGTTTGCACCTCGACGATCACGCAGAAAGCAGCCCTACTCGCATGGACCGAAGATGCCGAGGCCGCAAAACAGCATGCTCGCGACGTTTACAAGAGTCGAGGCGAGTTCATGGTTAGTTTGCTCGAAAGGGAACTGGGTTTACGAGCTACATCGCCCGAGGGCGCTTTTTACACCATGCTCGATGTTCGGTTGCTTGGAGATGACATCGAGATCGCGGAAAAATGCCTACAAAATCGGGTCATTACCGTACCTGGCGTAGCTTTTGGGTCTGAAGGTGCGGGATTTCTACGCATTTCGTTCTGTAATACTGAGGAGATAATGGCCGAGGGTGTCGAGCGAATGCGAGCGGCCTTTGCGGCGTAGTTTCGGGAAAACAAGAGCGTGAAAAAATATCGAGTTGGAATTTTAGGTGCAACAGGCACGGTCGGACAGCGTTTTGCCCAGCTGCTGGAGGATCATCCCCAGTTCGAGATAACCGCGATGGCGGCGTCCGACCGGTCGGTCGGTAAGCCTTACTCGCAGGCTTGCGCGTGGAAGCTGCCGGGCTACATTCCCGAGAATGTCCGTGACATCGTTGTACAGCCGATCGAGCCGCCGCTCGACTGCGACATCGTCTTTTCGAGCCTGCCGTCCAACGTGGCACGCGAGACGGAAGAGGCATTTGCACGCGCGGGCTACCCGGTGATCAGCAACTCCTCCGCCTACCGGATGGACGAGGACGTGCCCCTCCTGATCGCCGAGATCAACCACGAGCACGTCAGCCTGATCGAGAAGCAGAAGGAAAACCGTGGTTTTACAAAAGGATTCATCGTCACGAATCCTAATTGTGCTGTTATCAGCTTCGCACCGCCGCTGGCCGCTCTCGACCGCCGCTTCGGAGTTGAATCGGTGATAGTCACGACCATGCAGGCGATCTCCGGAGCCGGTTATCCGGGCGTCGCGTCCATGGATATCGCGGATAATGTTTTTCCGTATATCGCCGGCGAGGAGCCAAAGGTCGAGATCGAGGCGCAGAAAATACTAGGGACGTTTCGGGACGGCGCGATCGAGAAGGCTGATTTCACCGTGTCGGCACAGTGTTTTCGTGTAAACGTACTTGACGGCCACACGGCCTCGGTTCGAGTGAACTTGCGGGAAACGGCTACTCTCGAAGAAGTGCTCGAAGCGATGCGTTCGTTCCCATCGCTCGATCTCCATTCTTCGCCAAAGCGATTTATTGACGTTACGGACGAGCCTTCGCGGCCGCAGCCTAGGCTCGATCGCGATAATGGCAACGGCATGACGATAACCGTCGGCCGCGTCTTCCCCGATAATATATTCGATTATCGATTCATCGCCTTGAGCCATAATACCGTTCGCGGGGCTTCGGGCTCGGCGGTTTTGAACGCTGAATTGTTGATCTCCAAGGGAATTATTTAAGTCAAGAGATCGAAACCACAGATGGATGTGGCTCCCGGTATTCTAATAACAAATGATCGAACGCTACACACTGCCTGAGATGGGCGCGGTCTGGTCGCTTGAGAACAAGTTTCAGAAGTGGCTGGATGTCGAGATCGCGGTTTGCGAGGTCCACGCCGAAATGGGCACGATCCCCGCGGATGCTGTCCGCGAGATCAAGGCCAAGGCTGCCTTTACCGTCGAGCGGATCGCTGAGATCGAGAAAACTACCGATCATGATGTCATTGCCTTCACGACGAATCTTGCCGAGAACATCGGGCCGGCGGCACGATTCGTGCACTTTGGTCTGACGTCTAGCGATGTCGTCGACACGGCAAACGCTCTGTTGCTGAAAGAGGCGTGCGACATTTTGATCGCGAAGATCGACGCCCTGCTCGCCGTACTCAAACGGCGTGCGTTCGAATTCAAGGACACGCCGCAGATCGGCCGAACACACGGCATTCACGCCGAACCCACTTCATTCGGGCTTGTTTGGGCCCTATGGTTTTCGGAAACAAAAAGGAATCGCGAACGCCTCCAACGAGCAAGGGAAATCGTTGCAGTCGGAAAGATCAGCGGAGCTGTCGGAGCATTTGCTCATCTGTCGCCGGAGGTGGAAGAACGAGTATGTGCAAAACTCGGCTTCAAGGCGGCCGACGTCTCGACGCAGGTCATCCAACGCGACCGTTACGCAGAGTACCTGTGCACTTTGGCGATCGTGGCATCAACGCTCGAGAAGATCGCCTTGCAGGTTCGGCACTGGCAGCGGACCGAGGTGCGAGAGGCTCAGGAATTTTTTAAGATAGGCCAAAAAGGTTCGTCAGCGATGCCGCATAAACGAAATCCGATACTTTCGGAGCGGATCTGCGGAATGGCCCGAACGATAAGGGCGAATTCGATCGTCGGGCTCGAAAATGTCGCCCTCTGGCACGAACGCGATATCTCGCATTCATCTGCCGAAAGGATCGTGCTGCCCGATTCGTCCGCCGCACTCGACTATATTCTTGCAAAGGCGACGAGCCTGCTCGACACGCTTATCGTCTATCCTGAGAACATGCTGAAGAATATTGAGCTTACCCACGGGCTCGTGTTCAGCGGAGCTCTGATGCTCGCACTTACGCAAAAAGGCGTGACACGCGAGGACGCCTACACATGGGCGCAGCGAAATGCAATGAAGGTCTGGGACGAAGGCGGTAGCTATGCGGAACTCATTGCAAAAGACGCGGACATCTCCACAAGGCTTTCGCCCGACGAGATCGCCCGCGTCTTTGATCTGGGACATTACTTACGCAATGTCGAAAGCGTGTTCGAACGAGTTTTCACAAACGCGTGATCAGGCATATTTCTCAGCCAAATTGCCGATAACCGGCAGCTTGAACTGGTTTCCGCCGTATGCCTTGATAGCGCAGTAGATTATCGCTCCGAGGAAGCCAAAGATCACCGCAAACCAGAGAAGCATCATCAGCAATCCCAAGATCGAGCCTAACGTAGACGAAGCCATGCTGACTCCCAGGACGATGGCCCCAAGGATCATCATTCCAATAATGCAAGCAATGTAGGCGACGACCAGAAACACGGACTGAAACGCGTGAAAGCGCACAAACTTATTGTCCTTTTCAATGAAGATCAACACGATCGCGACGATACCGATGATGTAGCCCAGAAGGGCCGTTATATTTGCATCAAGACCGAGAGCAGATTTTTGGTTTTGCATTTGATTTGACGAACTCCTTTACCTATAAGATCTAAGTCGCTAACGACGAAAGAAATCGACACAAATCTATCACATAAATCTATTAACAACAACAACTTGAACGTCGGCTGACTGAGGCAACAGCTTGGCGAGTTTTGGCTATTCCAATTACCTCGAACAGACACTTCGCTGCGAGGAGCACAAACGCCTCAGCCCAATGAACAGGCACGATCCTGCGCACCGTCCATCCGACGGCAGATCATCGCGACAACGAACTAAGAACTCCAAAGAAAATCTGCAGGATGATCGCAACTATAAATCCGAGAATTCCCAACCCGCCGGTGATCATGCCGCCAAGTGCAAGCCCGCGACCTGTGAAATGAGCCGGATCTTCTTCAGCCTTTTTCTTGGCTATAAAACCCATGATGAGTCCTGCCGGGCCAGTGATGATCGAAAAACAGCATAGACAGCTCAGGATACCGCAAACCAGAGCTCCGATCGCCAATCCCTGGCTTGGGGCGCCGCCTGGCGCAGCGGGCTGAAAAGGCGGATTCTGGCCGAATCCCGGTGATGGATTTTGCATATATTTAGTTGCTCCTTGATATAGGACTAAAAGAACTTATTCTGTTGACGAAAATATCGTGAAATCTAACACAAGACTTTGATAAACACAAGAAACTGCGGTTTAATCTACAATTTATTTTGGAGCCTTACATGAAAGCACGAGTTTACGTCACCCTAAAGCCGGGAGTTCTCGATCCACAGGGAAAAGCGATACATCATTCGGCCGTCTCGCTCGGGTACAAAGACATCGAGGACATCCGACAAGGCAAGTATTTTGAGATCTCCCTCGACCCGGCAACCCCGGCCGACGACGCCGAAGCCGAAGTCCGGCGCATCGCCAACGATATGCTGGCAAATCCGGTGATCGAGGAATACAGAATAGAGCTCAGCAACTAACCGCTAACGACTAACAACTAACAACCCCATGAAATTCGGAGTAATAGTTTTCCCCGGTTCCAATTGCGATCACGACGCTTATCACGTGCTGTCAAAGCACGTCGGGCAGCCGGTGGATTTTGTTTGGCATGAGCAGACGGATCTGAGCGAATTCGACGCCGTTATTTTGCCGGGCGGGTTTTCGTACGGGGACTATCTGCGGGCCGGAGCGCTGGCACATTTTTCGCCGGTGATGAAGGCGGTCAAGAACTTTGCGGCGAGCGGTAAGTTTGTTTTCGGCATCTGCAACGGCTTTCAGATCCTCTGCGAAAGCGGTCTGCTGCCCGGTGCCCTGATGCGAAACCGCGGGCTTCATTTTGTCTGCCGGCACGTTAATCTGCGGCTCGAAAACCCCGAGACGCCCTTTACCAACGAGGTCGACCCCGATAAGGTGCTCTCGATCCCGATCGCCCACGCCGAAGGGAACTATACTTGCGACGACGAGACTTTTAACTCTCTCGAAGAGAACGGCCAGATCGTCTTTCGCTATTGCGACGAGAACGGCGAGATCACTGACGACGCCAACCCCAACGGCGCCCGGTCCAACATCGCCGGCATCTGCAACCTCGACCGCAACGTCCTCGGCATGATGCCCCACCCCGAACGCGCCTGCGAAGAACTCCTCGGTTCCAACGACGGCCGCGACATCTTCCGCTCGCTTGCCAAATCGATCTTTCTCGCCGACGTTCGATAGCCGCCTTCATGCGCGAAATGCCCGGCTTCCAGCCCGCGCAGTCTTAGTGCCTGAAACGTTCCAAGAGCGTTCCAAATGTCTTGGAACGCCGTAAACTTTGTGAGGACAGGGCTTACGGTCATAATTTCGGTCCGTTCCGGAGAATTTCGCGCAAAAATCCTGTATCGCGCCAAATTTTGTAACTTTTGAAATCACAAGAGTTAGCGAATTACCTCAATCCGACATCGCCGGAACGCCGCTCGCTCGTTTTTCCCGCTCAAGACTTAAGAATCACGACTCCAAATCTTGTTGTCCCGCTGTCCCACGCATTTCCCGCAATCGAAGCTGCCACGAATTACACGAATCGTCACGAATTTTTCAAAGATCACGGTTGATTCACGATTTACTGCTCAACACTCACCATCACTATTCTACCACATTTGTATCAACTGTAGCTCATAGATGCAATGATAAGACAGTTGCAAACTTCGTAAGGAGGGGAGCTTATGGAGAAAAAAGGCCGCGTCTGCACGGCCTTTTTTCTAAACGTCGAAAACCTGCTGACGTGATGTGGTTACATTTCCTTGCGTCCGCCGTCGGGGGAGCTGATGCGGACGCCGCCGTTGGTTGTTACTACGCGGACGAGGGAGCCGCCGCCGTTGATGTCGGTGCTGATCTTGGTGGGACGGATCCTGCGGCCGTTCTCGTCGGTCTTTTCGACGTTGAGGCTGGGGATATCGCTCTTAAATCCGCCGTTTACCGTGCTCGCTTCGAAGTGGGCGGCGAAGTTCGCCGGGACCTCGATATTGACGCCGCCGTTGGTCGTTTGGACGTCGAGGCCGCTGCCTTTCCAGCTTGCGCCGCTGAGACGGACGTTGATACCGCCGTTCATCGTGTGGCCTTTGACCGCACCCGAGACGTTGCTGAGGCTGACGCCGCCGTTCATGGTCTCAAACTCTGCCGAGCCGTCGACGTTGGAGATCGAGATCCCTCCGTTGTGGGCCGTCAGATTGAGATTGGTCGCACGCGGAACATGGATCTCGTATGAAACGGACCAGTTCTTGTCTTCGCCCGTGCTGTCGGCTTTGATGGTCGCTCCGGTGTCGATCCTTATGTTAGAAGCGGCCGCCTTGGCGTCGGCATCGGTCTTTCCCCATGTTTGAACGCATGCGCGGATGAGAATATCGTTGCGGTCTTCGCCCTTGATGCTGACGCCGCCATTTTGGCGGCCGTCGACATTTAGAGTTCCCATGCTGGCGACGTTCATTTCTCGGAGTTCCGAGGTTGAAACGCGGTCGTCGGACGACCAGTTGTTGTTATTGCAGAAACCTTTGTTTTGTCTGGCTTCGGTCTTGGCTTCGGCCTTTTCGGCCTTGTCGGTCTTTAGCTGGCCAAAGGCGGATACGGCAGACAGTCCTACCGCAAGTGCAAAAGCGGCCGTCGCGACACGCGGAAGAAGGCGTGTAATGAATTGCATCGTGTTGAATACCTCCAATTTTGTTTTTGATCTTGAACTTTGGCGTTCTGATACAAAAACACCGACGCGGAGGCATTCGTGACAAGAAATTTTCGGACGGGTCTATGAGACGGTGACGGTGAGACCGTTCATCTGTATGCGCCAGTTGAGAATACGGGCACCTTCTTCGGCGGAGAGTGCAGATTCGACGTCGCTGCGACGGCCTTCCTCACAGAAGAACGCTATGCAGCCGCCGCCGCCGGCACCGCAGACCTTTGGAGCGATCGCACCATTCTTCAATGCGACATCGATCAGGTGGTCCATATGCGGGCTCGTGATGTTGGGAGAGAGCCGCTTTCGTTGGGGATGAGCGTCGGCAAGCAGTTCGCCGACGGCGTTCCAATCACGGGCCTCGAGAGCCCTGCGTACATCGCGGGCCGTGTCGCGGATGCCGTCAAAGATCTCGAAGATATGGCGATCGCCGTCGATATGAGCTTTTGTGATCTCCCAGTTGTTGGTGCCGGAGTTTCGGGGTTCGCCCGTGTAGCAGATCGCTATCCGGCTCTCAAGCGTGTCGTTGTCGGTATCGATAGCCTCGCGATGCATGCCTTCGACAGGGAACAGGATGCTGGCGACGCCGCCGTGCATGGCCGAAAAATAGTCCTGATAGCCGGTCGGCACCTTGATGACCTGACACTCGATGTTTGCCGCTATCGGAATGAATCGGTCCTCGCCGTATCGGTCGCCGACGAACTTGTTGAGAGCACCGACGCAGGCGATGTTGAGCGTCGACGAACCGGCCATTCCGGCTCCGGCCGGGGCCTCGGATTCGGTGATCATGTGAAAACCGGTCGTCGGACGGAAAAAGTAGACGAGTTTGGACAAAAGCTCCAACCGCGGTTCGTCTCTAAGGCCATCGATGCCGGACAAAGTGGTCTCAAACCTCAATTTCTGGTCGACCGACTCGAGGATCACTTTGTCATCGGATCGCGTCTCGATCCGGCAGCGGGCCATCAGATCGACAGCAA
>JBGAVC010000089.1:0-16903 GCA_044228265.1 Pyrinomonadaceae bacterium
ACTGCGGCTGACAGACCGAAGGATCATCTGGTCTTGCCGGAACTTGAGGCTTTAAAGGAAGCTCTTGATCCAAACTCCGAATAATAATGGCAACTAAAATCTCGTTTACTCTTCTTTGGCTTATTGCTGCTGCTATTTACCTTGTTTCAAGCACCTCTGCGCAGAACCTTACCGTCGCCGAGATCATGGCCGAGCCTTCGATCGCGGGGACGCGTGTTTCGGGTGAAAAGCTCTCGCCTGACGGCAGCAAGGTCGTCTTCCTTTGGAACGCCGAGAACAAGCTGCCGCTCGACCTGTACATGACCGCGACGGATGGCCGTGGCACGCCGCAGATCATACTTCGAGTAAGTGAGGTTCCCGTGCCGAGCCCAAGCCCGACACCGGAGAGCAAGCTGACATACGGATTGACGGTCCGCGATGAGTTCGCAAAAGCCCGCGAGAACGCGTTTGGCAATTTCGAATGGTCGCCCGATTCAAAGAAGCTCGTTTTCACCCAGGGCGGCGATCTTTACACGCTGACGGTCGGCGAATCAAAACCCAAGCGTTACACGAAAACACAATCGCCCGAGGTAGCGGCCCGATTCATCGACAATGATCGGATCCTGTATCAGCAGAATGGCAATCTGTTCGTGTTGAACACAGTCGACGCTTCGACGATACAGTTGTCCAAAGAGGCGAACCAGCAAACATTCATAGGCGTCGGCGGCGTCGCCGTCACAAAGGACGGCAAGATGGCCGCGTATGTCGTGTCGGACAATTCGAAACAGCGTGCTTTATTCGTGCCGAACTATCTCGGCGAATTTGTCGAGGCTCCGACCACGCGACGCGGCTGGTCGGAGCAGAAAGTAATGGTTGTCCCGACCGATGGCAGCCGCGACTCTGCGACCGAGATCAAATTGCCGAAAGCCGAAGGCGTCAGTAATTTTCGGCGACTCGCATGGACTGCCGACGGCAGGAGTTTGATCATTGACCGCAATGACAAAGACACAAAACGTCGACAGCTGTTTTACATTCACCACGCCGCGAGCAAGGACGAACAGCAGATCATCATCTCGGAGGAGACGGATGCCAAATGGCAGGCTCCGCTGTCCGCGATCTTTGAGCCAAACCCAAAGGATGCGGCTCAGCTCTTTTTCTGCTCGGAAAAGGACGGCTATAACCACATATACCTCGTAAAACTTCAGGCAGAAACGCGGGCCGCGGCGAGTGTCTCCGACCCAACGGCCAGGGTGCAGGAGGGTGGTGAAAAGCTCAGCGATCAGGTCAACGTCACCCAGCTCACAACCGGCAAATGGCAGGTCGAATGGGCAAAATGGTCGACAAATGGCGATCGGATAGTGTACTCGTCTACGCAGGGCGGCACGGCAAAGCGTTCGTTCTACGCGATCTCTCCACAAGGCACGAGTGTCGAACTGCCCGGTGTGCGGGACGGTGGAATGCTAACGACTCCGCAGATGGACGATCAGAATTCGCAGCCCGTCCTCATGTATAGCGCGTCGAGGTGGAACATGCCCGACGATCTTTACGCTCAGAAAGTATGTCCGGGCTGCGAGGGATTTAACCCGCCGGTCCAATTGACGAGGACCGTTCCCGATGCGTTCTCTAAACGTACGTGGATCGAACCCAGATTCATCGACATACCCTCGCGCGACGGCAAGCAGATAAAGTCCAAGATCTACATTCCCGGCGGCTTTGACCAAAAGAAGAAGTATCCAATGGTCGTTTTCGTCCACGGCGCGGGTTATCTGCAAAACACTATCAACGGCTGGAATAACTATTATCGTGAGTTCATGTTCAATGAGTTGCTGGCTCAACGCGGATATGTCGTGATCGACATCGACTATCGCGGATCTGCCGGCTACGGACGCGATTGGCGGACTGACGTTTACGATTTTCTCGGCGGCAAAGACTATGATGACCACCTCGACGCGATCGATTTCATGATGAAGAACTACGCGGTCGATCCCAAGCACGTGGGCGTCTATGGCGGTAGTTACGGCGGTTTCATGGCCGAAATGCTTGCTTTCCGGGCTCCGGACAAGATCGCAGCGGCCGCGGCGTTGAGGCCGGTCGCGGACTGGAAGAATTATTACGCCTCGTCGCCCGGGTACACCGCCCAGCGGCTCGGGTTCCCGGATAAGAATCCCGAGGCCTATAAACGCAGTTCGCCGATCTCTTACGCCGACGGTTTGAAGACACAGCTCCTGATCCTCCACGGCATCGTCGACGACAATGTCCACGTCGAGGACTCGATGCAGCTAACTGAAAAGCTTATACGACTCGGCAAAACCGAATATTTTACGGAGCAATTCTATCCGGCGGAAAATCACGGCTTTGTCAGGCCGACGAGTTGGACCGACGAATACACGCGAATTTTGAGTTTTTTTGAGAAAAATCTGAAATAGGAATTGGCCACCGAGACCACAGAGTTCACTGAGCAAAACCGTTTTGTCTCTGTGTTCTCGGTGATCTCTGTGGCAGAATATCGTCCATGCGTATACTCGTCACCGGCGGCGCCGGGTTTATCGGTTCCCATCTCTGCGACCGCTTGCTCGGCGACGGTAACGAAGTTATCTGCCTGGACAACTTTTTCACCGGCCGCCGCGCGAATATCGCGCATCTCATCGACGATCCCAATTTCGAGATCATTCGCCACGACGTAACGGTGCCGATATTGCTCGAGATCGATCAGATCTACAATCTCGCGTGCCCGGCGTCGCCCGTTCAGTACCAATACAACCCCATCAAGACGGTCAAGACCAACGTAATGGGCACGCTCAATATGCTTGGCCTCGCAAAACGCGTCAAGGCCCGCATCCTGCAGGCTTCGACATCTGAGGTCTACGGTGACCCCCTTGAGCACCCGCAGACCGAGAGCTATAACGGGAACGTCAACCCGATCGGCCTTCGCAGCTGCTATGACGAGGGCAAGCGAGTCGCCGAGACGCTGATGATGGACTATCATCGCCAGGGCGGCGTCGACACGCGTATCGTACGTATTTTCAACACTTACGGCGAAAGGATGCTCGAAAACGACGGGCGCGTCGTATCAAATTTCACCGTCCAGGCCCTTCGCGGCGAGGAATTGACCATCTACGGCGACGGCTCGCAGACCCGTTCGTTCTGTTACGTCAGCGACCTTGTCGAGGGCATGATCGCGCTTATGAACGCCGAGTCCGACGACATTCACTTGCCCGTGAACATGGGAAATCCCGGCGAATTCTCGATGAATGAGCTTGCCGGTCTTGTCGGTAAGATCGTTGGCCGTGAGATCCGGGTCAAACACCTTCCACTGCCAAAGGACGATCCGACACAGCGTAAACCGGATATCTCGCGGGCCCAAAAGTTGGTCGGATGGTCGCCGAAGGTGCCGCTAGAGACGGGCCTTGCAAAAACCGTCGAATATTTTCGAAATACGATAAAATAGGCCACATATGAAGATCCTCATCACCGGCGGAGCCGGGTTCATCGGCAGCCACCTGACCGACAAATTCCTCGGCGAAGGCCACGAGGTCACGATCATCGACGACCTGTCGACTGGCCGCTACGCAAACATCGCACATCTCGAGGACCGCACGGGATTTCGCCTGATCATCGACACCGTCCTCAACGAAGGCCTGCTCGAACGGCTCGTTCGCGACGCGGACCGCGTCTATCACATGGCAAGCGCGGTCGGCGTGCGGCTGATCATGGAGCAGCCGGTCCGGACGATCGAAACTATCTTTCACGGGACCGATCTCGTGCTCAAATACTGCTCGCGGTACCGCAAACGCGTGCTTATCCCTTCGACTTCCGAGGTTTACGGCAAAGGAGTCACCGTTCCCTTCAGCGAGGACGACGACCTGTTGACCGGGGCGACCGACAAGCACCGATGGGCCTACGCGTGTGCCAAGACGCTCGACGAATTTCTCGCCATCGCCCACTGGAAAGAGACACAGCTTCAGGTCGTTGTCGCACGGCTCTTTAATACAGTCGGCCCGCGGCAGACGGGCCAATACGGGATGGTCGTGCCGCGTTTTGTCCGCGCGGCGATCAAGAACGAACCGATCGAGGTCCACGGCGACGGCACGCAATCGCGGTGCTTCGGGCATGTCTCGGACGTCGTCCAGGGACTCGCAAAACTGCTCGAAACGCCCGCGTGTTTTGGCCAGGTCGTCAATCTCGGCAACAGCGAAGAAGTGACGATCCTCGACCTCGCCAAACGTGCTATCTCGCTGACCGAGAGCCGCAGCGAGATACGCTTCATCCCGTACGACGAGGTGTACGGAGAGGGCTTCGAGGACATGCAGCGTCGCGTGCCAAACCTTGACAAAGCCCGCCGCCTGATCGGCTACCAGCCAACCCGCAGCCTAGATGACATCATCAATGATGTAGCCGTCGATCTCCGACAGGGTCCGGCAAAGGCTCAATCGCATGGTTAAGTTCAGAGTTTTCAAAATGTTCAGTCCGCTTCGCGTCCTTACGATCGTGGGCGTAATGGCGGCACTTGCTGCCGCGACACTCGCCCAGTCGGGGGGGCTCAAAGGCCGCGTCCGCAATACTCGCGGTTCGGGCATTGCCGGCGCGACCGTGACCGCTCGACAAAAAGGCGTCGATCTAAAGACCACGACGGCCAACTCCAAGGGGGATTTCGTTCTCGACGGTCTCGATGCAGGGCTCTACAACCTCGTCTTTGACGCACGCGGCTATTCGGCCGGCGTGCTCTATAACGTCGAGATCAAGAAGAATAAGGTGACCGACCTCGGCGAACGCCTGATACTCTCGTCCGATCAGGGTACGCTTGTTATCGTCAAGGGAAGCGTTTTCTATAAGGACGGAACGAGCGTTCCCGGTGCGACCGTGACCGTTGAGCGTGTCAACGCGGACGGATCGATCCGCAAACTCGCCACAACGTCCACCAACATCAGCGGCGAATTCACCTACCGCCAGCCCCAGGGCGAAGCCAAACTCCGCGTCACCGCCGCTTATAACAAGTCGACCGCCTCCAAAGAAGTCGAAGTCTCCGAACCCGCGATATACCGCCTCGCCATTTCACTCGACATTGGCCGAGAACGCCCGTGACGATAGGCGTTAAAGCTAAATTTAACCGCAGATAAGCGCAAATAAGGGCAGATTCGGGCTTTTCTACCCGGCATGGCAAGCAGGCGGCTTGCCGTTCCAGCCCTCTGCTCCAGTCAGTTTACCGTCTCGGTGATCTCGTCGGCGGGGCTCAGGGCGTTCATAGTGTCGGAGTCGGTGACGATCAGTGGAAATTCGTCCACGACCGCGCCATCGGCGAGGGTCTGAACGTGGTAGGTGCCCGCGTCGGGGAAAACCACATTTACAAAAAAGCTGACATTGTCGGTAAACCCGCCGGGAGCAAGCTCAATATTGGTCGGCTGCGACGTAACGATCGTTTTCGCCTTGTCGGGCGAGAGAATTCGGATCTCGGTCTGGTGATCGCCGCTGCCGCGCCAGTGGTTGATGACGGCGAATTTGATCAGCGAGACGGGCAGTTTCTCGACCATGATGTTCTGAAAAATGCCCATCAGCGAGATCTTGTTGCCCATTTCGATACGGACGTCGTCGCAGAGCAAGGTGTATTCGAGTTTGAGGTCGGGGTTGGGCATAGTTAACTATTTACCTGCCGGTCTGTCGATAGTATAATTTGAATTTCAAGTTCAATAAGCGTCTCTCCCACGGGCGAGGCGCTGGATTTGCCGAAAAACGCGCATGCTCGTTTACGCTCTCATCGGCCTCGTACTTGTCCTGACCGGCGTTGCCGGCCTGCAATTCTCCTACCTGTTCTATCACGACAGGATGGACATCCTGCGGCGAAAGCATCTTCGCCAGCTCGAGCGGCGGGTCGAATTTCTGACCGAGCAGCTGCGTGCAGCGGACGAACAGATCGCCGAGCAGGAACGTGTGATCGAGATGTTCGCTCCTATGCCGGCAACTGACGGCGACCATTGGGCCGACGTCATCGATGAGCGTTAATCCGCGATCAGAAGCTTTGCTACCGTCGCTCCCCAGCTCCCCGAAAATTCCGGCGCGTCCTTGAACGAAAGGACGAAATCGCACTCGCGCAGGACCTTGCGCACGATCTCGCGTTGTATACCGACGCCCTTGCCATGAATGATCCTTACGACGGGAAAGCCTTTTCCCCGAGCTTCTTCGAGAAATGCCATCGTCGCGGCCCGCGTCTCACGCGGAGAGAACGCGTGCAGGTCGAGTACGTCCGTTATCTCGATCTCGAACGGCTCGTCGAACGGAACCGGGCCGCCGGCGTATTCATTTGCCTGTTCGTCGGGCGTCATAGTTTGCTCTTGGCCGTGTACTGCGCAAAATCTTCGGGCGGCGTGACTTTGATCCGAGCCTTGTCCTTGAAGACGACGAACTGTTTGGTATCGATCTTGCCGTTCGCGTTGCGAAGCTGGACGGTAAAGGTCTTGTTGTCGCCTTTGCCCTCGAGTTTGAGCGGCAATTGGCCCCAAACGTCGGTGCCGGGCGGATTTCGCCACGCGGTGTAGTAGTTCTGGTCGTATTTGTCGAAAGCGAGCACCAAAATGCCGTCAAAGTCGGGCTCGACGCCATCGATAGCCTTGACGATGTTTGACCGGCTCAGGATGACATAGCTGCCCGGCGTCGAAGCCTTGGTTACGGTCCCCTTATCGGCAGTCTCGGAGTCAAGCCGCTGCCAGGTCACGAATTTACGGTTGTTCTGCTGAAAGAAGGAGATGTCGGTAGGCACCTGCAGCTCGACCTGGCGTCCGAAGAGCCAGCCAGCCGGAGCCGGCGACACCGACGGATCGAGCCGTACCTGATACCAGATATCGTATTTGTCCTCGATCTTGTCAGGTTCTCCTTCTTTCGACGCCTCGATGTCCGCGTCCTTTGACCTTTTGCCGGTCTTCTGTTGACCTTTCGGGGCGTCATCGACGTCCGGGGCCTCCTGTTTCGGGACGAATTTCCAGGACATGATGTCGAACCGCGAACCGTTGGCGAGCTTAAACAGCACATTTTCCGGCGTCATATCCGGCGCCGCACGAAGATTCGACGCAGAGCGGATGATGCCTGCGGCCTGCGGCGATTGATTCTGGAACTCTTCGGCGAGCTTTTTCGATTTGTTCAGTGTCTCGCTGGTGATGACGTTTTGAGCCTCTATCCAGCCTTCGGTCTGGGCTTCGTCGTGAGCACGGACGCGAAACCATTGGACCTTTTCAAACTCGAGCTGATCGGTGATGTCCAGCCGGTCACCTCGTTTCACCTCGAGCAGGTCGGCCGCGACGACGGCGTACGAAGTGCGGATCTGGGCCGTTTTTGCGATGACCGTCGCCGTGTCGTTCGATCCGAGAACATTGGACACACCGCCCACGGTCTGGTCGATGTAGGTACATCCGGCCGCCAACACGGCGGTCGCTGCAATCGCGATGAATAAGTATAGCTTCGTTCTCATCTTCCCCTTTCCGATAGTTTCCGCCAGCTATTATAGCCCAATCTGTCCAATATTTCTCTCTGTCACGGCGGTTAGGGCTCCGGTGAACGGCTAAGCGCGGTTCGCCCATCGGTCGTCGAGGCCTCGATGCCCGCCGCAAGCAATTCGTCCCGCCAATCAGTTGCTCGCTGCCGATGATGAACCTCGATACCACGGGTAGACTCGGCATGTTTCCTCATCGCAGACAGGACCGCATCGTTACCGTCTGTTCGCGGCGTCCAAAGAAGGCCGTGTCTCTGATAGATCTCCGCTTGAAGCCTGGTCGATCGACCGCCGGCCGTTCGAATGCGTCAGCCAAGGCGACATCGACAATGAATGCCGCCAGCGGGATGCCACGGGCATAGAGGGCCGTATTCTCGCCCAACCAACGCCGTTTCGAGGAATCGATCAGCAGGCGTGCCGCACCAATCTTCTCGATGTCGTAGGCCCGTGCGAGCGTATCGAGAAAGTTGTCAAATGAAAGATGGTTCGCCGCAACACCTGTTTNATGGGCTTCGTCGTGAGCACGGACGCGAAACCATTGGACCTTTTCAAACTCGAGCTGATCGGTGATGTCCAGCCGGTCACCTCGTTTCACCTCGAGCAGGTCGGCCGCGACGACGGCGTACGAAGTGCGGATCTGGGCCGTCTTTGCGATGACCGTCGCCGTGTCGCTCGATCCGAGAACATTGGACACGCCGCCCACGGTCTGGTCGATGTAGGTACATCCGGTCGCCAACACGGCCGTCGCTGCAATCGCGATGAATAAGTATAACTTCGTTCTCATCTTCCCCTTTCCGAAAGTTTCCGCCAGCTATTATAGCCCAATCTGTCCAATATTTCTCTCTGTCGGCGGTTAGGGCTCCGGTGAACGGCTAGCGCGGTTCGCCCATCGGTCGTCGAGGCCTCGATGCCCGCCGCAAGCAATTCGTCCCGCCAATCGAATTTATCGCTGCCGATGATGAACCTCGATACCACGGAGTTGAGCTCGGCATATTTCCTCATCGCAGACAGGACCGCATCGTTACCGTCTGTTCGCGGCGTCGAAAGGCCGTGTCTCTGATAGATCTCGCGAAGCAGCGAGTCGATCGACCGCCGGCCGTTCGAATGCGTCAGCAAGGCGACATCGACAATGAATGCCGCCAGGATGCCACGGGCATAGAGGGCCGTATTCTCGCCCAACCAACGCCGTTTCGAGGAATCGATCAGCGAGCGTGCCGCACCAGTGTTCTCGATGTCGTAGGCCCGTGCGAGCGTATCGAGAAAGTTGTCAAATGAAAGATGGTTCGCCGCAACACCTGTTTTCAAAGACGCGTACAGAGCGAATCCCTCGTAGAACCAGTCGTAATTGCCGCTGAGATTCACGCCGTTCGGGAACCAAAGGTGAAACAGCTCGTGTCGAAGCTGCTCCTGCAGACGCTGGCGGGACTGAGACGCGAACGGCATGTCGGAAGAGAGGATCGTCACCGTATTGCCCCGTGTGTCGCCCTCCCACTTGCCTGCAGGCGTACCTGCCGGCAAACGCAGCATAAATATCCGAACATTTCTTGACGGAGGTTCGCCAAGGATCGATGCGTATGCTCGAACGATCTCGTTCGCGGCGGAAGAAGCGTCCGTGTCGGTGAACTGCCATTTGTCGAGCAGCGTCGTGCTGGTCAATCCGTTTTGCGAACTTAGCGCTCTCGCGACACCTGTTTTCGTGATCAGGAACACGGCCTTGTCGACGTCGGATATATCAAACGTGCCGTTCGACGATCGCGGCTCGGTGCTAACTGCTTCCCAGCCATTTGGAAGCTGTAACGTGACGCGCGCGGGCCGACGAGCTTCAGCGGATTGCGGGAAAAGATCGCCGAGCATCAGAATGCCTCGATCATCGTCGATCCACGAGACGTGGGCTCGAGACAGTGCATTCGGGAGCGGGACCAACGCGACGTCGTAGGACCAGCCGGCAATGTCCGCTGCAGCCAAATACTCACCGGGCATCAGCATTTTGGCCTCGACCGCGTTGCCGCTCGCGTCGGTGAGCCTAAGTCCTCGTATGCGGTCCGCCAAACCGGCAGTGCCTGCGTATTCGCGCAGGAAAGCGAGGTTCGGCTTGTTCGTGCGCTGAGTGTTCAGAAACCGGCCTTCGACATGAGCAGTGGGCTTTGAGCCGGGCTCTATTGAAATTCGAACGTCCACTACCTGGGCGGAGGATATGTTAAGAAATTGTAAAATCTGAAATGCCGCCGCCAAAACGTATGAAAACGAACGGAAACTTTTTGACATTGGCCCGCGGTCAGAATTAAAATGTGGCTTTTCACGAACGGATATTGGGCTCACTGTTATAGAATAGGTAATGTTATGAGTCTTATCAAAATACTCATCTACGCGATGGTCTTCGTGTTAAGCCTTTTGTTCCTCGGTCGATTCTTCTTCTAAGCCGGGTGACGAAGGTCAAGTTTTTGCTCGCTGTTTTGATGAGAACGAAACGGGTTCTCGGGACACGGATGTTCAGGTTTGAAGACGGATGCGGTCATCGTGGCCGCATTTTTTGTTTTTATGACGGAATTGAGACGGATCGAAAGGGCGCTCATCAGCGTTTCGGACAAAGAAGGACTTAGTGATCTTGCTGCGGCTCTCGATGGTTTAGGCGTCAAGATCATTTCGACGGGCGGCACCGCGAGATTCATACGCGGACTCGGCATCAGAGTGACCGACGTCTCTGAGGTTACCGGTTTTCCCGAGATGATGGATGGCCGCGTCAAGACGCTCCACCCGCGCATACACGGAGCGTTTCTCGCTTTGCGTGACAACAAGGAACATCTCGCGTCGATGCGCGAGCATGGCATCGAGCCGATCGACCTTGTTGTCGTCAATTTATATCCGTTCGAGCAAACCGTCGCGCGCGAAAATGTCTCACTCGAAGTAGCAGTCGAGAACATCGACATCGGCGGCCCGGCGATGATCCGCTCCGCCGCCAAGAACTGGCGCGATGTAGCCGTCGTCACCGATCCCAGCGAATATAGCGCCATCGTCGACGAGTTGAACGGCAACAGCGGCTCGCTTTCGCTCGAAACGCGTCGTCGTCTCGCAATTACGGCATTCACGCGCACGGCCGAATACGACGCGGCGATATCGGCCTACTTGAAGCAAGCGAATCGCGAACCTAGTTCCGGTGAGACGGCCCTGCCGCGGAGGTTAACGCTTGACCTGGCAAAGATCACCGATCTTCGCTACGGCGAGAACCCTCACCAAGGCGCGGCTTTATACGATGACGGTTCGGGGCGCGGCATCGCGATTGCCGAACAACTTCATGGCAAGGAGATGTCATTTAACAATTACGTCGATGCGGATGCCGCGTGGTCGCTCGTTAACGATCTCGACGATCGCGCCGTGGCGATAATAAAGCACACCAACCCGTCTGGCGTCGGGACGGGTGCGACCAACGTCGAAAGCTACAAACGAGCGCTCGCGACCGACCCGTTCTCGGCGTTCGGTGGGATCGTCGCCTTCAACCGTAAAGTCGACGTTGACGCCGCTCGGTTGGTGATCGAGGTCTTCTCCGAGGTCATCGTCGCACCGGAATACGACGACGAGGCGCTGCAAATATTCAATACAAAGAAAAATCTAAGGGTGCTTAGGTTAAAAGGCGGAAACTCGAGCGGAGGCGAGTGTGCCTTCGACGCCGGAGACAGGTCGAGCGTCAACTCCGCCGCTGCATTCGAGCACAAACAGATCTCCGGCGGCTTTCTCGTTCAGGACAAAGACGTACATCGGTTGAAACCAAGCGAACTTAAGGTCGTAACCAAACGGCAGCCCACAGAAGAAGAGATCCGCTCGATGATGCTCGCATGGACAGTGTGCAAGCACGTCAAATCGAACGCCATCGTATTCGCTAACGAAACGCAGACACTCGGCGTCGGCGCCGGACAGATGAATCGCGTCGACTCGGTCCGAATTGCCGCGATGCGAGCAGAACGTCACGGCCTCGACTTGAAAGGCTCTGCCCTTGCATCCGACGCATTCTTCCCTTTTCGCGACAACGTCGACGAAGCCGCGAAATCTGGCGCTAGAGCCATAATCCAGCCCGGTGGTTCGATCAAAGACGACGAATCAATCGCGGCCGCGAACGAATACGGCATAGTGATGGCATTCACCAGTATCCGGCATTTTAAGCATTAAGCAACGGTTGCCGTGTGTCGAACGGAAATGATAAATTGAGTTTCCGACCTCTCCGTATGGACCAATGGCCACGAATAATCTAGTTGGCCCAAGGCACAAGAGAACGAACAAGACCCCTGAATGAGTGTAATTTTAGGTATCAATACGTATCACGCCGGGTCAGCCGCGGCAGTAATCGTCGATGGGCAACCGGTGGCGGCCATTGCCGAAGAGCGGCTCAACCGCGTCAAATATTACGCCGGTTTTCCAAGGCTCTCGATCCTCCGTTGTCTTGAGATCGCAGGTTTGACATTGGCTGACGTCGACCATGTCGCTGTTGGCCGCGACTCGTCCGCAAATCTGCACAAGAAACTGGAGTTCGCCATCCGAAACCCCTCCCGGCTCCTGAATCTCGCCAAGATCCGCGGCAAGAGCAAGACGTTTGATGACCTGGGGGCTTTGATCGCACGCGAGTGCGATGTGGATCCCGCGAAGTTGAAATTCAAAGCCCACAATGTCGAACATCACCTCGCCCATACTGCGAGTGCGTATTTTGCATCAGAGTGGGAGCACTCGGCCGGCATCACGATCGACGGTTCGGGAGATTTTGTCTCGTGCTTTATGAGCGAGTGCGTCGGCGACGAGATACGGCCATTAAACAAGGTATTCGTTCCGCATTCGTTAGGCACGTTTTATACTGCCGTTTGTCAGTTTATCGGTTATCCGAAATACGGCGACGAAGGCAAGGTCATGGGACTTGCCCCACTCGGGCAGGACACGTACAGTGACTTTTTTAAGGACATACTAAAGACGAAAAAGAACGGTTTCGAGTTGAACCCAGACTATTTCCTACCTTTTGGGGCCAATCAGGGCATGGAGATCAATAACGAAGGCGAAATGATCGTCCATCGGCTCTATTCCGATAAATTCATTAAGAAGTTCGGTCCGGCCCGCGAACCATACACTGAAATAACGCAACGTGACATGGACATCGCATTTAGCCTGCAGAAGATCTTTGAGAAGTATTACATGCACCTTCTCAACGAGCTTCACACAGCGGTGCGGGTGTCGAGAGTCTCGATGGCTGGTGGATGTGCTCTCAACAGCGTCGCGAACGGCATCGCCCTTTACGAGACTGCATTTCGCGAAACTTGCATCCAGCCCGCGGCCGGTGACGATGGGCTCGCTCTCGGGGCAGCCCTTTATGTCAGCAATGTTTCACTCAAAGAAAAGAAGCGTTGGGTGATGAAGGATGCCTATCTCGGCGACGAATATTCGAACGCCGAGATCAAAGCCGAACTGGACAGGTACGGCATCCGATACCGTGAACTTTCACGTGAAGAACTGATCGATGCAACGACAGATGAGATCAAGAACGGTAATGTCATCGGCTGGTTCCAGGGAAGAATGGAGTGGGGCCCGCGAGCTCTGGGCAATCGCTCGATCCTGGCGCATCCTGGATTTCCGAACATGAAGGACATCTTGAACGCTCGTATCAAGCACCGCGAGGCGTTCAGGCCATTCGCTCCGTCCGTGCTCGTCGAGCGACAGTCGGAGATATTCGAACAGGACTATCCGTCGCCGTTCATGCTGCATGTTTACAAGATCAAACCCGAGTGGCGTTCCCAGCTTGATGCCGTGAACCACGTCGACGACACGGGACGACTGCAGACAGTCGCCCGCGACCAAAATCCCCTCTATTACGACCTGATATCAAATTTTGAATCCAAGACCGGCATTCCCGTGGTCTTGAATACAAGCTTTAACGAAAACGAACCAATAGTCTGCAAACCTTCTGAGGCAATCGAGTGTTATTCCCGCACCAAGATGGACGTGCTTGTTATCGGCTCGTATTTCTGCAAAAAATAAAGAGCTATGAGTTGGAAGGTGGAACAAATACCGAACCTGACCGGTTACACGGTCGAGTGGGCAGAGCCCGGTACCTATTACCTATCCAAGCGAAACTGGATATTTCATTCCAGCAATCTTGAACCGCCATTTCGTCTAGTCGGCACCGTCGACGCTCCCTTGTGGAAAGAGCTTGCAAGCAACTTTAGGCCCGCACAACGCTTACTTCGGTTTTTTGTCTATAACGTGATCCGGTTAAACAAGGACGAGCTGTTTATCACATTCGACAAAGCGGTCGGAGTCATAAAGAACGGCAAGTATCACACACTCCAAGGCCTCGTCCGCCCGTGCCGCGTTTTGCGTGCCGGTTGTGCGGTCGATGCGAACGGTGACGTTTACTTTGGCGAGTATCTGGCAAATGACGAACGCGGCGAGATGCGGATCTACCGATATCCGAACGGCGGCGACCGGCTGGAGGTTGTGTATACATTCCCCGCCGGTTCAATCAGACACATCCACGGACTTTATTTCGACAGGTTCTCGGGCGCCGTATATTGCCTGACTGGCGACAAGGCGGAGGAATGTCAGGTGCTGAAAAGCTCTAACGGTTTCACAACGGTCGAGACGGTCGGCAGCGGAGACGAGAGTTGGCGTGCCGTTAGCGTCCTTTTTGACGAGAACCATTTCACCTATGGCACGGACGCGGAGTTTCGCGATAATAAGATCTATCGCGTCGACCGCGAAACTTTAAGACGCGAAAATCTCGGCGAGGTAAACGGCACCGTCTTTTACTCGAAATCGATGGGCGACGACCTCTTCTTTACCACCACGGCGGAAAATGCGCCGAGTCAAAAAGAGAACGTTGCAGCGCTTTGGCATGTCGACCCGGATGGCACCAGCGAAAGCCTGGTGAAGTTTGAAAAGGATGGCTGGCATGGCGGATTATTCATGTTCGGGACCATCCATTTCCCGTATTACAACGCGGCAGACGACCGTTTATTCTTTAATATCGTCGGTGTTAAGGGCGACAACAACACGTATTGCGTACGCAACGTGTGAATAAAATACTTGACAATATGTTGTGGCGGTGTTAAAACTAGTCGCAATTAGGACGACTAGAGGAACGCTCGGACGGTTTTTTTTTGAATTCGAAAAACCCTCGGGTTTTTGTGTTTTAGACTGAGAACACTGCGTTTTAGACTGAGAACACTGCAATGGAAGGAGACATATATGAAATTACTCGCAAAGTTAGTTTTGATGACTACCGCGGCTATCTCGCTGGCGGCATGCGGAGCACCCGCAACCAACGCACCGGCAAGTAACGCCAACGCAACCACAAATGCCAACACCGCAAAGCCGACAGCCGCGGCCCCGACTGCGGACGCTCTGCTGGCTCTCGACAAACAGGCAAACGACGCCTACATCAAGGCTGACACTAAATTCTTTGACGGCTTCTTGTCTGACAAATCAGTGATGTCCCAGGGCAAGAACGTAATGGGCAAAGCGGGGATCCTCGAAATGATCGGCAAAGCCAAGTGCGAAGGCGTTGAGGTCAAGCTCAGTGAGCCGCAGATGTCGAAGATCGACAATGACACCTATGCTCTGACGTATAAGAACGAAAGCACGGGCAAATGCAACGAGGGTAAGGACGGTGCCATGGTAGACATCAAACCCGTGCGGGCAGGGACAGTTTATGCCCGCAACGGCGAAAAGTGGCAGGCCGTATGGCACGGTGAGAATATGATCATCGATCCGAAAGCCCCGCCACCGGCACCGGCAAAGCCAGATGCCAAGAAGGAAGCGCCGAAGAAGGACGATAAGCCTGCGGCCAACGCCAACTCAAGTGCAAACACGGCCCCTCCGGCAGCTCCCGCGAAATCGGCAAACACCGATGCTCTTACAAAGACCCACAACGCCGGCTGGGAGGCATTTATGAAAAAGGATGCCAACTGGTTCAATTCGAATCTGACCGACGGTGCTACCAATGTCGATCCGATGGGCGGCGTCGTTAGCGGCAAAGCCAATGTCGTCAAGAACTGGACCGAGACAATGAAATGCGAAGGGATCACAAAGACGTCGTTTAGCGACACTTCAGCGTACAGTGTCTCGCCGACAGTTGAGATCCTCTTCGGAAAAGGCCATGCCGACGGTAAGTGCGATGGTCAGCCGAACGGCGACCTCTACCAGACCGCCGTTTATGTGAAGGAAGGCGACGCGTGGAAGCTGGCCTTTATGTTCGAGTCAATGATGTAACGTTTTGGCATCTTGTGTCGTTACCTGGGGGCCGGAGCTAATGAACCGGCCCCTTATTTTTTCATAGTAGATACAGGCCAGCATTTGATACTACGGATAGCGTTAGCGGTTTTCTGTTTTAGCGAAAATCTGTTGATGTAGTCAGGAGGATCGACTCAAAACAGTGTATAGTAGTTCAGATTTCAGAATTACAAATTAGCTACGGCCCGCGAGATCTGAGGGATCATGCTCTATGATCTCCCTGGACTCGGGCAAAAGGAGAAATTTATGTATCGGAAAGGTTTTGTTCTCTTGTCGGTCCTCACGGCGACATTCATGGCGGCTTGCGGTGGTGCTTCGGACAATAAACCGGCAGCAAACACGAACGCCGCCAATGCATCCAATTCGGCCAACACGGCTAACGCAGCCGCAAAAACGGTCGCCGCAGCTCCGACGAAAGAGGCCCTGATGGCCCTCGAGAAATCTGGGTGGGAAGCGTGGAAGAACAAGGATGCCAAGTGGCCCGAGGAAAACTACTCGTCGAAAGGCATCGGCTTCAGCTCGAAGGACGGACGCCAGGATAAGGCGGCGATGATCAAGGCAATGACCGAAGCCAAGTGCGAAATCAAGAGCTTCACTCTGTCAGACGATCAGATGACAATGCTCGGAAATGACGTTGCGGTCCTGACGTTCAAGGGAACCCAAGACGGTACCTGCGACGGCAAAAAGATCCCGGCGGCCGTCTGGGCGTCGAGTGTCTATATCCGCGAAGGCGATAAGTGGAAAGCCCTGCTATACGTGGAAAACGAGGTCGTCGACCCCAAGGCGGCACCGAAACCGGCCGCGGCCAAGAAGGAAACGGCTAAGCCTGCCGAGTCCAAACCGGATGCTCTGACCGACTCGCTGATGGCTCTCGAGACCAAAGCGTGGGAAGCGTGGAAACAGCGTGACAAGGCCGGTATCGAAGGCGTCATGTCGAAGGATTTCATGTATGTCTCGGGAACGGGCCGTACGCCAAGGGCCGAAGCGATCAAACTGTGGGGCGACGCCAAATGCGAAGGCCTCGACTTTAAATTGTCAGACCCTGCCGGCATTTCGCTCTCACCGGATGTCTCGCTCGTCACCTACAGGGCCGATGCCAAGGGCAAATGCGACGGCAAGCCCGTCACACCCGCTCTCTGGGTCGCTTCCTTCGATATAAAAGAAGGCGATGCATGGAAGAATGCG
>JBGAVC010000090.1:0-17205 GCA_044228265.1 Pyrinomonadaceae bacterium
ACGCCGAACGCCGATCCGTAGAACGAACCGTCCTCGCTTCGCAAGATGTACCAGGTACCGTTCGATGGCCGGAACACGGCAACGTCGGTCTTGCCGTCGCCGGTGTAGTCGGCCGGGACGATCTTGTCACCCGAAGCCCCGAACTGCATGCCGGTGAATGTGCCATTTGAGCTGTTGAGCCGGTACCATGTGCCTGTCGAGGGCCGGTAGACCGAGATATCGGCCTTGCCGTCGCCGTCAAAGTCGCCGATGGCGGGTTTGTCCTCGGCGATGCCGAACTGCTGGCCCATGAATCCGGCGGTCGAACGCTGAACGTACCACGTCCCCGAGCCAGGTCGATACAAGGCAATATCGGCTTTGCCGTCCCCGTCATAGTCGGCGGGTGCCGGGATATCACCGTTCTGTCCGAATCCAGACCCGTAAAACGTGCCGTCTTCGCTTCGCAGGACATACCACATTCCGCTGGACGGCCTGAATACGGCAATGTCGCTCTTGCCGTCTCCCGTAAAGTCGGCGGGTGTCAGCACGTCGCCTGCCGTACCAAACTGGGTCTGGGCAAGGCCGGCCTGCGAGCGGTTCAGAAACCACGTGTTATTGGACGGACGGAAGACGGACTGATCCGTCCTGCCGTCTCCGTCATAATCAAACGCGGGCCGCCTCGCGACATCGTCATTGACGATCGTACCCGTGCCTTGGCCGACCGAAATACCGGCGTTCACCGCTCCGCTGAGGTTAACAAAGAAAGTCTCGCTTTGTTCGACGGTTGTGTCGCCATTGACGAGGATCGTAACGGTTTTCGTCAATGGATCACCCGGGTTGAATGTCACCTGCGTGGCCGGGACCGCCGTGTAGTCACTGGGCGCGGTGGCGGTACCATTCGCGGTCGAGTAAGTCACCGATGCCGCCTGAGCTGTCGCGCCGCTGAGAGAAATGTTGAACGTGAACGACGTTGAACCGCTGTTGCCTTCGTTGTTCGAAACGTTATTGATCGAAAATGTCGGCTGCGACTCGTTATCGGTTATCGAACCGGTAGCGGGATTCGTGCCGCTGATGGTCGCACCGAACGGATTAGAGAGTCCGACCGTGAAATTCTCAGTTCCTTCGAACACCTGATCATCCAAAGTCGGAACCGTTATCGTCTGGGTCAAGGCTGACGTATTCGCGAGAAACGTAAGCGTCCCGCTGACCGCGGTATAGTCACTGCCCGCAGTGGCCGTTCCGTTCGAAGATGAGTACTGAACATTTACCTGCGAACTAGACTGTCCCGACAGCGTAACCGTGAATATGTTTGCCGTCGACGGCTCCGCGCCGGCCGTCGTCCTGGCTATCGACACCGTCGGCTGGGCCTCGTTGTCTGTGATGGTTCCCGTCGCGGGATTGACGCCAGAGATCGTGGCACCGGACGGTGAAGAGAGGCCGACCGTAAAGCTCTCGGTACCCTCGTAAATGGAATCGTCGAGCGTTGGAACGGTGATCGTCTGCGACAAAGTCGTCGTGTTCGCCGGGAATGTAAGAGTGCCGCTTACGGCCGTGTAATCACTTCCCGCGGTTGCCGTTCCGTTTGCCGAGGCATATTGGACCGTCACCTGTGAAGTCGGTTGAGCAGACAAGGTCACGGTAAAGAGAGCAGTTGTAGATGGCTCGGCGCCGCTTCGCGTGTTTGCGATCGACAATGTGGGTTGCGAGTCGTTATCTACGATCGTCAGTGATGCGGTAGAAGGCGAGCCTAATGTCGCGCCTCCGCCGGGATTGCTCAAACTCAGGTTGACCGTTTCATTGCCTTCAAACAGGTTATCGTCAGTGATCGGAACGCTAAAGCTCTTTGTGCTCGAATCGCCGTCGGCCCAGGACAGCGTTCCTGACGCAGACGTGTAATCCTGCCCGGCGGTCGCCGTTCCGTTGCTGGTCGCGTATTGTACCGAAACAGCTCCGCCGCTGCCGCTTGCCCGCGTCACCGAGATCGTCGCAGTTACGCCATTCTCGTTGACGCTGTATGAGGTAGAGCTGAATTGAAGCGTGCCCGGGAGCGGCGTTGAAACCACCGTGTACGGTTTTTGTCCTATGTAGTTGCCCGGCGGCGAGTAATCGCAGACGGCGATATACCAGTTGCCCCCGCCAAAAGGAGAGTTGACGCTGCAGAACTGGGTCGCGCAGCCGATAGAGGTCGTCGAGTTCCAGACGATCTGAGTGTAATGTCCGCAAACCTGGCCAGCCGCACAGGTGTTGGACGACAGATTGTAATATTGAGCCTCTGACGCCCAATTAGAGACGATATTCGCGGGCGTCGGGTTAAATGTCGAGGCGTAAATGTTCTCACCGTAAAATCCGCGGTTCGGATTGTGTGCGAACTGGCATGTGGCTGCCCAGCTTGCCGCGGTGCTCGCCGCGGCAGTGTTCCAAATAAAGGGCGTGAGTGGCGGATTTGGTGCCGGATTCGGTCCGAACGGGCCGTTGGCCCTCACGTTATTATGCGCGTTAAGCATGTCGGTGGAGTACTGCCCAAACGACGGGAAAGCGCCGGTAAGCAACACCAGGGCGAGCAACATCAATTTGCCGTTCATCAAATACCTCTTAGGACTTCGGGCGGTAGATCGCTGCGACAGCGTCAGGGACGACGCTCCGGCCATAGGCTAACACCTATGCGATCCGTCAATTACTGCGGTCACCAATGTTCTTGCAAAAATGACCAGGTTTTCCGGCTGGCTTTCTTGTATGCCATTGATAGCCGGTGGGAACGGCCGACAACTCAATACGCAGGGTTGCGAAAATGAGACGCTTTCGATCAATTGTTTGAACTATGATGCCAATTGCTGGTCCCGGGGTTGGTGACTTTATTCAGCCTTAGTATCAACTCCGCCGAACAAGACTGCTCTTCCCGAATATCGTCGGCCGGGGCACCGTTTCTAAATATAAACGTAGTTTAACGTTGTTTAGCGATAGAATGCAACTAAAATCGGTTCGAAGGTAGTCGGCTATGACGTTAGCCAATCCAGAAGCATTTGCTCCTGCCGGTGAAATGCTTGTTCGGGATGCCCATCTTTTGACATCGGCATCTTGAAAAAGACCGAAAGCTGGGTCTGAATGCCAGCGTCGCCGCGTTGCCTTGCAAGATCGAGGCATCGGGCGATCTCGATGGCGAGCGGAGCGGCGAGGATCGAGTCTTTGCAGAGAAAATTGACCTTAAGCTGCATCGGCTGGCCGAGGAAACCCGTGACGTCGATGTTGTCCCACGCCTCCTTGTTGTCCTTGCGCGGACGATAGTAACGGATGTCGACGATGTGGTCTTCGACGTCGTAACCGAGAATGTCCTCGAGCAGCGAGCTTTTGGTTTTGATCTTGGATGCCAGCGAATCCTCGTTCGAGAGTGCGAGGCCGTCCCGGTTGCCGAGGATATTTGTCGAGAACCAGCCTTGGACCTTCAACGCACGGGACTTGAGAGCGGGAGCGATCACTGATTTGATAAATGTCTGTCCTGTCTTGCCGTCCTTGCCGGCGATCGGAACACCTTGTATCTCGGCGAACTCGATCAATGCCGGGATGTCGGCCGCGACCGACGGCGTAAAATTGCCGAACGGAACCTTTTCCGCTATCGCCGTGTAGGCGTAGAGCATCGCCGGCGGGATCTCTTTGGAGTTTTCATCCAGGGCTTTTTCAAAGGCGGCGAGGCTGTTAAAGATCTCGTTCCCTTCAGCCTGGAGCTTTTCGGTGGACGCGAGATTTATGACCACGACCGAGTCGCACCGTTCCCTGAAACCGCGCAGATCGGCGGCGATGCGAGCGATCGTTTCACGATGCGAAGCAGTCCCGATCCGGTTGGTACCGTCGATATTCGAGAGGAACCTGTCATCGCCGGCCGCCGGCCAAGGCTTGATCGCCTTTAACGGCTCGGCAACGGCCGTAAACTGTTTGTATGTAAGAACGTCGTGTTCCTCGGCGGCCGCGGCAAGATGTTCGCCAAAAAGGTCCCAGCCGCCAAAAACGATATCGCTGTACGACGCCATTCCGGCGATCGACAACTCAGCGAGCGGCAGGCCTTCGGTCCCGATGAGCCCCATTTTCAGCAGCTCGATCCCGGCGACCATCGTGGAACCGACAGCGCCGCCGAGGCCGACCACCGCTATACCCAGTTTCTTGCCTGACATAAGAAAGGTCTGATTTTACAACAAATCGATGGAGACTGTCAGAAAAGCGGCCCGCAGTACCGGCAAAACCTGGTGGTTTACGTTCGGCACACGGCACCCTGATGTGCAAGAATCTTCAAATGACGGTCAACCGGCCCGTCCGGACACCAACAACTATTTCGATCTAAAGGGAGAACTCAGTGCAAATGATGTATCGGATATTATTGGCCGCGGTCGTGCTGACAGCGGTTTTTGCGGCTGGTTGTCAGAATACCGCCAACTCAAATGCCGCCAACAGGCCGGCCAACGCCACAAATGTGAATTCAGCGAATGCCGATAAGACGCCAGACAAGCCCGCGACCGAGCTTTCGCAGGCGACGCCGACCGACGCTTACAAAACGGCCTGGGCTGTACGCGACAGGAAAGACGTGGCAGGGATGAAAAAGGTGTTATCCAAAGACATCCTCGACTTCCTGACCGAGATGGGAAAAGGAGACGGAAAGTCGCTTGACGACGAGATCAAAGCGATCTTTGAAAAGCCGCAAGCCAAGACCGCCGAAGCGAGAAACGAGAAGATCACCGGTGACGAGGCAACGATCGAGTATCTGAACGAGAACGGCGAGTGGAAAACAATGGAATTCGTCAAGGAAAACGGCGTGTGGAAGATGGCGCTCGGCAAGATGGATCAGCTCGAAAAAAAGATAAATGAGGGTAACAAGAAGTAGCGCGTCTCGAACGGAAAACCCTCTTTGACTTAATACGTATTACCGGAATGAAAACAAGATCGCTGGCGTTATTCATCTTATCGGTCGTTATTTTTTCGGCTTGCGGGTCGGGACCCTCCGGTAACCAGGCCTCGAACCAGGCATCAAATGCCGCCGCGGCGCGTGCCGTCGATCCAGGCTGGGATGCTTATGTCGATGTTTTTCTTAAGAACTACTTCGACGCGAACCCTCAGTTTGGGGCTTACCAGGGCAAGCACGAATACGACGGCAAACTCGCCGACTGGAGCGAGGACGGACTGAACAAAGAGATCGCGCGGCTCAAGGCAGAGCGTGAAAAGGCCGCAGCATTTAAGGATGCGGATCTGGACGACCGTCAGCGTTTTGAGCGCGATTACGTGATCGCACAGATCGACAAGGACCTTTTCTGGAGGGAGACCGCCGACCAGCCCCACACAAATCCGTATTTTTACGCCGACGCCGTCGATCCCGATTTTTATGTATCGCGGCCGTATGCCCCGCTCGAGACGCGGATCAAGGCTTACTCGGCCTATGCCAAAAATCTGCCCGCCGCGCTCCAGCAGATCAAATCGGCGATGAAATTGCCGATGGCAAAGAATCTGGTCAAGATCGGCCGTCAGACGATCGGCGGGCTGGCCGATTTCATGGCGAAGGACGTCGTCAAGGTGTTTGCTCCGGTGAAAGACGCGGCGCTGCAAAAGGAATTTAAGGACAACAACGACGGCGCGATCAAGGCGGTCAAAGAGTTTGATGCCTGGCTTGGGCTTCAGGAAAAGACGGCGAACGACAACTTTGCACTCGGCCCGGACCGGTTCAAAGCGATGCTAAAACAGACCGAAGGTGTCGATATCGACCTCGCCCAACTCGAAGAGATCGGCAAGAAGGACCTTCAGCGAAACCTCGACGCGGTTAAGGCCGAATGTGACAAATATGCTCCGGGCAAGACCTTGACCGAGTGCAGCAACAAGGCGTCAGCACACAAGGCCGAGGGCAAGGACGTCGTGGCAGCGGCGACATCGCAGCTAACGGACCTCGAGAAGTTCATTAAGGAAAAGGACATTATTTCGATCCCCGGTACCGAGGAGGCAAAGGTGGCGTTGGCACCGCCCTACAAGGCCTGGAATTTTGCGTATATCAATATTCCGGGCCCGTACGAGACCGGACTGCCGAGCGTGTACTACGTCTCGCCGCCCGATCCGAAATGGGATAAGAAAAAGCAGGAAGAATACGTGCCCGGAAAGGGAAGTCTGCTGTTCACCTCGGTCCACGAGGTATATCCCGGCCATTTCGTACAGTTTTTACACGCGAACCGTGCGAAATCGAAATTTGGGCAGGTGTTTGTCGGATACGCCTTTGCCGAGGGCTGGGCGCACTATACCGAAGAAATGATGTACGACGCGGGCCTCGGGGCTGGCGACGCGGAAATGCATATCGGACAGTTGCAGGAAGCACTTCTTCGCGACGTTCGGTTCCTCTCGGCGATCGGCATGCATACAAAAGGCATGAACGTCGCCGAATCGAAGAAGATGTTCATGGAGCAAGGGCTTCGGAGCGAAGGCGAGGCCGAGCAGCAGTCAAATCGCGGCACATTCGACCCGGCTTATCTAAACTATACGATGGGCAAGTTAATGATAATGAAGCTCCGCGAGGACTGGTGCGCGAGCCGCGGCGGACGGTCGGCGTGGAAACAGTTTCACGACGCTTTTGTCTCGTACGGCGGCCCGCCGATCCCGCTTGTTCGCCGCGCAATGATCGGACCGAACGATAGCGGAACGCTGTTTTGAACCATGGAGTTTTTCGTTCGGAGGTTGCTCGACGCGCGAGGCGATGATCTGATAGCAGCACAGATCGCCGCCGAATTGGCAGGCAATAAAGTTTCCGTCGAGCACACAGCCCGATTCCTTGCGGATCGGTCCAATTTTCTCATCGCGGCAGAAGCGGGCGGTGCACCTATTGGGTTTTTGACCGCGCACAGGCTCAGCCGGTTCAAGGATGTTCGCCGGAAGATGTTCATCTACGAGGTGGATGTGGCCGAGCCATGGCGTGGCCGCGGCGTTGGCCGTCGCATGATAGAGTCGATATTGGAACTCTCTCGCGCGGAAGGTGTCGATACGGCCTTCGTTCTTACAAGTAAGTCCAATCTTGCAGCTTGTGCACTCTATGCCAATACCGGCGGGCTTGCGGTAAATCGCGACGACGTGCTTTTCGAATACGCTCTCACCTGATCGCGGCCGTTAGTTTTGACCGAAAGTGGTGTAAAATACATATCATTGCAAGTGCATTCTAAACTTAAATTCCTGTCTCCGCGTCCCTTTGCGGCCTTAAAAGTATGACTCAAACACAAACCTCATCAACGCTTTCGGAAGCGATCCGCAAGCACAAAGAATTTCTTTTTCCGGCAGTGGCCATGTACTACAAGGAGCCGATCGCCATCGTTAAAGGCGAAGGCGATAAGGTCTGGGACGCTGATGGCAACGAATATCTTGATTGCTTTGGAGGAGTCTTGACCGTGAGCGTCGGGCACGCCGAACCGCGCGTTAACAAGGCGTGGATCGATCAGGTGAACACCGTTGCTCACACCTCGACGCTTTACGCCAACGGGCCGCAGGGGGACCTTGCGGAAAAGCTGGCGGAGATATCGCCTGGCAACCTAAAGAAATCGTTCTTTACCAATAGCGGCACCGAGGCGGACGACACCGCGATACTTGCCGCAAAACTTGCCACGGGCCGGAACGAGATCGTCGTACTGCGGCACAGTTATGCGGGACGCTCTGCGACGGCCCTTTCGACGATCGGCCATTCGACGTGGAAGCCGATCGCCTCGCAGATACCCGGCATTGTCCACGCTCACGCTCCGTATTGTTACCGCTGTCCGTTCAATGCGACACCGGACAATTGCGGCCTGGCGTGCGCCAACGACGTTGAGGAACTGATCCAGACAACGACGACCGGTGAGATCGCGGCATTTATGTCCGAAACGATCCTCGGCGTCGGTGGTTTTATCGTCCCGCCAAAGGACTATTTCAAACGAGTTCACGAGATCACCAAGAACCACGGCGGCCTTTTCATTTCGGACGAGGTCCAAACAGCGTGGGGCCGAACCGGCGACAAATGGTTCGGCATCGAGCACTACGGCGTCGAGCCCGACATCATGACTTCGGCAAAGGGCATGGGCAATGGAGTGCCGATCGCATGGACGATCGCGACGCCCGAAGTCGCTGATAAATTCCCGGGGCTCACATTCTCGACCTTTGGCGGTAACCCCGTCTCGATGGCGGTCGGCCTCGCCGTGATCAAGGTGATCGAGGAAGACGACCTCCGCACGAACTGCCGCGTCGTGGGCGACTATTTCCACGAGCGTCTGCTCGAACTGCAGCAAAAATACCCGATCATCGGAGACGTCCGCGGCATGGGCATCATGCAGGCGATCGAACTGGTCAAAGACCCGAAGACAAAAGAACCCGATCCGCAGTCCGTCCTCAAGATCTTTGAGGAAACAAAACGGCAGGGCGTTTTGATCGGCAAGGGCGGTCTTTACGGCAACGTGATCCGGACGGGTTTGATGCTCAATTCGTCTAAGGACACCGTCGACAAGCTGATCGCGGCACTCGATGCGGGTTTGGCACTCTGCTAACCGGGGACGGTCTCGTCTTTCTGAAGAAAAAAAAGGGCTCGTTTATAAACCGCTGATAACAATCGGGGAGCTTTAAGCGTCTTCGATGAGTTGGGGACCCAATCTTATAATGAAAAAGCGTATTTTTGCCCTGCCGTTTCTTTTCGTTCTGTTTTTTGTCAGCCTGGCGGCTCAGGCACCTGACAAAGACAAGGTGATCGCGGGAACGGAACGTGCTTGGAGCAAGGCCGTTAAGGCGTTTGTCGCTCCCGGGCCGGGATGTGCGGTCGGCGTGTCGCTGAATGGCGAATCTGTTTTCGAAAAAGCGTTCGGCCTCGCCGAGATCGAGCACAATGTTCCGAACACGCCGCAGACGATATTTGAATCGGGTTCGGTCGCAAAGCAGTTCACGGCGGCGGCGCTTGTGCTGCTTTCGCTTGAGGGTAAGCTCAGTCTCGACGACCCTGTTCGCAAATACATCCCCGAACTTCCCGATTACGGCTCGCCGCTTACCGTAAGGCACATGTTGAATCACACGGCCGGGCTTCGCGATTGGGGAGTGGTCATGTCACTCACCGGTGCGGGACGCGGCGATCGTGTTATCTCTCAGGATCTTGCGCTCGATGTGATCACGCATCAAAAGCATCTCGATTTCAAACCCGGCACTGAATATTCGTATTCGAATAGCGGCTACAATCTCGCTGCGATCATCGTCGAGCGTGTTTCCAAACAGAAGTTCGCCGACTTTGTGGCCGAGCGGCTGTTCAAACCGTTGGGCATGACCAACAGCTCGATCCGAGACGATTACCAGCGGATCGTGCCCGGCCGTGCACAGGCGTATTCGCGTAACGGGAACGGCCCATGGCGGCTCGACATGCCGTTCATGAACGTCTACGGCAATGGCGGGATGCTGACCACCGTCGGCGACTGGCTTAAATGGAACGCGATGCTCGATTCGCGATCGATGGGCGGGCCGCTCGTCGATGCTCTGGAAACTCAGGGCATCCTCAACGACGGCCGAAAGATCGCATATGCGCTTGGCTTGACGGTAGGCACGTATGATGGGACGCGAGACGTTTCTCACGGCGGCTCGACCGCGGGTTACCAGACCTATTTGGCTCGCTACCCTGATAAGAAGCTGTCGGTTGCGGTACTTTGCAATGGCACATCACCGAGTGCCGGCGGCCTGGCCGCGAGCATTACCGACGCCATACTTGATCCGCCTCCGCCACCTCCTGCGGTGGCGGGCGACAAATTGCCGGAAGACCAGTTAATGAAATTCGTCGGAACCTGGCGTGACGAGGCGACACATTTTCCACTGAGATCAACGGCCCAGAACGGTGAGTTGAGGTTTGGCGGGCAGACAGCAAGACCGATGCCCGATGGTTCTTTTCGGGCCGGTGCATCGCGATTGACGTTTGCAATGGACAAGGATGGTTCCCCCGTCTCCGCGGAACGTAACAGCGACGGCACCATCTCGAGGTTTGTCGCGGAAAAGGAATGGACGCCGACCGCATCCGAACTCGCCACGCTCGCTGGGTCATGGTACAGCGACGAGGCGGACGCGACTTTTACTCTTGTTATCGAAAACGGCAAAGCGTCTCTAAGGCAGCGGCCTGCCCGCGATCTGGCGCTCACACCCCTCTATAAAGACCACTTTCTCGTACAAGGCGGCTACGTGGTCTGGTGCGATCGCGATCCCAAGGGAAATGTATCGAGGATCCACGTCGGGGCGCCGCGAATGCGGGATATGCTGTTCGAAAAGGTCGCGGCGAAAAAATAGCCAGGTTCACCGAAGGGTGACTTCGTCGCGGGAACGGTGCTGGCCTGCCGGTACCGCAACGTCAGCCTTGTCAACAAAGGTGGGATCGGCGATCTCTCGACCCGGCAAATATCGTCTTTCCGCAGACGATAGCCATCCTCGTCATTTACTTTGCGATCATGGCGTACGCCGCCTATATCTCGATTGGTGGCGCGAAGATGTTCGGCGAGAGGTCGCTGTTGGGAGATTGACGAAGCAAGAAATTCACCACAGAGAGTACCGAGAGCACCGAGGGGAAAGCAGACTATCTGCTCTTTGGCTCGGTTTCTCTTTGACCGCAGCCTCTCTCCGGGTCGAAACAAGACACAACCTTACTTTTGACGGAATCGACAAAAAGCGTGGTTGCGAGATAGGTCAGATATCCGATGATAAAGCAGACCAGACAGATCGCAACTGCGAGTACAGATCTTCCCTTCATTATTGGCATTCCCCCTAAAGCGATTCGAACGTAAGATGTATCAACTATGGCGGATCTGAGAATGCCGATTTCGCGAAATAATGCGACCAAGATATCATAAGACGCAAATTTGTCAAAGAGATTTTAGTTTGGCCGGCGACTGATCAGTCACAGCACATGCGAAGTGATCAGGATGAAACGCGAGCTGCAGTTTTCCCTCAGGTGAATTGCTTATGAAAACCTGTCATAAATGCTCGGCCGAACTAGCTGATTCGGCAACGAAATGTCCTGCTTGCGGTGCGAGCATCGGGGACGAATCTGACGCGACGGCGGTTTTGCCGCACGACCCGCAGGCCGACACGCCGACACGACTTGAAACGCCGCCGAAACGGAGCGATACGCCGATGACGACGACCGGCGGCGGGCAGTTCGTGTCGGGGACGGTGCTTGCAGGCCGTTATCGCATTGTCGGCCGTATCGGGAAAGGCGGGATGGGCGAGGTCTATAAGGCCGAGGACCTCGAGCTCGAACAGACGGTCGCCCTCAAGTTCCTGCCCGAATCGCTTTCTCGGAACGAAGAGCTGCTCAGACGTTTTCGCGGCGAGGTTCGCAACGCAAGGCAGGTGTCGCACCGGAACGTCTGCCGCGTGTTCGACATCGGCGAGACCGACGGGCTCTATTACATCACGATGGAGTACATCGACGGAGACGATCTGTCGATGCTGCTCCGGCGGATCGGCCGCTTGCCGTCGGACAAGGCTGTCGATATCTCACGCGAGATCTGTCTCGGACTAGCCGCGATACACAAGGCCGGCATACTCCACCGCGACCTCAAACCGGCGAACATGATCATCGATTCGAAGGGCGAGGCAAGAATTACCGATTTCGGTATCGCCGGATTTGAAGCCGACCTTCACGGCTCAGAAGCACGAGTCGGGACTCCAGCGTACATGTCGCCCGAGCAAGCCGACGGGAAAGAGCTGACCAAACAAAGCGATATTTATTCGCTCGGCCTCTTGTTGTACGAGATCTTCACGGGCAAACAAGCCTACGAAGGCGAATCGGTCCAGGAACTCCGGATAAAACACGCGACCACGAACCCGAAAAACCCGTCAGACATCGTCGCCGGGATCGACCCGCTCGTCGAAACGGTCATAAAACGATGTCTGAGAAAGATCCCCAAAGGCCGGAGTCGGCGTTGGCGGTCGCAATGTCTCTGCCCGGCGGTGACCCGTTGTCGGTGGCGCCCGAGGCCGGCCAGACGCCTTCGCCCGAAATGGTCGCGGCATCACCAAAGACCGGCTCGCTGCGGCCGGTCATTGCCTTGTCATTGCTTGCGGTCATTTTTCTCGGCTTTGGCTTTACGACTCTTACTTCGAAGTACACTGCTCTCGAGCGTAACATTCCGCTCGACAAATCGGGCGATGTTTTGCGGGATCGGGGCCGTGAGGTCGTTGAGAAATATGGTTACCGGCAAAACGATTTTTACTCGGCATTTGTTTATGACCCGGGTTATATCGAATACCTTAAGAAGAACGATCCTTCGCCAGAACGCTGGCAGCGGCTCTCCACTGGGCAACCCGCCGTTATGCGATTCTGGTATCGTACAAGTCCGAAACCGCTCGCCCCTTTAGCGGGGACGCGGATTGAGCAAGAGGATCCACCGGAAACAGAACCCGGCATGGCGAGACTCCGTCTCGATACCAAGGGGCGCCTGACGTATTTCAGGGGTGTTCCACCACGAGTTGATGAGCCTGCCGTTTCGACAGGTGGTTTTGATTGGGCGGGAGTTTTCAAAGACGCCGGACTCGATCTCGCAGCCTTCGTGCCGATCGAGCCGCAATGGTCACCGCCTAGTGCTTTTGACGAGCGCCGTGCGTTTTCGGGTACATATCCTGAAGCTCCCGATATCGCTATCCGTGTCGAGACTGCTGCCTACCGTGGGAAGCTAGTGTATTTTGACATCGTTGAACCGTGGACGGTGACCTCCCTGCAGACGCTCAAGTCTCACAAGGAACGTCGTCAACGGCTGAGGACGTGATCGTTCTCGGGCTCTACTTCGGTGTGCTTATCGTCAGCGGATGGCTGGCGGTAAGAAATATTCGGGAAGGACGCAGTGACACAAGAGGTACTGTTCGTATCGTGATCTTTGTGTTCGCGATACGTATGATCTCCTGGGCGTTCACCACGCATTTTGTCGGCGGGATGCAACAGATCGATATTTTGGTGACCGCACTGCAAAGCTCTCTCTATTTTGCTACGGTCTCGGGCCTCATGTATCTGGCATTTGAGCCAATTATGCGCAAAAGTGTTCCAGAGCGGGTCATTTCATGGAACCGGTTGCTCGCCGGAGATTGGCGATCCACTGGTCGGCCGCGATGTGCTTATAGGAGCTGCCTCAGCCTCGAGTATGGGTGCTATAGTTCTATTATTCTACATTATTCCCGGCTTGGTTGGGCCAGCCATCCCGCCCACCGGGCATGAACCCCAGGAGCCTGTCGGGGATCGCCGGGTTTCCGGGAACATTTCTGGGCGATCTGAGCACGGACCTTTTCGGAGCGTTCATCTTTTCATTTCTCATTTTGTTTTTCAGCCTTCTTCTCCGGCGAAAATGGCTCGGCGTCGCGGTTGTTTATTACTATTAACTGTCGTTGTTTTCATACTCGCGACGGCATTTTTAGTGAACAGAAGTCGTTGGAGGCCTGTCGGAGGGACATGTACACAGCAGGCTACCTGGCCTTCTAGTTGTCATTCCCGCGCGTTTCGGCGTACACCTCGACCGCGGAATGATCTCCTTTTTGCTGTTCCTGAAATTCAGTCGATGGACAGAGCCTGTGATCTTCGGGACATGGTACACAGAGTACACAACTATGCACTTGTCCTGTTTGCTTCGCCGTTTTCGGCTTTACACCTCGACGGCCGGGCAGAAACTATGCAGGGTAAACTGCTCGGCGAAGGGGGGGGATTAAGGAAGATACCACAGAGGCACAGAGGCAGAGGTTTTTTAGAAGTGACAGCGAAAAAAACAAGTGCTTTATGGAAAAGTACAGAAAAGGCAAAAGGCAAACGTGCTGAATGCGAAAATATAGGGCATCATTTACGAAGGTCTACCTATCGATGCAGAATATTTCATTGACATACTGGTTGAAGACTTTCTTTCTCAGCCGATTCACTAGGCCCAGCTTCTAACAAGTTCTCGGACTGCTGATAAATTTCAACGTAACTCTATTGAAAAACGGCATAAAGAGAAGAATTAACTAGCAGTCTCTGCGTTCTCTGTGCCTCTGTGGTGAATTGCTTTATGAAAACTCTAATCAAGAACGGCCGCGTGGTGACCGCGGTTGACGACTACAAAGCTGACATTTTTATTGACGGCGAGACGGTGACGACGATTGGGCAAGTCGCTCGATGGGAGGCCGATGTCGTTATCGATGCATCGGGAAAGCTCGTTATCCCCGGCGGGATCGATCCGCATACGCATATGGAGCTGCCGTTTGGCGGGACTTAAGCGTCGGACGATTTCTTTACCGGCACGCGGGCGGCGGCCCATGGCGGGACGACGACGATCATTGATTTTGCGGTGCAGACCAAAGGCGAATCGATGACTTCGGGCGTCGATGCGTGGCACAAGAAGGCCGAGGGCAAGACGTGTATCGACTACGGCTTTCACCTGATCACGACCGAATTTGAGGACGGCGATGAGAAAGAGATGGGCAAGCTCATCGACGAGGGAATTTCGTCGTTCAAGCTCTTTATGGCCTATCCCGGCGTGTTTCTCGCCGATGACGCGACGATCTTTCGGGCGATGTCTGCTGCGGGAGCACGCGGCGGTCTGATCTGCATGCACGCCGAGAACGGCATTGTCATAAACGAGATCATCAAGCGTTTTCTAGCCGATGGCCGAACCGCTCCGAAATATCATGCATTAACTCGTCCGACGATCGCCGAGGCCGAGGGCGTTCATCGAGCGATCGCGATCGCCGAGATGGCCGAGTCGCCGGTTTACATTGTTCACCTTTCGTGCATGGACGCGCTCAATCCAGGTGCGTGCGTCAAGCACGCGACCGCGGCATTCCGGCGTTTGCCGAGACTTGCCCGCAATACCTTTTCCATTCGATCGACGATTACGGCGACGGCTGGGACGGTGCGAAATACGTGATGACGCCGCCGTTGCGTGAAAAGCACAACCACGCCGAGCTTTGGAAGGGCCTCAAGATGGACGACCTGCAGGTGATCTCGACCGACCATTGCCCGTTCTGCATGAAGGAGCAAAAGGAACTCGGCCTCAGCGATTTCTCAAAGATCCCGAACGGAGCTCCCGGCGTCGAGAACCGAATGAACCTGATCTACAACGGCGGTGTGGCAGAGAATCGGGGCATCTCGTTAAACCGATTTGTCGAGCTGACGTCAACTGCGGCCGCAAAGATGTTCGGCCTTTTCCGAAGAAAGGAACGATCGCCGTTGGCTCGGACGCCGATATCGTCATCTTCGATCCGGAAAAAGAACATACTTTCGGCGTCGAAGCCGAGCACATGAACGTCGATTACTCTTCCTACGAAGGCTGGAAAATGAAAGGCAAGGTCGAGACTGTTCTTTCACGCGGACGCGTCGTCATTGAAAATGGCGAGCACAAGGGCAAGGCAGGTGACGGCCAGTTCTTAAAACGCGGCGAGTGCGTGAGAGCATAGTTGGTCGCAAAAGAAAGCGAAAAATGCGGGACCTCGATGTTCCGCATTTTTTATTTTGATCCCAAAAACAAAATGAATTCCACACGACCAACATCGCTAATAACGATGGAATGCAATGCGCCCGAACTGCGAAACCTGTGTTAACTTGAGATACCCCATAGAACAACTAACGAGATGAGCAATGATATAGAGGCTGGAGCCTCGATCGGTCACTACCGTATTGTCACCAAGATCGGCACAGGCGGCATGGGCGAGGTGTATCTCGCGCAGGATGCCAAGCTCGAGCGGCAGGTCGCGTTAAAGGTCCTCCTCGACGAGGTCGCAGGCGACGAGGAGCGGGTCAGACGCTTTGTGCAGGAAGCCAAGGCCGCGTCTGCGCTCAATCATCCAAATATTCTGACCGTTTACGAGATCGGCGAGTTCGAACATACGCGTTACATAGCGACCGAGCTGATCAAGGGCGAGACGCTTCGCGACCGTCTGCGGGGCGAACCGATGACCTTGCGTGAGGTCCTCGATGTCGCAATGCAGGTCGCCGCTGCCCTCAACGCCGCACATGGTGCCGGTATCGTTCACCGCGATATCAAGCCAGAGAACATCATGCTCCGCGACGACGGGATCGTTAAGGTGCTTGATTTCGGCCTGGCCAAGCTGAACGCGAACCCGGCCGGCCAGGCTGATTCCGAGGACGCGACGCGTGCCCAGGTCAATACTCGGCCGGGCGTTGTGATGGGCACGGTCCTATATATGTCGCCCGAACAGGCGAGAGGCAAAGAAACGGACGCCCGGTGCGACGTCTGGAGCCTGGGCGTAGTGATGTATGAAATGCTTGCTCTGAACGACACCCTTGCGGTGAGACGTCTAACGACTCGATCGCCGCGATCCTGACAAAAGAACCGCCGTCCCTCGATGAAGCACTTCCGGCGGAACTGCGGCGAATAGTTCGCAAGTCGCTTCAAAAGCAGACCGACGAGCGTTATCAAACGGTCAAGGACCTGCTGCTCGACGTCAAGAATCTCAAACGCGAACTTGAGTTTTCCGAGGAGCTTGAACGTTCGCACATGCCTCAGTCAACCGGTTCATCAAATGTCAGCACGTTGCAGCGAAGCGAAAACGCAACGGCTATTCGTTCCGACGTCATCTCGACGCAAAACAGCATGCCGCAGCAGCTCTCGAGTGCCGAGTATATCGTCAGCGAGATCACGAGCCACAAGCTTGCCGTCGGCGGCGTGTTGATATTCCTTCTCGTGGCGATCGGGGCTGTTTTTGGCATTTACAAATACTCAGGCATGAGCGGATCCGCGAAGAAGGAGTTCTCGCTCGCCGATGCGACGGTGACTAAGCTAACGACCAACGGAAAGGCAACGTTCGCCGCCATCTCGCCGGATGGCAAGTATGTCGCCCATATCCAACAGGACGGCGTCCAAACGAGCATCTACCTCCGGCAGGTTGCTACGCAGAGTAATGTCCAGATCGTTCCGCCGGATGAATTTGGATATGTAGACCAGGTGTCACACCCGACGGTAACTATGTTTACTATGATCGGGCCGGTGCTGACACTCCCGTGTTGTCGTTGTACCGGGTACCGACGCTAGGCGGAGAACCGAAGAAGATCGTGAATGATGTGTTCCGAATCGTCGCCATTTCTCCGGATGGCGGACGGCTTGCCTTTAGCCGAAAAGTAAGCGATTCATTTCAATTACTGACAGCCAACGCGGACGGCAGCAATGAGGAGAAAGTGCTCGACACGAATCCTAAAGAAGGGCTTGACAATATCGTTTTGTCGCCGGATGGCAAAAGGATCATTTATGAGATCTTCAA